>DASSVR010000047.1:0-28960 GCA_035705945.1 Solirubrobacterales bacterium
GGCGAGCTCGGAATCGTCGGTGGTGACGGCGCCGCCGTCGCCGATCGCCCCCAGGTTCTTTACGGGATAGAAGGAGAAGGCGCCGGCGTCCCCGAGGGCGCCGGCGCGGCGGTCGCCGAAGCGGGCTCCGTGCGCCTGCGCGGCGTCCTCGAGCAGGAAGAGGTCGCGCTCGTCGGCGATCCGCCGGATGGCCTCCATGTCGGCGGGCTCCCCGCGCAGGTGGACCGGGACGATCGCCGCCGTCCGCTCGGTGACCGCGGCCTCGGCCGCCGCCGGATCGATGTTGTAGGTCTGCTCCAGCACGTCGACCCCGACCGGGGTGGCGCCGGTGGCGCTGACGGCGAGCCAGGTCGCCACCCAGGTGTAGGCGGGGACGATCACCTCGTCGCCAGGGCCGATGCCCGCCGCCCGCAGGGCCAGCTCGATCGCCGCGTAGCCGCTGCCGACCCCGACGCAGTGGCGGGCGCCGCAGTAGGCGGCGAACTCGCGCTCGAACGACTCCAGCTCCTCACCGAGCAGGTACCAGCCCGAATCGAGCACCCGCAGGACGGCTGCCGACAGCTCCTCACCCAGCTCCTCGTGGGCGGCGCGAAGGTCGAGGAACGGGATCCGGGGCGTCACGGCGAGCAGATAACTTACCCGCCGTGGCCGCGGCGAAGCCCAGGATCGGGACCCCGGCGCTGCTGCTCCTGATCTGGCTTTTCGGCGCCTCCGCCTTCCTGCTCCTCTACCTCGGCTCGAAGCTCACCTTCCTGCTCGACGACTGGGAGTTCCTGCTCTATCGCCGCGATTTCGATGCCGACGCGATCCTCGGTCCCCACGGGGAGCACATCGTCGTCGCGCCGGTGCTGATCTACAAGGCGCTGCTCGCGACGGTCGGCATGGGCTCGGCGCTCCCTTACCGGGTCGTCTCCACCGCGCTCTTCCTGCTCAGCGCCGCTCTGCTCTTCGTCTACCTGCGGCGGCGGGTGGGCGACTGGCCGGCCCTGGCGGCGACGGCCATCGTCCTCTTCCTCGGCGCCGCCTGGGAAGACCTCCTCTGGTCCTTTCAGATGACCTACTTCGGCTCGGTTTCGGCCGGGCTCGGCGCCCTGCTGGCACTGGAACGCGGGGACCGCCGCGGCGAGACGGTCGCCTGCCTGCTGCTGGTCGTCTCCGTCCTCTTCGCCAGCCTCGGCGTCTCCTTCGCGATCGGGGCCGCGGTGCACGTCCTGCTGCTGCCGGAGCGACGGCGGCGGCTGTACGTCTTTCTGGCGCCGCTGGCCGTCTACGGCCTCTGGTGGCTGGGCTGGGGGCACACGGCGGAGTCGGCTCTCAGCCTCGACACCGTCGCGCGGACGCCGCTGTACCTCCTCAACAGCCTTGCCAACGCGGTCGGCTCCGCCACCGGCCTGACGAACCCGGCGATCGAAGTCCACGAGCGGCTGCTCTGGGCGCGGCCGGTGGCGATCGTCCTCGTCCTCCTCGCCGCCTGGCGGCTCTACCGGCGCGACCACGTCCCGCACTGGTTCTGGGTGGTGCTGGCGACCGCCGGCTCCTTCTGGGTCCTCGCCGGCTTCAACCAGATTCCGGGGCGCGGGCCGGAGCAGAGCCGTTACCAGTACCTCGACGTCGTCTTCCTCTTCATGCTGGCGGCCGAGCTGCTGCGGCCGGAGCTGGAGCGCGGGCTGCGAATCGGGGCCAGGGCGCTGGCCGCGATCGCCGTCGTCACCCTCCTTTCCCTGGCGAGCAACATCGAGCAGCTGCACTCAGCGTGGGAGGACAACTACCGCCCGATCAGCCAGCTCGAGAAAGCGGGTCTGGGGGCGCTGGACATCGCCGAGGGGACGGTGGAACCGGGCTTCGTGCTGACCGAAGAACTCGTCGACACCGGCTTCATCCACGTCGACGCCGGTTCCTACTTCTCCGCCCGCGACGAGTACGGGTCGCCCGCCTACTCGGAAGCGGAAATCGCCGCCAGCCCGGCCTTCGTCCGCTACGCGGCCGACAAGGTCCTCTACGGCGCTCTGCGGATCGAGCTCGAACCGATATCGAGGTCCGCGATGCCGGCGGCGGGATGCGAGACGGTGCCGACCGACGGCACCTCCTCTCCGCTGCTGAGCCTGCCGCGGGACGGCATCGCGATCGAAGCCGGCGATGAGCCGATCGAGCGCTTCGACCTCTACCGTTTCGCCACCGGCTCGCCTCCGATCCTGTTCGAAGGCATCGCCGCCGGCGACGCCCGCAGGTTGAGCATCCCCGCCGACACGGCGACCGCCCCCTGGAAGCTGCGGCTTTGGACCTCCGCGCCGGCGACCGCATGCCCGCTGACTAAGGATGACGACGAATGAAGCTCTCGGTGGTCATCCCCGCCCACAACGAGGAGGGCTCGGTTGCGGAGACGGTGGAAGGCATCGCCGGCAGGCTCGAACGAGAGGCGGTCGACTACGACATCTTGGTCGTCAACGACAACAGCGCCGACCGCACGAAGGAGATCGTCGACGAGATCGGGGCGAACAACCCGCGAGTGCGCTGCCTGACCTCCTACCACCCCCCGGGTTTCGGCTTCGCTGTCCGCTGCGGGCTCGAGCAGTTCAGCGGCGACGCCGTCGCGATCATGATGGCCGACGGCTCCGACAGCCCCGAGGATCTGGTCTCCTATCACCGGCTGCTGGAGGAGGGCTACGAGTGCGCCTTCGGCTCCCGCTTCATCCGCGGGGCGCGGGTGGTCGACTACCCGCGGACGAAGCTGATCATGAACCGGATCGTCAACTTCGGCATCCGCGTCCTCTTCCGCCACGGCTACAACGACACCACCAACGCCTTCAAGGCCTACCGGCGGGAGGTGATCGACGCGATCCAACCGCTGCTCTCCCACCACTTCAACCTGACCGTCGAGCTGCCGCTGAAGGCCGTGGTACGCGGGTTCAGCTACGGCGTCGTGCCGATCTCCTGGACCAACCGCAAAGCCGGCGTCTCGAAGCTGGCGCTGAACGAGATGGGCAGCCGCTACCTCTTCATCGTCCTCTACGTCTTCCTCGAGCACCACCTCAGCCGCGGCGACTATCGCCGCGGCGCGGGCGAGCGCTCGCCGCGATGAGGGCCTGGATCGGGAAGGCGGAAGTCGCCGCGGCGCGGCTGACGGCGACGCCGGTGCTGCTGGCGACGATGGCGATCGCCGGCGCCTGGATCGTCGTCCTCGGCCAGAGACTGAGCTTTCTCCTCGACGACTGGGGCTACATCCTCTTCCGCGACCGCGGCGACCTCGACAACTGGATGCGGCCCGACAACGAGCACTTCGTCGCCGGGCCGGTCACTGTCTGGAAGCTCTTGATCGGCACCTTCGGGATCGACTCGATGCTGCCGTTCAAGCTCGTCTCGACGGCGCTCTTCCTGCTCGGCGTCTGGTTCCTCTTCGTCTGGGTCCGGCGCCGGATCGGCGAATGGCCTGCCCTGCTGGCGATGATCCCCCTGCTCTTCTGCGGGGCCGCCTTCGACGACCTCCTCTGGTTCGCCTCGATCACCTTCCTCGGATCGATGGCGGGAGGCCTCGGGATGCTGGTGGCGCTGGACCGGCGAGACAGCCGCGGCGACCGCCTCGCCTGTCTCGGGCTGACCGTCTCGCTGCTCTTCTCCAGCCTCTGGGTCGCCTTCGCCGCCGGTGCCGCGCTCGACATCCTCCTGCGGCGGGAGCGGCCGTGGCTCGGCCGCGCGTTCATCGTCGCCGTGCCGGCCCTGATCTACGTCGCCTGGTGGGTCGGCTGGGGGCACGAGGCCGAGAGCGCCCTCTCCCTGCAGAACGTCGTCGAGACCCCCTTCTGGATCTTCGACTCGATCGCGGCGGCGATCGCCGCCCTGCTCGGACTGGCGGTCCCGGCGGAAGGAATTCGGTCTCCCAACGGTCTCGACTGGGGTCGGCCTTTGGCCGCGATCTTCGTGCCGCTCGCCCTCTGGCGGCTCTGGAAGATGCCGCGGGTGCCGCGCTCGCTGTGGGTCGTGCTGGCGGTCGCCTTCGCCTACTGGACCCTCGGCGGCTTCGACGTCAAGCCGGGTCGGGACGCCTCGGCGAGCCGCTACCAGTACACCGGCGGCGCCTTCGTGCTGCTGATCGGCGCCGGCCTGCTCAGCGGGGTGCGGTTCCGGCGACGGCACCTGATCCCGGCCGTGGCGGTGGTCGCCGCCGCCGTCCTCCCCAACGTCGTCTTCTTCCACGAAGCGTCCGAGGCCTATCGCCGCGTCAGCCAGATCGAGCGCGCCGACCTCGCCGCCCTGGAAATCGCCCGACCGCGAATCCAACCCGGTTACCGCATCGAAGAACAAGACGCCGACACCGGCTACGTCCCGGTCGAAGCCGTGGAGTACTTCGAGGCACGTGACGCCCACGGCTCGCCCGCGTACACCGAAGGCGAACTCGTCGAGGCACCCGAGCATGCCCGGGTGCCAGGCGACAAGGTCCTCGCTGCGGCCCTTGGGCTCGAACTCGGCGAGCTGAGCCGGCCCATCGGTCGCTGCCACAACGAGCCGATCGAGGAGGGAAAGCTGCGCCTGCCGCTCCTGCGCGGCGGAGTCGCGCTGCGCACCAGCGCGCCGGTGCACCTGGCGCTGGGCCGCTTCTCCTACTCATTCCCCGTCGACCTCGGCGAAGTGTCTCCCGATGCCTGGGTCGAGCTGCGGATTCCCACCGACCTCTCGCCGCGCCCCTGGCAACTGCGAGCGACCGGCTCCGGGCGGCTGGCGCTGTGCCGGCTGTCCCAGCGCTGACGATCCGGCGCTTCCACCAAGCCAGTCGATATCTTCGAGCGCTTCCTACGCCAACAAGGAGACGATCAGACTGAACTACGAGCGCCTCTACGCCTACCGGTTCCGTGATGTCGACCAGGGTGCCCGCACCGCTGTCTGGGAGGAGATCGCTCCACACGTACACCGGCTGATGGGATCCCCCAGCCGGGTTCTCGACCCGGCCGCGGGGCGGGGCGAGTTCATCGAGGCGATTCCGGCACAGGAGCGGGTCGCCGTCGACGAGGTGGCCTACCCCGAGGCCGACCACAGCTCCGGCGTGCGGCGGATTACCTCGAAGATCCAGGACGCCGAGCTGCCCGAGGGGCATTTCGACGGAGTTTTCGTCTCCAACTTCCTCGAGCACCTGCCAAGCCAGGAGTCGATTTCCCAGTTCCTGGAAAAGATGCACGCGGCGATGGCCCCGGGGGGGCGCATCGCGATCATGGGGCCGAACTACCGCTACTGCTCGAAGGAGTACTGGGACATGGCCGACCACATCATCGCGCTGACCCACCTGGCGATCGAGGAGCACCTCTACACCGCCGGCTTCGAGCCCGAGCGGACGATCCCGCGTTATCTGCCCTATTCCTTCCGTGGCATCCTGCCGCCCTCGCGCAGGCTGACGGGTTTCTACCTGCGGATGCCGCTCGCCTGGCGCCTGCTCGGCAAGCAGTTCCTGGTGATCGGCCGCCGGTAGCAGCGAGTCAGGGCAGGGGACAGACGGCGACCGGTCCGTCGACGACCGCTCGCCACGGGTCGAGGGCCGCGTCCGGCGGGATTCGCACCTCGGCCCATTCCCCGGGCTCCAGCTTCCCGACGGGGGCGCCGGGGGCGCCCGGACCGAAGCGGCTGAGGCCGACGGTGATGGTGTCCTCGCCGCGGTTCCCGAGCACAGCACCACCCCGTTCGAGATCGAAGTAGGCGAGGTTGCTCGGGGTGCCGGTGGTCACCGCCGGACAGGATCCGGCCGCTGGCGGTCGCCCCCCGTCCAGCTCCAGCCGCAGGGCCGCCGCCAGCGTCGCGTCGGCGATCGCCCCGTGCTTCGGGTCCCCGGCGCGGAGCTCGGCCAGGGACATTCCCAGCGAGCCGTTGCGGTCGACGGCGTCGAAGTAGTCGCCGGCCCCGATCGGGACGAAAAGGCCGCCACCGGCCGCTTCGACCGCGGGGTCGCGGGCGGGAATGAAAGCTGGGTCGACCCGCTCGGCCCCGACGAGGTCGAGCATCGCGTACTCGCTGCCGGTGATCCGTGAGACCTCGAGGCTTATGCCTCGTCCGTCGTAGTACTTGGCGATGTTGGGAGGAATCACCAGCGCGACGAGAACGAAGAGGGCGGCGGCGGCACGGGGGCCGAAGCGAACGTGCCTGACCGCGTCGATGGCGACCAGGAGGACGAGGACGGCGCTGACGAAGACGTAGCGGGTGGAGTCCGGCGGGCGGGCCGCGGCGGCCATCGTCAGCCAGTAGACGATCAGGGTGGCGAAAAACGCCCAGAGGGTTGGCGGCACGTTCCCCAGTCGCACGCGGTAGATCAGACCGGCGATCGCAAAGCCGGCGGCGACCATCCCGCCGGCGGTGACGGTGACGAGTTCGACCGGAACCCCGGCCCCCGTGGGGTTGATCCCGAGCAGGCAACCCATCACCGCGCCCAAGGCGTTGGTCAGCACCTGGGGAATGAGACGGATGTTGGTGAAGAGGACGTCGGACTGGTCGAACTGGCGCGCCCACAGCCACCAAGCGGCGTAGAGCGCCACAGGCGCCAGGAAGATCCAGAGCCGCCGGCGCCGGTCCGGGCGCAGCAGCACCAGCACCGCGACACCGACGGCAAACGCAAGGCCGATCTCGACCATCAGAACCGAGAGGACCAGCAACGCGCAGCCGGCGACGTCGCCGGCGCGATCCTCGCGTTCGAGCGCGAGCAGTGCGCCGAGTCCGAGGGCCGCCGCGTAGACCGTATGCAGATCGAACGGCCACAGCAGGGTCTCATTCGCGTAGCCGAAGAAGAGGAGCAGGATGCTGAGCGCGAGCGCGATCAGCGGCGAGGTGCGGCGAACGGCGAGGGCGAAGAAGATCCCAACGCAGGCGATTACCCCAAGCGCCTCGACCGCCATGAAGACCGCGCGGTCGGTACCGGCGACGGCGAAGAGCGCCTCGTAAACGAGTCGGCCGAGGAGGACGAGGTGGCCGTTGTGGGGCGCGAAGAAATATTCGATCCCGTGGAGCTGGGAGGTGACGCCCTCACGGGTGACCAGCTTCCCGTAATAGAAGATCTCGTCGCCGTAGAAGGTGAGGTCGCGCCCCGCCAACAGCAGCCAGGTTGCCGAGATCGCCATCGCGACGCCGAGCAGGCCTACCGCGGCTACGGGTTTCTGCAGCTTGGCCCGCATTGAGGCGGGGACCCTAGCCAAGGCGCCGGCCGCGGGGGACGGCCCCCCGCCCGAAGCGCAGGCGCGGCACCCGCCAGATGGCCTCGAGCACAATCGAGCCGTCCATCTTCGAGCTGCCGGCGTGGCGGTCGCGGAAGACGATCGGCACCTCAACCACCCGGAAGCCGGTCCGCAGCGCGCGGTAGGTGACCTCGACCTGGAAGGCATAGCCGCGGGCGTCGATCGCATCGAGATCGATTCCCTCCAGCACCTCCCGCCGGAAGCACTTGAAGCCACCGGTCAGGTCCTTGACGTCGACGCCGAGGACGAGGCGGGCGTAGGCGCTGCCGCCCCGGCTGATCCCACGCCGCAGCGCGCCCCAGTTGGAGATCCCGCCCCCCTCGACGTAGCGCGACCCAATCACCACGTCAGCCCGCTTCGCCGCCTCCAGCAGGCGCGGCAGGTAGGCGGGGTCATGGGAGAAGTCGGCGTCCATCTCAAGGACCAGCCCGGCGCCCTTGGCCAGCGCCTCGCGGAAGCCCGCGACGTAGGCGGGGCCAAGCCCCTCCTTCTCGACCCGGTGCAGGACCTCGATCTGCTCGTTCTCGGCGGCGAGTCGGTCGGCGATGCGGCCGGTCCCGTCGGGCGAGTTGTCGTCGACGACCAGGATCCGCGCGTCCCCCGGCAGCTTCGGAAGGGAGGCGGCGACGATGGGCTCGAGGTTCTCGGCCTCGTTGTAGGTCGGCAGGACCAGCCAGGCCGGGCCCCGCTCGTCCGCAGGGGTCATGGCCTACGGCCGGGCCCGCCCGCCCGTTATCTGCACGAACGCATGCCAGGCAGGCTTCGGCTTGAAGCGGGGTCCCTGGCGGAAGAAGCCGACCGAGTCGCAGAAGTTGCAGAGCAGCGGCGCGTCCTTCCAGGAGAACCAGTGGACCTGCTTCAGGTTCAGCCGCCGCTGGTTTTCGAGCAGGTAGCTATAGGCGCCCCTGAGCTGGCGCACCTGGCCGCGGATGCCCTGCTCGAAGGCGACTTCCTCGAAGTTGTTCTGCGAGCCCCAACCCATCTCGGTGACGAACAACCCCGGACGATCCCGGTTGGCGCGGCTGACTTCGTGGAATTCCTCGGCCATCTCCGCCAGTTCGCGGGAGTCGATCGCGTAGGGGTGGAGGGCGACCGCCTCGAACTTGCCCTTGATCCCGGGGATCCGGTACAGGCGCTCGAGGAAGGCCGCCGCCCACATCCCTTTCCTGCCTTTCGCGTTGGGCCGCCCGAACAATCCGCTGAGCAGGATTTTGGCTCCGGGGTGGACCGACTTGACCGCCCGGCGAGTGATCGTCAGCAGCTTCGCGTAGTCGCGGACGGAGACGGGATAGGCGAAGTAGAAGAAGTTGGCCTCGTTCCAGATCTGCCAGGTGCGGACCGGTTTTGCGACCGGGATCGGCGGTTCGTAGTCGATGCCTTCGGTGGCGTGTTCGCGCCAGAACTCGCCCCCGGGGCCGTAGCGGGCGACCGCGGCCTGGACGAAGGCGGTCCAGGCCGCCCGCTGGCGGGCATTGTGGACCGGCAGCGTCGTCAGCTTGCCGAGCCAGGAGGGGGTCCCGGCGAGGAAAGGCAGTACTTCGAGCCCACCACGCGTCGCCGTTTCGACGACGGGGTCGATCGTCGACCAGTCGTAGGGCCCGTTTGGTTTGGGCTGCACCGCCGACCATGCGATCGGCATGCGCAGCGTTTCAAGCCCCCCCGCCCGCATGTAACGGACGTCTTCGTCCGTCAGCGTCGTCTGCGGCGCGACACCGAAGAAGCCGCGCGGCGGCTTCGGCTTCGGCGCTGCCCCGCCGCCGCCGGTGAAGAGGAGGAGCACCAGGGCCGTCGCCAACCCGGCGGCGGCGAGGAGGTGAGCCTTCACGCCTTGACTACCCAGCGGTCGAGGTTCTGCTCGTACATCTCCTGCAGGATCTCCTCGATCCCGTAGCGCGGCTTCCAGTCGGGGTAGTCGGCCTGGAAGGGCTCGAGGTCGGAGATCCACCAGCGATGGTCGCCGATCCGCGGCTCCTCGCCCATCTCCCACTGCAGCTCGCGGCCGGCGATTCGCTCGCAGGCATCGATCGCCTCCAGCATCGAGCAGTTGCTGAAGCGGCCGCCACCGATGTTGTAGACAGCGGCGGGGCGGGGCGCCTTGCGGTAGGCGTCGAAGACGGCGATCAGGTCGGCGCTGTGGATGTTGTCGCGCACCTGCTTGCCTTCGTAGCCGAAGACGGTGTAGGGGGTGCCGGTGACGACGCACTTCATCAGGTAGGCGAGGAAGCCGTGCAGCTTGGCGCCGGCGTGTTGGGGGCCGGTGAGACAACCGCCGCGGAAGGCGACGGTCGGCATCTCGAAGTAGCGCCCGTACTCCTGCACCAGCAGGTCGGCCGCGGCCTTGGAGACGCCGAACAGCGAGTGGGTCGAGGAGTCGATCGACATGCTCGTGTCGATGCCCTTGTGGTAGCGGTGGTCCTCGGGCAGCTCCAGCCGTTTCTCCAGGCTTTCCAGCGGGAGGAAATTCGGGGTGTCGCCGTAGACCTTGTTGGTCGAGCAGTGGACGAAGGGGGCGTCGGGGCAGTGGGCGCGCGCGGCCTCCAACAGGTTGAGGGTGCCGTTGGCGTTGACGCCAAAGTCGGTCTGGGGGTCGCTGGCGGCCCAGTCATGCGAGGGCTGGGCGGCGGTGTGGACGACCAGCTCGATCCTGCCGGCGTGCTCGCGGAAGATGCGGTCCACGGTGTCGGCGTCGCGGATGTCGGCGTTCTCCCAGCGGAACTCAGAATGCTCGGCGACCAGCCGCTCGGTTACGTGGGAGGTCGAGGATTCCGGGCCGAAGAAGCTCGCCCGCATGTCGTTCTCGATCCCGACGACGTCGAATCCTTCGCGGACAAAGTGGTCGACCGCCTCGGAGCCGATCAGGCCTCCCGCACCCGTGATGATCGCAACCGGCATACGCGTCTAGTCCCTTTCCTTAACTGGGGTTCCGTTCCTTCAACGGCGTTGGATTCCGAGGGCCGCGGCGATCCGATCCTCGTCCGCGGCAATCCACTCGTGGATGTCCGCCAGGACCCGCTCGGCGCTGCGCTCGGGTCGCCAGTCGTCGAGGCTGAAGAGCCTCGCGCAATCGGAAAGGTACACGGGCACGTCCCCGGCACGGGTGTCAGGCACCGGCTCGATCGCGACCTCGTTGCCGGTCAGCCGCCGGCAGATCTCGGTCGTCTCGCGCAGGGAGAGACTGCAGCCGCGGCCGCCGCCGACGTTCACGGTGCGCCCGTCCCAGGCCTCCGGGTCGAGCAGCTGCCGCTCGACCAGGTCGACCAGGTCCTCGACGTGGAGCAGGTCCCGCACTTGCTTGCCATGCCCCCCGAACCCGATGTAGCTGAGCGGGTTGCGGAAGCGGTGGGCGAGCATCCAGTGGGTGAACACGCCCTGGTCGACCTTGCCCATCTGCCAGGGACCCGCGATCACCCCGCAGCGGTCGACGACGGCCGGCAGGCCGAAGGCGGCCCGGTACTCCTCGATCAGCAGCTCGGCGGCCAGCTTCGTCGTCCCGTAGAGGGTGCGGGCGCCGCTCAGAGGGAAGTCCTCGGAGATCCCCGCCGGGGAGACTCCGGGCACGTCCTGCTCGGCGGCGATCTCGAAGCGGGTCTCCCCCTCTTCCAGGTTGAGCTCGACCTGCGGCGCGACCGGGTAGACCCGGCTGGTCGAGAGGAAGACGAGGAAGGCGCCGTCGCGGCGCGCCAGCTCGAGGCAGTTGTAGGCGCCGGTGAGGTTGGTGTGGAGGAGGTAGGAGGTGTCGCCGTCCACCCCGCTCATCACCGAGGGCTCGGCCGAGCACTCGACCAGCGCCGAGATCTCCGGCAGGGCGGAAAGCTCGTCCGGCTCGCGGACATCGCCGCGGACGAACTCGACCCCGGCCTCCTCCAGCCGCGGCAGGTTCAGCTCCGATCCCATCCGGTAGAGGTTGTCGAGCGCGATCACCTCCCACTCCGGATGGCGGGAGGCGAGTGAGACGGCGAGGTTGGAGCCGACGAATCCGGCTCCGCCGGTGATCAACAACCGCGTCAAGGGTGGCGAAGCTATCACCTAGAATCGGCCCGCTTGGAGTTCCTGCCGGCCCCTGAACCCCCCGCCCAACCCCGCGGAGAGGTGCACGTCTGGAAGGCGGAAGTGGGGAGAGCGGAGTCGGACCGGACGTTGCGGCAGGTGCTCTCCCTCTACCTTGGCGAAGAACCTGACGCGATCGAGCTCGTCAGGGACGAGCACGGCAAGCCGCGGCTGGCCGTCGACTCCGGCCGCCTCTGCTTCAACCTCAGCCATTCCGGCGACCTGTCGCTGGTAGCGGTCTGCCACGGAGGCGAGGTGGGCGTCGACGTCGAGACGATCAGGCCAAGGCGCGACCTAGTGGCGCTGGCCGAGCGGGCGCTCGCGCCCGCGGACAGCGATGCGGTGCGGGCCGCGCCGGCGGCGGAACGCGCCGAAGTCTTCTACGAGCTCTGGACGCGCCACGAGGCCCGTCTCAAGTGCCTGGGAGTGGGACTCGGAACCACACTGATCGACCCGACGCCGCCGATCGCCGTCGAGACGGTGCAGCCCGGCCCGGGCTACGCGGCGGCTGTCGCAGTGACCGGCGGCGGGCTGCCGATCCGCTGCTGGACGTTGGTTCCACCGCTACCGGGAGCCGGGTAGTGGTTTAGCTAACTTGAGCACGTTGATTCGGGGAGGAGCAAAACTCGGAGTCGCCCTGGCGCTGCTGGTCGGGGCGTCGAGCAGCAGCGCCCAAGCCTTAACCCTGCAGCAGGTGGGGCCGAGCTTCGCAAACCCGATCTACGTCACCTCGGATCCGGTCGACCCCGAGCGCCTCTTCGTGGTCGAGCGCGAAGGCACGATCCGGCTGGTCGAGAACGGGGAATCGAAGCTCTTCGCGGACATCCGTTCCCTGGTGTCCTGCTGCACCAGCGAGCAGGGCCTGCAGTCGATCGCCCTCTCTCCCGACTTTGCCCAGAGCGGCCGATTCTTCCTCTTCTACACCGGCGAGGAGGAACCGGGCGAGATCCACGTCGCCGAAATGCATGCCGTCGGCGACTTCGCTTCCACCGCCACGCTGAGGAACCTGCTGATGATCCCCCACCCGGGCCACGCCAATCACTACGGCGGCCAGCTGCAGTTCGGCTCCGAAGGGAGCCTCTTCATCTCCACCGGCGACGGCGGCGGTAGCAACGACGAGGAGGAAAACGCCCAGGACCTCGGCAGCCTGCTCGGCAAGCTCCTCCGCATCGACCCCGACCCGGAAGGCCTGCTGCCGTATGGAATCCCGGCCGGCAACCCGTTCGCCAGCACCCCGGGCGCCAAACCCGAGATCTGGAGCCTCGGGCTGCGCAACCCCTTCCGCTTCTCCTTCGACCGGCAGACCGGCGACCTCTGGATCGGGGACGTGGGGCAGGCGAAACGCGAGGAGGTCGACTTCGCGCCCGCGCCCTGGATGGGAACCGGCGCGAACTACGGCTGGAACTGCTACGAGGGGCTCGAAAAAGGACCCTTCACCGACCCCACCTGCGTCGGCAGCGAACCGAGCGACTTCGTTTTCCCCGTCTTCGACTACGAGAACCCGCCGGAGCCCGGAAGCTGCGCAGCGATCATCGGCGGCTACGTCGCCCGCGGGCCTGGGTACGGCGATCTCTTCGGCCGCTATCTCTACGCCGACCTCTGCGCCGGCGACCTTCGCTCCTTCTCCCCCGCCGATCCGTTCGCCACCGACCGAGCGGAGGGGGTCAACGTCGGATCGCTCCACTCTTTTGGCGAGGATTCGTGCGGCCGCCTGTACGCCGTCTCCGGTGATGGGCCCGTCTACCGCATCCTTGGCCCCGAGGCCGCGATCTGCCCGGGTCCAGCGCAGGCGCTCTCGCCTTCGTTCGTGCGGATCCGAGCCCTCAGCCGCCGGGTAAAACGGAACCGCAGGGCGTTCATCAGCGCCTGGGTCTCACCCTGCAACGGGCGCCGCGGACAGCCGGTAACCCTCTGGCGGGGCCGCCAGCGCATCGGCACCCGCCGCCTCGACCGGGTCTGCTCGGTGCGGTTCCGGCCACGGATCAGGCACCGCGTGAGGTTCCGGGCCAGGGTCCCCGCCGACGCCACCTACGCCGAAGCAGTCTCGCGGCGGCTGCACATCCTCATCCTCCGCCGTCACCGGGCGCGCTAGCCGGAGGGCTAATAGGTGCCGCCGAGCTTGCGGTGGTCCCAGGTTGCGGTGCGCAGCGGCCGGAAGTGGATCGCCACCCGTTTCGGCGCCTGCGCTTCCAGCGCCGCCCTGGCGTCGCCTTCGACCGCGGAGATGCCCTTGGCGTAGCGGACGGTCAGCTCTTCAGCGAAGCTGAGGACCGTCTCGCGGTCGTGGTGGATCTCCGCTTCGGCCTCGATCATCGCCCCCCGCAGCTCGCCGTACTCGTGGCCGGTCTCGAGCAGGACGGTCGCCCGCGGATCGCGCTCGAGGTTGCGGACCTTCTGCGATTTCGCGTAGGTCCAGATCCAGACCTCGCCCTCGCGGGGGACGTACCAGAGCGGCATCGAGTGCGGCCAGCCCCGGGGGCCGATGCTGGAGACGATCGCGATTCGCTCTCGGTCGAGCAGCTCCAGCAGCTCGGCTTGGCTGAGCTTGATCTGGTCGCGCCGGCTCACCCCAGCGGACTCTATGGGAGGATCGGCGGGTGAAGATCGCGATCGTCATCTACGACGGGTTCACCGCCCTCGACGCGATCGGGCCATACGAGGTGCTGCGATCTGTCCCCGGCTGGGAGGTCGAGTTCGTCGCCAAGGGGCGCGGGGAGATCAGGACCGACAGCGGCGCCCTCGGCATCAGCGCCGACAAGAGCCTGGCGGAGGTCAGCGATCCCGACATAGTCCTCGTCCCCGGCGGCGAAGGGACCCGGTCGCTGATGGAGGACGAGGAGCTGCTCTCCTGGCTGCGGCGGGTAGACGCCGGGACGAAGTGGACGACGTCGGTTTGCACCGGCTCGCTGCTGCTCGCCGCCGCCGGCCTGCTCGAGGGACGGCGGGCGACCGGGCACTGGCTCTTCCTCGAGCCGCTGCGCGAGCACGGGGCCGAGCCCGTCGGCGGCCGCTATGTCGAGGACGGCAAGGTGATTACCGCCGCCGGGGTCTCGGCCGGGATCGACATGGCGCTCTACCTGGTCGGTCGCGAGGCCGGGCCGGAGCTAGCCCAGGCGGTGCAGCTCGGGATCGAGTACGACCCGAGCCCGCCCTTCGACGCCGGCTCCCCGGACAAGGCGCCCGCGCCGATCGTCGACGCGGTCAGCGCGATCATGCGCGACGGGTGATCGAGACGAAGACGTGCCATGCCGGCTTCGGCTTGAAGCGGGCGCCGCGGCGGAAGAACCCGACCGAGTCGCAGAAGCTGCAGAGTTTGGTCGCGTCCTTCCAGCTGAACCAGACGACCTGCTTGAGGTTGAGCCGCCTGCGGTTGGCGAGGAGGTAGTCGTATGCGGCGCGCAGTTCCCGCGCCTGCCCGCGCAGGCCGACCTCGAAGGCGACGACCCGCGGGTTGTACTGCGAGCCCCAGCCGATCTCGGTCAGGTAGAGGCCGGCGCGACGGTCGCGATTGCGCAGCATCACCCCCCGCACCCGCTCGACCAGCTGCCGCAGCTCGCCCGCATCCGCGGCATACGGGTGGAGGGCGACCGCGTCGAAGCGAGACTTGATCCCGCGCACCCGGTAGAGGCGGTCGAGGAAGTCGACGGCGTCCATCGCCGCCGGCGGGCGCTGCTTGGGGTTGCCGAAGAGGCCGCCCATCACGATCGTCGCCCGCGGGTCGGCGCGGTGGATAGCCCGGTCGGAGATCGTCAGCAGCTTCGCGTAGCGGGTCGGCGAAGCCGGCCGAGTGAAGTAGAAGAAGTTCTCCTCGTTCCAGATCTGCCAGGCGTGGATCGGGAACCACGGCAGCGGCTTGGCCGACCCCGGCCCGTGCTCGCTCCAGAAGCTGCCCTGAGGGCCATAGCGTTCAACCGCGGCACGGGCGAACTCGGCCCAGGCGCGGCGCTGGCGCCCGCTGTCGATCGGCAGCCGAGTCCCCGGCCGGACCGCCCAGCGCGGCGGATCGCAAAGGAAGGGCAGCACCTCCAGTCGCCCCGCGGCCGCGACTTCGACGATCGGGTCGAAGGCCGACCAGTCGAATTCGCCCCCCGGCGTCCGCTGGACCGATGCCCAGTGCAGCGGCGCCCGGATCGTTTCCAGGCCGCCGACCCGCATGCGGGAGGTGTCGTCCCTGTCAATAGGCGTCTGGGGCGCGATCCCGAAGAACCCGCGCGGAGCCGCCTGCGCGCCGGCAGGCGCGATCAGGAGGGAGAGGGTGACGACGAGGGCCAGCAGAACCTTCAGGCGGGGCATCCATGGAGAAACCCCGCCGCGCAGCCCAAGTCGCGGCGGCAACCCGCTATCCGTCAAGCGTTCCCGCCACGGCCACCCAGACGCTTTCGAATCCAAGGTGGGTGTGCTCGGCGATCAGGTCGTAGTCGCGGTCGTAGTGAAGAACGCCTCCTCCCGCCCTGGCCGCGCATGCGGCGATCATCAGGTCGGTGGGTGAGAGACGGTGATGCCCGACGTCCGTCAGCTCACGCTGTGCCTCCAGCGCCGCGCGCTCTACCTCATCATCGATAGATAGGTGTGGCAGCTGCTCGAGGCGAGTCATAGTTTCTCGCCGCTCCGCGGCAGAGCGGGCCGAGAAGCCGGCCTCGAGCAGGAATGGCAGGCACACCCCAAGTCGCTTCTGCTCGACCCACTCGGCAAACATGTCGCGCTGTGCCCGCGGGAGCGATCCGGCGAGAAGGTGAGACCAGGCTGAGTTGTCGAGGAGCAGCAACCTACTCGTCGTAGTTGGCAACCAGACCGAGGTACTTGACTTCTTCCGCCGCCGCGAGATCGACTCCCGGGCCATTGCCGGAGCGGATCCACTCGGCAATTTCCTCACGTGCCTGCCGGGCCGACTCATCGGCCGCCCGTAACTCCCGAACCTTGTCCCGCGCCCCACGGATGACCAAGTCGGGAAGCTCGACCTTCTCTCCCCCCTGCAGCCGGCGCAGCTCGTCGAGCGCCTCCTTCACGGGCGGAGTTTCGGTGATCATGTGGCGAGGCCTAGTCGTGGGCACGGGCTAAGTGTAGCACCGTGCAACACCTACTCTCCCCGCGGTACGAGCTCCAGATCCGACCATGGGCCCTCGCCGCACATCGGCTGGGTCCGCCCCTCCAACCAGTCGACCTGGAGATCGTCGTAGTGGGGGCTGGCCGGGTGGCCGGACTGGCCGGTGAAGGTCTGCCAGCGGGAGCGGTCGGGGTCGGTCGGGTCGGCGACCATCCGCCAGCTCGGCGCCCAGACTGCGTTGTAGGGGTCGTTGGGGTCGTAGGCGATCTGGCTGACCGTCTCCTGGGCGCCGCCCGCACGGAGGCGGCGGTTGAGCAGGCGGTCGAAGAGGGGGTTGGCGTCGCCCAGCGGGTGCGGGAACTTCATCTCGTGGACGCGGCCCCAGCGCCAGGCCCCGGGGTCGGGGCCGAAGCGGTCCGTCAGGTCGTCGAGGCCGCCGGCCAGCGCCTCGAGCACCAGCTCGTCCCAGGGACGGCCGATCAGCTCCTCGTCGCCTTCCTCCCATAGCGACATCAGGTGCGAGTGCCAGCGCCAGGGCGAGGTGACGTGGGGGGTGAAGCCGTTGTCGGCGCGGTCGAGCCAGCGCTCGCTGAGGTCCCGGTCGCCGATCGCGGCGCGGGCCACCTCGCGGGCAAGGCGGAGCAGGAAGGCCTGGTAGATCGTGCCGGCGATCGTCTCGCGGTCGAGCCGGCCGTCCCAGCTGCGCAGCCGCTCGATCGCGCTCCGCTCGCGCTGCCCGCGCGGGTGCAGGCGGCTGAGCCGCGCCGCCGCCTCCAGTCCGGGCAGCGAGAGATTGTCGGTCTGGATCGCCTCGAAGCTCTCGAGGTCGTGCTTCTCGGTCGCCTCCAGCAGCTGCTCGATCCGCTTCGCCCGGAAGCCGTCGAGCCAGTCGCTGGTGATGTGGTGCGGGTAGTCGTCGCCGACGATCCTGTTGTTGGCGGTGACGAGGTAGCCGCTGGGTGGGTCGACAACTTCCGGCAGCTCCCCGTAGGGCACCGTCCCCTCCCACTCGAACTCGCCGCTCCAGCCGGGCTTGGGCAGATCCGGACAGCCGCCGCGGCGCAGCGGCAGGCGCCCGGTCAGCTTGTATCCGATTGAGCCATTCCGGTCGGCCCAAATGAGGTTCGAGGCGGGCGAGGTGTGGCCCTCCAGCCTCGCCACCAGTTCAGGCCCGGAGGAGACGTCGAGCAGCTCGAACATGCCGGCGAATGCGGTCGGTTCGGCCAGCGTCTGCCAGGCCAGCGCCAGCGGCTCCCCCTCGTCGGCGCCCAGCGCCTCGTTGACGATCGGGCCATGGTGGGTGGCGCGTACGTCGAGAGCGACCGGCTGATCGCGGCCCTTGACGACGATCTCCTCGCGAACCGACTCCAGTAGCCGCCACTCGCCTTCGAAGAGGTAGCTGTCGCCCTCTATCCGCTCGACGAAGAGGTCCTGGGTGTCGGCCATGACGTTGGTGAAGGTCCAGCAGACGTCGTTGTTCTGGCCCATGTAGACGCCGGGCATCCCCGGCATCGAGGCGCCGTGGACGAAGCGGTCGCCGTGGCGCAGCGAGACCTCGTACCAGATGCCCGGCATGCTCGGGGGAAGATGGGGGTCGCCGGCGATCAGCGGGGAGCCGGTCGTCGATCGCGCCCCGCTGACGGCCCAGTTGTTCGATCCCGATGCCTCGGAGGCGAGCCCGATCGTCCGCCGCACCGCGTCGATCTGCTCGACCAGCGGCGTCCCTTCGCCGCTCCAGGCTTCCGCCTGCTGGACGACGACGGGGTTGTCAGCGGGATAGACCGGGTCGAGCCGGGCCGCCAGCTCCGGTCCCAGCTCGCGGATCATGTCGGCCCGCAGCAGCTCCTTCTCCCAGTTCGTCGAGAGGCCGAAGGCGAGCAGCTTGCCGAGGCTGAGGATGTCGACCGGCCGCCAGGGCTCGAACTTCTGCCGCAGCACCTGCATCTCGAACGGCAGCGCCCGGGCGGCGCGGGCGGCGGCGTTGACGCCGGCGCAGAAGCGCTCCAGCTGCGCGCGCAGCTCCGGGTTCAGATCCTCCACCTCGCGCTCCGCGACCCGCCTGATCCCCAGCGTCCGCATCAACCGGTCGACGGCGAGTCCCTCCTCCCCCGCCATCTCCGCGACCCGTCCTTCGACGACCCGGCGGTAGAAGTCCATCTGCCACAGCCGGTCCTGGGCGTGGCAGTAGCCCTCGGCGAAATGCAGGTCCTCGCGATTCTCGGCCTCGATGTGGGGGACGCCCCAGCGGTCGCGCCGCACCCGCACCCGGGCCCGAAGCCCCTCGACCTCGATCGTGCCGGCGACCTTCGGCAACGGCCGCCGCGCGAGCTTGTGCCAGAGCAGTGCGATGACGCCGGCGGCGACCCCGAGAGAGGCACCGCCGGCGATCAATCCGCCCTTCAGGACCGCTCTGGTGCCACGCCTTGCCATGGCGACTGTGTATCACGTCTGGCCAGCTGGCCAGGATTTTCCTCCGAAACTTCTCGGCGGCGGCAGGTTTTCAACCGGCCATGAAGAGGCTTACGCTCTTGGCGCTGGTGGCGCTCCTCGCCCTCGCCCCGGCTGCGGCGCAGGCACGGCCAGGTGCGCTCGATCCCTCCTTCGGGCGGGACGGGCGGGTGACGGTCAAGCTCCCGGTGAAGGAGCTCGAATTTTTCTACCCGGAGAAGCCGCGAGCCGCGCGGATCGCGATGGACGCTCTTCCGCGCGGGGGATTTGTCGCCGCCAGCGGCCCATTCCTCATCGAGCGGAGAAGCAACGGGCTTCCCCGCAGGAGCTTCGGCGCCGACGGCCGGGTCTCGCTCGGCCCGCCTCCTGGCTGGATGTTCGAACTCGCCGATCTGGCCGTGGATTCCGAAGGCCGGGTCCTCGTCGCCGGGACCTTGGCCTCGCTGACTGTTAGCCGGACGCAGGACCCCGTCGCATACAACGAAGGCAGAGATGCGCACGGGCCACAACCGCGCCTCGCGGTCGTTTATCGCTTCCTGCCTGACGGGTCGCGGGACCAGAGCTTCGACGGCGACGGCGTACTGATCGGGACGTTCGGCCAGCGGCCCCCAACGGGCCCCGGGCCATTCGACTACGAATATTCCACCCCCGCGGTGGGCCTCACCGGCCTTGCACTGGCGCCGGATGGTGATCTCGTCCTCAGCGGCTACGCGGCGGCTCACGTGACCGGAGGATGCAGCCCCTCGGCCGCTCTGGGAGCGACGAGCCGCTCCTTCCTGGCACGTCTGCGGCCTGATGGCAGCCTCGATCCATCCTTCGGATCCGGCGGCACCGTCACTAACGAGCAGCTGGAACAGCTCACCCCGCCCTCGATCACCGGCTCCGGCCGCATCGGCTTTGACGGGGCCAGCGGCGGCTACTGCTGGCCGCGAGGAGAGGCGCGTTCCGGCACTCTCGTCTCTCTGCTCGCGAACGGGCAACCCGACCCACGGTTCGGTGAGAACGGCGGTGTCCGGCATCCGAACCTGAGCGAGATCACGGCCGTCAGCTTCGACTCGGTGGGACGCCTGCTGGTGGTCGGCCATGGCTTCGAAGCCGCGGTCCATGAAGGCGGGATCGCGAATCCGAAGTGGCGGGTCAGGCGCCTGCTCACCAACGGAAGACCAGATCCCAAATTTGGCCGGAACGGCTCCGCCTCGCCGAAGGTGCCGCCGCGAGCGGTCCTGCGAGACGTGACGATCGACCATCGCGGCCGCATCGTCCTCGCGGGCTACGTCGCCGATAGGGCCGGCCGGAACAACCGCTTCCTGCTGACGCGGCTGACCAGCGCTGGCCGGCGGCAGCCCCGCTTCGGCCGCCGTGGCTGGGCCACGACTGCCTTCCCGGCGGGCGAAGCCGCCGGACTCGAGGTGGCGGTCGACCTCTGGGGTCGCCTGCTGGTAGGAGGGGTCCTGGGGAACCCGGAATCGGCCTCCAACGGCGGGCTCGCCTTTGCCCGATACCTAAGCGGCTAGGCCTCCAGGTCCCCCGGCAACCGCCCTTCCCCCGCGAGCTTTTCGAGGTGGGCCTCCATCGCCATCGCCGCCATCGGCAGCAGCTCGATCGGGACGTCGTCCCAGACCGTGGCGAGGATGGCGGCGCGGGAGCGCTCGCCGGCTTCGAGCGCGGCGACTAGGCGGCGCTCGCGCATCTGGCGGTGCTCGACGTACTCGGCGAGCTTGGCGGTGGGGTCGGTGACCCAGGGGCCGTGGCCGGGGGCGATCAGCTCGATTTCCTCGGCCTGGAGACGGGCGAGCGAGTCCATGAAGGCGGCAAGGGAATTGCCGCCCGGCGGCACGATCGTCGAGCCGAGGCCGAGGACCAGGTCGCCGCTGAAGCAGACGCCGTCGGTGCTGAAGAAGCAGACGTGGTCATCGGCATGGCCGGGGGTGGCGAGGGCGCGGAGGCCGAAGTGGACCGCGCCGCTTTCGGGCAACACCACCTCTGCCTCAAGCTGGTCGGCGCCGGCGGTGTGGTCGCCGTGGGAGTGGGTGAGGAGGACGAGGCCGATGCCGCCGCGCTCCTCGGCGGCGGTACGGATCGCGTCGAGGTGGCCGGAGTCATCGGAGCCGGGGTCGATCACCACAGCCGGGTCAGACCCGTAGATGTAGGTGTTGGTCCCTTCCAGCGTCATCGGGCCCGGGTTCGGGGCGACGATCTTCGCGACCTCGGGGTGGCCGGGGGCCTCAATCATCAGCGCACGCTGAATTCTGGTCCCTATGGGGGCCGATATTCAGCGGGCGTTGAATATCGGCCTCAGTTGGAGACGGCTTCTACTTCTTTGGCGATCGCCTCGCGCGCGTCCGGCGGCTCGAGCACGACGAGGTCGCCGGCGCCGCGGAGGATCTCCCGCACCAGCCAGGGCTTGCCCGCATAGGGAAGCTCGACGACGACGGCGCCGTCGGCAAGCTCCTCGACGACGGTGCGCTCCTCACGCAGCCAGCGCGCCCGCTCGGGCGAGACCCAGACGCGGGCGACCTCGGCGGTCGGCACCTCGCCGTGGGTCATCCAGCCCTCGACGCCGGCCAGCTCCTCGACCTCGGGCCGGGGCTCGAAGGTCTCTTTCGAGAGCCGCGCCTCCTTGACCCGGTCGAGCTTGAAGTGGCGTACGCCCTTTTTGGTCAGGTCGTAGCACTCGACGTACCAGCCCTCTTTGCCGTTCTCGAGGCGGTACGGCTCGACGCGGCGCTCGGTGAACTGGTCCTCGTTCTCCTTGTAGTAGCTGAGCTCGAGCACCCTGCTCTCGGCGATCGCCTCGTTGACGATCCGCGCGATCTCGGCGTCGCTGCCTCCCGCGGGAGCGATCTCCAATCCCTCTTCAGAGGGATCGTGGCCGAGGGCCTTGACGATTTTCTCCCGCGCGCTCTGCAGGTCTGATTGCGGCAGATGGTCGCCGAACAGGTCGATCGCGGCCACCAGCGCCTTCGCCTCCAGCGGCAGCAGGCGCGCCGGGCGGGCGAAGTTGTCGCCGTATGGCTGCGAGTCGACCTCGATCTCGTCGCCGAGGATTTCCGCGTAGAGGACGTAGGTGCCGCCGCCGAAGTTGACGACGTTGAGCAGCTCGACGTCCTCGCGCAGCTCGTCCTCGGTCAGCTCGAAGCGCTCGCGCAGGTCGGCGACCTGCAGCCGCTCGTCCTTTTTCGCCGCTTCGATCAGGAGGCCGGCGAGAGTGACGAGGCGGGCAAAGCGCTCCGGGCGGATCGCCGCCTCGCCGCGGCCGTTGGAGCGGCTGCGCTTCGGCGCCTCCTCCAGGGGGCGGTCGACGACCTTGGCCGGACGGAACCCGTTGACGTGGCGCTCGAGCAGCAGCTCCCGCCGCTTGTCCGCCTCCTCGCGCAGGTCGTCGGGGGCGAGCACCTGCGCGTTCTGGCGCCAGCGCAGTACCCAGGCGATCAGCTCTCGCTCGGAGGCGTAGGTCGTCTCGAAGACGCGGCCCTTTCCGGGCGCGGCGTCGGATTTCTTCGCGTTGCGGAGCTCCCCGTAGGAGCCGAAGTCCCGCTCTATCAGCCAGGCGATCCGCTCGCGGATGAAGATCTTCGCGGTTCCCTTGATCTCGCCCAGCTGCCAGTCGGCGCGGCTGCCGTAGTCGCGGCGATCGAAGTCCTCGGGCGGCGAGAAGTCGTGCTCGGCCTTCGAGGCGTAGCCGACCTTGCCCTGGATGCGCGAGAGGCGGAAGACCCGCACCGCCTCGCGCTCGTGGGAGTGGCCGATCAAGTAGAACTGGCCGCCGCGGAAGACGAGGTGGTAGGGGTCGACCTTGCGCTTTTCGGTCTCGCCCCGCTCCATCGTGTAGTAGGTGAACTCGACGGTCTTGCGGCGGCTGATCGCGGTCTCGATCTTCGAGAGACGCTGGGAGAGGTCGCGCCCGCCGGCGGAGGCGGTCATCGCCATCTCGACGGGGGCCCGCTCGCCCTCGTGAAGGGGATTCGGGTGGCCCCAGGCGACCTGCTGCAGGGCCAGACGCAACGGCTCGGCATAGGCGAACCCGCCGTCGGTGAGCAGCATCAGCGCGGTGCTGAGCGCCGCCAGCTCATCGTCGGAGAACTTGATCGGGTCGAGGTAGAAGTTCTCCGGCGGCAGCGAGTAGAGCTCGGCCTCGAAGAACCCCTCGCCCGGCTTCTCGACCCCGAGCTGGATCCCGAGGCTCTCCAGCTCCGCCCGATCGGCGTAAAAACGGCGCGCGAAAGCGTCGTCGTTCATGTCGCTGTAACCCTCCACCTCGCGCTTGATCTCGAGGGCCGAAACCGGCCTCCCCTGAGCCATCAGGAACGAGATCAACGAGAGCTGGCGAATTAGCTTCTCGGTGTCCTTCGCCACTGGTCGGCAGGATAGTCTGCGCCCAGCGCATGGACGTCCTCCGGAACCTCTTCGGCCACCTAAGCGCGGGCATTATCCGGCTTTTGGTGACGGTCGGAATCCTTGCGGCGGTCTACTTCCTCCTCGTCAAGCCGGCCCTGGAGACGACGGAAAACATCAGCCGGGAAACCAACCAGAGCATCCAACAATCGTTCGATGACGCCGACCTGAAAGACATCAGCGGCACGATCGACGACGTCAACCGCCGGGTCCAGCGCGAAATCAGGCGCTCGTTCCGAGCCTCGAAGCAGCAGGGCGATGCCGACAGGCTGATCCGCTGCATCCAGCGGGCGCACCACGACGTCAACAGGATCCAGCGCTGCAGCGAGCGCTTCGGGTAGCGGTGCGTCAGAGCTGGGTGGCGATGACGCCTATCAGCCCGGCGACGATCATGCCGCCCACCTGCCACTGGGCGCGGAGGAATGCGTCGAAGCGGTTTTCGATCCGCTCGAGGCGTCCGTCGACCTGCTTGAACTGCTCGTCGACCTTCTTGAACTGCTCGTCGATCTGCTTGAACTGCTCGTCGACTTTCTTGAAGCGCTCGTCGATCTGCTTGAAGCGCTCGTCCACCTTCGCCAAGCCCTTTTCGAGCTTCCGATCGAGGGCATCGACTTTCCCGTCTAGGGCGTCGACTTTTTTCTCGAGCGCGTCGAGCCGATGCTCGGTCACGGTCTCTCTCGGCACCATCACAGCCATGATCATAGCGTAACTCTTTGTCTGTAACGGAACAAGATGCGAAACGCGCGGAAGTGGAAAATCTCCGCAACTTTTCTGCGACTTAGGCGGCGCGCTGGGCGAAGAAGGCGCTGCCGGAGAGTGCCCGGTCGAAGCCGGACCAGGACTCGCCCGCCGGCAGCTGCTTCTCGAGGCGGTCGAAGCTGCCGAGGCGGCCGCCGAGGTTGTCGATCATGTGGACGAGGACGGCCTCGCGGGTGGCGGGGACGACGGGTGAGCCATGCTCGAGCGAGCCGTGGTGGCTGAGGATGATGTGGAGGACGCACTGGGCGAGCGAGGGGTCGAAGCCGGGCAGGTCCTCGATCGCGCGGCGCACGGTGTAGTAGCCGAGGGGGATCTCGCCCTGTAGGCGACCGGCGTCGGTGAGGTCGATCGCCAGTGGGTCGTCGTTGTAGGCGACGCACTTGCCGATGTCGTGCAGGAGGGCGCCGGTGACGGCGACGTCGCGGTCGATGCCGGGGAAGAAGTTGGCGGCGGCGGAGACCGCCTGGGCGACGGAGAGCGTGTGCTCGAGCAGGCCGTGACGGTAGGCCTGGTGGTAGGTCTTGGCCGCCGGGGCGTCGCGGAAGCGCTTCCAGGTTTCCGACTCCTCGCCGAAGAAGACGTCGAGCAGCTCGCGAAGCCGCGGGTTCTGGAGCGTCGCCAGGAGTTCGCGCAGGTTGCCCTCGAGAACCTCCAGCGCCACCTCGGACTCGGCGGCGAGGTCCTCGGTCGCATACTCGTCCGGCTCGGCCTCGCGCAGGGAGGCGATCTTGATCTTCGCCCCCCACCGCTCGCTGACCTCGAAGACACCGGTCAGGTGGATCGGGGAGCCGGCGGCGCAGAGGGCGTACCTCGCCTCGGCCTCCTCCCAGCAGATGGCCTCGGCCGTTCCGCTGGCGTCCCCGACCGAGAGCCGCAGCCAGGGCTCGCCGTTGCGCTTGCGGCGCAGCTCGCGCTCGCGCACAGCGAAGACGCCCTGCACGCGCTGCCCGTCATCGAGGTCGCGAAGGGGTACCCGGATCGCCGTCTCCGTCGGCGCCGGCTCGGCTGCCGCCCGCGGCGGGACGAGGCTTTCGATCTGCGTTTGCTCGGCCATCGTCCGCCCAAGGTAGAGGCGGCGGCGGACGGCGGTGCGAGCCCTGAGCTGGCTAGAAGGCGATGAGGCTGGCGAGGCCGATGAAGCAGGTAACGCTGACGGTCGTCTGCGCTATGAACCCCTGGAACATCATCCGGCGGAGGTCACGGATGTCCGCATCGACCCGCTGGAAGCCCTCTGATACCCGCTGGTTCAGATCATCGAGTCGCTCGTCGGTCCAGGTTTCCCTTGCCATTGCCTCCATGAGGATATCGTAACTTACTGTCTGTAACGAAACAAGGCATGAAAGTAAATTCTTTGTGTCAGGTCGGTGGCAAAGTTGCGAGTATGGACCGGTGACGAAGCGGCGGCGCCTTCATCAAGCGGCGACCAGCTTCGCCCTCTTCGCCTTCGCGATCCCCGCCTTCGAGGGATCTTCGGAGCGAATCAGCCCGCAATTGCGGGAGCGGATGAGCGGGGTGTCCTGGCACGCCGGCTGCCCGGTCGGCTTCCGCGACCTGCGCCTGCTGCGCGTCACCCACTGGGGCTTCGACGGCGAGGTGCACCGCGGGCGCCTCGCCGTTCACCGCGACTCGGCCCGACCCATGCTGCGCACGGTGCGCGAGCTCTACCGCCTCCGCTTCCCGATTCGACGCATGCGCCTCGTCGACGCCTACGGCGCCGACGACCGGCGCAGCATGGCCGCCGACAACACCTCGGCCTTCAACTGCCGTTTCGTCGCCGGCACCAGCCGCTGGTCCGAACACGCCTACGGCCACGCGATCGACGTCAACCCCGTAGAGAACCCCTACGTGACGAGCGACGGCTACGTCTCGCCACCCGCCGGCGCGCCATACGTCGACCGCTCGCGCCAGGTCCCCGGCTTGATCCACCGCAAGGGTCCTGTCGTGAAGGCGTTCGCCGAGATCGGCTGGGAGTGGGGAGGAAACTGGTCCTGGCCGAAGGACTACCAGCACTTCTCGGCGGGTGGGAACTGACACCCGCCGAGCTGGCCCCTAGGCTCCCGCGCGTGACCCTGCGGAACTTCCGCCACGTCGCCCTCGCCGAGGCGACCACCTTCCTCGCCCTCCTCATCGCCTCGTTCGTCAAAAACACCGGCGGCGGCGAGACCGGCGTCCACATCCTCGGCCCGATCCACGGCCTCCTCTTCATCGCCTATGTGCTGCTGGCCTGGCAGCTGCGCGAGGAAGCCGGCTGGACCAACAAGCAGACCTTCTGGATCCTCGTCGGCGCGGTCCTGCCCTTCGGCGGCTACGTCGTCGACTGGTGGTTAGCGCGACGGGAGCACCCCGTCTCAGCCTGAGGCAGCGGCCCAGCCCGGAAGGCGCTCCCGGGTCGGAGAGCACAGTGCGGCTCTCGGGCCGGACGAATCGGCCCTGGCTGTCCGATGGCGAGGGCCGGATTCGAACCGGCGACACCACGATTTTCAGTCGTGTGCTCTACCAACTGAGCTACCTCGCCCGGGCGCGGAACCGCTTGCGCAGGGGGAAGGCTAGCGGGAGGGCGAGGGCGAGGGCTGATTGCATGGAGGGATGGGCTGGGCTCGAGCGGTGCTGGCGCTTGTCGCCGTCGTAGCGACGGCGGGACTGCTGGTCTCCGGGGGGTCGGGGGCGGACCCGGAGACGCCGCGGGGGTTGCCGGGAATGCCAACCCCCTTCCTCGGAATGGCGGTGCTCGGTGACGGCGGGCTGACGGCGGCGGTCGACGCCTACGGGAACGTGGTCGACCTGCGGATGCCGGGCCCGGCTGGGCGTGCCCTGATCGAGAACCCGGTTGAGCGGCAGGCAGCGGGCACGGTCGCGGCGGACACCGGGATCCAGCCTTGGGTGCGGATCGGCGGCGGTCCGGCGCTGCCGATGTGGCGCGCGGACACGGTCCGGCAGCGGTATCTGCCGGGGACGAACGTGCTGCGGACGGTGGCCCGGTTCGGCCGGTCGCGAGTCGAAGTCAGACAGGGGGCGCACGGGGATCAGCTCGCGGTGGTGGTGGATGGCGACGCCACTGTGCGGTTGCGGAAGAGCGGGGGCGGCGGTCTCCTAACGGACGATCCTAGAGTTCTCGCCGAAGCGGCAGCCTCCGATCGTCGCTGGCTCAGCCGCAGGCGGCCGCTCGGAGAGGAGGCGCCAACCTGGGCCGAGCGGATGTACGAGCGCTCGCTGCTGGTCCTGCGGGCGCTGACCGACCGCCGCACCGGCGCGGTCGCCGCGGGAGCCCGAGACGGCTGGGCCTACATATGGCCGCGCGATGCCGGGGCGGTGGGACTCGCCTTCGACGCCGCCGGCTATCGGCCGGAGGCGTTCAGCGTCGCTCGCTTTCTCCTTGGGCTTGACCTGGGCGCCGCAGCTCGCTTCGATGGCGATGGCTTCCCGATCCCGGGGCGCGGTCCTCAGGGCGACGCCTCCGGTTGGGTACGGGTCGCGGCACGGGCCGCCGGACTCGACCCTCCGCCGCGCCTGGGGTGGCGCGATCGCCCGGACTACCAAGAGGGAGACCCCGGGGACTACCTCGGCAACGCGATCGCCTCCGGCGAAGCGGCAATAAGCCACCTATACGGAGGGAAACTGCCGCCTCGATTCGTGCGCCAACCGGATGTAGACGATTCGGGCTCGGACGCAGCTGCCGCGTGGGCGACGCGGCCCTTCCCCCAACCTCGCCTCTACCCGGCGGTCCGTAGGACGCTGAGGCGCCTCTTGCTCGAAGAGACGCGCTTCGGGATCACGCCGGGGACCGCGTGGCATGAGCGCGACCCATGGTCCGCTCCCACCGCCTGGACCGCTTGGTCGCTCGCGGCGCTCGGGGAGCGCCGCGGGGCCCTGGACCTGATGCACGCCCTACGGCGCTCCGCCACCCCGGCGGGCGCGCTCCCCGAGCGGGTCGACGCTCGCACCGGCATCCCCCGCTCCACCACCCCCCTCGCCTGGTCCCACGCCTTCGCGATCCTCGCGCTGCGCGAGCTCTGGCCATCGAACAGTTAGGAGATCGCCCGTAGTGCGGCGGCGACAGCCTGCTCGGCCGTCTCGGCTGGAATCACGCCAGGGCCGCCCGCCATGCGCTCGCGGCCGTTCAGCTCCCAGCTGCGCAAGGCGACTACCTCGTGGCCGATGACGCGGGCGAAGCCGATCTCGGAGAGCGTCCCCCACTCGCCGCCGATCGCGATCACCGCCTCGCCGGAGGAGACCACGGCGAGGTTGCGGGCATGGCCGATTCCGGTGGCGACGACATGGGTGCAGTGGGGGTTGGCGTCCTCGGGGGACTCGCCGGGGACGATGCCGATCACGGTCCCGCCCGCGTCTGCCGCGGCGCGCGCGGCGGCCTCCATCACCCCACCCCCGCCGCCGCAGACGAGGGCTACGCCCGCTTCCGCCAAGCCCTTTCCCACCCCTTCGGCCAGCACCCACGCCTCCGACCCCTCCTCGGCGCCGCCGGCGCCGATCACGGCCACCTGCCGTTGCCTCACAGGTGCCCCCGCATCGATCCCATCAGCTCCAGCGCGCCGGCCTTGTGCAGCGGTTCGTTCAGGTTTCCGCACTTCGGGCTCTGGACGCAGGAGGGGCAGCCGGACTCGCAGGGGCACTCGGCGATCAGCCGCTCCGCGTCCCCCAGCAGCCGCTCGAACTCCTCGTAGCCGCGGCGGGTGATCCCGACCCCGCCAGGATGGCCGTCGTAGACGAAGATCGTCGAGCGGCCGGTCTGGAAGTGGACGTTGGTGGAGAGGCCGCCGATGTCCCAGCGGTCGCACATCGCGATCAGCGGCAGGACCGCGATCTGGCTGTGCTCGGTCGCGTGCAGGGAGCCGAGCAGCGCGTCGGGCGGCAGCGAACCGCTGAGCCGGTCGGGCAGGACGTACCAGAGGGCCTGGGTGACGAAGCTCTGCTCGGGCAGCTCCAGGGCGACGATGTCGATCGGTTCCTGGTCGGAGATCGAGACGCGCTGGAAGGCGATGACCTGCTCCATCACCGAGACCTCGCCGAAGTTGAGCTGCACGCCGGCGACCTCGCGCTGCTCGCGCAG
>DASSVR010000048.1:0-25241 GCA_035705945.1 Solirubrobacterales bacterium
GAACGAGCCGATCGCGATCGTGGGCATGGGCTGCCGTTTTCCAGGCGGCGTGCGCAACCCCCGGGACTTGTGGGCGCTGCTCGATGCCGACGTCGACGCGGTGTCCGAGTTCCCCTCGGACCGCGGGTGGGGCGACCTCGACAAGCTCTTCCATCCCGATCCCGAGCACCCGCGCACGAGCTACGCCCGCGAGGGCGGGTTCGTCGTCGACGCCGACCGGTTCGACGCCGCCTTCTTCTCGATCGGCCCGCGGGAGGCCCTCGCGATGGATCCCCAGCAGCGCCTGCTGCTCGAAGTGGCCTGGGAGGCGATCGAGAGTGCTGGGATCGATCCAGGGACCCTGCGAGGGAGCCCGACCGGCGTCTTCGCCGGTATCGCAGCCACCGGCTACGGCGTTCACATCAACGTTCCCGGGGACCTCGAGGGGCATCTGCTCAACGGGACCACGACCAGCGTCGCCTCCGGGCGCATCGCCTACACCTTCGGGTTCGAGGGTCCGACGATCTCGGTCGATACCGCCTGTTCCTCTTCGCTCGTCGCCCTCCACTTCGCCTGCCAGGCGCTGCGGCACGGGGAATGCTCGATGGCGCTTGCCGGCGGCGCCACCATCTACGCCACCCCTGCCCTGTTCATCGCCTTCTCCCGCCAGCGCGGCCTGGCGCCGGACGGCCGCTGCAAATCGTTCTCCGCCGGCGCGGACGGCGTCGGCTGGGGGGAGGGCGCCGGATTGCTGGCGCTGGAGCGCCTCGAGGACGCCGAGCGCACAGGACATCCGGTCCTGGCGTTGATCCGGGGATCGGCGACCAACCAGGACGGCGCCAGCAACGGCCTCAGCGCCCCCAGCGGTCCCGCCCAGGAAAGAGTGATCCGGGAAGCGCTGCGAAACGCCCGTCTCTCGCCGGCGGAGATCGACGTCGTCGAGGCCCACGGCACCGGGACGGTGCTGGGGGACCCGATCGAGGCGCAGGCGCTGCTGGCCACCTACGGGCAGGAGCGCCGGAACGGCCCCTTGAGGCTGGGATCGATCAAGTCGAACATCGGCCACACCGTCGCCGCGGCCGGGGTGGGGGGAGTGATCAAAACCGTGCTGGCGATGCGCGAGGGCAGGCTTCCCCGCACCCTCCACGTCGACGAGCCCTCGCCCCACGTCGACTGGTCGGCGGGGGAGGTGCAACTCCTGACCGAGCCCGAGGCCTGGCCGCGAGGAGACCACCCTCGGCGTGCCGGCGTCTCCTCGTTCGGCATCAGCGGCACCAACGCCCACGCGATCCTCGAGGAGGCGCCGCGAGCCACGCGAGCCACGCGAGCCGACGAGCGACCGCCGCGGGAGGGCACGGAGCCCCCCGTCCTGCCATTCCTGATCTCGGCCAAGAGCGAGGAGTCGCTGCGCGGCCAAGCGCAGCGACTCCACTCGCACCTCCAGGGACATCCGGAGATCGGCCAGGTCGATCTCGCCTACTCGCTGGCCACGACCCGGGCTCACATGGATCCGCGAGCGGCGGTCGTCGCCTCGACCCGCAAGGACCTGATGCAGGCTCTGGACCTGCTCCGGGCCGGCGCGCCGACCGGGAGCGTCCTCCTCGGTAGGCCGGGAGAGGGGAAGATTGCCTTCCAGTTCACTGGCCAAGGCGCCCAGCGGGCGGGGATGGGGGCGGAGCTGTACCGCCACTTCCCCGTCTTCGCCGGGGCGCTGGACGCCGCCTGCGCAGCGCTCGACCCCCGGCTGGAACGGTCCCTGAAAGACGTCATGTTCGCGCCGGAGGACACGCCGGAGGCGGCGGTGCTGGACCGCACCGAGTTCGCTCAGCCGGCGCTGTTCGCCCTCGAGGTTGCCCTCTTCCGGCTGATGGAGTCTTTCGGGGTCGAGCCGGACCTGCTGATGGGACACTCGATCGGCGAGGTGGTCGCGGCCCACGTCGCCGGGGTCCTGTCGCTGGAGGACGCGGCGACGCTGGTAGTCGCCCGCGGCCGGTTGATGGGCGCCCTGCCGCAGGGCGGGGCGATGCTGGCGGTCGAGGCCTCTGAGCAGGAGGTCGAGCAGGCCCTGCGCGAGGTCGAGCAGGAGGCGCCGGAGGACGGTCGGGGGCTCTCGATCGCCGGCCTCAACGGGCCGATGTCGACCGTGGTTTCGGGCGGGGCCGAGGAGATCGAGCGCTTCGAGGAGTCATGGCGGCAGCGGGGACGCAGGACCAGCCGCCTCCGCGTCAGCCACGCGTTCCATTCGCACCTCATGGAGCCGATGCTCGATGAGTTCACGGCCATCGTCGAAGGCCTCAGCTTCGCGTCCCCACAGATCCCGATCGTCTCCAACGTCACCGGCGAGATCGCCGGCGATGACCTGGCTCAGTTCTCCTATTGGGTACGTCAGGTCCGCTCGCCGGTCCGCTTCGCCGACGGCGCCGGCGCGCTCGAGCGCGCCGGCGCCAGGCGCTTTGTCGAGCTCGGTCCCGACGCCGTCCTCACCGCTCTCACGCGCCAGTCCCTCAGTCCCGAGGTGCAGATGGAGGTGATGGCCGGGGCGGTCATGCGCGCGCGGAGCGAGGAAGTGGAGTGCCTGGTACGGCTCCTAGGGGAGCTGCACGTACACGGCTGCGCAGTCGACTGGAAGTCGTTCTTCGAGCCCGCCGGACCCCGGCGGGTGGACCTTCCCACCTACGCGTTCCAGCGGCAGCGGTATTGGATCGAGCTGCGGGAAGGCATCGGGGACGTCAGCCTGCTCGGCCAGTCTCCCACCGAGCACCGCCTGCTCGGGGCGGCCGTGCGGCAGGCGGACGACCGGGGTTGGCTCTTCACCGGCAGCCTCTCGCTCGAGGAGCTGCCTTGGCTCGCCGACCATGCGGTGATGGGGATAACGGTCCTGCCCGCCACCGCGTACGTCGAGCTCGCGCTCGTCGCAGGCCGCGGGGTCGGCGCCGAGGTCGTCGAGGAGCTGACCTTCGAATTGCCACTCGTGATCCCCGATGAGGGCTCGGTGCAGTTACAGGTGGCAGTCGAGGAACCAGATGAGGAGATGAAGCGCCGGATGGCGATCTACTCGAGGCCGGCCCCCCAGGGCAAGGCCGAGGAAGCGGCCTGGACCCACCACGCGAGTGGCGTCCTCTGCCCCGCCCCGCCGGCCTCCCCTCAGCCAGACGGCGTCTCCGCGGAGGGGGCCGCCCCGCCGGAGGACGCCGAGCCGATCGAGACCGACCATCTCTACGATCGGCTGGCCGAGGCGGGGTACGACTACGGTCCCGCCTTCCAGGGGTTGCACGCCGCATGGAGCCACGGCGAGGCGCTGTATGGAGAAGTCGCCCTGGACGACCGCCAGGCGCGTGAAGCGGAGCGCTTCGAGGCGCATCCCGCGCTGGTCGACGCGGCGTTGCATGTGGCGCTCCAAGCCGCTCTGGCGGTGGAGCCGGGCAAGCTGATCGTCCCCTTCTCGGTTCGCGGCGTCCGCCTCCACCGCAAGGGCGAGGCGTCGCTGCGGATCCGCCTCACGCAGCCCGAGGAGGGCACGCTGTCCCTGCGGGCCTGCGACCACACCGGCGCCGAGGTGCTGACCATCGAGGGCCTGGTGGCCCGGCCGATCGACCTCAACGCGCTGCAGAACGCTCGCGGCGTGGTCCACGACTCCCTCTACAAGGTCGGCTGGGTGCGGATGGCGCTGCCGGAGGCCAGCGAGGATCATCGCTGCGCCCTTCTTGGCGACGGCAGCTTTCCCGGCGTCGAGCAGCGTTATCCCGACGTCCAGGCGCTGGCCCTGGAGATGGAGGCGGGCGCTCCGGCCCCCGAGTGCGTGGTCGTCGACGTCTCCGCAATGGGATCGGGCCAGGACCTGATTGCCTCGACGCACGCCAAGGCGGGTCGTTCGCTCGCGCTCCTCAAGGAGTGGCTGGCCGAGAGCCGGCTGGCCTCCATCCGCCTGGTGTTCGTCACCCGCGGCGCGGTCAAGGCGCGGGAGGGGGAGATGCCGGATCCGACCTCCGCCGCGGCGATGGGACTGCATCGGAGCGCCCAGTCCGAGCACCCGGGACGTATCGTCCTCCTCGATCTCGAACCCGCCGCCGAGAGCTTCGCGGTGGACTGGCGGGCGCTGTTCGCGACCGAGGAGCCGCAGCTCGCCATCCGCGAGGGCGCGGTTTACGTCCCCAGGCTCTCGAGCGTCGAGAGCGGAGATTTCCTCGACCCCCCCGACGATCCCGCCTGGCATCTGACCGGTGGCGGCCAGGGGACGCTGGGAGCCTTGGAATTGTCGCCCACGCCGCATCTGGGGGAGCAGCTCGAAAGGGGTCAGGTGCGGATCGCAATGCGCGCCGCCGGCCTCAACTTCCGCGACGTCCTGCTCGCCCTCAACAACTACGCCGGCAAGGCCCTGATGGGTGGAGAGGGCGCGGGGATCGTGACGGAGGTCGGCCCGGGGGTCGAGGCCGTGGCCATCGGCGAACGCGTGATGGGAGGTGTCTCCGGCGCCTTCGGGCCGATCGGCGTCGGCGACCACCAGGGTCTGGTGCCGCTTCCGGAGGAGTGGTCGTTCGCGCAGGGCGCGTCGGTCCCCCTCGCCTTCTCCACCGCCCTCTACGGCCTGGTCGACCTGGCCGAGTTGAAGCCGGGCCAGCGGATCCTGATCCACGCCGGCGCCGGCGGCGTCGGGATGGCGGCCGTGCAGCTGGCGACGCACCTCGGAGCGGAGGTGTTCGCCACTGCCAGCTCGCACAAGTGGGGGGCGCTCGAAGAGCTTGGAATCGATGCCGAGCACCTCGCCTCCTCCCGCGACCTCGGATTCCGGGAGAAGTTCCTCGCCGCGACCGACGGCCAGGGCGTGGACGTGGTGCTCAACGCGCTTGCCGGCGATTTCGTCGACGCCTCCCTGGATCTGCTTCCCGGCGGCGGCCGCTTCATCGAGATGGGGAAGGCAGACGTCCGGGACGCCGAGACGATCGCCTCCACTCATCCCGGCGTCGACTACCGGGCCTTCGACCTGGCCGAGGCCGGGGCAGACCGTCTCAGCGAGCTCCTGCGCGAGACGATGGAGCTGTTCGACGCGGAACAGATCCACCTGGAGCCGATCACGACCTGGGACATCCGCCGCGCGATCCAGGCATTCCGCCATCTGCGAGACGGGCGCAACATCGGCAAGGTCGTTCTGACGATCCCGCGGCCGCCGGACCCGGAGGGAACGGTCCTGATCACCGGCGGGACCGGCGCTTTGGGCGCGGTGGTGGCACGGCATCTGTCGACGGCGGGGGATGTCCGCCACCTGACGCTGGTCAGCCGACGGGGCCCCGAGGCCGAGGGCGCCGAGGAGCTGCGGGCCGAGCTCGAGCAGGCCGGCTGCGAAGTCAGCATCTCGGCCTGCGACGTCGCCGACCGCGCGCAGCTCGAGGAGGTCGTCCGGTCGATCCCGGAGGACCGGCCCCTGACCGGGGTGGTCCACGCCGCCGGCGTGCTCGACGACGCCACGATCGAGACACTCGAGGCAGAGCAGCTCGAGCGGGTTCTGCGGCCCAAGGTCGATGCCGCGGTGCACCTCCACGAGCTGACCAGGCACATGGACCTCTCGTTCTTCGTGCTGTTCTCGTCAGGGGCGGCGACGATCGGGAACCCCGGCCAGGGCAACTACGCGGCCGCAAATGCCTTCCTCGACGCCTTTGCCCAGCAACGACAGCTGCAGGGGCTGGCGGGACAGGCGCTCGGCTGGGGCCTCTGGTCGCAGGAAGAGGGGAGTGGAATGGGGGGCGGCCTCGACGACGTCGCCCTGAAACGTCTCAGTCGCGTCGGCATCGTCCCCCTCACCGAGGAGGAGGGGCTGCAGCTGTTCGACGCCGCCCTGCGGATCAACGAGCCCGCGGTCGTGCCTGTCCACCTCAACCTCACGACCCTGCGGAAGTTTGCCCAGGCCGGAGCGCTGCCGCACCTGCTGCGCCGCCTCGTGCGCGCGTCCATCCACGGTGGTCGCTCGCGGGAACGCTCGCTGGCGCGACGGCTGGCGGCTCTGCCGGAGGAGGAGTGGGGGGAGGTGGTCCTGCAGACCCTGCGGGCCGAAGTCGCCGCCGTGCTGGGCTACGACTCGGCCGACATGATCGACCCCCAGGTCGAGTTCAAAGACCTCGGCTTCGACTCGCTCGCCGCCGTCGAGCTCTACAACCGGATGTGCCAGACGACCGCGATGCGGATCCCGACGACGATGGGCTTCGACTACCCGACGCCGGAAGCGGCCGCCGAGTACCTCTGCGACCTGATGCGAGCCGAGCGGAAAAGGGAGGCGGAGCGGTCGCAAGAGGCTCCGAAGGAGACGGCTCCGGCTGAGGCCTCGGAAGCGGCTCCGGCTGAGGTCCCGGGCTAACTCAGCTCGGGCTTCCGCTCGCCCTGGTCGAGGACGACCTCGACCAGGGCGGCGAGGTCACGGTCGTCGAGGGCCGTGTCCTCGGGTCGGACCGTCTCTTCCTGGCTGCTGCCCTCGAGCTCCAATCGCATCTTCTCGGCGACCTTGCGCGGCGTCGGGTGGTCGAACGCGAGGGTCGCGGGGAGGGCGAGGCCGGCGATGCGGTTGAGGGCGTTGCGCAGCTCCACCACCGCCGCCGAGTCGAAGCCGAGCTCCTTGAAGGGGCGGTCGGGGTCGATCGCCGCTGGCGAGAGGCCGCGCGCGTCGGCCACCTCCCCCAGGACGAGGTCGAGGAGGTCGCCGTCCTGCACCCCGTTCCCTGGGAGAGAAAGAGGCCGCGACGACGATCCGGGCGGAAGCGGCGGGATCGCTTTCAGGACAGCCGGCCACTCCACGTCGACTCCGTGCGCGTAGCTCCGGCCGAGGAAGCCGAGGAACGAATCGGGAGCGCCCCGCTCGAGGGTCCCCAAGACGAGGGCGCCGTCGCTGCCGACGATCTCCTCGAGCGCCGGCGCCAGCACCGGCCGCGGGCCGATCTCGACGAAGACGTCGCAGCCGTCCCTGCGGATGGCGCGAATCGCCGGCTCGAAGAGCACGGGTCCGCGCAGGTTCGCGCTCCAGTAGCCGGCGTCGAGGTCGGTTGCGGCGACGCGGTCGCCAGTTGCCGCCGAGTAGAAGGGGACTGCGCCCTGGCGCGGCGAAACGTCGGCCAGCTCCTCGAGGAACCAGGGATGGACCGGGTCCATCCCCGGCGAATGGCCGGGAGCCGAAATACCCATCGGGCGCCCGTGGATCCCCTCGGCAGCCAGCTCCCCCAGCAGCTCTTCGGCGGCCTCGTCCTCGCCGGAGACGGCCGTCCAGGTGGGCGCGTTCAGCCCCGCGATCCAGAGGCGCCCGTCCCAGGGCGCGATCCGTCCCGCGGCCGCCTCGGCCGCGAGCGGCAGCGAGACCATCTGGCCCGCTCCTTCCATCCGCATCGAGGAGCGCCCCCAGGTGGCTGCGACCCGCGCGGCCTCCTGAAGGGAGAGGGCGCCGCAGCTCACGGCAGCGGCGATCTCGCCGACGCTGTGGCCGACCACCGCGTCCGGCTCGACACCCACCGAGCGCCAGAGCTCCGCGAGCGCGACGGAGACGGCGAAGAGCAGCGGCTGGCTGACGTCCAGGCGCTCGAAGGGCGGGCCACCTGGCGTTTCGCGCAGGACCTCCTCCAACGACCATTCGACGAGGCCCGAGAGAGCCGCGGCGCACCGTTGCAGGGGGCGGTGGAGGGAGGGATGGGCGAGGAGATCGGCGCCGACCCCCGGGTACTCGGCGCGCAGGGGAGAGAAGACGAAGGCGATACGAGAGGGGGTGCGCGCCTCCCCCTCGAAGAGCCGCCCCGTCTTCCTGCCCGCGGCGAGGGCGGCGAGTCTCCCCGAGAGGTCCTCCCCGCCGGGGCTCAGGACCACGGCCCGGTGGGGCAGCGGGCTCGCCCGCGCGGCGAGCCGCGAGGCGAGGCGGTGGGCCTCGAGCGCCTGCTCGGGGCGGCGCAGAAGATCCCGTGCCTGCTCCTCGACCTCTTCACGGCTGTGGCCCGAGAGGACGAAGGGCAGCAGGCCGGGATCGTTCTGTCCGCAAGCTGCCACCGGGGCGCAGGATAGGACCGGGCCGATGCGCTCCCAAGTCGCGGCTTCGACTTGGGCGGCCGCCCTCTGGGGGCCTAGCTTCGGCGGATGTTGCTCAACCTGCGTCGTTGGGGCCCGGCCGAGGCCGAGAGCGTCGTCTGCATCCACGGGATCGCCCAGCACGGCGGGGTCTTCGCGGTGCTGGGCAAGGGGCTGGCCCCGGGCGGGCGGTCGGTCGTCGCGGTGGACCTGCGCGGCCACGGAGAGTCCGGGCACGAGCCGCCGTGGAACGTCGAGAGCCACGCTCGCGACGTCGTGGAGACGCTCCGGGCCGAGGGCATCCGTCCGCTTGCCCTGGTCGGTCACAGCTTCGGGGCGCGGGTGGCGGCGACGATCGCAGCCGCCGAGGAAGACCTGGTCGAGCGATTGGCGCTGCTCGATCCGGGCCTCCGGCTCCCACCCGAGAGAGCCTTGCGGCGGGCGGAAGTCGATCGCCTGGACTGGAGCTTCGAGACCACACACGGGGCGGTCAACGCGTTGCTCGGCGGCAAGGGCCTGGTCGCCGCCCCAGAGGAGGTGGTGGCCGCGTTCGTGCGCGACGACCTTCGCCAGGGCGTCGACGGCCGCTACCGCTTCAGCTTCTGCCCGGCCGCGGTCGTCACCGCCTGGAGCGAGATGACCCTCCCGGTGCCGCCGGTGGCGGCGGTGCCGACCCTGGTCGTCTGGGCGGCTGCCTCGTTGCACGACCCGGACCTGGAGCGGCGTTACCGGGACCGGCTCGGGGAGATGCTGACGGTGGCGAAGGTCCCCAACGGCCACAACGTCCTCTGGGAGTCGCCGCTGGAGACGACGTCGGCGATCGAGCGCTTTCTCAGCGAGGACTCCGCCGGTGTCGATGCGATTCCCGGCTACTTCGGGGACGCGGGGACCTTCCAGCCGCTCCTCTAGCCTCGAGCGGCCGGCAGGAACCGGAGGAGCGCCCGCTCGCACTCGAGCTCGGTCATGCGAGCGGTATCGAGTACCAGCCTGGGCTGGGGAAGGGTCCATGGCTCGAAGCGGCAGCTGCGGATCTGGTGCCAGGCGCCGGCATCGGGATAGGCGGAGTCGGCGCGCCGCGACTCGATGCGCCGGCGGTGCTCGTCTAGATCGGAGCAGACCACCTCGACCACTCGCAGCGCGCTACGCGTCCGCTCGGCCGCCCGCCGCCATTCCTCCCTCGCGTCGCTTGCCGCGTTCACGGCGTCGGCGACCACGGAGCTGCCGGCGCGAAGCGCGCTTTCGGCGGTCGTCTGCGCGATCGCGTAGGCGGCCAGTCCCGTCGGCTCGTGCCGTGAGATCCCGGCCCGCCAGAGCGACGCCTCGATGCTGTCGACGGTCAGGAGCGCGGCCCGCAGCCGCCGTGCGGCGAAGCCGGCGATCGTCGACTTCCCGGTGCCTGGCAGCCCGGTCAGCACGACGAGGTGCGGACGCAAACCAGGGTCTTCATTTGAATCGGGCACGCGGGTCGGGATATAAGCGCTGGCCGTCGCGATCGACCAGCGGAGGAAATGTGGTGGCACGACAAGGCAGGACGACCGCGGGGGGAGGCGGCGGCGCGACGCCGTCGCGAGGGCTGAGGTTCTCCCAGCGACTCGTCCCTCTGGGTCGGAGGGTGCTGCCCCTGCTCCCGGAGAGGCCGACCCAGTTCGCGCTGGGAGGGGCCTTCGCTCGCTGGCCGGGGCTGTGGGGGCTGACAGCGTCCGGCCTGCGGGTCCGGACATCGCGGCAGGCCTTCGAGTGCGCCTTCCCGGACCAGGACGTGGACCGACTCCATTCCGAATGGGTGAGGGCGAAGGGCCGGGGGATGGCGGCGTGTGTCAACTACCTGGCTCGTTGGACAGAGGAGAGGCCCTCTTGCCTCATTCGTCCGACCCCCGGGTTCGAGCTGCCCGACGGCCCATGCGTGTTCGCCGCCCTGCACTACTCGATCGACCCGCTGGTGCAGCTCGCCTGCATGTCCGCCGCGCCGGACCGGAGAATTCGCTGTGCGAACTACCCGATGCAGCCCGGCGTCGAGGACGACCGGGAGCTTTGGCTGACCGGCACCGAGACACCGCCCAGGATCGCCGAGACGCTGCTTCAGATCACGGACCCACGCTGGGTGACGACAGGCATCGACCACCTCAGGGAGGGCGGGACCATCTTCATGGCCGTAGACGCGCCGTTCGACGGCAACAGGCCGGCCTCGACCACGATCCGGGCGGGACGGTCGCGGCTGCCATTGACGCCGAGCGTCGAGCTCTTCGCCGAGGTCGAGAACGTGCGGCTCGTTCTGGCCTGGCCGTATCCCCGATCGAAGAGGTCCTGGGCGCTGGACGCCAGGCAGGCGGCCTCCGTCGAGGAGCTCGCCGGCCTCGCCGGAGAGTGGATCGGGTCGCACCCAGAGCACTGGGCCGGGTGGCCGTACCTCCTATGGCGCGAGAACGCGACCGCCATGCGCGAGAACGTGACGAGGCTACGAGCGCAAGCCGGCGGCGGATGACCGAAACGCCCGCGGCTCCTCTCAACGCGCTCGACTACGAGCGCATCGGTGACGCGGCGCTGGCGGCGGCGGATTCCGGGCTGGCGGGATACGTGAGCGGAGGCGCCGGCGAGGAGCGGACCCTGAAGGCCAACCGGGACGCCTTCGACCGCTGGGCCCTGTGCCCGCGGGCGATGCGGGGAGTCGAGCAGGTCGACCTTGGGGCAGAGATCCTGGGCGCTCGCCTCTCGATGCCGGTGCTGGCCGCCCCCCTGGCATATCTAGGGATGGCCGCCGAGCGGGGCGAGGTGGCGACCGCCCGGGCGGTTGGCGCCCTCGGCACCGCGATGTGCGTGTCGTCGTTCACGACCGCCCCGCTCGCCGATCTCGCCGCCGCCGGCGAGGGGCCCGCCCCCTGGTTTCAGCTGTACCCCCTGCGAGATCGGGGCGCGACCCGGGCGCTGGCTGAGCAGGCGGCCGCGGCCGGTGCGGGTGCCTTGGTCCTCACCGTCGACGCCCCTCGCCTCGGCCGTCGCGAGCGCGACCTGAGAAGCGGCTTCACGATCCCGCGGGAGGTCTCCCTGCCGATGCTCGAAGCGGCGCTGTCGAGGCATCACGAGATGAGCCCGAAGGCGCTGTTCGAGCTTGTCGACGCCGGCGCCGACTGGTCCCGGGTCGAAGAGCTCGCCGAGCTGACGGCGCTGCCGCTGGTCGTCAAGGGAGTTCTCGCTGGGGCGGATGCGAGCGCCGCCTGCGACCACGGCGCCGCCGCCGTGGTCGTTTCGAATCACGGCGGCCGGCAGCTCGACGGGGCTCGCGCGAGCCTGGCGGCCCTCCCCGAGGTGGTCGATGGCCTCGGAGGTCGCGCCGCGGTGCTGCTCGACGGCGGCGTGCGCCGGGCGGCGGACGTGGTCAAGGCCTTGGCCCTGGGAGCCGATGCCGTCCTCCTAGGCCGACCCGTGTTCTGGGCCCTCGCCGCGCGAGGCGAGGCAGGCGTGGCGCACCTGCTCAGCCTGCTGCGGAACGAACTGGAGCTTGCCCTCGCCCTGCTCGGCTGCGCTTCCCTCGGCGAGCTTGGCCTCGAGCACCTGCGGCCCGCGCTCCCGGGACCGGGGTAGCGGCGCTGGGCGGGCGGGCGAGCTTCGCCCCCGGCGAAGGCTGGATTACCTTGGCCGCATCGTCATCGCGACCGACTCGTTTGGCGATCGGGTCCGGGTAGGAGGGGATATGCCGCCGCTGTCGGAGTTCGGAGATGGAATCGACGAGATCGACGAGCAGATCGTCGATCGGGGCAACGACGACCGGGCTGCCGGGCGGCCCGAGGGGGGCTTGCCCGAACGCGCCGCGGCGATCGATCACGTGGCGATCGCCGTCCGCAGCCTGCCGGAGGCGGTCGAGCACTTCAGGGACTCGTTCGGGTTCGACGTCGTCGAAGAGCGGACGGTCGATGGCGAGTTCAGCGGCATGGTCACTGCGGTCCTGATGGCGGGGGGCGTCAAGTTCGTGCTCGTGCAGGGGACCTCGCCCGCGTCGAACGTCTCGCGGTACATCGAGCATTACGGGCCCGGCGTGCAGCACGTGGCGATCAGGGTCGACGATGCGGACGCCGTCCTGGGCGACCTGACGGCGAGGGGATGCGACCTCCTCACCGGGATCATCCACGCGGACGGGCTCGACCAGATCTTCACCCGCCGCGACGAGAACTCGGGCATGCAGGTCGAGTTCATCTCCCGGTCGAAGAACGAGGGGTTCTCCGACAGCAACGTGCGGGAGCTGTTCGAGGCGATGGAGCGAGAGCAAGTCTTCTGAGCACCGCGATCGGCCTCGCCCTAGGACGATGCTTCTTCACGCGCCCATCGAGGAGCAGGCGGCCGAGACCCCCGAGGCGATCGCGGTCAGGGTCGGCGGTCGGTCCCTCAGCTATGGCGAGCTGGATCGCCGGGCCGGCCTGCTGGCGCTCGACCTGCGCCGCCGGGGGGTCGGGCCGGGAAGCCTCGTAGGGATCTGCGCGGAGCGCTCGTTCGAGCTCGTGATCGGCCTAGTCGGCGTGCTGAAGGCGGGAGCGGCCTATCTGCCGCTGGATCCGTCCTATCCACCGCGACGGCTGGCCGAGACCCTCGATGACGCCGGCCCTGCCGTTGTGCTGGCGGATGCCGCGGGTCGCGGGGCGATCCCCAGCCCGGAGCCCCCGCGGCTCGTTCACCTCGAGAGGGTGGCGTCGCTCTCCTCGGTGGCGCCTTCCCCGGCAGCCGATCGCCGCGAGCCGCACCCGGACGAGCTCGCCTACGTGATCTACACGTCCGGTTCGAGCGGTCGCCCCAAGGGGGTCATGTGCACCCACCGCGGTATCGGCAACCGGATTCGGTGGATGCAGGAGAGGTATCGCCTGACGCCCCGCGACCGAGTCCTGCATAAGACCTCGATCGGCTTCGACGTCTCCGTCTGGGAGCTCTTCTGGCCGCTGCGCACCGGTGCCCAGCTGGTGCTCGCCAAGCCAGGCGAGCACCGTGACCCGGATGCCCTGGGCGCGACGATGCGCGAGGCGGGGGTGACCGTCGCTCATTTCGTTCCGGCGATGCTCGCCGCGTTCATCTCCTCGGGCCAGCTGGACACTGTCGGCAGCCTGCGAACTGTTGTCTGCAGCGGCGAAGCGCTCGCGCCCGGCCTGCGCGACCGGTTCTTCGCGCACTGCGGAGCCGAGCTGCACAACCTCTACGGGCCCACCGAGGCTTCCGTCGACGTCACCCACCACGCCTGCGCCAAGAACGAAGTCGGTTCCAGCGTGCCGATCGGCAAGGCGATCGACGGCGTTCGGGTCGATGTCCTGGACGAGGGGCTGCGGTCGGTGGCGCCGGGTTCCGAGGGGGAGATATGCATCTCGGGGGTCGCGTTGGCGCGCGGCTACCTCGGACGGCCGGCGCTGACCGCCTCCGCATTCGTGCCGGACCCGCTCGGAGACGGCTCGCGCCTTTACCGCACCGGCGACCGCGGCCGCTTCCTCCCCGGGGGTGAGATCGAGTTCCTGGGGCGGCGCGACGACCAGGTGAAGATCCGCGGCGTTCGCATCGAGCTGGGCGAAGTGGAGTCGGCGATGGCGTCGCTGCCCGGGGTCGAGCAGGCGGCGGTGGCGCTCGTGGGCGAGGGGGCGGCAGGCCGGCTGGTCGGTTGCGTCACCGGCCCCTGCGGCTCGCCCGAGCAACTGCGCCGGGAGCTACGGGAAAGGCTTCCGGAGCAGGCGGTCCCCGCCGACCTGATCCAGGTCGATGCGCTGCCGACGCTCGCGAACGGAAAGACGGATCGCGGGGCCCTCGCCACCCTCGTCGCGGGGCCGGCGGCGGTCGCCGGCGGCGCCACGTCCGTGGCAGCTCCCGAGACGCCGGAGGAGGAGGCGCTGGCGCAGATCTGGAGGGATGTCCTCGGCCTGCCGGCGGTCACCCCGGAGGACAACTTCTTCTCCCTGGGCGGAGACTCGATCCGGAGCATCGAGGTCGTCGCGCGGGCACGGGCGGCGGGCCTGCGGCTGAGCACCTCCGATGTCTTCGCCCATCCCACGCTGCGGGACCTCGCCCGCCGCGTCGGGGCGGGCGAGGACGCCGGACAGCGGGTCGCGTCGAGCCGTGCCTTCGCCCTCGTCGCGCCCGGCGATCGCGCGCTGCTGCCCGCGGACGTGGTCGACGCGGTGCCGCTCTCGTCGCTGATGGCCGGCCTCGTCGCGGAGAGCCTCGAAAACCCCGATTACCTCGTCTACACGACGACCCTGTGCATCGAGGGCAGCTTCGAGCGAGCCGCTCTGGAGGCGGCGGTGTCGACCCTCGTCAGGCGCCATGCCACCCTCCGCTCGGCGATCGACGTCGAGAGCTTCGGCGAACCCCTGCAGCTCGTCTACCGGAGCCTTTCGGTCCCGGTGGCGGAAGTCGATGCCCGGGGGCTGGCTCGGAGAGCCTGGGAGCAGAGCTTCGGCGAGTGGCTGGAACGCGAGCGGCGGACGCCGTTCGATTGGCGGCGACCCCCGTTGGTTCGCTTCACGGCGCATCGCCGCGGCGAGGACCGATGGCAGCTGACCATGAGCGAGCCGTTTCTGGACGGATGGAGCGCCGCTGTCGTCTTGGCGGAGCTGCTCCGCGCCTATCGCGACGGTGTCGAGGGAGGCCTGACCGGGTCTGCCCCGCCCCGGGTGTCCAACCGCGACCTCGTGGTCGCCGAGAGGAAGGCGGAGAGCTCGGTGGAGCATCGCACCTTCTGGAGGGAGCGGCTGGCTGGCGCCCCCGCCACCAGGCTTTCACGGCTTGCCGAGGCGAGCGGGGATGCGGGCCATCAGCGGCGGGTGTCGGTGCCGATCCCGGCCGAGGTTTCCCGCGGGCTGACCACCCTTGCCAAGGACCTGGACGTGCCCCTGAAGAGCGTCCTCCTCGCGAGCCACGCGCGCACGATGGCGGCGCTCACCGGCCAGGACGAGGTCGTCTGCGGCCTGATGGTCAACGGCCGTTCGGAGGAGCCGGACGGCGAGCGGGCGGTCGGACTCTTCCTCAACACGCTGCCGGTGCGGCTCCGGATCGGCGACTGCAGCTGGGCCGATCTCGCCCGCGCTGCCCATGCCGCGGAGGCCGAGATCCTGCCCTGGCGGCGCTATCCGTACGCCCGCATCCTGCACGACTGCGGAGGGCGGCACCTCTTCGACTCGGTGTTCAATTTCACCCACTTCCGCCCCTACGCGGAGTTCGGGCCGGGTTCCGCGGTGCGCGTGCGGTCGATCCAGGGTTCGGACCAGACCTACTTCCCGATCACGGCGCAGTTCGGGCTCGATCCGTTCGGGGGTGGGGTCGAGCTCGCCCTCGAGCTGAACCCCGACCGCTTCGCCGGGCTGCAGGTCGAGCAACTGGTGGACCTGCACGCGAGGGCGTTGGCCGAAATCGCCCGGGATCCCGGCGCCCGTCACTCGGAGGGGTCGCTCGTCGGCCCCGGCGAGCAATCGGTGCGGGCGAGGTGGCCGGCCTCCCGGGATCGACCTCCCGATCGCGGCACCCGCCTCGAGGATCTGTTCGACCGGCAGGCCGATGCGTTTCCGGAGGGGATCGCGATCTTCGACGAGCGCGAGCGTCTCAGCTTCGACCAGGTGCGGTCCGGCGCCGGCCGGCTCGCCTTCGAGCTGCGGAGCCTCCGCGGCGGAGAGGAGCCGCGCCGCGTCGGGGCCTGCATGGAGCGACGCCCCGCCGTTCTCGAGGCGGTGCTCGCCTCGCTGCGGCTGGGGGCGGCCTTCGTCCCCCTCGACTGCGAGCTGCCGGCGCCGCGACTGAGGGCCATCCTCGACGACGCGGATCTCGACGCGGTGATCGCCGACGCGCGCGGGGCCGGGGCGATATCCGCGGCCGCCGCCGACTGGACGGGCCCGCTGGTCAGGATCGACACACTCTCCCGCAGGGGCCCGCGGGTCGAGGAGTTCCCGCGGCGCGCAGCCGCGGAGGGCCCGGCGCAGATCCTCTACACGTCGGGGTCGACCGGACGGCCCAAAGGCGTCGTCGCCTCCCACCGCGCCCTGGTGAACCGGCTGCGCTGGATGTGGGACGCCTATCCCTTCGAGGCCGGCGAGGTCTGCTGCATGCGCGGATCGCTCGGCTTCGTCGATTCTGTCACGAGCCTGCTCGGCGGCGTTCTCGCGGGGGTGCCGACGTACGTGCTGTCGGACGAGCGGCAAGAGCCCGACGCGATCGCCCGCGCTCTGGACGAGGCAGGGGTCACGAGGTTGACCATCGTGCCCGCGCTGCTGCAGTCGTTGCTGACCGGGTGCAGCGAGAAGGGGAAGGCGCGGCTCGGGCGGATCGGCCACTGGGTGTTGAGCGGGGAACCGCTGTCGGGCGACCTCGTTGGGCGCCTCCGGCGCGTGGCGCCGCGGGCGACGGTGCTGAACCTGTATGGCAGCACCGAGGTCGCCGGGGATGTGACGGCCTACGAGTGCCGTGGGCACGAGCGGGGGAAGGTGCCGGTGGGTAATGCCATCGACGCCATGCGAGCTCGAGTCCTCGATCGGTGGGACCGCGAGGCGCCCTGCGGCGCGGAGGGCGAGGTGATCGTCGAAGGCCCCGGTCTCGCGGAGGCCTACCTGGGCGATCCTCGGATGACCGCCGACCGCTTTCGCCCCAGTCCGAACGGCCATGGCGCGCGGGTGTTTCTCACGGGCGATCTCGGCCGTCGCAGGGTCGACGGCGCGCTCGAGATATGCGGCCGGGTCGATCGCCAGGTGAAGGTCAACGGCGTGCGCGTGGAGCCGGCCGAGGTGGAGGCGGTTCTCGCCGCGCACCCGCTTGTCGCGGGCTGCGGGGTGGTGACGCCGCCGGCGGGCGCCTCGCCCTCGGCCGACCTCGTCGCCTTCGTCGAGCTCGCTGATTCGACAGGGCCAGGCGACAGGCGTGACGCGTCGCGGGAGCTGCGTGACTTCCTGCGCGGACGCCTGCCGAGCCCGATGGTGCCCGGAAAGGTCGTGGTGGAGACCGCTCTACCGCGCACGACGAGCGGCAAGATAGACCGCTCGACCTTGGCCAGCAGGGCCGTGGAACCCGGGGTCCCGAGCCCCGAGCGCCCTCCCGGCACCCCGCTGGAGGAGCTGATCGCCAGGGTCTGGGCCGAAGAGCTGGGTGCGCCCAGCGTGGGCGCAGAAGAGGATTTCTTCTCGCTAGGCGGGGATTCGCTCACCGCTGTTCGGGTGCTGGCGCGGCTGTCGGGACATCTCGGCGTGGACCTCGCCCTCCGCGATCTCTTCGACCACCCGACCATCCGGGGTTTCGCCTGCCGCGCTGAAGCCGCCCTGATCGTCGACGTCCCCCAAGAGGATCGCCAGGCCATATCTCATGGGCACTAGGGGACTATCGAGGGCGCAGGAGCGGATGTGGTTCCTGGAGCGGCTCCATCCCCACACCTCCGCGTACAACGTGGCGTCCGCCTTCCGCCTGCGGGGAGCGCTCGACCGTGAAGCCCTCCAGCGGGCGGTCGAGACGCTGGTCGAGCGACACTCCGCTCTGCGCTCTCGCTTCCCCCTCGTTGGTGAGGGTCCGGCCTGCGAGGTCGAGCGGCGTTGGGAGATCGCCCTGGAGCGAATCGAGCCCGACCACGAGTGGGATTGGCAAGGCGAGGACGCTGTGCCGCCAGGCGTCGAGCGCTTCGCCTCCGAGGCGTTCGATCTAGCCGCCGGCCCGCTGGTGCGGGCTGGCCTGATGACCGTTACCGCGGACGATCACGTCTTCGTGCTCGTCCTCCACCACCTCGTCTCCGACGGCTGGTCGCTGGGCGTCCTGCACACGGAGCTCGCGGCCCTCTACAACGGTGCCGTCGCCGGCGAGCCGGCCGACCTGGAGCCGGTGGGAGCCGAGTACGGGGACCACGTCCGCCGCGAGTGCCGCGAGCTGGAGAGCGGTGAGCTCGACCCCGGCCTCGCGTACTGGCTGCGGACCCTCGAGGGCGTCGAGCCACTCGAACTTCCGTACGACCGGCCACGCCCGGCCCGGCAGTCCCTGCGCGGAGGCCGCCACATCGACTATCTGCCGCTCTCGGTCCTGCGGCGCCTGGAGGAGATTGCGCGAGCTCATGCCAGCTCCCTGTTCATGGTGCTGCAGACGGCCTTCGCGATTCTCCTGCACCGTTACTCGGGCCAAGCCGACGTCGCCGTCGGCGCACCCGTCACCAACCGGAAGACTTCGGACTGGGCCGGCCTGGTCGGGCTTTTCGTCAACACGGTCGTCCTCCGCGGCCGCCTTTCCGGCGATGCGAGCTTCGAGGAGCTCCTCCGGCGCTGCCGGGAGACGACGCTTGACGCGCTCGAGCACGGCGACATCCCGTTCGAGAGCGTCGTCGACTGCCTTCGGCCCGAGCGGAGCCTCAGCCGCAACCCGCTTTTCCAGGTCATGTTCGCGCTGCAGGGGGCCGAGGCGGAGGTGCCGGCCTTCGAGGGGTTGGAGGCCACGCTGCTGGACCCCGACCTGGGCAGTACCCGCTTCGACCTCGAGTGCACCACCTGGCGCGAGCGGCGGCGCCTGAAGGTCCGCTTGACCTACTCTCGCGACCTCTTCGACGAGGCGACCGCTCGGCGCATGCTCGCTCACTACCTGCGCCTGTTGGAGCGCATCTCGGAGGCGCCGGGCGATCCGGTCGGATCGCTCGATCTCCTCGCCGAGGACGAACGCCGCGGCCTCCGCTCGCGCGGGAGGGCTCTGGATCACCCGGATCTTCGCCGCGACCTCCCGGCGCTGTTCGATCGCCAGGTCGAGCGGGCGCCCGACGCGCTCGCGCTGGAAACCGCGTCCGGGTCCCTCACCTACCTCCAGCTCCGGCAGGCGGCGGAGCGGGTCGCCGCAAGCCTCCAGGCTCGTGGAGCCGGTCCCGAGAGCGTGATCGCGGTCCGCGCCTCGAGGGGGGTGGAGATGGTCGTCGCGATGCTCGCCGTGATGAAGAGCGGTGCCGGGCTGCTTCCGCTGGATCCCTCGGAACCAGCCTCCCGCGCGAGACACCTGATCGCCGACGCGGGGGCGCGGCTGGCGTTGACGGATGACCCCGCTCACGCTGTTCCCGCCGACAAAGTGCGGTGGGTCACCGTGGCCGAGGCCAATGCCGAGCGCCGCGAGTTCAGCTGCCCCGAGGCGAAGGCGAACCGCCTTGCCTACGTGATCTACACCTCCGGCTCGAGTGGAGTCCCGAAGGGTGTCCTCGTCGAGCACCGAAACGCGGTGAACACGCTGGTCGGCTGCCGCGAGTGGTTCGGCTTCGACGAGGAGGACATGTTCCTGTGCATCGCCTCGCCGACCTTCGACATCTTCTTCTTCGAACTGCTCGGCCCGCTGATCAGCGGGGCAGCGGTCCGTCTGGTCGGGAGGGAGGAGCTGTTCGACCCCTCCCGCCTCGGCTCGATCCTGCGCCGAGCCACCGTGATGCAGGCCGTTCCGAGCCTGATGAAGCAGGTTGTCGGGCTTCTGGGGGCAGAGGGCGCGACCGCCGAGCGGATGAGGTATGCGATTACCGGGGGCGATGTGGTGCCCGCTCGGCTGCCGGCGGCGATCGCCGCCGCGTTCCCCCGGGCCCAGGTGGCGATCCTCTACGGCCCGACCGAGACGGCGATGGTCTGCTCCGGAGTGAAGCTGGACGATCCCGGCGCCGTGAGCGGGCACCCCATAGGTGGGCCACTGCCCAACGCCGAGCTGCGAGTCTGCGACGGGAATGGGCGACTGGTCCCCCGGGGAGTCGCCGGCGAGATCTGCATCGGGGGCCCCGGCGTCTCCCGCGGCTACCTGGCGCCCACCCCTGAGCTTGCCGCGCGGTTCACGGAGCTCGATGGCGAGCGCTTTTACCGCTCTGGAGACCGAGGCCGCTGGCGCAACGACGGCGAAATGGAGTTCCTGGGCCGCCTCGACGCCCAGCTGAAGGTGCGGGGATTCCGAATCGAGCCGGGCGAGATAGAGGCGGCGCTGGAATCGCATCCGAACGTCCGCGAAGCGGCGGTGGTCGGCTGCGGTGAGGAGGAGGCACGGCGCCTGGCCGCCTTCGCCGTTCTCGAGCACAGCGAGGACGAGCGACGGGCGGCCGAGGCCCGGCACACGGAGGACTGGCGCGCGCTATTCGACGCTACCCATGATTCATCTGGGCCTCTCGAGGAGCGGCACGACTTCACTGGGTGGCGGAGCAGCTACACCCGGGAGGCGCTGCCGCGCGAGCAGATGGAGGACTGGTTGCGGGCCTCTCTCGACCAGATCCGGGAGCGGCTGCCGCCAGAGCGCCGGGGCAGGACGCGGATTCTCGAGATCGGGTGCGGGACCGGTCTGTTGCTACTGGAGTTGGCGGGCGAGTGCGAGCGCTATGTCGGCACGGACTTCTCCCAGGCCGTTCTCGACGGGCTGCGCCGGCGGATCTTCGTCCGGGGCCTGGCCAACGTCGAGCTGCACCGCCGGACGGCCGAGGACCTCGGGAGGTTCGAAGGCGGGAGCTTTGACGCGGTTGTCGTCAACTCGCTGGTCCAGTACCTACCCGGCCTCGAACGCCTCGACGAGGTTCTGAGGCGCTCCCTGCGCTGCCTGCGGCCCGGCGGGTTCCTGTTCGTCGGCGACGTGAGGAACCTGCGCCTGCATGAGCCTTTCCTGGCCGGTCTCGAGTTGAGTTTCGGACCCGCGGAAGGTAGGCGTCTCCAGGAGCGCGTGCGGCGGCGTCGGGAGGAGGAGCGCGAGCTGCTGATCGCGCCGGACTACTTCGCCCGGCTCGCCAGCGAGGAAGGCGCCTCGCACGTCGACGTCCCCCTGCGGCGGGGCGTCCACGACAACGAGCTGACCCGATATCGCTACGACGCTGTGCTCTACGCCGCCGGGGGCGAAGGGCCCCGGGAGGTCCCGGAGTGGATCGACTGGGACTCCAGCGGGTGGTTGCCGGCCGACCTCGAGGCCCGGCTCGGCGAAGGAGGCTGCGACGTGCTGGGTCTTCGAGACGTCGCCAACGCGCGGCTGACGGCGGATTTGGAGGCATGGGCGCACGCCGGCGGCGAGCCCCGGCGGCCCGCGGAGAACCCCGTCCATCCGGAACGGCTTCGCCGCCTCGCCGACCGGCTTGGATACGACCTTGCTACGAGTTGGGCGCGGAGCTCGCGCCGCGGTCGTTTCGACGCCGTCCTCTCGAAACGCGGCGGGCGTGCCGAGGGCCTGCCACGGTGGAGCTGGCCGGCGGGCTCCAGCTCCGACGAGCCCGCCAACGACCCGGCGGGGGCGCTGTTGGCGAACGAGTGCGTCGATCGGGTGCGGGCGTTTCTCTCGGAGAGCCTGCCCGCCTACATGGTTCCCGCATCGATCGAGGCAGTCGATTCGCTGCCGACGGCGCACAACGGGAAGGTCGACCGGGCGGCGCTCGAGCAGTGGGGGGAGGCCCTGCCTGGAAACCCCGATCGAGCCTCCGGCGCGGCGATGGAGATGCCGGCGACCGAGGTAGAGATCGCGATCGCCGCGGCATGGGAAGCGGTCCTGGGCATCTCGCAACCGGCCCGCGACGCGAACTTCTTCGCCAGCGGCGGTACCTCGCTTCTCGCGATCCGCGTCGCGGTGCGGCTGAAGAGCCACGGGATCGACGTCTCCGCGGAGGAGATGTTCCGACACCAGACGATCGCCGGGCTCGCCGCCGCCGTCGAGCGGCCGGATGCCCGACGGGAGGGCGGGGGCGAGAGCACCGAGCCTCCCGCCGTCAGACCCGGGCCACGCGTCTCCGCCGGCCGGCGGACAGCGGCGCCGAAACTGACGGAGGCCAGGAGGGTGCTGCTGACCGGCGCCACGGGGTTCCTCGGCGCACATCTCCTCGACGAGTTGCTCGAGCGCACCGAGGCAGCCGTGATCTGCTTCGTCCGCGGCAGGGACGACTCCCATGCCCTGGAGCGCCTGGCCGATCGGTGGGGTTGGTACTTCGACGGGAGGGAGCTTCCGGCCGATCGAGTCGAGGTCGTCGCGGGGGAGTTGGGGGCGCCGAAGTTGGGCGTTCCCTCCCGAAGGTGGCGATCCCTCGCCGACGAGGCTGAGCACGTGATCCACGCCGCCGCCGACGTTCGACATGTCGCTGCCGAGACCGAGGTCTTCCGGACGAACCTCGATGGCACTCGCAACGTGATCGAGCTAGCCGCCGCCGGCCGCGCGACGTCCCTGCACCACGTTTCGACGGTGGGCGTGAAGGGAGTCCTGCCAGCGGCGGACGGGCGCTTCTTCACCGAGCGGGACCTCGACATCGGGCAGAGGCCGACCGAGCACTACTCGGCGAGCAAGCTCGCCGCGGAGCGGGTCGCGCGCGAGTTCCTCGAATCCGGCGGCGCCGGGAGCGTGCTTCGAGTGGGGACGATCGCGCCCCACTCGACCTCCGGTCGCTTCCAGCGCAACGCGGAGGACCATTTCCTTGTGCGCTATCTGCGCTCGACGATCGAGCTGGGGTTGGCGAGTCATTGGCCGGGTCGCTCGTTCGCCCTCCTCCCGGTGGACTCCCTGGCGACGGCCTGCGTCGCGCTCGCCGACGTCGCCGCGCCCGGCGCCGACACCTTCCACCTGGCGAGCCCCCACCTCCTGTCGCACTACGACCTGGTGCGATTTCTCCAGGGGCTCGGCTATCCGATCCGCCTGGTCGATCCCGCCGAGTTTGCGACAAGGGCATGGGCGATGGCGAGGGACCCGCGCTACGAGGGTGCCGTTGGGGGAGTGCTGGGCCTGATAGACCGACCGCCGGGCGAGCATGTTCCACTCGACTCGAGCTGGACCGAGTCGAAGCTACGCGACATCGGCTTCGAGTTCCCGCCGCCGAGCGCGTCCTGGTTCCTCCGATTCGTCGAGGGTTGCGTCGGCGACGGCATCCTGCCCGCACCCATCCACTGGCAGGAGGTCCAGGGTCTACCCGACGTGCTCGAGTTGAACGGGGGCGCACCCGCCCCGGGGCGCCTGAAACGTGGCGCGCCGGAAATTTCGCCACTAGGCTGATCTGCCTTGGTGCCGAAATCACAACCCAGCATCCTCGGCGTCTCCCAGGCGCCCGAACTCGATGTCGACGTGCTCGATCCCGTCGAGTCAGTCGAGCTCGCACCTAGTCTGGAGCTGGATGGAATTCGGCTGAGTTCGCTATCCCTGGACGGCGCCGAGGCGGGTTCCCTGCGGCTCGAGCGGGTGCACCTGGAGGACGTCGGGCTCGGCGAGTCGAAGCTGCGTGGGCTGCGGATCATCGATGCGGCGATCAGCGAGGTCACCGCCGCCAACGGCGACTGGGGGGGAGCGCAACTGCGGCGGGTCACCTTCAAGGGCGGGCGCCTTACCGGGTTGAGCCTGGGCGAGGCCCACCTCGAAGAGGTCGAGTTCAGGAACTGCAAGCTCGACTACGCCAACTTCCGGCACGCCACCATCGACCACGTCACCTTCGAGGACTGCGTGATGACGGAGGCCGACTTCCAGGGCGCGACCATCACCGCTTCGCGCTTCGCGGGCTGCTCGCTCGCGCGAGCCGACTTCTCGAAGGCCGAGCTGGCCTGGGTCGACATGACCGGCTCCGATCTCGCCATCGCCGGTTCCGCCGCCGGGCTGCGCGGCGCCATCGTCGATTCGCTGCAGCTGATCGACCTCGCTCCGCGCCTCGCCCAGGAGCTGGGGATCACCGTCAAAGAGGCCTAAGCCGCAATGTCAGCGGGGGAGATGACCTACCGGCGGGTCGGCCGGTCGGGTCTGCAGACGAGCGTCGTCTCGCTCGGGGCCTGGGCGACGATCGGGGAGCGGTTCGGGCTGTCGGGGACCGTGCGGATGCTGGATCAGGCTTATCGCCTCGGCGTCAACTTCTTCGACAACGCCGAGACCTATCTGGATGGCCGAGCCGAAGAAGTGATGGGTCGGGCGCTTGCCCAGCTCAAGTGGCCCCGCGAGACCTACCTGCTCTCGAGCAAGGTCTACTGGGGCACCGGAAGCACGAGCCCTACGGCGCGCGGCCTGAGCCGGAAGCACGTCGCCGAGGCGTGTGACGCTGCCCTGCGGCGGCTCTCGGTCGACTACCTGGACCTGTACCTGTGCCACCGGCCCGACCCAGACGTCCCCATCGCCGAGACGGTCGAGGCGATGAGCGATCTCATCTCCCACCAGGGAAAGGTTCTCTATTGGGGCACGTCCGAATGGGCGCCGGCGGAGATCGCTAGGGCGTGCGAGGTCGCGGAAGAAAGGCACCTGGTGGCGCCCATCATCGAGCAGGCCCGTTACAACCTGCTCGCGCGCTCGCGGGTCGAGGAGGATTACGAACCTCTTTTCGAGCGCCTCGGCCTCGGTCTGTCGGTGTGGTCGCCGCTGGCCTACGGCCTGTTGACCGGTAAGTACAACGCAGGCTTCCCGGCGGAGGCTCGGCTGGGGCGAGGGGGATACGAGTGGCTGCGCGACGACATCCTGGACGAGCGGGCCGAGGCGCGGCTCGAGGCGATCGAGAGAATGCGCGCGCTTGCCGGCGAGGTGGGGATGTCGCCCGCGCAGCTGAGCATGCTCTGGGTCTTGGGGAACCCGGTTGTGAGCACCGCCCTGACCGGCGCTTCAACCCCCGACCAGCTGCGGGAGACCGTCGGAGCCGTGGCGTTCCTGGGCGAGCTGGAACCGCAGTTGCGGGCGGAGGTGGGGACACTGTTTCCGCCTGAGCTGGTCGATTAGCGGGGTGGGGGCGAAACCTGGCGGAGGCAGGATCGCTCTGCCAGCATCGCGCGATGGGTTCGAATCGGGCGGAGGTCCTCGGAAGCTTCCACCTGGCGCCGTTGGAGCCGGTTCTCTCCTTCTGGTTCGGGCGGCTTTGGCCGGACGCGATCGTCCATTTCGCGCCCTACGGCCAGCTCCTGGAGCAGTTACGGGGAGCGTGCCCCTCGCGGCCTGACTCCTCCGCTGATGACCAGCGCGTGACCCTGGTGCTGCTGCGGCCGGAGGATCTGCTGCGTCCCGACGGTCGCTTGCCTGGCGAGGCTTCGGCGGACATCGCCGTTGCTCGAGCCCATCTCTCGGAGATCGCCGAAGCCCTCGCGGACCCTCCTGCTCCGGTCCCCTCGATCGTGGGCCTGCCTCCGGCGTCCGGCTTCGTCCGCGCCAGTCCCCGCCTGCGGCGGTTCGACGAGTGGGCCCGCGAGGTCATCGCAGATGCGATCGAGCGGTGCCCGCTGGTCCACCGCGTGCCGCTCGACGACCTCGAGTTCCTCTATGGGGTGAACGAGGTGCATGACCCGGTCCGTGACGATTACGGCCACATCCCGTACACCGACGAGTACTTCGCCGCGGTGGGGACC
>DASSVR010000049.1:0-46258 GCA_035705945.1 Solirubrobacterales bacterium
CCCGGCGCCCCCAGCGGATGGTCCCTGAAGAAGTTCCGCAACCGCTCGACTCTGGCAACCGATTCCTCCATCTGCTCCTCGCCAAAGGCCAGCGGCTGCCGGTAATGCCCCGAGATCAGGTAAGCAACGACCGCCTCGCGCCCGTAGGCATCGAGCGCTTCCGACAGCTGAAAGATGTTTCCCTCGCTCTTCGACATCTTCTCCGCCTCGGTCTCGATCATCCCGTTGTGCATCCAGAAGCGGGCGAAGGGCCTGCCGGCGCCCTCGGACTGGGCGATCTCGTTCTCGTGGTGGGGGAAGACCAGGTCCGAGCCACCGCCGTGGATGGCGAAGCTGGCCCCCAGCTCCTGCTCGGCCATCACCGAGCACTCGATGTGCCAGGCGGGGCGTCCCGGCCCCCAGCGCGAGTCCCAGCTCGTGTCCTCGTCGGGCTTGTGTGCCTTCCAGAGGGCGAAATCGAGCCGGTCCTCCTTCAGAGAAGCCGTACCCGCGTCCTCGCCCTGGTCCATGTCCTCAGGCCGGCGGTTCGAAAGCTTCCCGTAGTCATCAAAGCTGCGCACCCGGAAATAAACGTCGCCGCCGGACTCATAGGCGTGCCCCGACTCGACCAGCTCCGCGATCAGCGAAACGATCCCATCGACGGTCTCGCTCGCAAGCGGCTCTGAATCCGGACGGCCAAGACCGAGGCGATCGGTGTCCTCGAAGTAGGCCGCGGTCATCTCCGCCGCGAACTCTTCGGACCCCTTCCCCGCCTCCCGCGCGGCAACGTAGATCTTGTCGTTGATGTCGGTGACATTCACCACCAGCTTCACCCGGTACCCCTCCGACCGCAGAAACCGGGCGAACAGGGAGAAAACGACGAACGGCCGCGCATTCCCAATATGGATCCGGCTGTACACCGTAGGCCCGCAAGCGTAAATGCCCACCTCCTCGGACTCGAGCTCCCGCAGCTCGCCACTCAACGTGTCTCTGACCCTCACCCGGCGCATTGATCGAGGATGTTATGGCGCATCTCGCGCGGGTGGCGCGGGGGGAGGTGCCGAGCACGTAAACCTCGCGCGCAGGTGCCTCCCCCCGCGACAGGACCCGCGCGCCGAGCGCCTAGTCTCTAGAACGTGCGGTAGCCGGCGGTCGAGGCTTTCGACTCGCTACGTAGCCAAGCCGGCGCGACCTCGTCGGCCGCCGCCTCGACCTGCCGCCGCGCCTTGCTGACGCTGGCCTTGACCTCGTCCTCGGTCGCCTCGCGGATGCGCTCCTCGCGCCGCTGCGCCTGGACGCGGATCCGGTCGGACTCCATCCGCAGCTGCTCCTCGGCGCGGACGCGGGCGGCCTCCTCGGCCTCGCGCTCGACCTTGTCGAGCAGACGGCGGACGCTCTCCTCCGCTTCCCGCCGGACGTCCTCGGTCCCCTCCATCACCCGCCGCTCGATCTCGGTCTCGAGCCGGACCGCGGCTTCGTGCGACTCGGCCGCCGCCGCTTCGGCGTCCGCAGCCCGCTGCTCGGCGGCGGCGACGCGCCGGTCCGCCTCGGCCTGGATCTCCTGGCGCGCCTCCTCCAGCTTCGCCGCGAAATCCCCCTCAGCGGCCTGCCGCGCGACCTCCATCGCGTTCTCTGCTTCTGCCTTGGCCTCTGCCGCGGCTTGCTCGGCTGCCGCCCGCGCCTTCGAAGCCTGGGCGACGATCTCCTCCCGTTCGGCCTGGATCCGCCGCTGGGCCTCCTCGAACGCGTGCTCGGCGCGGTCGCGGGCCGCCTCAGCGGCCTTGGCCCGCGTGTCGGCCTCAGAGCTGGCTTTGCGCTCGGAGGCGATTTGCTCGCGAGCCTCCGCCGAGATCTTGCGCAGCGTCAGCATCGCCCGCTCCTTGAGCTGGTCCCTGAGCCCGTCCGCCCGCTCTTCGGCGGCGGCGACGCGCTCCTCGCTGACCCGGACCCACTCGAGCGCCTGGTCGGCCACGCCGCGCATCGCGCGCGTCGCCTCCCCGACCTGCTGCAACTGCCTAGAGGGCTCGCTCATTCCCGGGCAAACCTACTATGGGCGGCGGAAGCTAGGCAGAGTTCTGCTCTGCGCGATCACGCAACTCGCGCTTCAAAACCTTGCCGGTGGCGTTCCGCGGCAGCTCCGCAAGGAACTCGATCTCGCGCGGGCTCTTGTAGGAGGCGAGGTTGGCCTTGACGTGCGCGGTCAGGTCCTGCTCGGAGATCTCGATTCCATCCCTGGTGACCACGAAGGCCTTCAGCCGCTGCCCGAACTCCTCGTCCTCGACGCCGATCACCGCCACCTCCTCGACCGCCTCGTGGTCGGCGAGCAGGTCCTCAACCTCGCGCGGGAAGACGTTCTCGCCACCGGAGACGATCATCTCGTCATCGCGGCCGTCGATGAAGAGGCGCCCGTCGGCGTCGATGTGGCCGACGTCCCCGCTGGAGTAGAGGCCGTCGATCATCTCCTTGCCGCCGCCGCCGGTGTAGCCCTCGAAGGCCATCTCGTTGCCGACGAAGATCCGGCCGACCTCCCCTCGCGGAACCTCCCTGCCGTTCTCGTCGTAGAGGCAGATCTTCGTGCCGCGCGGGGGCCGGCCGGCGGTGCCGGGGGCGGCGCGCAGGTCCTCGGGGGTGGCGACGGTGGCGTAGGCGACCTCGGTCGAGCCGTAGAGGTTGTAGACGTTGTCGCCGAAGCGGTCCATCCAGGCGATCGCAAGCTCGCCGGGCAGGGCCGAACCGGAGAGCGAGGTGATCTTCAGCGAGGGCAGGCCGTACCCGTCGAGCGTCTCCTCCGGCAGCGTGAGGATGCGCTGGATCATCACCGGCACCGCCGCCAGCACGTCGGCGCGGCTCCCTTCGACCGCCTTCAGCGTGTCCTCGGGGTCGAAGCGGCGACGAAGGATCATCGTCGAGGCGGTCGGCAGGCTCATCACGAAGTGGAAGAACCCCCAGGAGTGGAAGAGCGGCGCCGCGATCATCATCGTCATCCGGCTCCGGAAGGGGATCTTGTCGATCAGCGAGGCGATCGGCAGCAGCCCTTCTGGGCTGGAGCGCTGGGCGCCCTTCGGGGTGCCCGTCGTGCCGGAGGTGAGGATCACGAATTTCGGCTTGTCGGGGGGCGGCTTCAGATTTGACTCGTCGCCGCCCTCGATCAGGCTGTCGAGGGTCGGGCCGGCGACCTCGCCGTCGCACCAGGCGACGATGCGGGCGATCGACCCGTCGACCTCCGCGAGCAGGTCGCCGAACTCCTCGTCGTAGACGAGCGCCTTTGGGCCCTCGCGCTTGGTCACCTCGACCAGCTGCGGCCCGGCGAACATCGTGTTCAGGTAGAGCGCGCTGGCGCCGAGCTTCGCCGCCGCGAGCGTGGTCTCGACGAAGCCACGGTGGTTGCGGCACATCACCCCGACCCCGTCGCCCGGGCCGATGCCCATCTCGGCGAGGGCGTGGGCGAGCGCGTTGGAGCGGCGGTGGAGCCGCCCCCAGCTGAGCGCGCCGCGTTCGTCGACGATCGCGAGCTCGTGCGGGTAGTGGATCGCCGCGGTGGTGACGCCGGTGGCCGGCGACGCTCCCCAGCGAAGGAACGTGCTGCCGATCTTCACCAGCTTGTCCGGACGCATCGGCGTCACGATCCCCGCCTCGCGCAGCACCTTCCCCTCGAAGATCGAGTCGGAGATCGAGGCCCGCAGACCCGCCGCGTTCAGTTTCGCGTTCGCCATATCCCAGCGGGAAGACTATTCGCTATTGACGCTCGCGACCGCGATGCAGGCGATCCCCTCGCCGCGGCCGACGAAGCCCATGCCCTCGTTGCTGGTCGCCTTGACGCTGACCCGGGCCGAGGTCGCCTCGGCGAGTGTCCGCTCCATTTCGACCTTGTAGGGACCGAGACGGGGCTGCTCGCAGATCAGCGTCGCGTCGATGTTGACGATCGGTCCGGCGATCGTGCCCACCACCGTGCGCAGCAGGTCGATCGAATCGGCGTCCTTCCACCGCGGGTCGTCGTCGGGGAACATCGTGCCGATGTCACCGCCCCCGGCCGCGCCGAGCAGCGCGTCGATCACGGCGTGGGTGAGTACGTCGGCGTCGGAGTGCCCTTCGAGGCCCTGCTCGTGGTCGATCTCGACGCCGCCGAGGACTAGCCGTCGGCCGGGCGCGAAGCGGTGGCTGTCGTAGCCGACGCCGACCATGATCAGCTGACGCGGCTGCCCAGGGGCGCGAGGCTCCGCTGGCGCTGCTCGAAGACGCATATCTCCCCCACCCCCAAATCGTCGAGGAACCCGACCGCGCGCTCGTATTCGAAGCCGACGTGCTCGGGCAGGTGCGCGTCGGAGGAAAGGGCGAACGGCGCCCCCGCCTCGACGCACATCTCCGCGAACTGGCGGGCCGGGTAAAGCTCGCCGGCGGGCTTGCGCAGTCCCGCGGTCGAGACCTCCACCGCGATCCCGCTCTCGGCGATCGCTTCCACCGCCGGCTCGTAGAAGGCGCGCAGGTCGCCGGCCGGCAGCGGCCGCGCTCGACCCCAGACCTTGACCAGGTCGGGGTGGGCGAGGATGTCGAAAAGGCCAGAGCGGGCGCAGGCGGCGAGCGCCTCGAAGTAGCGGCACCAGATCTCCTCGGCGTCGCCGTCCCCCTCCCAGACGTCGAAGCCCGGGTGGTCGACCGCCGCATTCCCCTCGCCGATGAAGTGGACCGACCCGACGACGTAGTCGAAATCGCGCCCCTCCAGCAGCTCGGCGGTGCGCTCCTCCGCACCGGGCACATAGTCGCACTCGATGCCGAGCCGCAGCGGCGTGCCGCGGACGAACTCGCAGTAGGCGTCGATGTCGTCAACCGCGCTTTCGACCCAGAATGGATGGCGCCAGAGGTCGAGTGCCTGGCGGAAGCGGTAGACGTGCTCGGAGACGCCGAGCTCCTCGATCCCAGCCGAATCGGCGGCCGCGAGATAACGCTCGACGTTCTCGCCGGTGAAGTAGCGCTCGAAGTCGGTCCCGTCCTCGTCCGGACGCAGGTGCAGGTGGTAATCGGTCAGCATCGAAGGCGAGCATAGACTTCGCGCCGAATGCGCCGCCAGCTCCTGCTCCTCCTCCTGGCCTTCGCCGCAAGCGCGGGGATCGCCCTTCTGGTCGGGGCGAAAAACCTGGGCACCGCGCTGGGAGTCGCCCAGGTCGGCTTCGCCGCGATGCTCGTCTTCGTTCTGCTGCGGGACTAGGCGCGGTCGGCCAGCAGCAGCTCGGCGACCCGCAGGTCGAGCGGCGTCGTCACCTTCAGGTTTGGCTCGGCGACGGGGTGGATGAGGACGGTTCCACCGGCCCGCTCGACCAGCATCGCCTCATCGGTCGCCTCCTCCGGCTTCTCCGCGGCGGCCAGTGCCTCCCGCAGCGCCTCCGCCCGAAACGCCTGCGGCGTCTGCGCCGCCCAGAGCCGGCTCCGATCCTCGGTCGCCTCGATCGCGAGACTGGAATCGAGCACCTGCGAGGTGTCGGATTCCGATCTCGTTTGCTCTACTCGCTTGATCGTGTCGGTGACCGGGGCGGCGGCAATCACTCCGGCAGCCTCGGGGTTCGCATCCAGGTCGGCGACGAGGGCTTCGACCAGCCCCGGCGTCAGCAGCGGCCGCGCGGCGTCGTGGATCGCGACGTAACCAGTCCCTACCGCCTCAAGGGCGTTGGCGACGGACTGAGCCCTGGTGGCACCGCCGGAGACGACGGCGAGGTCGTGCCCCGCCAGCTCGCCGATGTGCCCCGGCGGCGCGGCGACGACAATCGAGCGCACCGAGTCGCACGCCCGCAGGGCGTCAATCGACCATTCGATCATCGGCCTCCCTGCCAGGGGTACGAAAGCCTTCGGACCGCCGGCTCCGAGGCGATCTCCGGAGCCGGCGGCCGCGATGACTGCGGTTACCGCTGGACTGCTAGGCCGCGGTGGCGGCGAAACGCTCCTCCAGCAGGCCGTCGAGGTATTCCTCCGCGCCCTCCTCGTCCTTGTCGAGCGCGTACATGAACTCCGAGGCGAGGATCTTCTTCGCCCGCGTGTACATCTGCTTCTCTCCCGTGGAGAGGCCCTTTTCCATCTCGCGGATGGCGAGGTTGCGGACGACCTCGGCCAGCTCGAAGACGTCACCGGTCTTGATCTTCTCGCGGTTGTACTTGAAGCGCCGGTTCCAGTTCTTCGGCATCTCCGAGACGTCGTCGGTGAGGACGTCTGTGACCTTCCTAATTTCCTCCTCGTCGATAACGCGCCGCAAGCCCGCTTTGCCGGCGTTCTCGCAGGGCACCATTACCGTCAACTCGTTGTGGAGGATCTTGATCGTGAGGTACTCGCGTTCCTCCCCCATCAGCTCACGGGTCTCTTTGGTCATCACCAGGCCCGCGCCATGATGCGGGTAGACGACCTTGTCACCCTCCTCGAAGTCGCAGACGTATTCAACGTCCTCGAAGACGGCCTCCACGGTGGCCTCGTCTAGCTCGGAAATCGGTGACTCCTTTCTGTTGTTCGACGGCGACTGGGCCGTCAGCTCTGCAAGTACCGGTCGACCAGATCGACCTCCTGGAGCCGCCGCAGGCCCTCGCGGATGTCCTTGGCCCGGGTGGGGCCGACTCCGTCGACGGCGGCGAGATCGGCGTCGGAGGCCATCAAGACCTCCTCCAACCCGCCCAGCTCCTGGGTGATCTTCTGTACGACAAGCTTGGGAATGCGCGGGACCCGGCCCAGCACCCGGTAGCCGCGCGGCGCGATCGGGAAATCCAGGGTGTTGACCTTGCGGTCGTAGCCGAGCAGCTCGGCGAGCCGACCGAAGTCGAGCACGTCCTGGTGGGGCATCCGGCCCAGCGCCTGCAACACCGCGGTCAGGTTCTGCTCGGTGTCCTCGACCGAGTAGTCGCGGATCAACGCGGTCTTGTCGGCGGCAACGCCGACCATCGTCTCCTCCAGCTGCATCTCGATCAGCCGGCCCTCGGTGCCGAGCTCGACGATGTAGCGCTCGACCTCGACCGCCATCCGCGTCACCAGCTCGGCGCGCTGCAGGACCGAGAGGGCGTCGTGGAGGACGCCGCCGCCCTCGAACTCGAGCTGCGTCAGCCGGGCCGAGACCTGGTCAAGGCGCTGGCGGTACTTCTCCAAGGTCGCCAGACCCTGGTTCGCCTTCGCCAAGACGGCGGGGATGTCCTGGAGGATGTACTTCGTCCCCTCGACGTAGAGCGAGACGACGTCACGGCGCTGGGAGATCGCGACGACCAGCGCGGTCGTCTGTTTGGAGACGCGCTCGGCGGTGCGGTGCCGGGTGCCGGTCTCGGAGCTGAGGATCGTCGGGTCGGGCATCAGCTGGACGTTGGCCCAGGCGATCTTCGTCGCCTCGCCGTTGAGGACAATCGCCCCGTCCATCTTCGCCACCTGGTACAGCATCGCCGGCGTGTAGTCGACGTCGAGCTTGATCCCGCCCGAGAGCAGGTGGGAGATGTCGTCAAGGTCGCCGACAACCAGAAGGCCGCCGCTCCGCGAGTGGACGATGTTGTCGATCCCCTCCCGCAGCGCGCCGCCGGGGGCGACCACGTCGAGGGCTCGTAGAAGTCGGGGATCTTGGCGTTCTGAAAGCTCTTGAAGCTCATCCCCAGACAAATCAGGCATCAACTAGAGGATGGCAGAAACGGCTCTGGAATGCGGTGTGGTCATGTCCGACTGGACAGGTCGGAATGGCTGTTGTCAAGCCGTGCTCCTCAGAGGTGAAGGCGCCTGTGGTGCATCCGACGCTGTCAGTGGGTGGCGACGAGGTCGCGCTGGGGGTCGATGCCCCAGCGGGTGCCCACGGCTGCGAGGTCCTCGGTGAGGGGCCAGCGGTCGGGGCGTTCTTCGCCCTCGTGTTCTGGGCTGGCGCCCTTGAGGGCCATGCAGCCGGCGTTGTCGCCGATCGCGCGGATCTCGGCTACGTCTTCATCTGTCAGGCGCTGCTCGGCGGGCAGGTGCGCGAGTTCGACTCGCTTCGCCTCGATCGGGCAGGCCTCCTCGCCGATCTCCTGGATCAGCGTCGGAGCCACGGACTCGACCGCGGGGTGGGAGAGGTTCCACTGGCAGGCGAGCTGGATCGGGGTCAGCTTCGCCCGTTCGGCGATGGGACGAAGCCGCTCCAGCTTGTCGAGGCCCGCCTCGATCCAGCCTTGCGGCCGAAAGGCGCGGTGGTCGTGTTCAGCCAGCTCGGTATCGGGGCCTAAATCGCCCCAGAAGAGGCCGCCGTAGTCGACCACCCGGGTCAGCACCTTCACCTCGTGCCGCGCGGCGGCGTCGAAGCAGAGCTCCCCCGGCCAGGGCTCGAGCGGGTTGAGGATGATCATCGCCCAATCGATCCGGTCGCCGAAGCGCTCCAGGCAACCGATGAGGTCGAGGGTGAAGCCGTTTGCCGGCCCCGGAGCGACACCGATTTGCCCGGTCAGCCCGGCCTCGCGCAGCGCCGTCATCCCGTCCCAGACCACCTCGCTCGAGTAGCCGGTGCGGTCGGGGTTGTGGAGCAGCAGCAAGTTGAATCGGTCCGCGCCAATCCGCTCCAGGCTCTTCTCCGTCGCCATCCGCAGGTAGCTCGCGTACTGATCCGGCTTGCGCAAACGCGGGTCGGTGAAGCGCGGGAAGCCTTTCGGGCCTTCCCGCTCGCCCTCGTAGAAGTCGTGGCCAACTGCGCCGATCAGGCTGTACTCATCGCGCGGCAACCCCTCTAGCGCCCGTCCCAGCACGCGGTCGGCCTCGCCCTGGCCGTAGGCGTCCGCGGTGAGGACGGTGTCGATCCCGTCGCCCGGCCGCAGTAGCGCCTCCAGCCGCCCCTCGGCGATCGCCTCGCCGAAGCGGAGGAAGCGCCCTCCGCTCCAGGTCCCGATCGCGGCCCGACCCGGTTCCCTCACCCGTCGGCGCTCCGGCTAGGACTCGTCGCCGCTGCCGTCGGAGTCGTCGTGCTCCGGCCCGTGCTCGTGATCGTCGCCGTCCTTCTTGGCGCCGACGCCGACCTTCTCGCGCTCGGGCTTCTCGGCGGCTTTCGCCTTCGGCTTCTTCGGGGCGATGATCGTCAGGCTTAAGGGCTTGTCCTCCTCGTCGCCGCTCTCGTCGCGAGCGACCATCACGGTCGAGCCGGGGGCCATCTCGCCCTGCCGCAGGACTTCATCGGCGAGCGGGTCCTCGATGTAGCGCTGGATCGCACGGCGCAGCGGGCGGGCGCCCATCGACGGGTCCCAACCTTTGTCGACCAGCAGGTCCTTTGCCTCGTCGGTCAGCTCCAGCTGCAGTTCGTGCTCGGCGACCTGGACGCGGACCCGGTTGATCATCAGGTCGATGATCTCCTTCACCTCGTCCTTGGCGAGCTTGTGGAAGACGATCACCTCGTCGATCCGGTTGAGGAACTCCGGCCGGAAGACTTTTTTCAGATCGCTCATGATCCGGTTCTTCATGTCGTCGTAGGACATACCGGTCTCGTCCGCGACCGTGAACCCGATCGAGGTGTTCTTCGAGATCTCCGAGGCGCCGATGTTCGAGGTCATGATCACGATCGCGTTGCGGAAGTCGACCGTGCGACCCTGGGCGTCGGTGAGGCGCCCGTCCTCGAGGATCTGCAGGAGGATGTTGAAGACGTCCGGGTGCGCCTTCTCGATCTCGTCGAGCAGGAGCACGCTGTAGGGCTTGCGGCGCACGGCCTCGGTCAGCTGACCGCCCTCGTCGTAGCCGATGTAGCCCGGGGGCGAGCCGACCAGGCGGCTGACCGCGTGCTTCTCCATGTACTCGGACATGTCGATCCGGACCATCGCGTCCTCGTCGCCGAAGAGGAACTCGGCGAGGGTGCGGGCGAGCTCGGTCTTGCCGACCCCGGAGGGACCGAGGAAGATGAACGAGCCGGCTGGCCGCTTCGGGTCCTTGATCCCGGCGCGGGAACGGCGGATCGCTTTCGAGACGGCGGTAATCGCGACCTGCTGGCCGATCACGCGCTTATGGAGTTCCTCCTCCATCCGGATCAGTTTCTTGGTCTCGGCCTCGGTCAGCTTGAAGACCGGGATCCCGGTCCACATCGAGACGATGTCGGCGATCTCCTCCTCGCCGACCTCGGGCCGTTCGCCGTTCTCGCCCTCCGCCCACTCGTCTTCGAGCTGGCGCTTGCGGGTCGTCAGCTGGCGCTCGGTGTCGCGCAGGTTGGCGGCCTTTTCGAACTCCTGGGCCTCGATCGCGGACTCCTTTTCGCGCCGCGTCGCCTCGATTTCGTCCTCGAGCTCACGGTAGACCGGCGGCGAGCTCATCGACTTGATCCGCATCCGCGAGCCGGCCTCGTCGATCAGGTCGATCGCCTTGTCCGGCAGGAAGCGGTCGGAGATGTAGCGATCGGCGAGCTCGGCGGCGGCGGCGAGGGCGTCGTCGCGGATCGTCACCCGGTGGTGCTGTTCGTAGCGCTCGCGTAGCCCCTCGAGGATGCGAACGGTGTCCTCCGGCGAGGGCTGGTCAACCTTGATCTGGGCGAAGCGCCGCTCCAGCGCCGAGTCCCGCTCGAGGTACTTGCGGTACTCGTCGAGGGTCGTCGCGCCGATCGTCTGCAGCTCGCCCCGGGCGAGGGCCGGCTTGAGAATCGAGGCGGCGTCGATCGCGCCCTCGGCGGCGCCGGCGCCGACCAGGTTGTGGAGCTCGTCGATGAAGAGGATGATGTCGCCGCGCTGGGTGATCTCTTTCATCACCTTCTTGAGGCGCTCCTCGAACTCGCCGCGGTACTTGGAGCCGGCGACCAGCGCGGCCAGGTCGAGGGTGTAGATCTGCTTGTTCTTCAGCAGCTCCGGCACCTCGCCTTTGTTGATGCGGGCGGCGAGTCCCTCGACGACGGCGGTCTTGCCGACGCCCGGCTCGCCCAGCAGCACCGGGTTGTTCTTGGTGCGGCGGGAGAGGATCTGCATGATCCGCTCGATCTCGGTCTCGCGGCCGATCACCGGGTCGAGCTTGCCCTCCTCGGCGAGGCGGGTGAGGTTGCGCCCGAACTGGTCGAGCAGTTTCGAAGACTTTTTGCCCTCGCCGGCACCGCCCCCTCCGCCGCCGCCCTGGCGGCGGCCGCCGGGGCCGGAGAGCATCCGGATCACCTCGTTGCGGATCTTGTCGGAGTCGGCGTCGAAATCGAGCAGGATGCGGGCGGCGACGCCCTCGTTCTCACGCACGAGGCCGAGCAGGATGTGCTCGGTGCCGATGTAGTTGTGGCCGAGCGAGAGCGCCTCGCGCAGGGCGAGCTCGAGCACCTTCTTGGCCCGCGGGGTGAACGGGATCTGGCCGGAGGTGACCTCCTCGCCTGATCCGACGATGCGGACGACCTGAGAGCGAACGCGTTCGACCGTGATGTCGAGCGACTCGAGCACGCGGGCGGCGAGGCCCTCCTCCTCGCGCAGCAATCCGAGCAGGATGTGCTCGGTGCCGATGTAGTTGTGCTTGAGCGTCCGGGCCTCCTCCTGCGCTAGGACGACGACCTGGCGAGCCCTCTCGGTGAATCGCTCGAACAATGAAGACCTCTTCCTGGTTCTAAACCCGGATTCCCGGGTTTGTACCGCCGGACGCCCTGTTCCACTTATCGGGAGGCGCCCATATGTCCCTTTACTCTACCGGGGTCCGGGGTCCGGCTTCTGAGCGCTTCAGCACGCTAAGAGCGAGATTTCACGCAGGAATTGCCCCGTTTTCGTCACATTGCAGGGAGAGCTGCCTCCCTGTCGGAGCGCGGCTAGGTCCGCATCGCCGGGAAGAGCAGGACCTCGCGCAGAGTCTTGGCGCCGGTGAGCATCATCACCAGGCGGTCGATCCCCAGGCCGACGCCGCCGGTCGGCGGCATCCCCTGTTCGAGCGCTTCAACGAAGGCCTGGTCGAACTGGTGCGCCTCTTCGTCGCCCCGCGCCACCTCGGCGGCCTGCTGTTCGAAGCGGCGACGCTGCTCGTCGGGGTCGTTGAGCTCGGTGAAGGAGTTGGCGATCTCGACGCCGCCGGCGAAGGCCTCCCAACGCTCGACCATCCCCTCCCGCGAGCGGTGCGCCTTGGCGAAAGGCGAGAGCTCGACGGGGTAGTCGACGACGAAGGTTGGCTGGACCAGCTTCGGCTCGACGTCGCGCGAGAGCAGGCCGTCGACGAGCTTGCCCCATCCCTCCCTCGGGTCCGGCTCGCTCCCCATCGCCGCCGCCAGCGCCTCCCGGGTCGGGTGCTCGGCGATGTCGATTCCGCTCTGCTCGAGGATCGCCTCGCGCAGGCTGATCCGGCGCCAGGGTGGCGCGAAGTCGATCTCGACGTCGCCGCGCTCGACCTTGGTCGTCCCCAGCACCCGCTCGGCCACCTCGGCGACCAGCAGCTCCAGGTCGTGGGCGGTCTTCTCGTAGTCGGCGTAGGCCTCGTACCACTCCAGCATCGTGAACTCGGGGTTGTGCTTATGGGAGACGCCCTCGTTGCGGAAGTCCTTGCCGAGCTCGTAGACCCGGTCGATGCCGCCGACGACGAGTCGCTTGAGGTAGAGCTCGGTCGCGATCCGCAGGTAGAAGTCGCGGTCGAGGGCGTTGTGGTGGGTGGTGAAGGGCCGCGCCAGGGCGCCGCCGTAGAGGGGCTGCAGGACCGGCGTCTCGACCTCGACGAAGCCGTGGTCGTCGAACCAGCGGCGGATCTCGGAGATCGTCCGGGCGCGAACGCGGAAAACCTGTCGCGTCTCCTCGTTGGCGATCAAGTCCAGCTCGCGGCGGCGGAAGCGGGTCTCGGTGTCCTCGAGGCCGTGGAACTTGTCGGGTGGCGGCCGCAGGCTCTTGGCGAGCAGCCGCCAATGGTCGATCGCGAGCGAGAGCTCGCCGCCGCGCCGGGTCGCCATCGCCGTTCCCTCGGCGCCGATGATGTCGCCGAGGTCGAGGTCGACGAGCAGCTCGAAGGCCTCCTCCCCGAGCACGTCCGCCTGCGCGTGCAGCTGGATCTGGCCGCTGCCGTCGCGGAGGTCGAGGAAGCAGGCCTTGCCGTGGCCGCGGCGGGCGACGATCCGCCCGGCGACACGATGCCGGGAGTCGGTCTCCGCCCCCGCAGTCAGCCCCTGGTGCGCAGCCCGCACCTCGCCGATGTCCTCCCGCCCCGCGAACTCGTGCGGGAACGGCTCAATCCCGGCCTCCCGGATCCGCTCCAGCTTCTCGCGCCGGTCCTTGAGGACGTCGGAAAGCTCCTGCTGCTGCTCGGTCGGCTCGCTCATCGGGGAGCGAGCCTATCGGCCTCTCAGGCTTTCTCGATTTTCGTGATTTTGAGTTTTTTCTTCGGCCCGCGCGGAACCTCGACGGTGACGATGTCGTTCCGCTTCTTCCCGATCAACGCCTTGCCGATCGGCGACTCGTTGGAGAGCTTGTGCTCCAGCGGGTTCGCCTCGGTCGAGCCGACGATCTGGAATTTCTGGGAGTCGCCCGTTTTCTGGTCTTTGACGTGGACGATCGAGCCGAAACCGACCTCGTCGGTGCCGAGCGATTTCTCATCGATTACCTGCGCCCGCCGCAGTTTCTCTTCCAGCTGGGCGATCCGGGCCTCGAGCAGGGCCTGTTCGTTCTTGGCGTCGTCGTATTCGGCGTTCTCGGAGATGTCGCCGAATTCCCGTGCCTCCTTGATCCGCGCCGCGACCTCTCGCCTTTTGGTCGTCGAGAGGAACTCGATCTCCTCTTTCAGCTTTTCGAGCCCCTCGGGGGTTATCACGGCCTGACGCACTTGCACGACCTCGCTTTGGATTGGAAAAGGGAGCCTGGCCGGTCTCCCCGGACCTAAAAAAACCGCCCTGATGTGTCCAATTGCGGCGGCACACCCGGGCAGGGAGCGGGCGATTATAGCGAGGGTGGTTGGTTGGCCGAAACGGGTATTTAGGCGACCGTCGCGGGCGTCGCGAGGCCGCTGACCAGCTCCCGGGCCCGGGGCAAGTCGGCGCTCCGCCGCAGCTCGTCGGCGACCGCTTTCGGCGCCTCCAGTCGCTCGACGTACCAGGGGTGGAATTTTCGCAGGTAACGGGTCGCGCGCTCCGTCCCCAGGTGCTCCTCGGCGCGGTCAATCACCCAGAGCCACTCGGCGACGATCTCCTCGCGGCTCGGGGGCTCGACCCGCCGGCCGGTCAGCTCCTCGAAGACCCAGGGGTTGCCGAACGAGCCGCGGGCGATCATCACCGCGTCGGCGCCCGACTCCTCGTAGGCGCGGCGGGCGGCCTCGGCGCTGGAGAGGCCGCCGGAGACGATCACCGGCACGCCCACCCGCTCGACCAGCTCCCGCGTCAGTGCGTAATCCGGCTTGCCTTTGTGGCCCTTGGTGGCGGCGCGGGGATGGAAGCCGATCGCGGCGACCCCAGCCTCCTCGACGAGGCGGATCGCGAGCTCGAAGCCGGAGCGGTCGCCGGCCTCGATTCCCGAGCGCAGCTTCACCGTGACCGGGAGGCCGCTGCCCTCGGCGGCGGCGCGGGCTAGAGCCAGGGCGAGGTCGTGGTCGCGCAGGAGCTGCGCACCGGCCCCCGTCCTGCGCACCTTCGGCACTGGGCAGCCCATGTTGACGTCGATCAGGTCGGCCCCGGCTCCGGCGGCGATCTCTGCGCCCGAACGCATCACCTCGGCGTCGTGGCCGAAGAGTTGGATCGAGACGGGGTGCTCGTCCGGGTGGATCCGCAGCAGGTCCCGCATGGTGCGCTCGTTGCGGTAGTGGAGGGCGAAGCTCGAGACCATCTCCGAGACCGCGAGGCCGGCGCCATGGCGTTTCGCCTGCAGGCGGATGAACCAGTTGCCGATCCCAGCCAGCGGCGCCAGCAAAACGCGGTTGGCGATCGGCACGCCGCCGATAGCGAAGGGCTCGGTCAGGGCCGGGCGGGCATTGTCACCGGTTCCGCTCATGGATCAATCGCAGCCCCTTCAGGGTAAGCAGATCGTCGACCTCGTCGATCGTCTCGGTGAAGGGGACGACGGTAGCGGCGTAGCCGCCGGTGGCGAGCACCCTTGGGTTCGGGAGTTCGTCTTCGATGCGGCGAACGATGCCGTCGATCAGGCCGGCGAAGCCGAAGATGAAACCGGAGTGGATCGCCGCGCGGGTCGAGCGCCCGATCGCCTCCTGGGGCTCTTCCAGGTCGATCCGGGTGATGCGGGCGGCCCGCTCGATCAAGGCGCTGAGCGAGGGCGCAAGGCCGGGGCCGATGGCGCCGCCGAGGTACTCGCCGTCGGCGGAGACGGCGTCGATGTTGATGCCGGTGCCGAAGTCGACGGAAATGCAGGCCTGGCCGAAGCGGTCGTAGGCGGCGATCGCGTTGACGAGGCGGTCGGCGCCGACCTCGAGCGGGTTCTCGATCCGGATCGGCATCCCGGTCTTGACGCCGGGGCCGATCGTCAGGCAGTCGGCCTTCAGGTAGCGCCGCGCCAACTCCTCGAACTGACTGCCGAGTGGCGGCACGACGGAGGAAACGCAAACCGCGTCGATGTCGCCGAACGACATCCCGCAAAGCGAGAAGAAGCCGGCGATCCGCTCCGCCAGCTCGTCCCCCGTCGCCCCCGAACGGGTCTGAAAACGCCAGTGCTCGGCCAGGCGCTCGCCGTCGAAGGCGCCGAGGTGCGTCTGGGTGTTGCCCACGTCGACAGCTAGGAGCATCGGAGCGGATTATCACGTCAGAGGACTGGCTGGGTAGCCAATCAACCCTCGATGTGCATAGGATCGACCGGATGAAGACCCGCCTCTACGTCATTCCGGCGTCCCACCCGAGCATCGCCGCCGAGCTGATGCTGAAGCACAAGGGCATCGCCTACAAGCGAACCGACCTGCTGCCGGTGATCTCCAAGGGGGTGCTGCGCGCGGTCGGCTTCCCCGGCATCACCGTGCCGGCGCTGAAGATCGACGGGAACAAGGTGCAGGGATCGCGGCAGATCACCAGGGAGCTCGAGCGCCTGCGGCCCGAGCCGCCGCTGTTCCCGGCAGACCCCGAGGCGAGGGCGGCCGTCGAGGAGGCGGAGCGGTTCGGCGACGAGGAGCTGCAGCACCCGATCCGCCAGATCCTCTGGTGGGGGATGAAGCGCGACCGCTCGCCGCTGCGCAGCTACTCCGAGGGAGCCAGGCTGGGGGCGCCGATCGGCCTCCTGTTGAAGACGGCGGCTCCGATCGTCGCGCTCGCGGCCCGCTTCAACGAGGCCGACGACGAGAACACGCGCAAGGCCATAGAGCAACTGCCGGGAATGCTCGACCAGATCGACGCCTGGATCGAGCGCGGAGTCCTGAACGGCGAGCGCCCGAACGCCGCCGACTTCCAGATCGCCCCCAGCCTCGGCCTGGCGATGACGCTCGACGACCTGCGGCCCTCCATAGAGAACCGCCCCGCCGGCGAACTGGCGAGACGGTTCGTCCCGAACTACCCGGGGAAGATGCCGCCGGTGTTGCCGAGCGAGTGGCTCCGGCCGCTGCCCAGCGGCTCCATCGCTTAAAGCGAGGTCGCCCGCTCTACCCGCTGCCCCTCCGGTAGCCGGTCCAGCGCTTCCGCCAAGGCCGTCCCATCCGGCAGCGCCAAGCCTGGGTCCAGCTCGAGAAGCGGTACCAGCACGAAGCGGCGGGTCGTCACCTCGGGGTGCGGCAGGGTGAGCCGGTCGGTGGTCAGCTCCAGATCGCCGAGGAGGAGCAGGTCGACGTCGAGCGGGCGTGGACTGTGACGGGGGGCGTCGAGGGAGCGGCCACGCGCCGCCTCGACCCGCTTGCAGACTTCGAGGAGGTCTTCCGGCTCCAGCTCGGTGCGGATGCGGACGGCGGCGTTGAGGAAGTCGGGCTGGTCGAGGACCTCGCCGACGGGCTCGGTGACGTAGGCGGAGGAGATGGCGTCAATCTCGATCCCCTCGGCTTCGAGCAGCTCGACCGCGGCGCGCAGGTGGCCGGCTGAGTCGCCGACGTTGGAGCCGAGGCCGAGATAGCCGGTCCGCTTCTCGCCCGGCAAGCGGCTAGTCCTCGGCTTCGTCTTCTTCTTCGGCCACCCGCTCCTGGGTCACCTCTACGGCAACCTCCTGGATCGCAAGGGGCAGCGGCGGCTCCGGCTTGGCGGCGCGGACGCGGACGGACTCGCAGCCGTAGCGCTCCATCAGCCGCTCCCCCACCACCTGCGCCAGGCGCTCGAGGGTCTTGTAGCTGCGCTCGGTCGCGGCGAGGGCGACGATGTCGCAGACCTGGGCGTAGTCGACCGTGTCCTCGAGCCGATCGGTCAGCACCGCGTCGCAGTCGGGGACGTCGAAGGAGACGTCGAACTCGAGGCGCTGCCCGACCTCCTGCTCGGCCTCGGTCACCCCGTGGTGCGTGTAGATCGAGAGCCCACGTAGCTCGATTTCGGCACTCGACTCGATTCCGTTTCCGTGCGACTCCATGGCGGTGGAACCTACCCGAGGATGGCGTCCGCCACGCTCAGCGCCTGGCGCATCTCGGCGACGTCGTGGACCCGGAGCACCTCGGCGCCCTCGGCTGCGGCGAGGACGGAGGAGGCGATCGTGCCGCCGAGACGCTCGCCGGCGGGCGAGCCGTCGAGTTTGCCGATGAAGCTCTTGCGGGAGGTGCCGATCACGAGCGGCCGGCCGAGCTCACGCAGCTCGCCAAGCCGGCGCAGCAGCTCCAGGTTGTGGGCGACCGTCTTGCCAAAGCCGATCCCGGGGTCGAGCCAGATCCGCCCCTCGGCGATGCCAGCGGACGTGGCCTCTTCGAGCCGCTCGACGAGGAAGGCCTTGACGTCAGCGACAACATCGTCGTAGCGAGGGTCCTCCTGCATCGTCCGCGGCCTGCCACGCATGTGCATCAGGACCAAGGTGCATTCGCGCTCGGCACAGAGCGCCGCCATCTCCGGATCGCCCCGCAGGGCGCTTACGTCGTTGACGACCGTGGCGCCGGCGTCAAGCGCGGCTTCCGCGACCGCTGCCTTGGAAGTGTCCACAGAGATCCGACAGTCGAGGTCCCTCATTCCTCGGATAACCGGGACAACCCGCCGCAGCTCCTCCGCCTGCTCCACCGGCTCGGCCCCCGGCCGAGTCGATTCGCCACCGACGTCCAGAATCTCCGCCCCCGCCTCCACCAGCTCCCGCCCGTGCGCGATCGCCGCCTCAGGATCGAGATACAGCCCACCATCGGAGAACGAGTCGGGGGTTACATTGACCACCCCCATCAGCTTCACGATGGAGACCTCAGTCAGGACGCGTCGCCGCCGGCGAAGCCAGGACGTGGCCGTGGGGCCGGTCTCGCCCCCTCGCGCGCCGCCTTTTCCGGCTCGGGCGCCGGCTCGGCGGGTTTCGTCGGCGGCTCCTCTTCGTCGACAAAGACCTCCTCCGCCGGCTTGCCGGCGAGCAGGGCGACGAACTGCTCCGCGTCGATCGTCTCCCGCTCGAGCAGCAGCTTGGAGATCCGCTCGAGCTCCTCGCGGCGTTCGTTCAGCAGGTTCTTCGCGGTCTGGTGGGCGCTCTCGACGATGCGGCGGATCTCGTCGTCGATCTCGCGGGCGATCTCGTCCGAGTAATCGGGCTCGGCGCTGAACTCGCGGCCGAGGAACGGCTGGCCGCGGTCGTGGCCAAAGACGCGGGGGCCTAGGCGCTCGGACATCCCAAACCGCATCACCATCTGCTTCGCGGTCTCGGTCACCTTTTCGAGGTCGTTGGAGGCGCCGGTGGTGATCTCGCCGAAGACGATCTCCTCGGCAGCGCGGCCGCCCAGCGTCATCGCCATCGTGTCGGTCAGCTCGGCGCGGGTGGTGAGGAACTTGTCCTCGGTGGGCAGGCTGATCGTGTATCCCAGGGCCTGGCCGCGGCTGATGATCGAGATCTTGTGGACGGGGTCGGTGTGCTCCAGCAGCTGGCCGACGATCGCATGTCCGACCTCGTGGTAGGCGGTGACGAGTCGCTCTTTCTCGCTCATTACGCGGGTCTTCTTCTCCGGCCCGGCGATCACCCGCATGATCCCCTCCTCGAGCTCCTTCATCGTTATCTCGCGGTTGCCCGAGCGGGCGGTCAGCAGGGCCGCCTCGTTGATCAAGTTGGCGAGGTCGGCGCCGGTGAAACCGGGCGTCTGGCCGGCGAGCGTGTCGAGCTCGATCTCGCGCCCCAGCGGCTTGCCACGGGTGTGGACCTCGAGGATCTTCTTGCGCCCCTTGCGGTCGGGGCGGTCGACGACCACCTGGCGGTCGAAGCGGCCGGGCCGCAGGAGCGCCGGGTCGAGGATGTCCGGCCGGTTGGTCGCGGCGATGAGGATGATGTTGTCCTTCATCTCGAAGCCGTCCATCTCGACCAGCAGCTGGTTCAGCGTCTGCTCGCGCTCGTCGTGGCCGCCACCCATGCCGGCGCCGCGGTGGCGACCGACGGCGTCGATCTCGTCCATGAAGATGATGCAGGGCGAGTTCTGCTTCGCCTGCTCGAAGAGGTCGCGGACGCGGCTGGCGCCGACGCCGACGAACATCTCGACGAAGTCCGAGCCGGAGATCGAGAAGAACGGCACGCCCGCCTCGCCGGCGACGGCGCGGGCGAGCAGCGTCTTGCCGGTCCCGGGCGGTCCATATAAGAGGACGCCCTTGGGGATCCGCGCGCCGAGCGCCTGGAACTTCTTCGGGTTCTCGAGGAATTCCTTGATCTCCTCGAGCTCCTGAACGGCCTCGTCCACACCGGCGACGTCGCGGAAAGTGATTTTCGGTGCGTCGACGGACATCCGTTTGGCTTTCGATTTGCCGAAGTTCATCACCCGGGAGCCGCCGCCCTGCATCTGGTTCATCAGGAAGATCCAGAAGCCGAAGAAGAGGATGAAGGGCAGGATCAGGGTCAGCAGCGAAAGCAGGCCGCTGCCGCCGGAGCCGTGGACGTCGGTCTTGACGTCGTTCTTTTCCAGCAGGCTGACCAGGTGGAATTCGCCCTGGGGCGGGTAGCCGACGGAGAAGCTCTCGCCGTTCGTCCGCTTGACGTCAATCGTGTTGTCCTTGGTGTTGACGTCGACCTCTTCGACTTTCCCTTCGACGATGAGGCCGGTTTTGGCGTTGATCAGTTCGTTATAGGCAGGCGACGGCGGGCCATCGCCATCGCTGATCACCTGCTGGGCGATGAACGCCAAGATGACCACAAGCAGGATCGGAAAAGCCGCGCTTTTGAAAAAACGCCTCAAGGGTGAGAATCAGCGTACCAGGGCGGATTTTGCGCGCTACTCGGCCAGTGCGGCGACGAAATCCAGGTTTCGGAACTTCTGTGCGTGGTCGAGGCCGTAGCCGATCGCGAAGCGGTTGGGGATCTCGAAGCCGACGTAGCGGGGCGAGAGGTCGACCCGCAGCCGCTCGGGCTTGGTCAACAGCGCGCAGGCCTGCAGCGAAGCGGGCCTGCGGGCGTTGAGATTGCGCATCAGATACTGGAGCGTGAGGCCGGAATCGATGATGTCCTCGACGATCAGCACGTGGCGGTCTTCGATCGGCGCGTCGAGGTCCTTGAGAATGCGGACGACCCCGGAGGAGTCGGTCTGGGAGCCGTAGCTGGAGACGGCCATGAAGTCGATCTCACAGGGGACGTCGATGTGCCGCATCAGGTCGGCGAGGAAGAGCACCGCCCCCTTCAGGACCCCGACCAAGACCAGCTCGCTGCCAGCGTAGTCGCGGCTGATCTCCGCCCCGAGCTCGGCGATCCGCCGCTGCAGGTCCTCTCTGGCGACGAGGGTCTCGCCGATCGCGGGGTCCGACACGGCGCGGAGTCTAGATATAGAGCGCTCAGCCGCGCTCGGCGCGGAGGATGCCTCCTTCGACGACGGCGCGGACGCCGCGACCGAGGTCGAGCGTGGAGCCGCCACGGGTGAGGGAGGCGACCTGGTCGGCGAAGCGAGCGGCGCCGGGGACGGGGCGGCCGGCGACGTCGTCAGCGAGGCGCTGGAGGATTAGGCGGCGCAGCGCCGGGTGGAGCTCAGCGAAGCGCTTCTGCGGGATCGTGCCGGGCTCGGTCTCCTCGCTGCCCGCTAACTCGGCGTCGACGAGGGAGTCGAGAAGCTCGGCCTCCTCGCGCAGCAGGGCCGCCGTGCGCAGCACGTTCTCCTTCGCGGCCGGGTGAATCTTGGTCAGCTCCGGGATCAGCCCGCGGCGGAGGAGATTGCGCTTGTAATCGGCCTCCTCGTTGGTTGCGTCGTCGCGCCAGGCAAGCTCGCGATCCTCGCAGTAGGCGGTGGTCTCCTCCCGACTGGTTCCGATGAGCGGCCTGACCAGCCGCCCGTCCCTCGGCTTCATCCCCAGCAGCGCCCGCCTGCTCGGCGAGGAGGCAAGGCGGTAGAGGATCGTCTCGACCTGGTCGTCAGCGGTGTGGCCGGTGACGATCGCCGCGTCCCGCTCCTCGGCCAAGCGCGCGGCTGCCGCGTAACGCTCGCTCCGCGCCCAGGCCTGAAGGTTGCCGGCATCCGCAGGACGGTCCGCACGCTCCACCTCCAGCGGCACCCCGAGTCGCTCGCAAAGCGCGACGCAATATCGCTCGTCCTCCCCTGCCTCCCCCCGCAGCCCGTAATTGACGTGCAGCGCCGTCACCGCCTCCGGTCCGCGTGCCCGCACCGCGATGTCGAGCATGCAGACGGAGTCCCGGCCCCCGGAGAGCATCATCAAGAGCGGCGCCTGGGGCTCGATCAGCCCACCGTCTTCGACGCGCTGGAGGAGCTCGTCGCCGATCATGCCGCGTGGACGACGAAGAGCTCGGTGGGGGCCGGGAAGCCCTTCAGGGTTACCTCGCCGATCGGCTCGAAGCGAAGGTGCTCCCTGTCGGCGATCGGCGCGCAAACGGCGTCGGTGACCAGAACCTCCCCGGCCAGAGCCCGGTTGACTACCCGGTGAACGAGGTTCACCTGGCTGCCAAAGTAGTCACCGTCGCGGTAGACGGCATCGCCGAAGTGGATTCCGACCCGCGGCTGCGGCCGTTCCGGGAACCGATCGAGGAAGCCGACCGCCCACTCGGTCAGCGAAGCGGGATCGGGCGAGACCACCATCACCTCGTCGCCGATCGTCTTCACGATCGTCGCCTCCCGCGGCAGCGTCGCCTCCACCGTCGCGACGAAGTTCTCGACCACGTCGAGCGCCTCGATGTCGCCCTCCTCCTCGGTGTAGCGGGTGAACCCGGTGAGGTCGATGAAGCAGAGGGTGACGTGGACCTGTCCGAGTTGGATTTCGGCCGTGTCCATTCCGGTGTCCGACTCCATGTGCCCGACCACGTCCTGTTCGACGAAGAAGCGCAGGTAACGCTGGTGCAGGTACTCCGTCAGCGGCGCCGCCAGCGGCAGGATGTCGGAGGCCAGCTCCCCCATCTCCTCGGCCATCTCCAGCTCCGGCACGGCGTCACGGATCAGCGGCTCATGCACGAATAGATGGAAGAGCCGGACCTCGGCGTCGGCGATCCGCCGCATCGACTGCGCGTAGACCCGCACCAGCTGCAGGAAGGCGACGAGGGGAAAGCCGGCCGCGAGCACGCGGGCGCAGTGGCGGAGCGCGGCGAGGTCCTCCTGGCTCAGGTCGCGCTGACCCATCGGGGTGCCGAGGATCACGAGGATCCGCTCGATCAGCTCCGGCTCAAGCCCGGTCTCCGCCGCCGCATCCTCCACTGAATAGGTCTCCTGGGATCCGGAGAGGATCTCTTCCGTGAAGCCAAAGGCGAGCCGCCCCTCCCGCCCTGCATCCTTCAGATCCTCCAGCGAGTACCCCCGCTCGCGCATCCGCGCAACAACCCGTGCCTGCGCAGCCGCGGCCGCCGTCCACCGCCCCCGCCGCACGGGCACGATTCCCTCCTCCGCCCACCGCTTCAGCGTGCTTACCGGAACCCCCGACCGCCGCGCTGCCTCGCTGAGAGAGATCTTCTGGTCCGCCACAAAGCCGAGGCTAGCCCGTTTCGGGCCTCGAGCCCACAGTGCCACTAGTAAGCCGCCCCCGCTGCCGGGGGTGGCTCCATCGGGCCTGCTTATGCCGAGACGCCGAGTCCTTCCGGGCTTGTGACGGTGTATATCGCTTCCCATTTCGCGGACGGAAGTGCCCCGCAGTCGAGCACGGTATTGATGTGCAGAGTCGCGGTGCCCGCGGCAATCCCTGTCAGGGTGCCGATGTGCTCTTTTTCGTGCGTTCTACAAAGTATGTATCCGAGAAATGGTGCTTCCCATCTTACTGTTGTGTCTTGGGAATACACTGTTCCCTTTGTGGTTCCGGTAATGTGTTCGATTGTAAGTGTGCCGGGGTCGTCGACTGTCACACTTCTCGTGCAGCTGTTGAAGCTCAGACCCGCGGTCGGGCTTGACCCTCCGTGTTCTGTGAGTGGGCCACCGATATGGCTCGCGGTGTATGGGGACGACGTATTCCCATGGAGTTGCGATTCAAGGCATGCGTTCTGGACGCCGCCTGATGTGCTCTTCAGGAACGTGGCGAAGCCAGATTGAAGACTTGCCTTGATTGTGACTGAGCTGTTAGTTGTAACACCGCTGATCTCGAGTGTGGTCGCCGAGGCCGTGCTGGCGCCGACGAACGCCATCAGGGCCATCGTCGAAACCGCAGCTAGGCCGAGCATCTTCAGGTACTTCATTTGATTGCTCCTTTGGATCGCCCAGGCGCGGTGCCTGGGCTTTGGGTACGGGGATTCGTACCGCGCTCGGCAACTTTAATCAAGGTTAGTTGAGTGTCGGTGCGAGCTCGTGCTCGAGCCATTGGAAGGAGCCGCCCCGCCGTTCGCGAGGGCGGCTCTGGTTCGCTCGTCTATGCGCTTTCAGCGTCTGCCTACGACGAAACCCCGAGTCCGCTCGGGCTTGTGACTTCGTATTTGCCTTCCCATATCGCCCAAGTGTAGAAGGCTCCGCAGTTCATCACGGCGTTTACGTGCAGTAGTGCGTTTCCCGACGAGACACCTGTCAAGGTACCGATATCCGTTGTTACGTCGGTTCTGCAGGTCACATATCCAATAAGAGGAACTCTCACTGTTGCTTCTGTGTCCTCAGATGACACGATTCCTTTTGTGCTGGAGGTCCACCTGATCTCCAGCTTGCCTGGAGCGTGGGTTGTGATCAGTCTCGTGCAATTGGAGAAGGTCAGGGTCGACAGCGCCCCTGTCACGGCCGACCCGGTGGTGGTCGACGTGGTTCCATGCATATGCGACGTCGTGCATGTGTTTCCCTCGCTCGCTGTGTCTTCCCAGACCATCGAGGTACCGCTCTCGAGGCTCGCTGTGATTGTGATTGGTTCGTTTTTTGTCACGCCGCCAACCTCCAATGTCGTAGCCGAGGCGCTGCTAGCTCCGACCAAAACCATCGCGGCTAGCGCCAGCGCTAGGGCGGCGCTCTTCTGCATGCGTTTCATCTTTGCGCTCTCCCTTCTGGGTCCCCGACGTTCGGCCGAGGACTTTGGGTACTCACGAGGTATTAGCGCCCCGGCGGCTTTTAGTCAAGAACGTTCAGGTATTCTGATAGACGCCCCGCCGACGCAAAAACGGGGCGGCCCGGAGGCCGCCCCGTTGGCTCTTTCTTCTGGGGGAGACTGTCGGAGCTAGGTGGGGATCTCCGACTCCTCGTGCAGCTGGAGAACGGTTTGGCCGTCCTCTCCGGTGCGGATGCGGATCGCCTCCTCCACCGGCAGCACGAAGATCTTGCCGTCGCCGACCTCGCCCGTGCGGGCGTGTTTGAGGATCGTCTCGACGACCACGTCCTTGTCTTTGTCCTCGACGACGACCTCCAGCTTGATCTTGGGCCGGACGTTGACGGTGAGGGTCGAGCCGCGGTAGCGCTCGACGATGCCTTTCTGACGTCCCGAGCCCTTGGCCTCGATGATCGAGAGGGACGGGAAGCCCTTCTCGAGCAGCTCGGTCCGAATCGGCTCGAACGCCTCGTGGCGGATGTACGCCTCTATCTTTTTCATGCGCTCATGCCTCCTAGGACTCGGTGGTCATCGGGGTGCTGACCGCGGGCGCCGGAGCGGGTGAGGCCGCCGGCGTGCCGCTGTACTGCGCCCCCGTCGAGTACTCCGGCTGGGGGATGAACTGCTCTGGATACCCATACATCCCGTGCTCGGAGATGTCGAGGCCTTGGTCCTCTTCCTCCGCCGTCACCCGCAGACCGATCGTCTTCTTGATCAGGAAGAAGATCGTGTAGGAGACGACGAACACGCAGGCGAAGGCGACCACGACCCCGAGGGCCTGGGCACCCAACTGCGAGAAGGAGCCGCTGTACCAGAGACCCGGATCGCCGACTTCGTTGAATTCGGCCAGGCGCGGGGAGGTGAAGATCCCGCACGAGAGGGTCCCCCAGATACCGGCGAGCCCGTGCGCCGAGGTGGCGCCGACCGGGTCGTCGATGATCTTCTCGATCGCCAGCACGCCGAAGACGACAATCGCGCCGCCGATCGCGCCGATGATCGGCGCCGCCCAGTACTCGACGTAGCCCGAGGGAGCGGTGATCGCGACGAGACCGGCTATCGCGCCGTTTCCAGCCATGCCGATGTCGATCGTTTTCGTCCTCGCCCACATCACCGAGACGGCGGCAACGACACCCGCGGCCGCGGCCAGGTTGGTGACGACGACGACTTCGGCGAAGCGGCCGCCCATCGCCCCCAGGGTCGAGCCCGGGTTGAACCCGAACCAGCCGAGCCAGAGGATCAGCACCCCGAGGCCGACCAGCGGCATCGAGTGCCCGGGAATCGCCCGTGGCTTGCCGTCACGCGTGTACTTGCCGATCCGCGGGCCAAGCAGCAGCAGCGCCGCGAAGGCCCCCGTGGCACCGATCAGGTGGACCACCGTCGAGCCGGCGAAGTCCTGCATGCCGATGTTCACCTGCAGCCACCCGCCGCCGAAGATCCAGTGGCTGAGGATCGGGTACAGCACGGCGCTGAAGATGACCGCGTAGATGATGTACGCGCCGAATTTAATCCGCTCCAGGGTCGCGCCCCAGACGATCGCCAGCGAGACCGCGCAGAAGACGAACTGGAAGAACATGAAGGCGGCCGGACTGATCGAATACGTTTCGACGAACGGGATGCTCTTGCCGGCTTCCTCGATCGACGATCCGACGTCGAGGAAGAACCCGTTCGTCCCGGCGATCTCGCCGAGCCCGCCGAAGGCGAGCGCGAAGCCGACCGCCCAGTAGCAGAGCGAGGCGATCGAGAAGTTCACCAGCACCTTCGCCACGCCGGCACCCGCGTTCTTGGCGCGGGAGAACCCGACCTCCAAGAGCAGGAACCCGGCCTGCATGAACATCACCAGCACCGCGGCGACGATCACCCACATCGCGTTGATGCTGGCCTCGGGAGTGTCCAAGATCGGCGTCTCGGCGCCAAAGGCCATCCCCGGCAGCACCAGCGAGGCGATCGCTGCCACCGGAGCGGCGATCATCAACCTCCGTTTCATTCCATTCCTCCTTGCCCGCCGGGATTCACGGCCCCGCCGGTCGCGTTTGGATTACCGATTCCAAGCTATGAAGGGAGTCCAAGCAGGTCTTTGGACGGCTGGAGCAAATTCGGCAGGGGCCGTTTCTCCCCGATGTCGGCGCCGTGCCTGGCGGGCCAGCTAGGGTCGGCTGCGAATGCCCGCGCGCCTGCGACCCACCGCCCCGATCGCCGCCGAGGCGATCCTCGTCGGCGATCCCGGCCGAGCGCTGATGCTGGCACAGGAGCTGCTAGTGCAGCCGAAAATGAGCAACCACGCGCGCGGGTTGTGGGGTTACACGGGCGAAACCGCGGGTGGCCACCGTCTGACGATTCAATCGACCGGCATGGGCGGGCCCAGCGCGGCCGTGGTCCTCCACGACCTCGCGGAGCTGGGAGTGCGCACGGCGGTCAGGGTGGGAACCTGCGTCGCCCTGGATGAGCAGTCTGCCGTTGGGGATCTAGTGGTGGTCGGCGAAGCGCACCACCTCGGAAATCTGGAGCGAATCGCGGCTCCGGACCCTGGGCTGACGGCCATGCTCGAGCGTCGGCTCGCGGGCTCGGTTCGCCGCGGGGCAGTCGCGAGCCTCGACACCCTGCACCGCCCCACCCTGGAGCAACGGCCGGCGGCGGGGGAGGTAGCCGATATGCAGACGGCGACGCTGCTCGAGCGGGGCGCCGAGCTGGGTATCTGTCTGGCAACGATCCTGGTGGTGGCCGAGGACTGTGACCACCGGGTGTTGGCCGACGAGCAGCTGGAGCAGGTCGTCAAGGAGGCGGGAACGGCTGCCGCCGCCGTAGTCTCACCCTCAGGTTGAGGGTGAGTCTTTCTTCTTTTTCGACGCTTTCGCCGCCTTCTCCCGCCGCAGGGTTCCAAGCTCGCGGCTGAGTTCGTCGATCGCCTCCTCGACGTCCTCGAGGCGCTGCGAGAACGAACGCAGACGGCGCTCCAGCCGTTCGACGTCGGTCGCTGAGGGCAGATTGAGAGCGCTCATCGCCGCCTGCTGAGCCTCGATCGCCTTCTCCCGGGCGCCGAGCGCGGCAGTTATCGCGTTGTGCAGGGTCGGGTTGTCGACCAAGGCCTGCGCCAGCTCCCCCAGCGCATGCTCGGCTCGGGGTCGAAGCCCGTCCTGCTCATGGCCCTCCTGCTCATGCCCCTCCAAGCTCACGCCACCAACCCCTTTCTCCCTCGCATTGACAGCAGCTTAACGACCACATCCGGAGCAGTTGAAACGCTCCCGTAGCAGCATGTCGGGTGGTTGGTTAAGGGCTTGTTGGGGGCGTCCGCTTTCGTTGCGGACGCACGTACTACTGGGTAGCGTGGTCGAACTGCCCAGGGAGGGGAATCCGAGCGCGGGCAAGGACGCTTTGGGATGAGAACTAAGTTCGCACTGATCGTCGCCGTCGCCAGCTTCCTGGCCGTAACTGCCCTGGGGACCGCTTGGGCGGGGGCCGAGCCGCTTTCCGAAAGCTCGCCCGCCCTCCCTCCGTCGGCGACGACGACCACCGCGATTCCGTCGCTGCAGGCACCCGCCTGCGCCAACGGTCTCGACGATGACGGCGATGGCCTCGTCGACGAAAAAGATCCCGGCTGCGAGTCCCCGGAAGACACGGACGAGGCAACCACGGCTCCAGCGCCCGCCGAACCCGGGCAACCCGACCCAGCGCCAGCACCCTCCCCCACCCCCGATCCCGACAAGCCCTCCGGCGTCAAGGAAGGGAGCGGGCTCAACGCCGGCGGTGGGAGCGCCTCGCGCAACGACGACCTCGGCGACTCCAGCGGGGGCGGCAGCAGCTCCGGTGGCGTACGCGCCCCCGGCGCCAACGGGGGTGGCGACCAGCCCCTCCCGAAAGGACCCGACGGCGGCGTCCAGTACTCACCCGGCGGAACTCCCACGGCCTCGAACCCGACGACGATCATCGCCCCCTTCGGGCCCGCGCCGATCGGGATCTCCAACTTCGTCATCGACTCCTTCGAGATCCCCCCCTTCCTACTGCCGATCTACCAGGCCTGCGGCACCGAATACGGGATCCCCTGGGAGGTCCTGGCCTCGATCAACAAAATCGAGACCGGCTTCGGCACCAACCTCAATGTCTCCAGCGCCGGCGCGGTCGGCTGGATGCAATTCCTTCCCTCCAGCTGGGAAGCGTTCGGCCTCGACGCCAACGGCGACGGGCGCAAAGACCCCTACAACCCGGTCGACGCGATCTGCGCCGCGGCCAGCTATCTGAAGATCGCTGGCGCCCATGAGGACCTCTACCAGGCGATCTTCGCCTACAACCACGCCGACTGGTACGTGCAGGAGGTGCTCCTCTACGCCCGCGCCTACGGCCGCCTGCCCACCGACCTGGTCGGCTCGCTCACCGGCCTGACCGAGGGCGCGCACTTCCCGATCGCGGCCGACGCCCGCTACGCCGACGACGTCGCGGCCCGGCAGGCTCTGGAGAACGGGGAAGAGGCCGACGCCTACGGGGGCGCCGCCGAAGTCATCTCCTCCTCCCCCACTCCGCGCGGGATCAACATCTTCAGCAAGCGCGGAGCGCCCGTAGTCGCCGTCAACGACGGCGTGATCCGCAAGCTCGGCCGCTCCGCGAAGCTCGGCAACTTCGTCGTTTTCGAAGACTCCTACGGCAACCGGTACACCTACGCCGAGCTCGGCCGCCTCGTGCGCGACCGCCGTCTGGTGGTGATGCCGACGGGCAAGGAGAAGCGGCTGCCCGTCGAAAGCCAGAACCTGCGGCCGCGGCTGCGGGCGTATCCGGAGCGGACCGGGCTGGACCAGACGACCGACGCCGTCGAAGCCGCGGTGGACGCCCGCCGCGACGGTTCCCTGGGCGTGGGCTCGAAGGTGATCGCGGGGACGGTGATCGCCCGGGTCGGGGGCAGCGAGGAAGGCATCGACCCCCACATCAACTTCTCGATCCGTCCGGCCGGCAAGGGCGCGCCGAGCATCGACCCGAAGCCGATCCTCGATGGCTGGAAGCTGCTCGAGGCGACGGCGATCTACCGGGCCAAGGGGAAGAGCCCCTTCGCCCGCCTCAGCGGCGCCGGGGTGCTGCTGCTCTCGAAGGAGGCGCTGATCAAACGGGTCCTCGCCGACAAGGGCCTCGACATCTACGAATGCGGTCGGGAAGACATCGCCGCCGGCAGGATCGACCGGCGCGTCCTGGCGATGCTCGAGTACCTGCGGGTCCGCGGCTTCCGGCTCACGGTCACCTCGCTGCAGTGCGGCCACGGCATCCTCACCACCTCCGGCAACGTCTCCGAGCACAGCACCGGCTCCGCCGTCGACATCTCCGCGGTGAACGGAGTGCCGATCACCGGCAACCAGGGTCCGGGCTCGATCACCGACGAGCTGCTGCACGAGGTGCTGCGGCTGCAGGGCACGATGCACCCGCACCAGCTGATCTCGCTGGAGAACCTCCCCGGGCCGGCAAGTTTCGCGATGGCCGACCACTACGACCACGTCCACGTCGGCTACCGCCCGGTCCAGGGCGCGCTCGAAGCGCGGTTCTACACCCTGCTGAAGCCGAACCAGTGGCAACGACTGATCGACCGGCTTGGGGAAATCGAAAATCCCGACGTGCCGATACGCCCCTCGCGTTTCTCGATCCCCGACCGCGGCAATACCGGCCTCTCGGCGGGCAGCGGCGACTGAACGCGCGCCGCGCGTCCTGAGCGGCGAGAATCGGTCCCCTGACCAAGCTATTTGGATTCGTGCAGTTCGACTTCGCCGGGGCGCTGCCTCTGGCGGACGGCCGCTACCTCGCGCGCAATCGGGATGCGGATCATGAGGAGAGCGTCCTGGTGCTGCGGAGGGTCGGCGCGCCCGCCGCGGAGCGGCGGAGGCGGCGCCGCGCGCGCCGGGCGGAGGCCGACGAGACACCGGCGCCCCTGACGCTGACCCGCGCGACCGCGATCCGCGCCTTCTCGCCCTTCGCGGACGAGGAGGAGGCAGCGCGCTGGCTGGACGAGGCGTGCGAGGCCGAGGACACGGTCGAGGTCCTAGTCACCGACGGACTGAATCTGCTCAACCGCGCCCTCCACGCGCAGGCAGTCACGGCTGCGAGTGGCGCTGCCGCCGAGCTCGCCGCCGAGGCGGCCGAGCGGGTGCGGATCGGCTACGGCAGCGGCGAGGAGACGGCCCACGGCCGCTTCACCGAAGCGCGGGAAATCGACGTCTCGCCGCAGCACTCCCGGCGGCGCCGCCGGGAGGAGGAGCTGCGACCGCAGGAACGGGTCGCGGCCGTCCTCGGCGGGCGGGAGCGCCTAGATGCCTGCGAGACCCTGCTGCTGCGAGCCCGAGCCGACCTAGACGCTGGCCGCGACCGCGAGGCGGCGCTCCAGCTGCGGGTGGGGCTGGAGGCACTGCTCGTCGAGCTGAAGGATGCACTGAGTGATCCAGACCACGCGGAGGACATGGCGACGCTGGAGGAGCGCACGCGGGAGGCAGGCGATGCCGCGAATGCGGCTCTGCGGGGTGGGCTGAGCGAGGAGCAGCGGCAGCGGGTGGAGGAGTTGCTGAAGATCAGCGAGCGCGTGCTCCGCCGCCGCGTACTCCGCGGCTAGTTCTGTTTCAGGCCTGATCTGGGTGCGCTAGGCAGTGTTTTCCTTGACATAAAGCGGGGCGGGTAATGAGATGTGGTATTCAGCTAGAAATGGCATGCTTGCGAGGCATCCTTCTAGCTGCGTCGTAATATGGATCATCGCCGCTGTTTCACCTTTTCTGCCTGTGACTAACCCCATGATCAATTCGGGGCCAGTGCTGACAGTGCAATTTCCAATCAGGGGGAGCGTTACTGTGAATTCCATTTCTTTAGCAATGAGGTAACCGAATGTATCGTTGGAAGGTTCGTTGATATATTCGATTGTCAATCTCCCTGGATTGTGGACGTGAGTTGTTCGGGTGCAATTGTTGAACGTCAATTTCGTATTTTCGATTTTGACCGGTATTCCACTGCCGCCTGTGTTTTCGGTTATCCCTTCCATGATTCCCGACGTGCATGTATTGAGAAGGGTGCCGCTTGTAGTTTTCAGAGTTGTCGTGGTTTCCGCGATTATCCCCGCTTCAAACGTTTGACCAAATTCCCAATCCTGCGATTTCGGACAAGGTCGTTTATTTTCTTTGCACAGTACGGTTGCCGATGCAGTACCGGCTCCAAGCAGGACCGCAAGCGCCATCGCCACCGGAATGGTGATGGCGAGCATCTTCAGGTGTTTCATCTGGATCTCCTTTGAACAGCAGGCCGGAGATCCAGTTTACTCAGGGATTCTTAACTAGTCTACTCGAAGTCCTCAGCCTCGAAGACCTGGCGGATTTCGATCTCTCCCGCTTCGTCGTGCGGGTTCGGACAGCGCTTCATCCACTCGACCGCCTCCTCGAGGGAGTCGACCTGCATCAGCCAGAAGCCGGCGATCAGCTCCTTGGTCTCGGTGAACGGACCGTCGGTGACGGTGCGCTCGCCTCCACCTCCGAAGCTGACGCGGGCGCCCTTGGAGGACGGGTGCAGCCCCTCCCCGGCCAGCATCACCCCGGCTTTTTCCATCTCTTCGTTGAATTCGCCCATCGCCGTGAGCAGCTCCTGGCTCGGCATCTTGCCGGCCTCGGAGTCCGCCGAAGCCTTGACGATCGCCATCACTCTCATTTGAGGGTCCTTTCGCTTCGATCTGGCGGGACTGGTGGTTCCGCCCTTTACCCGTATGACGAACGGGAGCGGCTGAAATCGACACGCCTCGAAATTCTCCTCGAGACGGGCCCTGGTCGCGCTAGACCTCCTAGAAGGCGAGCCGGCGAGCGACCACGGCGTCGAGCAGCGAATCAGCCAGGTGGTGCGCTTCCTCGAGCGCGATCCCGTCGATCGAGGGGACGCCGATCACGGTGAGGCCGGCGGCCCTGGCGGCTGCCACCCCGGTCGGGGAGTCCTCCAGCGCCACCACGGCGGGACCCGGCTCGACTCCCAGCCGCCGGCACGCCTCGACGTAGGGGTCCGGCGCCGGCTTCGGCGCGGCCACCTCGTGGGCGCTGAGGATCACGTCGAAGTGGTCCTCGAAGCCGACGATCTCGAGCGATCGCCGCACGAATCGCAGCGGCGAGTTGGAGACCAGGCCGAGCGGCGTGCCGCGCTCCCGCAGGCGCTCGAGCAGCTCGCGGGCGCCGATCATCGCCTCCACCCCGTGCTCGAGCTCGGCGACGACGAGGGCGTTCAGCTCCTCGATCAGCTCCTCGGCCCGTCCCGATTCGCCAAGGCGCCTTTCCAGCAGCCCACCGGCGATCTCGGCGGAGGTGCCGACCAGCTCGCGCTTGTCGGCGGGCGTGAACTCGAGGCCGCGGCGCTCGAACAGGTCCCGCTCCGCCCGCGTCCAGACTGACTCGGTGTCGAGCAGGAGGCCGTCGTTGTCGAAGACGACCGCATCGGGCAGGTCGACCGGCATCAGCCGAGCGCCGCCAGCAGCGCCGAAAGCTCCTCGTCGACCTCGCCCTCGAGCTTCAGCTCTGCATCCTGGTCGTAGGGCGTCTCGCCCTTGGTGACGATCGCCAACCGCCCGCCGTGGGCGAGCGTCAGGTCGGGGAGGCCGGCGACGGGGTGCACGGCCAGCGAGGAGCCGACGCAGAGCATCAGGTCAACGCCCTCGGCGAGCTCGATGGCCCTCGCCATCGCCTCCTCCGGCAGCAGCTCGCCGAACAGGACGACGTCGGGTTTCACCGCTCCCCCGCAGCCCGAGCAGATCGCGATTCCGCGCTCGTCGAAGATCGAGTCGACCTCCTCGAGGCCGAAGGCGGTCGCGCAGGCGGTGCAGCTGGAGGTCTCGATCGACCCGTGCACCTCGATCACGTTCCGCGAGCCCGCCGCCCGGTGAAGCCGGTCGATGTTCTGCGTGATCACCCCTTCGATCATCCCCCGCCGCTCGAGCTCCGCCAGCACCTCGTGCGCCCGGTTCGGCTCCTTGTCGCCGAGCGCGTGGAAGCGCGGGCGGTAATACGACCAGAAGCGCTCGGGGTCTCGTTCGAAGACCTCGATGTGGGCGACCTCGATCGGGTCCACATTCGCCCAGAGGCCCGTCTCCGGGGTGCGGAAGTCGGGGATGCCGGAGGGAACCGAGACGCCGGCGCCGGGGAGGGCGACGGCGCGGCGCGACTGGCCGAGCAGCTCGGCCAGTCGCTCCACCTCGTGCGAGATCGCTACCTGCCGCTCCACTTCGGGGTTCGCTTGCCGAGGAAGGCGCCGATGCCCTCCTTCGCGTCCTCGCTGAAGAAGGCGGCGGCGAAGCCCTGCTTCTCAGCCTCGATGCCCTCGTCGATGTCCCCCTTGCTGGAGACGGCCTTGATCTGCTCGACCGCGATCGGCGCCTGACCGGCGAGCTTGCGGCCCCACATCAACGCAGTCTCGAACAGCTCGTGGTCTGGGACGACCCGGTTGACGAGCCCCAGTTCGAGCGCCTCCTCGGAGAGGATCGCGTCGCCGACGAGATTCAGCTCCAGCGCCTTGTTCTCTCCGACGAGACGGGCCAGGCGTTGGGTGCCGCCGAAGCCGGGGATGATCCCCAGCTTCACCTCCGGCTGGCCGAAGACGGCGGCCTCGGCGCCGATCCGCACGTCGCAGGCCATCGCCAACTCGCAGCCGCCGCCAAAGGCGATCGAATTGATCGCGGCGATGGTGACGACGCGGGCCTGCTCGAAGTCCCGGAAGAGCGCGTGCGCACGGCCGATCAGCTCGGCGCCGCTCTCCTGGTCGAGCGTCGTGAACGCCTTGATGTCGGCGCCGGCGGAGAAGACGACCGGGACAGAGGAGGCGACAACCATCGCGCCGATCTCGCCGCTCTCCTTGACCCGGTTCCAGACGGTCTCCAGATCCTCGATCACCTGCGGGGAGAGCGAGTTCATCGGCAGGTTGGCGAGCCAGGCGATCGCGACGTCGCCGCGCGTCTCCAGCTTCACCGTCTCCGCCTGCTCCCCCTCGTCGGCCTGCGGATACGGGTAGAAGCCCTGGCCGCTGCTGAGCCCGTAGCGGCCCTGGGCGACGAGGCGCTTCAGGGTGACCGGCGGCGAGAAGCGCTCGCCGTGCTTCTCCTCCAGCCCCTCCATCGTCTCCAGCACCTTGTCGAGGCCCTCGACGTCGGCTTTCCAGAACGGCGGCAGCAGACCTTTGCGCGGGTCGAGGCCGGCCCCGGCCATCATCCCGAGGTCGATGTCGCGGACCGAGCAGATCCCCTCCTCGACCAGCAGGCAGGCCTCGATCAGCGCCCGGCAGCTGAACATCGCCACCAGCTCCTCGGCGTCTGGCTCGTTCTCGCCGGGGACGTTCTGCTCCCCGTCCTTGAAGAACCCCTCGCCGCCGGTCTTGGCGCCGAGCTTGCCTTCGCCGACGAGGCCGCGCAGGCCCTCGTGGACGTAGAAGCTTTCGCCGTAGGACTCGTGCAGGTGCTCGGCGACGTGGAAGACGGTGTCTAGGCCGAGCAGGTCGGTGAGGAAGAACGGGCCCATCGGCGCCAACTTCGCCCCCGCGATCGCCTCGTCGATCGCCTTCAGCGACAGCCCCTTCTCCTCCTGGGCCCGCCAGATCTCCCCCATCGTCGCCATCAGCACGCGGTTGACGACGAAGCCCGGGACCTCGCCGCAGACGATCGGCTGCTTCTTGATCGCCTGGGCGAAGTTGTAGGCGGCGGTGGCGGTCTCCTGGGAGGAGTCCTCGCCGACGATCACCTCGACCAGCGGCATGATCGAGGCGGGATAGAAGAAGTGGAAGCCGATGACCTTGTCGGGGCGCAGCGTCGCTTCGCCGATCTCGGTGATCGAGAGCGAGGAGGTGTTGGAGGCGAGGATCGCGTGGCCGGGCGTGGCTGCGTCGAGCTCGCGGAAGACGGCCTGCTTGATCTCCATCTTCTCCGGCACCGCCTCGATCACGAAGTCGACGTCGCCGAACTCCTCGTAGGTGGTGGCGCCCGTGATCTGCCCCATCACCTCGGCGAGGCGGGCGTCGGCCTGCTCCTGGGTCAGCTTCTCCTTCTTGACCAGGCGGGCGAGCTGGCCCTCGGTGACGCCGCGAGCCTTCTCCACTGCCGCGTCGACGAACTTCTGGTCGATGTCCTTGACGACGACGGGGATGTCGGCGGCGGCGATCGCCTGCGCGATCTCCCCGCCCATGGTGCCGCCGCCGACGACGGCGGCCTTCGAGACGAACATTTGCTGAGGTTCCTCCGGTTTTCGGCTTGTCCGTGCGGCGCGGGCCGCGGGAACCGCAGGCTATACAGATGCCTGCGGCTCCCGCTCCTCGACCTAATGAGTTACCCGCGGCTCCCCCTCCTCGGCCTCTGCGACGCCTTCGAACTCTTCCCCCGGCTTGAACCGCTGGTAGGCGAAGGCGCCGGCCAGCAGCAGGAGGCCAAGGGCGACGAAGGAGAGCGCCCGGGCCACCTCTTCCAGCTCGGAGAGGTCGTAGGTCCAGACCTTGGCGATCGCCACCATCAGCAGCGCCAGGCCGCCGAGGCGGACGTTCACCGAGTTCCGCACCATGCCCCAGATGACGGCGCCAAGCCCGGTGGCGGCCCAGAACGCCGACAACCAAGCCTGGCCTATCTCCCGGGCTTCGCCGCTGTCGTCGGCGCCGATCACGTCGATGATCGAGACCGAGCCGAGGTATACGAAGCCGGCGGCGCCGACGAAGCCCGCCACCGTCGCGGTGTACGGCTCGATCTGACGACCCCAGTGCCAGCAGGCGAGTGACGCCCCCGCGCAGCAGGCGATCGCCACCAGGGAGCTGCCGAGGTCGTCAACCCCTTCCGCGATCGCGGAGGGTGGCGCCTCGACGACCAGCATGTGGACGAAGGCGAGGAGGAGGAATCCGAACGCCGTGAACAACAGCCGCTCCGCATTGGAGAGCGCCGGGGCGGGACCATGATCGACCCGCGTCGCCATGTAGGCCAACGCCGCGGCCATTGCCGACCAGATGGCCACCAACATCGGCCCATCGAAGACATTGGCCAGCCCAATGCTGCCAAGAGCGATCCCTCCCGCGGTCAGGAGCGAGCCGATTTCGCGGTGGATGCCGAAATGGATCGCGGCGCCGCCGAGCAGAAGATGGGCTGCAGCGAAGCCGAAGATCCAGCTGTTGAGGGCGAACGCCGAGTCGTTGCCGATGACGATGGAGCCGGCCCCGACCACGAGAACGCTGCTGCAGAGAAGGAGTAGCCAGGAAGAGACCGGGAGCTTCTCTTCGCCCCGAACCCGCAGCTCGTAGCCGAAGGCCGCGGCGGCATAGAGGACCCAGAATCCGACCAGAACCGCGAGGGCTAGGAGGGTGGGCTCTCGGGGTTCGCCCCCCTCCAAGAGGGTGAACCCGTTCTCGTAGATCCAAGCGACGAGCTGCGGAGCCGAGACGGCGAAGGCGCCGAGCGCCAGCCAGTTCCAGCGCTGCCAGAGGAGAACGCCGACGCTGGCGGCGAGGGCCAGGGCGACGAAGGCGATCGAGCCGCCGTCGGTGGTCGTGCCGACAAGCATCGGTGCAGCCAGCGCGCCGAGTATCCCGACGCTGCCGACGAGCATAGACGACCAGCGCACCGCGATCGCCACTCCGATTACGCCGATCAGCGCCCCCGCCTCGAGTCCGATGACGGGTGAGATCAGGTCGTAGGTCTGGGTGGCGACCACGGTAGTCGCGTATAAGCCCGGGATCGCGACGGCTACCGCCACCCTGGCCGCCTCCAGGTGCCCCTTCCTTTCGTGCAGCCAGACCCCGAGGACGAGCAGGAACGAGGAGCCGAATGCGGCCATCAGAGTGCGGATCTCCTCCGTGAACCAGCTGCTGTCCACGGCGCTGCGCATCAGAAAGACGAGCCCGAGGAGGGTGGCGAGGCCACCGATCCAGGCGAGCACGCGGCCGCCGAAGACGCGCTCGAATTCGATCCTCGAGATCGGGTTCATAGGTGGCGGCGCCTCCGGTTCGCGCTCGGAGTGTTGGCGGTATGCGGGCGGGACGTAATCGTCGTTCATGGTCTTCTCCTTATATCGCTTGTTGACCGACGGTCAGCAACCGTAGCAAACTTGTCAACCGTCGGTCAATAAGCGCTACAATGCTGCTCGTGAGCGCGCCCGCCTACCGCCGCCTGGACGTCGACGAGCGCCGCCGGCAGCTGCTGGAGCGCGGCGCCGAGCTCTTCACGAGTCACCCCTACGAGGAACTCTCGATGAGCAGGATCGCCAAGGAGGTCGGGATCTCGAAGGCGCTGCTCTACCACTACTTCCCCAGCAAGCAGGCGTATTTCGAGGAGACGTTGAGCGCCTGGGCCGAGCAGTTGCGGGAGCGGACGGAGCCGAACCCCGAGCTGCCGCCCGTCGAGCAGTTGCAGGTCAGCCTCGATGCCTTCCTCGCGTTGGTCGAGGAGAACGCGACCGCCTACCGCAACCTGATCCAGAGCGCCACCGCCGTCACCGAGATCCGCGAGCTGATCGAAGAGGTGCGGCGGGCGACGGCGCAGCGGATCCTCGACGGGCTCTATCCGGACGAGGCGCCGCCGAAGGCCCGGACCGCGGTCAGCGGCTGGCTCTGGTTCATGGACGGGGCCTGCCTGAACTGGATCGAGCACCGCGACATCGAGCGCGGGGAACTTCGCGACCTGCTGCTCGGGGTCCTGATGGGGGCGCTGATCGCCACCGGCGAGCCGCCGGAGGTACCTCAAGCCTCATAGCGGGGCTGTCGATACAGCTCCTTCATGCGCAGGCGGGGGAAGCTCTTCACGGTTTTGTGCGCGCTGCTGCTCTGCGGCGCTCTCTACGGCACCGCGGCGTCTTCGGCGACGACGCCCGAGGCGCGGCTGCTGCCCGGCGGTCGCGCGGTCGCCCCGCCCTCGGCGCCGCCCGCGGTGAAGGCGATGATCGAAGCGGGGAACCGGATCCGCAACCGGCCCTACAAGTGGGGTGGCGGCCACCGCAGGTGGAACGACCGCGGCTACGACTGCTCCGGCTCGGTCAGCTACGTGATGCACGCCGCGGGGCTGCTCGACTGGCCGCTCGACTCACGCGGCTTCATGCGCTGGGGCGGCGGCGGGGCCGGCTCCTGGGTGCGGATATACGCCAACAAGGAGCACGTCTTTGCGGTGATCGCCGGCCTGCGCTGGGACACCTCCTACATCACCGACGGCGACCGCAGCGGCCCAGGCTGGAGCGAAGAGATGCGGTCGACCGGCGGCTTCCGAGTCCGCCACCCCCTCGGCCTCCTCCAGGCGACGCCTCTCTCCTAGGCGACACCAGGGACAAGCGCCCTGGGCGGAGCTTGTACCGGGGTATAAAGGCGCGATTCAGGCGTCCCTATTAGGCTCTGTGATGCTCTTATTCAAGGGACTGAGACTTCAAGCAATAGCGCTCGGATTCGAGCGCGTTCCTAGTGGGGGGACACCCAAACCGATGACTCGCATTCGCCAGCACAACGTCAACGCAGCGCAGTGGAGCTCCAACGGGGCAGCCCTCGGCGCGCAGGACCTGACCATCCCCGAGAACAACCCGTTCGGGCAGAACGTCTTCTCCGTCGCCGTTCAGCGCGAGAGACTGCCCAAGGACGTCTTCGAGAGGCTGCAGACGACGCTCGAAGGCGGTGAGGCGCTCGACCCGAGCCTCGCTGATGCCGTCGCCGAGGCGATGAAGGAGTGGGCGTTGGAGAACGGCGCCACCCACTACACCCACATGTTCCAGCCGCTGACCGGCTCAACCGCCGAGAAGCATGACTCCTTCTTCGAGCCCAGCGGCGAAGGCCAGGCGCTCGCCGACTTCTCCGGCAAGGAGTTGATCCAGGGCGAGCCCGACGCCTCCTCGTTCCCGACGGGCGGCGTCCGCGCCACCTTCGAGGCCCGGGGCTACACGGCGTGGGACCCCACCAGCCCCGCCTTCATCCTCGAGAACCCGAACGGGGCGCTGCTCTGCATCCCGACCGCCTTCGCCTCCTGGACCGGCGAGGCGCTCGACGCGAAGATCCCGCTGTTGCGCTCGATGGACGCGCTCTCGCGCTCGGCGATCAAAGCGCTGCGGCTGCTCGGCGACGAGGATGCGCAGCGCGTCTTCACCACCGTCGGCCCCGAGCAGGAGTACTTCCTGATCGACGAGCAGTACTTCTTCGAGCGCCCCGACCTGATCGCGACCGGGCGCACCCTGTTCGGCGCCAAGCCGCCGAAGGGGCACGAGCTCGACGACCACTACTTCGGCTCGATCCCCGAGCGGATCCTCGCCTTCATGCTCGAGTCGGAGCTGGAGATGCAGAAGCTCGGCATCCCGGTCAAGACCCGCCACAACGAGGTGGCGCCGAACCAGTACGAGATCGCGCCGATCTTCGAGAACTCGAACGTCGGCTCCGACCACCAGCAGCTCTGCATGCAGACGCTGGAAAACGTCGCCCGCCGCTACGGCCTCGTCTGCCTCCTGCACGAGAAGCCATACGCCGGCGTCAACGGCTCCGGTAAGCACAACAACTGGTCGATGGGCACCGACACCGGCGCCAACCTGCTCGATCCAGGCGACACGCCGGCCGACAACATCCACTTCCTGTTCTTCTGCGCGGCGGTGATCCAGGCGGTGAACAAGCACCAGGGCCTGCTGCGGGCCTCGGTCGCCAACATCGGCCAGGACCACCGCCTCGGGGCGAACGAGGCGCCGCCGGCGATCATCTCGATCTTCCTCGGGGCCGAGCTGGAGAAAGTGTTCGAGGCGATCTCGACCGGCGAGGGGGACCCGAACACGCCGGCCTCGTTCCTCGACCTCGGCGCCACCGTGCTGCCGCCGCTGCCGATGCACGGCGGCGACCGCAACCGGACCTCACCGTTTGCCTTCACCGGCAACAAATTCGAGTTCCGGGCGCTGGGGTCGAGCATGTCGCTCGCCTTCCCAAACACGGTCCTCAACACGATCGTCGCCGAGGCGATCGACGAGCTCGCCGGCAAGCTGGAGGCGAAGACCTCAGGCGGCGCGGACGTCGCCGAGGCGGTGATCGAGGTCGTCAAGGAGTCCTACTCCGCCAACAAACTGGTGATCTTCGACGGTGACAATTACGCCGAGGAGTGGCACCGGGAGGCGGAGCAGCGCGGCCTGAAGAACCTCCACACCACCCCGGAAGCGCTGCCGGAAGTGCTCAGCGACAGCACCGTCGCCGCCTTCGAGAACTACAACGTCCTCTCCAAGCGCGAGTTGGAGTCGCGCTTCGAGGTCTGGGTCGAGCAGTACTGGCTCCGCGCCAACATCGAGGCGGAGACGGCCTTCTCGATCGCGAAGACGATGATCCTGCCGGCGGCCCTGCGCCACCTGGCCCTGATCAACGAGTCCGGTGTCTCGGCGGTCGAGGGCGAGGTCCGCGGCCTCGTCGACGAGCTCGTCGCCGCCCTCGGCGAACTGGAGGCGGCGAACGCCGACCCGGGCCTCGAGGGAATGGATATGGCGGTCCACGCGCGCGACAAGCAGCTGGCGGCGATGGCCAACGTCCGTGAGGTTGCCGACAAGCTGGAGAAGGTCGTCGCCGACGACCTCTGGCCGCTGCCTAAGTACGAGGAGATGCTGTTCATCAAGTAGGCGTTGGGCGGGGGGAGGGTGACCCCCTCCAGACACCACTCGCTATGGCTCGTGGTTGAGTGTCTGGAGGGGGTCACCCTCCCCCCGCAGTACAGCTGCTTTTATTCCGCGCGAGAGAGGATCCGCATTCTCAGACCCCCGCGCGGCGAAAGGGTCGGCATCTGCCGGATCGTGACCGTGCGGCCGGGGAGGGCTTCGATGCGCAATCGCTGCAGCAGCTTCGTCGCCACCAGCTTCACCTCGGTCTGGCCGAAGCGCTTGCCGATGCAGATCCGCGAGCCGCCGCCGAAGGGGACGTAAGCACCGCGAGGGAGCGCCGCCTTGCGGTCGCGCGTGAAGCGCTCGGGGATGAACGCCTCCGGCTCGGGGAAGACTTCGGGCAGGCGATGGCTGGCCCACGAGCAGTAGTTGACGTAGGCGCCCTTCGGCACCGTGTGGCCCTCGAACTCGAACTCGCGGACGGCGCGGCGGGGCCCGATCCAGGCCGGCGGGTAGAGCCGCAGCACCTCGTCCAGGACCATCTCCAGGTAGGGCATCTCCTTTTCCAGCTGGTCGGCGGTCGGGTCGGCGGCCCCCAGCACGCGGTCCTGCTCCTCGCGCAGGCCGCGGGTCGCCTCCGGGTGGCGGGCGAGCTCGTGGAGCATGAAGGTGAGGGTCGAGGTCGAGGTGTCGTGGCCGGCGAACATCAAGGTCATCACCTGGTCGCGGATCTCGCGGTCGCTGAATTCCTCGCCGCCGGCGCCGCGGGCGCCGCAGAGGAGGCTGAGGATGTCGTGACGGCTCAGGTCGGGCTCGGCCCGACACCGTGCGATCTCGCCGAAAACGATCTCGTCGAGGACCTCGCGCGAGCGGTTCATCTTCCGCCACGGCGAGCCGGGGCCGCGCAGGAGGCGGAGGGGGTAGTCGATTCCGTAGAAGGTGAGGGCGCGCTCGAAGTGCTCGGCCGCGGCGGCGCCCTTGCCGGCCTCGTCGGGGTCCAGGCCCAGCAGTGCCCGCATCGCGATCCGCATCGCCAGGTTGCGCATCCACTCGTAGACGTCGACGACCTCGCCGACCGGCAGCGCCTCGATCGCGCGGTCGGCCTCGGCGGCCATCGTCTCAACCGCGGCGGCGATCTGCTCGCGGTGGAAGGCGGGCATCATGATCGCCCTGGCGCGGTCGTGGTAGCCCTCGTCGATCGTCAGCAACCCGTCGCCGAGCAGCGGGATCAGGTCGCCGAAGCTCGACTCGCGCCAGTGGAAGTTCTCCGGGTGGGCGACCGTGATGAAGTGGTTCGCCTCCGGGCCGAGCATGAAGACGACCCGGGTGTGCAGCAGCCGCATGCTGAAGATCGGCCCGTAACGTTCGTAGGCGTCGAGAAGGATCGGCAGGGGGTCGTGGGCGATCTGGTGCGTGCGCTCCCAGCTGAAGTCGGTCGGGCCGGCTGGGAACTTCCCCCTCCCCCGCCACTCATCGACGATGTCAGCGACGACCCGACGCACCGGGTTCCCGGACATCTCCGGCGGCCGCGCCACCGGCGTCGTGGTGTCAACCGTTGCCATTCCCCGGATCGTAACTGGCTGGACAGCCAGTTTCAGGCGGCGGAGGCGGCGAGCTGGCCGCAGGCGGCGTCGATGTCGCGGCCGCGGGTGAGGCGGACGGTGGCGGTGATGCGGCGCTCGGCGAGGATCGCGCGGAAGCGCTCGATCCGCTCCGGCGAGGAGCCGTCGTAGGCGCCGGTCGGGTTGTAGGGGATCAAGTTGACCTTGTAGGCGCGTGGGTCGAGCATCCCCGCAAGCTCTCGGGCGTGCTCGGGGAGGTCGTTGACGCCGTCCAGCATTACGTACTCGACGAAGACCTTGTGGCGGCGAGCGGCGCGGTAGCGCTCGCAGGCGGCCAGCACCTCGGCGATCGGGTAGCGCTCGTTGACCGGCATCAACTGCGAGCGCAGGCCGTCGTTGGGGGCGTGCAGCGAGAGCGCCAGGCTGACCGGCATCTCGCACTCGGCGAGGCGGTCGATCCCCGGCACCCAACCGACCGTCGAGATCGCCGTACGGCGGTGGGTGATGCCGAGGTCGGGCAGCCGCTCGCAGGCGGCGAGGACGTTGTCGATGTTCATCGTCGGCTCCCCCATCCCCATGAAGACGACGTGGTCGATCTCCTCGAGGCGGCGGAAGTGGAGCGCCTGGTCGAGGATCTCGTCGGCGCTGAGGTTGCGGCCGAACTTCATCTGCCCGGTGGCGCAGAAGGTGCAGGTGAGCGGGCAGCCCGACTGCGAGGACAGGCAGACCGAGCGGCGGCCGTCCCGGTAGCGCATCAGCACAGCCTCCAGCGGCCGCCGGTCGGAGGTGTGGAAGAGAGCCTTGACGGTGCCGTCGTCGGATTTCGCCTCAGCCGAAACGGTGAGGGTGGAGATCGGCACCTCGGCCGTCAGCCGCTCGCGCAGCGCCGCCGGCAAGTTGGTCATCTCCTCATAGGAGCGGGCCCCGCGCACGACCCACTCCCACACCTGCGCCGCGCGGTAGGAGGGTTCTCCCGCGTCGGCGAGAGTGGCGTTCAGCAGGTCACGGTCCATCGCCCGAGTCTAGGCGGAGAGGATCGGGAGACCCTCTCCGCCACGCCGCCTTAGCGGCCGTTGGCCGCCAAACGCAACAGCGTCGGCCAAGCCCGCGGGCGCAGCGCTACCTGCCGGAGCAAGCGGCCACTGTCGAAGTAGGACACGCGCAGCGTCGCCAGACCATCCTCGCGGAGGACGATCCTGTCGACCGCGTCCCAGGAGACGGTCGTACCTCCCGCCGTCGCGCTCAGCGTGAACTCGATCAGGAGCCCGTCCGGGGTGGGACCCCAACGGTGGACGACGCCGGTGAGGTCGGGTAGGAGCCGCAGTAGGGACCCGAAGACCCGCTTCCCCTCCTCGAGGCCGACGCTGGCGCGGGTCATCGGCGCGACCAGCCGGACGTCGGGCGCCAGTAGGGCGTCCAACCCTTCGACCGTGGGGGCTCGCCAGTAGGCGGCGAAGCGGTCGGCGAAATCGGCGGCTGCGCTCACTCCGGCAGCTCCGCCAGCAGGCGCTCGAGCGCCTCGCGGGCATAGTCGAAGACCCGCACGTCGCCGCTGAGGCGGAAGCGGGAGTTCGCCCCCATCACCAGGGAGAAGAGCTCGAAGGCGAAGCGCTGGGGGTTGTCGACTCCGGCAATCCGTGCCTGGCGCTCGAGCTCGCCGAGCCAGGCGTCGAGGGAGGCGGCGATGGCATCGCGGACGGAGCCGGGACGGTCGTCGTACTCGGCCGAGGTCGCCGTCCAGAAGCAGCCGCCCGAGTAGTCCTGGAGCTGGTCGAGGTAGCGCTCGGCCATCGCCCGCAGGCGGGGGGCGCCGTCTGGGAGGTCCAGCGCCGGTTCGATCACCCTGGCTTTGAAGCGTTCGGCGGCTGCGGCCACGGTCGCCAGTTGCAGCTCCTGCTTTGAGCCGAAGTGGGCGAAGAGGCCGCTCTTGCTCATTCGCAGGTCCGCCGCCAGGCGGCCGATCGTCAAGCCCTCCAGGCCCTCGACCGAGGCGAGGTCGACGGCGCGGTCGAGGATCGAAGCGCGGGTCCGAGTGCCCTTCTCAGTGACAGGAGTCACAGACGCAGGATATAAAAAAGCACGAACGTTCGTATCGAAGGCCGCGGGAGGCGGCCACGGACCAAGGAGGGAACGTGAGCGAGTTCAAGGTGAAGAAGATCGACGAGATGGAGGCCGTCTTCCTGGGCGGCTTCAAGCGGGCACGCGCCGAGCTCGGCGTCGAGTCGTTCGGGCTGCAGGTGATCGACATGCCGCCGGAATATCCGGACTACCCCGAGCACGACCACGCCGAAGACGGCCAGGAGGAGGTCTTCATGGTGATACGCGGCGGCGGCGAGATCGAGATCGAGGGCGAGCGCTTTCCGCTCGATCCCGATCACATGGTCCGGGTCGCCTCGGGCACGAAGCGAAAGGTCTGGCCGGGAGCGGAGGGGATCCGGATGGTGATCGTCGGCGGGGTCCCCGGCAGCGCCTACGAGGCACCCGCCCTCAGCAAGCTCGGCGAACCCGATCCGATGCAGGCGTGAATTTGGAGGTTTAGGCTAGGAAGCCTGTTGCGACGTCTCGCCCCCCTCGTCGTCCTGATCGCGCTCGGCGCCCTCGCCCTGCCGGCGGCGTCCGCGGCGCGAACGGGCGACAACGAGGGGGACGCGATCGTCGTCATCTCCGGGGACGTCGCCGTCCCTCGCGGGGAAACCGTCGAGGGGATCTTTGTCGCCAGCGGCGATGCGCGGGTGGCGGGGGACGTCGACGGCGACGTGGTCCTGTTCTCCGGCGACGCCGTCGTCGCCGGCAGGATCGACGGCGACCTGATCACCTTCGGCGGGCAGGCGCGGCTGCTGCCGAGCGCCTTTGTCAGCGGCGATGTCAGCTACGCCGACGAGCGGCCGATCGTCTCCGGCGACGCGATTGTCAGGGGCGACGTCACCGAGGTCGACTGGCCCGACTTCGGCGACCTCCTCCCCTTCGTCGGCTTCTTCGTCCTCTGGCTCGCGATCGGGATCTCTGCCGCGATCCTCGGCGCGCTGCTGCTCCTGATCGCCCCGCGGGCGGCGGATGCGATCTACGAGCGCTCCCGGGAACGGGTGGGGCCGGTGATCGCGATCGGCATCGCCATCGCCATCGTCCTGCCAATCGCGGCGGGGATCGCGGCGGTCACCCTGGTCGGCCTGCCGCTGGCGATCGCGATCGGGCTGGCGCTGCTGCCGCTGGCGGCGATCGCCTACGTCGCCTCCGCCTGGGCGCTCGGCCGCCGGATCGTGAAGCCGCCGCGGCACCGGATCTGGGCGTTCCTGGCGGGGCTGGCGATCCTGCGGGCAGCGGCCCTGGTGCCCATCCTCGGCTTCCTCGTCGGCTTCGTCGCGGTGATCTTCGGCCTCGGCCTGATCGGTGCCGCTATCGGCGGCGCTCGGGCGCAGCCGGAGCCGGCTCGAAGCCCGGGCAGCTGACGACCGGCAGCCGCGGGTAGCGCGGATAGGCCGGGTCCTCGCGGGAGCGCTCACAGAGGGAAAAGACCGAGCCACGGGTGTTCGGCACCAGGCGCTGGTGGCGGCAGCGGTCGCAAAGGCCGGCGGAGGGTGAGGCAGGCGCCATTATTCGAACCTAGACCATCCTTCTGCGCGGAAACTGCGGGGTCGGAGGGGGCGCGTCCCGCCTTGCCGGGGCCTAGCCTTGGTGTGTGACCCGAGCAGCGACCCTTTTCGACGCCGACGCGGCCTCCTACAGCGGCACCGTGGAGGTGCTTGGCGTGATCTACCGCGCCGAGGACGACGGCTACGCGGTGCTGGAGGTAGAGGAGACGGAGTCTGGTGAGGGTTTCGCGCTGGTCGGGCCGGTAGCCCACCTCGACGCCGGCGACCGCGCCGAAGTCA
>DASSVR010000050.1:0-8663 GCA_035705945.1 Solirubrobacterales bacterium
CCCCGACGACGGCGTCCGCGAGCTCGTCGAGCTCGGTGTCGAGGGAGCGGGCGGGCGCCGTACCCAGCAGCGCGGCGACCAACTCGGGACGCTCGAACAGGCCGTGGAGGCTGATCCCGAGGACACCGCCGCGGAACCAGCCGAGGCCGCCCTCCACCGCCTCCTCTACCGGGGCGCAGGCGGTGGTGCGACCGTGACGGATCTCGTAGCTCTCGAGCTCGCGGCCGGCCAGAGCCTTCCAGGGCTCCCCGAGCCGTGGGGAGAAGCGGCTGCGGGTGCGCCGCACCAGCTTCTCGGGCGCGAAGGTCGTGGCCAGCGGCAGGAGATCGAGGCCGTCGGCGTCGCCGTCCACGCCGGCCGGGTCGCGCAGCTCTCGTCCCAGCATCTGCATCCCCCCGCATATCCCCAGCAAGCGCGCCCCCCGCTCGAGCCGGGCGCGCAGGAGCGGCTCGAAGCCGCACTCCCGCAGCCAGCGCAGGTCCGCCGCGACGTGTTTCGATCCCGGCAGGATCAAGAGGTCGGCCTCCCCCAGGTCTGAAGCCCGACGGCAATAGCGAACCTCCGCCACCTGCTCCAGCGGCTTCAGCTCGTCGAGGTTGGACCCCGCCGGATAGGCGATGACGTCGATCCTCGGCCGGCCGTCGTCGTCGGTGGTGGGTGCCCGAGACGCCGCTCCGTCCTCGTCGGGAAGGCCATGGCGGATCCAGGGGACGACGCCGGTCACTGGAACTCCGGTCAGCTCCCGCAGTCGCTCAGGCGCGTCGGCGAGCAAGCCCCGGTCGCCCCTGAACTTGTTCAGCACAAAGCCGTCGATCCGCGCCCGTTGCTCTGGCTCCAGCAGCGCCCAGGTTCCGTAGAGGTGAGCGAAGGCGCCGCCACGGTCGATGTCGCAAACCATCAACACCCGGGCATCGGCCAGCGTCGCCGAGCGCAGGTTCGTCATGTCGCAGTCCGCGAGGTTGATCTCCGCCGGGCTCCCAGCCCCCTCGAGCACCACGAGCTCGTACTCGTCCAGCAGCGAGCGGAGCGAGTCGGCGACGGTCGGCCAGAGAATCTCGGCCCGCTCGCGCCAGGGCAGGGCACTCAGCTCGGGGTCGCTGACGCCGTTGAGGACCACCTGGCTGCGCGTTTCCGCCTCGGGCTTGATCAGAACCGGATTCATCCGCACCTCCGGCTCGACTCCCGCGGCCAGCGCTTGCAGGTACTGAGCCGCCCCGATCTCGCCGCCGGCGACCACCCGCGCATTGTTCGACATGTTCTGGGCCTTGAAGGGCGCGACCTTCACGCCGCGCCGGGCGAAGTGACGGCAGAGTGCGGTGGCGATCAGGCTCTTGCCGGCCCAGCTCGAGGTCCCCTGGATCATCAGCGCGGCCACCCGGGGAACCTAAACCCGACCGGCGCTCAGTCGCGCGGCGGCAGGCTCGTTGCCGAGCGCAGGGCGCCGGCGGAGGCGATCACGACGAGGGCGATCGCGATCACCTCGATCAGCGCCAGCTCCTGCGAGAGGGCGAGGAACCCGATCGCCGCCGCCACCGCCGGCTCCAGGCTCATCAGCACGCCGAACACCGCCCGCGGCATGCGCCGCAGCGCCTCCATCTCGAAGACGTAGGGGACGGCGGTGCTGAGGAGGCCGATGGCGGCGCCGGCCGCGAGGGTCGCCGGGACGAGGAGGTCGACTCCTCCCTGGGCGATGCCGAACGGGGCGACGAGCCCGGCGGAGATCACCGCCGCGATCGCCGCGCCCTCGACCCCCGGCCCGAGGGCGCCGACACGGGCACTCTGAAGGATGTAGGCCGCCCAGAAAGCGCCAGCCGTCAGCGCCAGCGCCACCCCGAGCGGGTCGATGCTCTCGCCGCCGGCGCCGTCTGAGAGGAGCACGATCCCCGCCGCCGCCAGCACCACCCAGATCACGTCGCGCGGCCGCCGTGATCCGAAGACGGCAACCCCGAGCGGGCCGACGAACTCGAGGGTGACGGTGATCCCGAGCGGTAGCCGGGCGAGGGCGGCGTAGAAGAAGAGGTTGACGGCCGCGACCGCGACGCCGAGCAGGACCACGTCCCGGTGCGGCCACCGCCGGGTCCGCAGCGGTGCCCCCCGCGTCAGCGCCAGCAGCGCCAGTGCCCCGAAGAGGGCGCGGAGGAAGACGGCGCCCGAGGAGCCGATCGAGTCGAAGAGGGTCGTCGCCAACGCCGCGCCGGACTGGACGGAGACGATCGAGGCCAGCACCAGTAGGCCGGCCCCCCGGGCGCTCCGCTGGGTTGAAGCCGTCGCCGCCATCGGGGGATTCTGATCCACCCTGCGCCAGCGGCCGTAGGTTTTACGGCGATGGCGGTAAGGCGAGAGAGGCCCGAGCGGCTCGCCGACGAGGAGCTGATGCCGCTCGTCGGCGGCAGGACCCGGACGCCTTCGAGGTCCTCTACGACCGCCACGGCGGAGCCGCCTACTCGCTTGCCTACCGGATCGTTGGCGACCGCGCCGCCGCCGAGGAAGTGACGCAGGAGGCCTTCATCTCCATCTGGCGCAGCGGCACCCGCTTCGACGCCGCCCGGGGCAGCGTCCGCTCCTGGCTGCAAGCTGCCGGGCGAGCAGGCGAAGGTGATCGAGCTCGCCTACTTCGGCGGCTTCAGCCACTCGGAGATCGCCGGCATCCTCGATCTGCCGATGGGACGTTGAGACTTGCGGGTGTCGAGCAGCTACCGCCGGGGAGGGTGCTCGAGGCATGGGTCAGTCGCGATGGTGAGGTCGAAGCCGTCCCGGTGCTTTTCGTCCCCGACCGCCACGGTCAGGCCGAGACGAGGATCGCCGACATGGGCGGCGTCGACGAAGTGATGGTCACCGAAGAGCCGCGCGGCGGCAGCGTGGCGCCGACCGGAGAGCCGATCGTCGCGATCAGTGTGCCCCAGTAGGGCCGCTGATCATCTGCCGTAACGATCCGACGACAGCACGAGCTGCTCGGGGATCGCGGCCCGCGGCGGCGGAGCCGGGTTGGCGCGGACCGAGACGGTCTCGGCGACGCTGCGGCTGACCTCGTGTCTGCCTTCGGCGGAGGCGATGACGACGCTCTCGTCGTCGGAGTTCTCGACCTTTCCTTCTAGCCCCGGGTTCAGCCCCGCGTCCTTGAGGTAGTGGAGCAGCTCCTCGGCCTCGTTCTCGAAGCGCAGCACGGTGACGTCGGCGCCGACCTCGACGTCGGCCAGCAGCGAGCCCTGCTCGCGGATGCCCTCGACGATCGGGTGGCCATGGGGGCAGGTGGTGGCGTCGCCGATCGCCGCCCGCATCCGCTCCTCCAGCACCGGCGACATCGCGTGCTCGATCCTCTCCGCCTCCTCGTGCACCTCGTCCCAGGGGATGCCGAGGACGTCGGTGAGGAAGCGCTCGATCATCCGGTGGCGGCGGACGATGTAGCTGGCGTGGTTGCGGCCCGACTCGGTGAAGGCGAGCGATTTGTCCTCGTTGCGCGCAACGTAGCCGTCGTCGACGAGGCGGCCGATCATCTCATGGACGGTGGGCGGCGAGAGCTGCATCGCGCGGGCGATGTTGGCGCCGGTCATCGGCAGCCCGGCCTCCTCCAGCCAGAACATGATCTCCAGGTACTCCTGCTCCGCGACGGTGGCGTTCTCAGACGACACAAGCTCTCCTTTTAGGCCCGACGTTCCATCAGCGAGGTGACGACCGCCTCATAGAAGCCATCACCCATGCTGCCTTCGGTGACGGTGACATTCTCCCAGTTCGGCAGTGCCGACCGTAGGCCCGGGTCGTGCTCTGGGCCGTTGGCGACGACGAAGAAGCGGCCGACCGAGGCAGCCACCTCGAGGTCCTCGACCGAGTCGCCTACGGCGATGCACTCGGCGGGGTCGTAGCCGCGGGCACGGGAGTGCCCGGCCACCGCCGCCGCCTTGCTGACCAGGCGCGGAACCAGGTGGTAGGCGTGGGTGCGGCCCTCGATCGCTGGCATCGGCCGGCCGATCGCGCCGTTGTCGAGCAACCGCAGGTCGTCGCACCCCCGCTCGTGCAGGAGCGCGTTGGCCTCCCCGACATCGACCTTGCCGCGGAAGAGGTGGGAGAGGACGCGGCCGTGGTGCCAGGGCGAGTGGTACTCGAGCCGCCCCGCGAAGTGCTCGAAGAGCATCTTCGGGACGCCCCGCTCCTCGATCTGCTCGTAGATCGTGCCGTCCTCGTTCGGCGCCATTTCGCCGGTCATCAGCGTCGTCTCGCCGTCGATCGCGAAGGCGCAGCCGGCCTCGTATATGTAGGAGGTCTGGCCCATCAGCCGCGCCGCCTCGTGCACCTGCGGCTCGCGGCGGCCGGACATGATCACCACCTCGGCCCCGGCCCGGTGGCAGGCCTCGAGCGCTCGCGCCTGCGCCATCGAAAAGTTGCCCTCGGCGTCGCGGAAGAGCGAGCTCCCCCGCCCGAGCAGGGTCCCGTCGAGGTCCGTGTAGACGCAACTCAGCCCCAAGAAGACGGTTACGGTACCGACCATGCGCGGGGCTGGATGGATAAGGCCGCTTCTGGCGGCGACGGCAGGCTCGCTCGCCCTCCTGGGCGCGCCCGCGGCGGCGTCCGCCTCGGTCGGCAACTTCGCGATGGCGTTCCAGCAGGACGGCAAGATCCTCGTCGCCGGTGGGTCGGGACATGCCGGCGGCGCGGGGGCGAAGGAATTCGGGGCGGTGGTCCGCTACCTGCCGAACGGCCGGCTCGACCGGAGCTTCGGCGGGGGCGACGGGGTCGCTCTGGTCCGGAACCAGAGGCCCTTCACCGCGATCGCCCTGAACGACCGCGGCCACATCTACGTCGCCTCCTCGCCGGTCGGCGGCGAAGGTGGCATCGCCCGCCTTCTGCCGGATGGCAACCTGGACTACGGCTGGGGCGAAAAGGGCCTTCTCTACGGCGGGGCGAGCACGGCCTGGTACCCGACGAGCATCCGGGTCACGAGTAACGGCAGGATCTTCGTCGGCGGCCTCACCGGCTACCTGAACGAAGCGGCCGAACACTGGTACGGCTGGCTCTACCGGATCAGCTCCAACGGCCGCAGCGGGACCTACTTCGGCGGGATGACCAGCGGCGCCGGCGACCAGCCGAAGACCGTGATCAACGACTTCCTCTTCACTCCCAGCGGGGCGGCAATCAGCGCCGGAACAATTGCGGAACGACGCCCCGACGCGAAGAGCCACGCCGTGCTCGCGCGTCTGTTGCCGGGATCGGTCGAACCGGGTGGTACGCTGAGCGGGGCGGACCCAAGCTTCGGCGGCGGCGTCGGTCTCGTCCAGTCCAACATCTACCCGGCAAGCCCCTTCTCGGAGACGGCGAACGCGCTCAGCTGGCAGCACGGCAAACTGCTGATCGCCGGCGAGGCCAACCACGAGCTGCTCGTCTCCCGCTACACGGCCGACGGCATCCTCGACCGCGGCTTCGGCCGGCGCGGCTTCACCACCGCTCAGTTCGGCCGCGGCACCGCCGACCGCGCCAACGCCCTCGCCGTCAGCGGGCGCGGCGGCATCTACGCCGCTGGTGGCAGCAGCCACGGCTGCGGCGGCGACGGTTGCGTCAGCCTCCTTCTCGCCCGCTACGGAAAAGATGGCCAGTTCGTACGGGGATTTGGGCGAGGCGGGATCGTCAGCCCGAGCGTCGACACCGACCTCTACGGTGAGCCGGCGACGGAAATCGCCTACGACCTCTCCCTGCGGGAGCAGGGCAAGATTTTGGTCGGCGGCATCGTCACCGGCCCCCGCTCCAGCCGCTTCTTCCTCCGCCGCTTCCTCGCCGACGGCAGCCCGGACCGGTCATTCGGTCGGAACGGGCGGCTGACGACGCTGCCGCTGCGGGCCGACCGCGCCCGCTAGTCGACGAGTTGCTCGGGCGCGACGCGCCCTTGCGTAAGCTCGCCCGATGAGCAAGTGGAGGATCGCCGGGAGGACCCTCGACCTGTCGCGGCCGATCGGCGCCGGGATCGTCAACGTCACCGTCGACTCGATGTTCGAGGGTGCGCGCAGCGGCACGCCCGAGCAGGCGGTGCGGGACGGCCTGGCGCTGGCCGAGGCCGGCTTCGACATGCTCGACGTCGGCGCGGTGGCAGCGCGCTCCGGGCCCCCGGTACCCCCCGAGGAGGAGGCCGCGGCCCTGGTCCCGGCGATCAAAGGCCTGGTAGGCGAGCTCCCGCATCGTTTCCACCCTTCTCCTGCCTATAGCGAGGCCAAAGGTGGAAACGACGTTGCTCCAGCTGTGTCCGCGGACACGTTTTCGGTCGAGGTGGCGCGACGGGCGCTGGCGGCCGGGGCACAAGTCGTCAACGACATCTCCGGCGGCCGCGAGGAGATGTTCGAGCTGGTCGCCGAGAGCGGCTGCGGCTACGTGCTGATGCACATCGAGGGGCCGCCGCGGGTCGACCGGCCCTGGCGCGAGTACGGCGACGTGGTGGATCACCTGCGCGGATGGTTCGAGGGGAGAGTCGAGGTGGCGCGGGAGCTTGGGGTCTCAGAGGAGCAGATCGCGATCGATCCCGGACTCGACTTCGACCTCAGCCCCGAGCAAAACCTGGAGATCCTGCGGCGGCTCGGTGAGCTCCGCCGGCTCGGCCTGCCCCTCTACGTCTCCCTCTCCCGCAAGGACTTCATCGGCGCCGTGCTGGCGGGATCCTGGGAGGAGCGGCTGCCGGCGCGGGAGCGCGAGTGGGGGACGGTGGCGGCGGTGACGATGGCGGTCCGCGAGGGCGCCGACGTACTGCGCATCCACGACCGTTCGTCCCTGCAGGCGATGCGAGTGGCGGGCGAGATCTGCCGCCCGGTCGGGAGTGTCGCCTGATGGCTCGCGGGGGGAGCCTGCTCGGCTCCGAGTGGGCAGTTGCCATCGACCCCGCGCGGCGCGACGGCCGGATCGTCGCCGAGAGCAGCGAAGAGGAGCGCCGGTCCCGGCCGACGCCGCTGCCGGCGGAGCTGCACCCCGGGCTCGCCGAGTCGCTCGCCAGGGTCGGCACCGACTCCCTCTACACCCACCAGCTCGAGGCCTTCGAGGCAGCGGCGGCGTCCAACCTCGTGATCACCAGCGGCACCGCCTCCGGCAAGAGCCTCGCCTTCAACCTGCCGGTGCTGAACGGGATCGCGGCGCAGCCGAAGGAGCGGGCGCTCTACCTCTACCCGACCAAGGCGCTCGCCCAGGACCAGGCGCGCAAGCTGGCCCAGCTGCGGCCGCCGGGGCTGCGCGAGGCGATCTACGACGGCGACACCCCCCGCGAGGAGCGGCCGGCGATCCGGCGCCGCAGCAACCTCGTCCTCACCAACCCCGACATGCTCCACGTCGCCGTCCTGCCCAACCACAAGAGCTGGGGCGACTTCCTCGCCAACCTCGAGTGGGTGGTGGTCGATGAGGCTCATACCTATAGGGGCGTCTTCGGCTCCCACGTCGCCAACGTGCTGCGGCGGCTGAGGCGATTGGCCCGCGCCTACGGCCGCGAGCCGCGCTTCCTGCTCGCCTCGGCGACGATCGCCAACCCGGTCGAGCTGGCCGAGCGCCTCGTGGGAACGCCGTTCGAGCTGGTCGACGACGACGGGGCGCCGCGCGCCGGCCGCGAGATCGCGATGTGGAACCCGCCGCTGATCGACAAGGCGACGGGCGTGCGCCGCTCGGCGCTCTCCGAGGCGGCCGATCTGCTGGCGGATCTGGTCACGCACGAGGTGCGGACGATCTGCTTCCTCAAAAGCCGCCGCGGGATCGAGCTGATCCAGCGCTTCGCCCGCGAAAGCCTCGAGCGGCGGGGCAAGCCGGAGCTGGCGAAGCGGATCGCCCCCTACCGCGGCGGCTACACGCCTCAGCAGCGGCGCGATATCGAGGCCCGCCTCGCCGCGGGCGAGCTGCTGGCGGTCGTTGCCACCGACGCGCTGGAGCTGGGGATCGACGTCGGCGAGCTCGACGCGGCGATTTGCGTCACCTTCCCCGGCACCGTCGCCAGCCTGCGGCAGATGTGGGGGCGCGCCGGCCGCCGCCGCCGCGGCCTCGCCGTCTACGTCGCTGGCCAGGACGCGCTCGACCAATTCTTCTGTCGCCACCCGGAGGAGTTCCTCGGCCGGCCGGTCGAGGCGGCGATCCTCGACCACGGCAACGAGCAGATCGCCTCCCGGCACCTGATCGCCGCCGCCTACGAGCTGCCGCTCACCGAGGAGGACGAGGAGGTCTTCGGCGAGGGCTGGCGCGAGCGGGCCGAGCGGCTGCTGGCGGCCGGGGAGCTCCGCGCCGCCGGCGGCAAGCTGCTGCCGCGGCGCAGCGAGTTCGTCGCCAGCCGGATCGCCCTGCGCTCGGCCTCGGCCGACTCGGTGGCGGTGATCGAGCGCGACGCCGGCGAGATGCTGGGGCTGGTCGAGGCCGAGCGCGCCTTCACCACGGTCCATCCCGGCGCCGTCTACCTCCACCTCGGCCGCTCCTACGAGGTCGACCGGCTCGACATCGAGGAGCGGCGGGCGATCGTCTCCGCCTTCGACGGCGACTGGTACACCCGGCCGAAAAAGGAGACCGAGATCTACATCGAACGCCTGCGCGAGCAGCGCGAGGTCGCCGGCGTGCAGCTCAACTTCGGCGAGGTCTCGGTGATGGAGCAGGTCATCGCCTTCCAGCGCGTCTCGATCTCCGACCAGGAACCGATCGACATCGTCGCCCTGGAGCTGCCCGAGCAG
>DASSVR010000051.1:0-7545 GCA_035705945.1 Solirubrobacterales bacterium
GCCGATGATCACCGGGAACGCGAGGTTCCGGCGCGCGAGCTCGTCCACGCAGAACGGCATCTGCTTCGAGGTCGAGACGAGCAGGGCGGAGAGGCCGATCGCGTCGGCCTCGTTTTCGACCGCCGCCTCGATGATCGCGTCGACCGGCACCTGCTTGCCGAGGTCGATGACGGTGTAGCCGTTGTTGGTCAGGATCGTGTTGACGAGCGACTTGCCGATGTCGTGGACGTCGCCGAAGACGGTCGCGATCACGACCTTGCCCTTCGTGTGCCCCTCGATCCGGTCGAGGTAGTTCTCGAGCCGCGCCACCGCCCGTTTCATCACCTCCGCGGACTGGAGCACGAACGGCAGGATCAGCTCGCCGGCGCCGAACTTGTCGCCGACCTCCTTCATCGCGGGCAGCAGCACCTCGTTCAGCGTCGGCACCGCGCCGATCTTCTCTACCGAGCGGTCGATCCAGCCCTCGACGCCATCCTTCTTGCGGCGCAGGATGTGCCAATGGAGAGCCTCCTCGGGCTCCATGCCCGCGGTGGGGTCGACGGCCTCGCCCTCCGCCTCCTCGCCCTTCGACTCGAAGTGGCCGATGAAGCGCTCGAGCGCGTCGTCGCGCCGGTTGAAGACGAGATCGTCCGCGAGCTCCCGCTCCTCGTCCGGGATCTCGCCGTAGGGCGTGATGTGGTTCGGGTTGACCATCGCCAAGTCGAGCCCGGCCTCGACGCAGTGGTGGAGGAAGACGGAGTTGAGGACCGCGCGTGGCCGCGGCGAGACCCCGAAGGAGACGTTGGAGACGCCGAGCGAGGTCTTGACGCCGGGGATCTCCGCCTTGATCCGGCGGATGCCCTCGATCGTCTCCACCGCCGAGGGCTTCCACTCCTCGTCGCCGGTGGTGAGCGTGAAGGTGAGCGCGTCGAAGATCAGCGCCTCGGGGTCGAGGCCGTGCTCCTCGCAGGCGATGTCGCGGATTCGCTTGGCGATCTCGATCTTGCGGTCAGCGGTCTTCGCCATACCCTCCTCGTCGATCGTCAGCGCGATCAGCGCCGCGCCGTGAGCCTTCGCCAGCGGGATCACGACGTCGGCCTTGTCGCGGCCGGCCTCGAGGTTGATCGAGTTGACGATCGCCCGGCCGGGGATCTGCTCCAGCGCCGCCTTGATCACCTCGGGCTCGGTTGAGTCGACCTGGATCGGCGCCGGCTGGGTGAGGGAGATCCGCTTGACCACCGCGCTCATCTGCTCGTCCTCGTCCTGGCGCTCGGTTAGGGCCACGCAGGTGTCGAGCACGTGTGCGCCCCCTTCGACCTGGTCTTCGGCCACCTGGACGAGGCCGTCGTAGTCGTCGGCCAGCAGCAGTTCCTTGGCTTTTTTCGAGCCCTGCGAGTTGACGCGCTCACCGACCAGAGTCGGGCGCGGCTCCTGCACGAGCGGCGTCGAGGTCATCATCGAGGAGATTTCGATCGGGCCCGGCGCTGGGCGCTCACCCGGGGTGCGGCCGCCGACCCGCTCCCGGATCGCGGCGATGTGCTCAGGGGTCGTCCCGCAGCAGCCGCCGACGATGCCGACGCCGTAGCGCTCGACGAACTCGCCGAGCGTCGCGGCCAGCGGCTCCGGCTCTTCGGGGAAGATCGTCTCGCCGTCGGGCCCCTGCAGCGGCAGCCCCGCGTTTGGGATGCAGTGCACCGGCACTGGGCAGTTCTCGCCGAGGAAGCGGATCGCGTCGCGCATGTCCTCGGGTCCGGTCGAGCAGTTGAGGCCGATCACGTCGACGTCGAGGGCGGTGAGCGTGGTCAGCACCGAGCGGATGTCGGTGCCGAGCAGCATCTTGCCGCCATTGGGCAACAGCGAGACGCTGCACTGGATCGGCAGCGCGCGGCCGGTCTTGGAGAAGGCCTCACGGGCACCGAAGATCGCCGCCTTCACCTCGAGGATGTCCTGCGCAGTCTCGATGATGATCAGGTCGGCGCCCCCTTCGACCAGGCCCTGCGCCTGCTCGGCGAAGACCTCGACCAGCCGCCCGAAGCTGATGTTGCCGAGCGTCGGATCGGTGGACGCCGGGAGGAAGCCCGTAGGCCCAATCGAGCCCGCGACGAAGCGGTCCTCGCCGGCGGCGCGGCGGGCGATCTCCGCCGCCTTGGTGTTGATCTCGAGCGTGTCCTCGCCGAGCCCCCACTCGTCGAGCTTCAGCCGCGAGCCTTGGAAGGTGTCGGTCTCGACCACCTCGGCACCGGCCTCCAGCATCGACGCGTGAACACCCTCGATCACGTCGGGCCGATTGAGCACCAGCGCCTCATGGCACTTCCCTTCGAGCCCGCCGTAATCCTCCTGCGTGAGGTCGAACAGCTCCAAAGTCGCGCCCATGCCGCCGTCGAAGACGACGATGCGCTCGCGAGTTGCCCTTATGTAGTCACGGTCAGGCATGAACTTAAAGAGGCTACCGGGGCATTCCGGTGAGGGACCAACCCCCGCCGGTACAGGGTCCGGTCATCCCCTGAGCGAATTGAGTCGCGAACATTCGCTCAGCGGACGACCGGACCCTCACCCACACGCAGCCCTGGGACGCCAGAACCAAGTCCCACTTCACCGAGTCCGCGAGAACCCTTGCTGTACAAGGATTCTCGCGGACTCGCGAGTGGAGCATCTACCAGAGGTTCTCCCCAGAGCGAAGCGGAGGGGAGGTCAATTCCAGAGGAGGGGTGTCCCCACCCTCTACCGCGTGCGCCTGGTCCCTAGCGCTTCAGCCCGAGCCGGCGGCGCCAGTCTCGGGCGCTGAAGAAGCGGGAGATGGGGCCGAGGAGGAGACGGCGGGACTTGGTGTAGGGGTACCAGGTCGGTTCGCGCTTGCCGCCGAAGCGGGTGATTACGAGGGACTCGCTGCGGCAGTACTTCTTAATTCCGGGTTCGCCGTGGCGGAAGCCGATGCCGGACTGCTTCCAGCCACCCATCGGCACATCCATCGCGAAGTAGTTGATGAGGACGTCGTTGACGTTGACCGACCCGCACTCGACCCGGCGCGCGATCTGCTCGGCCCGCTCGCGCTCCCCGAAGACCGAGCCGCCGAGGCCGTAGCGGGTGTCGTTGGCCAGTCGCAGGGCCTCCTCGGCGTCGCTCACCTTCATCACCCCGACTACCGGGCCGAAGGTCTCGTCCCGCATCACCTTCATCGAGTGGTCGACATCGACCAGGACCGTCGGTTCGAAGTAGTCGCCGGGCCCCGCGACCCGCTTACCGCCGGTCAGCGCCTTGGCGCCGGCGGCGATCGCGTCGCCGACGTGGTCTTCGACGATCGCGGTCTGGTTGGGGGAAGTCATCGCGCCGACATCCTTCATCTCGCCGGTGTCGTCGGCACCCTGGCGCAGCCGGCCGACCTCGGCCGTGAGCTTGTTGACGAACTCGTCGTAGGCCGGCTCCTCGACGTAGATCCGCTCGACCGAGAGGCAGATCTGACCCGAGTTCATCATCCCGCCCCAAGCCGCTGCGTTGGCGGCGCGGTCGAGATCGGCGTCGGCGAGGACGATCATCGCGTCCTTGCCGCCGAGCTCGAGGCTGACCGGGGTCAGCGTCTCCGCCGCCCGGGCCATCACCTTGCGCCCGGTCCGGTCGCTGCCGGTGAACTGGACGAAGTCGACCCCGTCGACCAGGGCGCCGCCGGTCTCACCGATTCCATGTACGCAATCGAGGATGTCCGGGCCGCCGATCTCGCGCTTCCACGCCTCGACGACCTCCGTCAGGCCCAGGGGAGTGAACTCAGACGGCTTGACGACGACGGCGCAGCCGGCCTGAAGCGCCGGGATTGCGTCCCCCAGCGCCAGGATCAACGGGAAGTTCCAGGGGCTGATGATGCCGACGACGGGATAGGGCCGGTACTGGACACGGAGCTTCTTCGTTGCAAGCAGGGGGCTGTGGGGGCGGACGCTCTCCTCGCCGATGAACTCCGCCGCGTGGCTGCCGTAGAAGTTGATCAGGTCGGCGAGGTAGCGGGGCTCGTTGGTCGCGTCGGCGCGGACCTTCCCGGTCTCTCGCTGCATCGTCTCGACGACCCGCTCTTCGTTGTCGAGCAGCCAGTCGCGCAGCTTTCCGAGCCAGTGGGAGCGGCCCTCGATCCCCATCGCCTCCCACTCGGCCTGGTTGGCGCGGACCCGCCCGACGGTGTCGGCGACGGCCTCCGGCGAGTCGACCGGGATCGTCTTGATCAGCGCGCCGGTAGCCGGGTTGTGGACCTCGATCGAGTCAGCCGCAGCCGCCGACGCCCCGTTCGTCTCGGTACCGCTCGCCGCCGTTCCGCTCTCCACCGCTGCTCCCTTCGCCCGTTTGGCTGGTCAGCCAAACTCTAGCGCCGTTTCAGAGCTGAGCGGCGATGAGGATTCCGAGCACGCCGAGGAACGAACCGATCAGGCCAAAGCCGATCTGAAGGGTGCGATTCAGACCTTTGACCTCCGCCCGCAGCTCTCCGAGCCCTTCTCGCACGCCACCGATTTCACGGCGTACTTCGCTTACTTCACTGCGCACGCTGCCCACTTCACCGCGCACGTCGCCGATTTCACCGCGCACTTCGCCTATCTCTCCCCGGACCTGACGCAGCTCCGCCTTCACCTCGCGGAACCCTTGGTCCATGCGGTTCGCCAGCTCGTCGAGGCGCTCGTCGGTCCAGGCTTCTCTCACCATCGTGGTTGGCATGATGGCAAGTGTAGACAAAAAGATGCAACAAAAGGCGCGCGAAATGTAAATTTTCAGCGACGGACGAGCCGGTAGACCGGTCCTTCCAGGGATACGACGTAGAGCCTGTGCTGCTGGTCTTCGCCGAACGAGCTGGGGCTGGCGACGCGGGGCCCGAGCCGGCGGTCGTCGCTGGCGCGCTTCAGGTGGGGGACGAGAGCGCGCAGCCGCCCCTCGCAGAGGTCGGCGTAGACGTAGCGCCCTCGCAGGCCCGGGAGGCGGGGGTCGCGGACGACGTAGCCGCCGATGATCGTGCAGCTCCCACCGCCGCGCCCGCGCCCGTAGGCGAAGATCGGCTTCACGGTCCCACCTGGATCCCGCGTCCCGCCGTTGTAGTTCGCAAACCCCTCGAAGGCATCCCAGCCGAAGTTCGCCCCGTTCGCCCTGCCCACGGTCAGGTAGTCGAGCTCCTCGAAGCGATCCTGGCCGACGTCGCCGATCGCGATTCGCGGGCGGCCGCCGGTCTCGGTATCGAAGGAGAAGCGGAACGGGTTGCGCAGGCCGTAGCTGTAGATCTCGTCTCGCCCGTTCCTGCCGACGAAGGGGTTGCTGGACGGGATCGTGTAGGGCCTGCCGCCGGAGGGGCGCGGGTCGATCCGCAACAGCTTGCCCAGCAGTACCTCCTTATTCTGGGCGTTGTTTGGCGGGTCGCCGCCGGAGCCGCCGTCGCCGGTACCGAAGTAGAGGAGATCGCCGAGGAACTGCAGCTGGCCGCCGTTGTGGTTGGAGTTGTCCGGGTGGGGGATCCGGATCACCGGGCGCCGTGAGCCCCGAGCCGCCCGGGTTGCGCTGCGGCGGCGGAACTCGTCGACGCGGATGTCCCCGTTGTTATCCGTGTAATAGACGTAGAAGCGCCCGCTGCGGGCGTAGTCGGGCGGGAAGGCGGCTGAGAGCAGGCCCTCCTCGCCGCCATAGCTGACGAGTCCCCTGATGTCGAGGAACGGGCGCGGGCGCCGTTTGCCACCGCGCAGAACCGCGATCCGCCCCGGCTGCTCGACGACGAACAGCAGCTCGGGAAAGCCGGGGGCGCCGGTGACGTAGACGGGGGCTTCGAAGGAGCCGATCTTCTTTAGGGCGACGCCGCCCTTGCGGGCGAGCGGCTCGCTTCCCGGCTTCGGTTCGCCCCGCTCCGGCTCGTTGGCGGAGCCGCAGGCCGGCAGCGCCAGCGTAATCGCCAGCGCCAGCAGGGCCGACGCTGTGGAGCCCCTACCTGCCTTTCTTCTTGATCTCAACGATTTCGCCGCTATCGGTGACTTCGGTTTCCGGCAGCCGTTCGGTGATCTCGGTCTTGAACGAGCCCCCCGGCGTGACGCCACCGGTGGTCGTCGCCTTCGTTTCCACGCTCGGGCCGGCGTCGATCGTGTAGAGCAGCGTGAACTTTCCCGCCCTCACCGCGCTCAGCTTCCAGACCGCCCGCGTCGTCTCGCCTGACTCGAGCGCGCCGAAGCCGAAGGTCTTGCGGCTCAAGGTGGACGCGCCGCCCGGATCCGAGGAGCCTTGCAGGCGAGGGTAGGTTTCGGCGAGCACCCAGACGGGGCGGTCCGGTTGGGCGAGTTCGGGCTGCGGGTCGTGGACGGCGAAGGGAAGCGAGGAGGTGACCCCCTCCTTGCCGGCGATCGTGAAGCTGACCGTCAGTCCCGGCACGGTCCGCTCACCGGTGTTGCGGATCGCCACCTGCAGCAGCGAGGTCTGGCCGAGGCGCTGGAGGGACGGGAACCGGGCTTCGGTCACCTTGACGGGGAAGGTCCCGGTCGGTTCCTCCGAGCCGGCGCTGGAGTCGCCGCCGCCGCAGGCGCCGAGCGCCACCGCCGCCGCCAGCGCGGCTAACCCGGTCGCGATGGCCTGGAGGCGGGCGCGCTGGGAATGTCGTCCGGTCCCCCGCAAAGCGGCTCGAACATAGCACGGGGTTTGGCCGCTTTCGGCCCCCTTTTCTGCCCGCGGCGAGGGTTAGCGGGATCTCAACACGGGGCTAACCGAGCGGCCCGATTCATCCCCTAGACTCCGGCGCACCGGGTGGGGAGCCGCGCGTGTGCGGCGAAGCTCGGACGGAGGAGCAGATGGTCGGATCCGCGGTCAACAGGGCGTTCCTGCCCGCCAAGTCGCTGTTCGAAGAGGTGGGGGAGATGATGATCCTCACCGCGCGCACGATCGTCTCCGCGGTCAAACCCCCCTATCCGTACGGCGAGGAGTTCATCGGCCAGTTCCTCTTCGCCCTGCAGCTCTGCTGGTTCCCGCTGCTGGTCTCGACCGTGGCGTTCGGCTTCGGCGCCCCTGGGCTGCAGGCGGCCAACTTCCTCTCGCTCTTCGGCGCCCTCGACCGCCTCGGCGGCTTCTTCGTCCTCGCCTCGATCCGCGAGTTCGCACCCTTCGTTACCGCGGTGGTCGTCGCCGGCGTCGCCGGCACCGCGATCACCGCCGACCTCGGCGCCCGCAAGATCCGCGAGGAGCTCGACGCCCTGCAGGTGCTCGGCGTGGATCCGATCAAGAACCTGGTCGTGCCGCGTTTCCTCGCCCTGATGCTGATCACCGGCCTGATGGACATCTACGCGCTCATCTTCGGCATCGTCGGCGGGATCGGCGCGGAGATGCTCTACAACGAGCCGCTCGGAGGCTTCTTCGCGACCCTCTTCAACAACGCCTCGGTCACGGACCTTTGGGGATCCGTGCTGAAGACGACCCTGTTCGGGGCGATCATCGCCATCGTCTGCTCCTACAAGGGGATGACCGCCTCGGGCGGTGCCGCGGGAGTCGGCCGCGCGGTCAATGAGGCCGTCGTGATCTCGCTGCTCGGCATCTTCTTCTTCAACTTCGTCTTCACGCAGACCCTGCTGGCGACCC
>DASSVR010000052.1:0-11886 GCA_035705945.1 Solirubrobacterales bacterium
TCGAGACCGTCGAGCAGACCCTCAGCCTCGAAGTCGATTGCAGGCCCCGCCGACATGGAGCTAGTCAGCGTATGCGACCGCGCCGCCGCGGCGGGGGTCGCCGCCGCCGCTGAGCTCGCCGCTGCGGGGATCGCGCGCGACCGCCTGCACGCCGCCGAAAAAGAGGTTAATCGCGGGGCGCCGCGCCACCGGCACGCCGCGCGCCTCGACTCGATCGAGCGCCTCCGGATCGATCCCCGGCTCCGCCTGGACGATGCCCTGCTCGAAGTGCAGCCGCGGCGCTTCGACCGCGGCGGTCACCGGGTAGCCCTGCTCGACCACCCGCACCACCGTCTGCAGGATCGCCGAGCGGATCCTGTTGGAGCCGGCGCTGCCGAGGGCGAGGACGATCTCCCCGTCCCGCAGGACCACCGTCGGCGCCATCATCGAGGGAACGCGTCGTCCGGGCGCGATCAGGTGGAACCCCGCGGGATTGAGGTCCTCCTCGCCGAGCATGTTGTTGAGGATCACGCCGGTCCCCGGCACGAGCACGCCGGAGCCCGAGCCGTTCGAGCAGGTGACGCTGGCGCAGTTGCCGTCGGAGTCGAGCACCGAGATATGGGTGGTGGAGCCGAGCAGATCGGCGGCCGCGAGGTCGAGACCGAGCGGGTCGAGGAAGCTCACCTCCATCCCCTCCTCGTAGAGCGACTCGGCGAAGGCAAGGTCGCGGCGGGAGTTCACGACTTCCATCGCCGCGACCAGTTGCTCGGGCCCGCTGTGGGGGCCAAGACGCTCGAGCAGGCCGAGGCAATAGGAGATCAGGATCCCGCCCGAGGAAGGCGGCGGGTTGGTGAGGACTTCGGTGCCGCGGAAGGGGGTGTCGATCGGCGGTCGCTCGATGGCGGCGTAGGAAGCGAGGTCGCCGGGTCCGATGAAGCCGCCGTGCCCGACGACATAGTCACTGATCGCCCGCGCCACCTCGCCCCGGTAGAACGGCTCGGCGCCCTCATCGGCGTAGCGTTCCAGCGCCTCGGCCAGTTCCGGGAAACGGAAGACGTCCCCCTCCCCCAGCCGCTGCCCCAGCGGCGCGTAGAGCTCCCGCGTCGCCTCCATCTGCTCGTGGATCGGGGCGAGGATGTCGAGGATGTAGGCCTGTCCATGGTTGATCGGCGCTCCCTCGCGTGCGTAGCGGATCCCCGCTCCCACCAGGTCGGCGAGCGGCATCGTCCCGAAGCGCTCCAGCGCGTGGGCGAGTCCGGCGGCGGTCCCCGGCACGCCGCAGGAGGCCGGGCCGACGTAGAACGTCTGGGTCGTCTCGGCGTCGAACCGGACGGGGACCGGGACCAGCTCCGCCGTCCGGGCGATCCCGTCGAGGCCCGGCGCGGCGACGAAAAAGTCGATCAGGGTCGTCTCGCCGGCCTCGTGGACCATCATGTGGCCCCCAGCCCCGAATCCGGTCAGGGGGCTCTCCACCGCAAAGGACGTGAGGACGGCGCCGACGGCCGCGTCGACCGCGTTGCCACCCTCGCGCAAGACCGCGGCGCCGGCCTCGGCGGTCAGTGGATGGCCGGCTGCGACGACCCCTCGCATGGGCCGATCCGGAGTCAGCTGGGGAGGAACTCGGGAACGTCGATGCCGAGCTCGCCACCGCGGTCGGGCGAGCGGCCGCGGCGCGCCTCGGCGTCCTTGGTGCGGCGAATCGTCGGCTCGGCGGATCGGCGCGGCGCGGTCGGCCGCCCGTCGAAGCGAGTCGCGACGACGGTGACCCAGATCTGGTCGGAGAGCTCGTCGTCGACGTTGGCGCCGAAGATGATGTTGGCGTCAGGATGGGCGGCCTCGCCGACCACCTTGGCCGCCTCGGACACCTCGACCAGCGAAAGGTCGGAGCCGCCGGTGATCGAAAGCAGGATCGAGCGGGCGCCGTCCATCGAGGTCTCCAGCAGCGGCGAGGAGATCGCTTTTTCGGCCGCCAGCACGGCGCGGTCGTCACCGTAGGCCATCCCGATCCCCAGCAGGGCGCGCCCCGCATCGGACATGATCGTCCGCACGTCGGCGAAGTCGAGGTTGATCACCGCCGGCAGCGTCACCAGGTCGGAGATCCCCTGCACGCCCTGGCGGAGGACGTCGTCGGCCACCTTGAACGCCTCGACCATCGAGGTCTGCTGGTCGAGCACATCGAGCAGGCGGTCGTTGGGAACGACGATCAGCGTGTCGACCTCGCTCGCGAGCTCCTCGATCCCCTTCTCGGCCTGGCCGCCGCGGCGGCTGCCCTCGAAGCTGAACGGCTTGGTGACGATGCCCACGGGCAGCGCGCCGACCTCACGGGCGAGGCGGGCGACGACCGGGGCGGCGCCCGAGCCGGTGCCGCCGCCGGCGCCGGCGGCGACGAAGACCATGTCGGACCCCTTCAGCAGGCGCTTGATCTTGTCCTGCTGCTCGAAGGCGGAGCGATGGCCGACCTCGGGATCAGAACCGGCGCCGAGCCCGCGCGTCTGCTCGTCACCGATGTGAACGGTGACATCGGCGACGCAGAGCTGCAGCGACTGAAGATCGGTGTTGACGGCCATGAACTCGACCCCGGGGATGCGCGCGTCGACCATCCGGTTGACCGCGTTGACGCCGGCGCCGCCGACCCCAACCACTTTGATCACCGGCTGGTGCGGCTCCCCGCTCCCAGGCGGTTCATAGGCCGGCTCCTCCCGCCCGTACCGGGGCGTGCTCGTAATCTCCTCCCGCCGAACCCGCGGCTCCTCCCCAAAGACCCGCTTCAACCGCTCCGGCGCAGTCTCCGTACTTTCCTGCCCGACCACATCCCTCGGCTCCTCGCGAACCGACCCTTCAGCGTCCTGGTCGTACAGCCCGGGAGCCCCCTCCCGTGGAGCAGGAGCGTCAGTTGAAGACGCCTCTCCCGCGGGTGGCGCGGATTCGGGGTTCTCGCCCGCAGCTTGCGAGGACGAGAGCCCCGTGTCCGCGACAGGACCCGCGGGCTGAGCGCCCTCGTCCTGATGCTTTTTCGCCTCGGCGGGGTCCTCACGTCCATAACGAGGCGCCTCCGGTGGATCGACCGGCGCGTCCTCGGAAGTACTGCGGAACAGATCGGAAAGCGGCCCCTCGCGCATGCTTGCGCGCTTGTTACGACGAGCCATTCGCCAGAACCTCCTTCGCCAGCTCCCGGTAGTAGTTCGCGGCGTTCGAGCCCGAATCGTACTTGAGCACTGAGGACCCTTTCACGGGCGCCTCGGCGAATTTGATCGCCTTGCGAATGCGGGAGCGGAAAACGAGGTCGCCGAAGTTCTCCTCGAGGATCTCGATTGCCTCCTTGGCGTGGACGGTCCGCGAATCGAGCATCGTCGGCAGGATGCCCTCGATCTTGACGTCGGGGTTGAGGTTCTCCTGGATCATCCGCAGCGTGTTCTGGAGCTGAACCAGCCCGCGCATCGAGAGATACTCGCACTGCACGGGGACGATCACCTTATTTGCCGCAGTCAGCGCGTTGATCGTCAGCAGCCCCAGACTCGGCGGGGTGTCGATGCAAACGAAGTCGTATTCGCCGGAGACCTCTTTGAGGGCTTTCTCCAGCGAGCGCTCGCGGCCGATCTTGGTGCTCATCGCGATCTCGGCCCCGGCGAGATCGATCGAGGCGACCGCGATGTCGATCTCCCGTTTGACGATGATCTCGGAGATCGGCATGTCGTTGACGAGCACGTCATAGAGGCTCTTCTCGACCTTGTCGGGGTCGACCCCCTGGCTCATCGTCAGGTTTCCCTGCGGATCGAGATCGACGCAGAGCACCCGGTGCCCGGACTCGGCAAAGGCGACGGCAAGGTTGAGCGTGGTGGTCGTCTTGGCGACCCCACCCTTCTGATTGGCGAACGCAATCACCTCAGCCGTCTTAACCGGCTCCCCCTCAGCCGCCTCTTTCTCCTTCAGAAAATCGAGTCGGGTAGGCGCGATGAGGTCCACAGCTCTAAGCCGCCCGTCCCCCTCGTCCTCCTCAGCGGCAGCCGAGACGCTTGGTCCCTCGTCATCTGAGACGGCCTCTCCCGCGGGTGGCGCGGATTCGGGGTTCTCGCCCGCAGCTTGCGAGGACGAGAGCCCCGTGTCCGCGACAGGACCCGCGGGCCGGGGCGGCTCGGCGACAGGACCCGGGGGCTCCTCCCTCTCGGGCACGAGCGATTCCATCTCCTGAAGGTCCTCGGCAATCGGGTTCTGCTCGTCAAGCTCGACGGGCGCGGCTTTCGGCTTCTTACGGCTTAGAAATCCCATTGCGCGGATATTCGTATGGGACCCGCTTTTTCCTCCCGCCCCCTGAAATTGCTAGGAATTGCCCGATCCCCAGCCTTCTCGACAAGCGACTCGTCATCGTCACCGGCAAGGGCGGCGTCGGCAAGACGACGGTGGCGGTGGCCCTTGGCCTGCGCGCCGCGCGCGAAGGCAAGCGGACGATCGTCTGCGAGGTCGCGGCTCAGGAGAACGCCTCGCGGTTTTTCGAGCACGCCGCCGTCGGCTTCCACGAGGTGGAGATGGAGGAGAACCTCTGGTCGATCTCGATCGACCCCGACGAGTCAATGCGCGAGTACGTGTTGCTGCAGCTGAAGGTGAGGGCGATGCGGGACATGCTCTTCCGCAGCCGCATCTTCAACTACCTCGCCGCCGCCACTCCGGGGCTGAAGGAGCTGGTGACGATCGGCAAGATCTGGGAGCTCGCCCAGCTCGACCGCAAGGTGAAGAGTGGGCGCAAGTACGACCTGGTGATCGTCGACGCGCCGGCCACCGGTCACGGCGTCGGCTTCCTGCAGACGCCGCGCACCTTCGCCTCGATCGCGCGGGTCGGGCCGATCCACTCGCAGGCCGAAACCCTCGACCGCTTCATCACCGACCACGAGCACACGGGTACCGCGATCGTGGCCCTGCCGGAGGAGATGCCGGTCAACGAGTCGGTCGCCCTGGAGCGGGACCTGCGCGATGAGGTCGGGGTCGCGGTCGACCGCATCTATCTCAACGGGCTTTATCCGGAGCGATTCAAGAAGGGGGAGGCGGAGACGCTCGCACAGCTGGCCGAGAACGAAAATGGAGCCACGAAAGCGGCGGCCCGGGCGGCCCTCTCCGAGTTCGGTCGCGCCCGCTCGCAGCGCCAGCAGCTCTCGCGCCTGCGCCGCGGTGTGGAGGCGCCGGTGAAAACCCTGCCCTTCCTCTTCGAGCCCGAGCTCGGCGTCGAGGCGGCCCGCCGGCTCTCCAAGAGGCTCTCCTGATGGCCTCGCTGAACGAGGTCCTCGAGGGCAAGTCGATCTGCATCTGCGCCGGCTCCGGCGGCGTCGGCAAGACCACCACCTCGGCCGCGATCGCCACGGGCATGGCCGCGCAGGGCCTCAAGGTCTGCGTGCTGACGATCGATCCGGCCAAACGGCTGGCCGACTCGCTCGGGCTGGAGGAGCTGGGCAACGAGGCACGCCAGGTCGATCCCGCCCTCTTCGAGGAGCAGGGCGTCGAGATGAAAGGCGAGCTGTGGGCGATGATGCTCGACGCGAAGGCGACCTTCGACGAGCTGATCGCCCGCCAGGCGCCCGACGAGGAGTCCCGCGACCGGGTCCTGAACAACCGGATCTACCAGCAGATCTCCAGCGCCCTCGCCGGCTCGCAGGAGTACATGGCGATGGAGAAGCTGTTCGAGCTACACACCGAAGGCGAGTTCGACCTGCTCGTCCTCGATACGCCTCCGACCCGCAACGCCCTCGACTTCCTCGACGCGCCAAAACGCCTGACCCAGTTCATCGAGGGCAAATCGCTGCGGGTTTTCATGAAGCCGACCGGCCTGGCGGCGAAGGTCACCGGCCGCGGCGTCTCCGTCGCCCTCAGCGTCTTCAAGAAGATCGTCAGCTTCGATCTGCTCGCCGACCTGGCGGAGTTCTTCAACGCCTTCAGCGGCATGGTCGATGGCTTCCAGGCACGGGCGAGGCGTGTCAACAAGCTCCTCGGCGATCCCGAGACCTGCTTCCTCGTCGTCTGCGGCCCGCAGGGCGAGCCGATCGACGAGGCCGTCTACTTCCACCGCAAGCTGGTCGAGGCAAGGCTCCCCTTCGGCGGCGTCATCGTCAACAAGGTCCACTACCCCGCCGACCAGCTGCGCGCGGACGTGGAGGGCCTGCCGGAAGCGCTGACCGAGAAGCTCGACGATCCCGACCTCGCCAAACGCGTCGCCGCCAACTTCGCCGACTACCAGGCCCTCGCCGAGCGCGACGCCCGCAACATCGACCACCTCGCCTCCGAGCTCCGCACCAGCATCGTCATCCGCGTCCCCCACCTGGACGAGGACGTCCACGACCTCCGCGGCCTCACCGAAATCGACCGCTACCTCTTCGCCACGGCGGAGGAGCGGGTGGAGATGGCGGCGGGACGGGCATGATGGGTTTAAGCGTAACGCCTGTGTTACGCTACCCGGGATGGCCGAGGTTCTCGACACCACCCGCCATGACCGGCGAATCGCGCGACGACTCCAGGAGGATCCAGAGTTCCGGGTGGAGTTCGAACGCCAGCGTCGTCAGATCGCCCAGATCGACGCCGTAGTTCGCCAACTCGATGAATTACGAGAGGAGGCCGGACTGTCTAAGGCCGAGTTGGCGCGCGCTATCGGAAAGAAGCCATCGAGCATCCGCCGATTCTTCACGGCAGACGTGAATCCTGAGCTGAAGACCGTGGCAGCTGTCGCCGACGTTCTCGGAGCGAGGGTCGAGGTTGTTCCTGGCCAAACTAACAGCGGGGCGCTTTCTCCTCGCGCTGCCGCCTCCTAGGTCTCAGACAAAACGCCGCATCTCCAGATAACCTTCGCCAGCGATGGCGTGGGGGATCGTCTACTACGAAACAGAGGGCGGCAAAGTGCCGGCCGAGGAATTCCTTGATAGCTGCCCGGCAAAGGTAGACGCCCGATTTTCCGCGGTCTTAGAGGCGGTACGCAATGCGCCGCCGCCTCAGTTCAGCGGCGGCGGCTACTGGGAGGCCATGCACGGCAAGATGGGCAGCTACTACGAGATCCGCCTGACCGGCCCCGGCAGGCGCCAGTACCGACTCTTCTGCATTCTCGACAACGGCAGTCCCGAAGAGCTGCGTAAACGGGGCTTCGACCAGCCTCAGATTGCAGTGCTCACCGGGAGGGTGAAGGACTCGGGTACGAAACTTTCGGATCGCGAGTATGCCCGAGTCAGGGTGCTGGGACGGGAATACCTGGGGCAGCTCCCTCGCCGGATCGCGATCTGATCTTTAGCTCGCCCGGTTGCGCGAGTACTCGAACTCGAGGTGGCTGACCTCCCAGTCCGCGTCCTCGGGGACCGGGAAGAGGTGGCGGACGCGGGGGGTGTCGATCCGCTCGCGGTGCTGGATGTCGCGGTCGGAGTTGGCCGGCCATTCGAGGGAGTCGCCTGAGTGTGAGTCGGAGACCTCCTCTAGCCACGGCGTTGCCGTGATCTTGATCTCGTCTTCAACCGGGATCGGCTCCATGATGCGGGTCTCCTGCTCCACGTACTCCTCCTCGGGTAGTTCGTCGACGGGCAGTTGAAGTTCGGCGGAAGGTTCCGGCTTGTACGCCTTGATCCGCAGACCCTCGGCTTCGGGCTCAGGCGCGGCGATCGCCTCCTCGGCGGAGACGGTGATCTCGGCGTCGCCTTCTGCGAGGCCGGTGACGATCAGGGTCTCGTCGGCGGTCGCGCCGAGGTCGTTCCCCAGCTCCCCCAGCGCCGCCTGCCGCAGCAGGTCTCGAGCCCCTTCCTCGACCCAGGTGGCGAGCTCCACGGCCCGCTCGAACGGGCGGCCGTTCATCATCGCCCGCTCCAGCTCGAGCACCTCCTCGATTTTCTGGCCGGCCTCGATGCGGTCCATCGACTCGTCGGCGATCAGCGCCGCCGCCCGCAGCGGCAGCGAGGCGCCCATCGGGCCATGGCCCTCGAGCACCGCACGCATCGCCAACAGGTGGTCGCTCAGACCCTCCAGGGCGGTGGCGCGCTCGCAGCCCATCTCGAAGCGCCCGACCGCCCAGGTCAGGGCGCTGTCAGGGTCCGGGCGGGCCTCCAGCGCGGTCCCGAACTCGATCAGTGCCTCCGCCTCCGCCTCGTCGAGGCGGTAGCCGCCCGGCCGCGTCGCCGGGGCGCCGGTGGCGATCCGCCGCCAGCACCCCTCCCCGGTGGGGGCGAAGGCATATGGGCCGAGACCGATCCCGCCACCCTTGAAGAGCCTCATCACGCTGATCAGCTCGCGCAGCTGCTGCAGCGCCACCTCGGCGCCGCCCTCGGGATCCTGCTCGGCGACCGCCAGGTACTGCGGCTCCCAAGCGGCGCGCCCCATGCCCTCGCTGCGCATTGCGTCGACCGGGGACTCGATCGAGTCGGCGCGGACGATCCGTACCGCGTGAGGCAGCTGCAGCCGGGGCATCGACATCCGCAGGCCGACGATCGGGACGATCACGAGCTCGGCGTCGTCGGCGTCGCGGGATTCGGCGTCGAGCGTCGCCAGAGCCGCCTCGAGCCGCTCGCCGTCGAGCGCAAACCCAGCGGAGCCCTCCCAGAGCTCGGCGAAGAAGGCGATCAGCATCAGCTCGGCACGGGCGCCGGGGTCAGCGGGCACTGACTCCCCGCGCGCCTCGAGATAGGGCGCCGCAACCGCCGCTTCGACCGCGGCCTCGCGGGCGGCCGCGAAGCTCGGCAGCGCGCGGAGCTCGTCTTCGTGCTCGACGACATAGCGCCCGGTCATCGGCACGTAGCTGTAGAAGGCTGACTCCTCGCCGGCGTCGGCGGCGACGTCAAACGGGATTTCCTCCCCCATCGCGACCAGCGAACTCAGGCGCGTCGCGGCCTCGGTCGCCAGGCGCTTGATCGATTCATTCAGGAGGAAGTCACGCACAGCCACGCATTCCGTCCGCGGCCCGACCCTCCTGCGCCTGAATGCTCGCTTGCAGTGAGTGCCTAGACGTGCGCCGGCTGACGCTCGCTGAGCGAGTCGGCCGCATCGCCGAGCAGCCACCGCATCCCATAGCGACGCATGTCCTCGACCAGCGGCACCAGGGCCTCGCCTTTCGGCGTCAGCGCGTACTCCACCCGGGGCGGCACCTCGGGGTAGGTGTGGCGCGCGACGATCCCCTCGTCCTCCAGCGCCCGCAGCCGCAGCGACAGCGTCCGCGGACTGATCCCCTCCAGCGAGCGCTCGAGCTCGCAGAAGCGGGCGCTGCCCTCGGCCAGGTCGCGGATCAGCAGCAGGGTCCACTTGCCGCAGACGACTTCGGCGGTCTTACAGACGGGGCACGTTGAGTTGCTCTCGGCACTCATGATCCGACGGAGACGGCGATCGAGCCAGTCTCGCTTCAAAGAGTGTAGCGCCGTGGCTTCATTTACTGAAGCATTGGGAGAACGACGCTGAGATCAGCCTTCCTTGACCGGGACCGCTTCGACGTCGAGGACGTTGATCTTGTAGCGGACGTCGTTTTCGCCGTAGACGAAGGTGACCGGGAAGCCGGGCTTCAGGGCGATCAACTGGCAGGTGTCGGTGCCGGCGACGCACTGGCCTTCTCCGTAGACGGCGGTGACGTCGGTGGAGATCAGGAACAGCGGTGCCCGCGTCTCGACACCCATCCCCAGGTAGGTGACGACCGGGGCCTTTTCACCCGGCAGCGGCGCCGGGGCCTTGACGCCCCTGTGGACGTTGGGCCCGGTCTTCTCGAGGCCGCCGTTGGGCTTCGTCTCGATCTTGGTGATCTGCACGTCGAGCTCGAAAGTGAAGAACGTCAGGCCGTCGGGGACGCCGTCCCCGTCCGAGTCTTCGCCTGGAGAGCCGCCGGTCGGCGGTGAAGTCACCGTCGGTTCGTCGAAGTTCGTGCCGGTTTCGCTGGTCGGCGTCTCGGACGAGGTCGTGACTTCGTTCAGCTGTCCACTCTCGACCCTCGCGCCGTCGAACCGCTGGTCGAAGGGGTTGGTGGGGCTGCGGTGCCCGAGCCTCTTCTTGTAGTTGCGCAGGCCGGGCGCTGCTTTTACGACGGTGAGGGTCTTTGCCGAGGTCGGGGTCGTGTCCACGGCCGCGGGCCCAGGCGTCAGCGGCTCCGGTTCCTCCGAGCCGCCGGCGAGGAGGATCGGCGCCGCCACGATCGCCACCAGCAGCAGGGCCACGAGCGGCAGCAGGCGCCGGTCGCGCAGGTCGAAGTAGAGGTCGGAGAGGAAGGGTGGGACCTTCATGTCCCCGCCCCTCAGCTTCGGCATCTTCAGCTCTGGGCCGATCCGCTTCACGGCGTGCCTCCCGTCGTAGTCGAAACCTCAGTGGTCGTGGGTTCGGGGCTGGTCGGGGTGGCTCCGCCGGTGACGCCCTGATCGGGCGGCACCAGGTAGGTGGTGACCGTGAATTCAGCGGCTAGGTTCGGGAAGCCTTTATTGCCGTCTGCCGCGAGGCTGAAGCCGCTGATCGTGATCAGGCGTCCGGTCACCTCGACTTCCGAGTTCTTGGTCTCCACCAGCGTGTCGAGCCCATGGATGAAATCGGCGACGTCGAAGAAACTTCCCTTGAAGGTGAGCTTGTAGGGCATCACGGCGAGCCCGGCTGGACCGATCGTGGCCCCGAGTGGCAGGGTCGAAGCGGCGACCTCGGTCGGCGACGGGTAGGAGGTCTCCGACCCTTCCGCCGGGGGTGCTTCGGTTTCGGGAGCTTCGCCCCCCTCGGCGGCTTCCAGGTCGAAGGACTCGAAGCGGACGTGCGAGTGCCCCGCGATCCGGTTCAGCTGCACCAGCAACGAAGCCGTATCGTCGTCGGCCGGCGCCGCCTTGCCGAGGACCACCAGCTGCTGGTATGCCGCCGGAAAGGTCCGGCGGGCTTCCAGCCCTCGCTGCACTTCCGCGCGATGCACCGTCAGCAATTCCTCCTGCTGGGTGATCTCGCGATCGAGCTTGGCGACTTCGTCGCGCTTCGGGCTCAAGAGCAGCATCCAGAAGGCGACCGCGAGGGCGACGACCGCGAGCATCGCGACTATGACCCTGTTGCTCGAGCTCATCTCATTCGCCTTCTGAGGATTCGGATTCGCTGGATTCGGTCGAGGTCGTCTCGGCCGTTTCGGCAGCCGTCGCAGGTTCTTCGCCTTCCACTTCCGCGGTGACCGGAACGGGGGCGGCGTCAAAGGCCACGACGATCGAGAACCTGGCGATGAAGGCGCGGGTCTGGCAGTCGGCTCCGCCTTCCTCAGAGCCGGATCCACCGGTGCTGCCCGCGCCTTCTTCCTCGCTCGGCAGTTCCGAGGACTCGACTCCTACCCTGGTGACGCCGTCGATGTCCTTCAGCGCGGTGACGAAGCCCGCCACCGACTCCTGGCCGGCCGCGCAGCCTTCCAGTTCCAAAGCCGGGCCCTTGATCGAGGCCCGCAACTCGCCGCCACCGCCCGAAGCCGCGTCAGCCGATGCGGAAGCGTTGAGTTCCGTCAACCAGACGTCATGGGGCAGGACGAGCGACAGTTCGCGCATCACCCGCTCCCAGTCGAAGCGGCTGTCGGCGAGGCTGGTGATGGTCGCGACGCGCTGTTCGTGCATCGCTTGAAACTGGGTGTACGCGGTAAGCCGTTTCGCTTCCTGCACCGCGGCGGCATCTTCGCGCTTCAGCTGCGCGACTTCATCTTTCCGTTCGGAGATCTGGTTGCCGGTCATGACCAGCAACGCGACGCCGGCGAGCACGGCTGCCAACGACCCGACCAGGATGTAGGCGATCGGGCCGGTGCGCATCGGTGCCTGGGCACCGTGGCGCAGCTCGGGGGGGAGAAGGTTGACGGGGCGCACTTAGCTCTCCAATCCCAGACCGAGGGGGAGCACGAGGCGGGCGGCAACGGCGTCGTCGACGCCCGTCAGGGCGGCGGGACGCGGAGCGGAGATCGGCAGCCCCACCTGCTCTTCCATCGCG
>DASSVR010000053.1:0-22972 GCA_035705945.1 Solirubrobacterales bacterium
AGTAGGGGTCGCCACGGAGGAGCTCGTCGTACCAGGTGTCGACGAAGAGGGCGCGGTCGACGATGTCGGCGGCGGCGCGCCGCGCGACCTCGCTCCGGTGGGTCAGGACCCGCGACGTGGCCGCGTAGACGCACTTGCGGCCGTCGCGGATGAGTCGCTGGCAGAGGTCGAGGTCCTCGTACTCGCCGGCGTAGAGCTCGCTGAAGCCGCCCGCCCGCTCGAAGGCGACGCGCTCGACCAGCATGCACTCGGCGCTGAGGCCGGAGACATCGCGCGAGCACGGAAGGGCGCCGTAATAGCCGTCGCCCTCACCGCCGACCCCGGCCAGCATCGGCGAGGCCGGGTCGCTCAGCCCGATCGCGATCCCCGCCTGCTCGACCCTGCCGTCGGGACGGACCAGCTTCGGCCCGACCGCGGCGACGCCTGGCAGGGTGGCGTGGAGGACCAGTTGCGAGAGCCACTCGGGCTGGACGATCTCGGTGTCGGGGGCGAGGAAGAGCAGGTACTCGCCGCTGGCCTGGCGGGCGCCCAGGTTGTGGGCCTCAGCCCGGCTGCCCTCGTCCACCTCGATCGTCTCGAAGTCCGGGTAGTCGGTGATCTCCAGCGACCGCCGCAGCCGCTCCAGCTGGGCCGCGGCGCCGCGAGCGGCGACGACGATGCTGACCTTCGACCGGGGGGCCGAGCCGTTGGCCGGCACCAGCACCGCCCGGTGCGGGATCGTCTCGTGCGGCACCGCCCGCGCCGGCAGGCCGAGTCGCTCGAGGTGGGCCGAGACCGCCTCCGCCTGCAGCTCCGGCACCCCGGACTTCTGCTCGGTGCCGGCGGCGATGCTGCCGGGGATTGCCCGCCAGTGGTAGAGGATCTGCGGGATGTGGTGGATCCGGTCGGTCAGCTCGGAGACCCGCAGCATGAACTCGAAGTCCTGGATCTTGTCGAAGGCGGGGTCGAACCCTCCGGCGGCCTCGGCGACCGAGGTGCGGACCACCAGCAGATGGCCGATGTACATCGCCCCCAGCGCGTAGACGGGCGACCAGTCGGGCTTGAGGAAGGGGTCGGCGCGGACGCCCCCGATCGTCAGCTTGTCGGAGTCGGAGTAGACGACGTCGAGCTCGGGGTCGGCGGCGAGCGCCTGGGCGACGCGCAGCAGCGCGTCGGGGGTGAGGGTGTCGTCGTGGTCCAGGAAGCCGACGAACTCGCCCTCGCACAGCGCCAGCCCGGCGTTGGAGGCGGCCGAGATGCCGGCGTTCTCCGACAGCGGCTCGAACTTGATCCGGCGCTCGGAGGCGGCAAGCGCGCCGATCGCCCGCTCCAGCGCCGGGTCACCGGACCCGTCGTCGACGATCACCAGCTCCCAGTCCGGGTAGTGCTGTGCCTGCACCGAGCGGACCGCCTCGCGCAGGTACTTCAGCTCGGTCCTGTAAGTCGGCATCACCAGCGAGATCAGCGGCCGCGCCGCCAGCGCCTGCAGTTCCCGCTCGGCGGCCTCGCGGCGGGCGGCGGGAGTGTGCAGGCGCAGCTGCCGGAGGCGCCTGAAGAGGTTCCGCAGCCGGCGCAGGAACGCGATCGCCGGCGCCGGCAGGATCGATTTCAGCACCCGCAGGTCGCGTCGCATCGGCTAGCGCAGCAGCTTCTTCAAGCTCGGTTTCAAGGTGCGGATCGGCCGGGTCACATTCCAGCTGAGACTCTCCTCGTAGGTGCGCGCGATCTCCTCGACCTCCTGTTCGAGCTCGCCGATGCGGTAGGTCTTGCGGACGAGCTCGCGGTGCAGCGCCTCCCGCTGCTCCCGGAGCGCCGTCAGCTCGCTCTGCAGATCGGTGCCGGCGGCCATGAATTTCCCATCGTAGATATGTCGGGACGAGTAGGGTTGCAGCCTCGATGGAGCCCCTGAAGGGACTGATCCTCTCCGGCGGCGCCGGCACCCGCCTGCGCCCGATCACCCACACCTCGGCCAAGCAGTTGGTGCCGGTCGCCAACAAACCCGTCCTCTTCTACGGGATCGAGGCGCTGGTCGACGCCGGTGTGAAGGAGATCGGGATCATCATCGCCCCCGAGACCGGCGACGAGATCCGGGAGTGCGTCGGCGACGGCTCGAAGTTCGGCGCCGAGATCACCTACATCGTCCAGGACCGGCCCGCCGGCCTCGCCCACGCGGTCCTCACCGCCGAGGACTTCATCGCCGGCTCGCCCTTCGTCATGTACCTCGGCGACAACCTCCTGCGCAACGGTCTGCGCGGCCTCGTCGCCACCTTCAGCGAGCATAAACCCGACGCGCTGATCCTGCTCACCCCGGTCGACGATCCGGAGTCCTACGGCGTCGCCGAGCTCGACGGGGAGCGGATCGTGCGCCTGGTCGAGAAGCCGAAGGAACCGCCCTCGAACCTCGCGCTGGTCGGCGTCTACCTCTTCCAGCCGGCGATCTTCGACGCCTCCCGGTCGTTGGAGCCTTCCTGGCGGGGCGAGCTGGAGATCACCGAGGCGATCCAGTCGCTGATCGACGACGGCCACCGGGTCCAGTCCGAGGTCGTGCGCGGCTGGTGGAAGGACACCGGCCAGCTCGCCGACATGCTCGAGGCCAACCGGCTGGTGCTGGAGGAGCTCGTCACCTCGATCGAGGGAGAGATCGATCAGGACTCGAAGGTCGAGGGGCGGGTCGTGCTCGGCCCCGGCGCGAAGTTGGAGCGCTCGGTCGTCCGCGGCCCCGCCGTGATCGGCGCCGGCGCCCGCGTCGAGGACGCATACATCGGCCCGTACACCTCGATCGGCGACGACGTCCACGTCGTGCGCTCCGAAGTCGAGAACTCGATCGTCCTCGCCGGCTCGGTGGTCGAGGACCTCGGCACGCGGATGGAGGCGAGCCTGCTGGGCAAGGAAGTGAAGCTGACCCGCAGCGAGGGGATGCCGCAGACCCTGCAGCTGCTGGTCGGCGATCGATCCGAGATCAAACTCGTCTAGTGGAGGCGGGCTCGTGAAGCTGTTGGTGACCGGAGCCGCCGGGATGCTCGGCCGCGACGTGATGCTCGCCGCCGGCAACGCCGGCCACGACGTGGTCGGCTACGGCCGCGCCGAGCTCGACATCACCGATGCCGGCGCCCTCGAGCGCAAGCTCGACCTCGAGCGCCCGGACGTCGTAATCAACTGCGCCGCCTGGACCGACGTCGACGGAGCGGAGGAGGCCGAGGAGGAGGCCTTCGCGGTCAACGGCGCTGGCGCCGGCAACGTCGCCGCGGCCGCCGCCAATGTCGAAGCCCGGGTCCTCCATATCTCCACCGACTACGTCTTCGACGGCGGCAAGGGCTCGCCCTACGTCGAGAGCGACCAGCCTGCCCCGCTGTCGGCCTACGGCCGCACCAAGCTGGCCGGGGAGGAGGCGGTCGCCGCCGCCAACAAGCGCCACTTCATCGTCCGCTCCGCCGGCCTTTTCGGGATCGGCGGCCGCAACTTCGTCGAGACGATGCTGCGCCTGGCGACAACACAAAACGAGGTCCTCGTCGTCCGCGACCAGGTCGGCTCGCCTACCTACACCTGGCACCTCGCCTACGGCATCGTCCGCCTGATCGAGGGGATCGAGTACGGCATCCACCACATGGCGGCCGCCGGCCAGTGCTCCTGGTACGAGTTCGCCCGCGAGATCTTCGAGCAGGCCCACGTCGAGTGCAAAGTGCTCTCGGGGACGACGGAGATGCTCGGACGCCCGGCGCCGCGGCCGGCCTTCTCGGCGCTGGTCAGCCAGCGCGAGCACGCGATCCGGCTCCCTAGCTGGCAGGACGGGCTGGCAGGCTATCTGGCTCAACGACAAGCGGAGGCAGGAACGGAATGAGGCTTTTGGTCACCGGAGCGGCAGGGTTCATCGGTTCCACCTACGTGCGGCTGGTTGGCGACGAGCACGACGTCGTCGTCCTCGACAAGCTGACCTACGCCGGCCGGCGCGAGAACCTGCCCGAGGGCACCAATCTGATCGAGGGCGCGATCGAGGACCCGGCGGTCGTCCGCGAAGCGATGCAGGGAGCCGACGCCGTCGTCAACTTCGCCGCCGAGTCCCACGTCGATCGCTCGATCGACGACCAGGACGCCTTCGCCCGCACCCACGTGATCGGCACCGGGGTACTGCTCGACGCCGCCCGCGAGCTCGGGGTGGAGCGCTACGTCCAGGTCTCGACCGACGAGGTCTACGGCTCGATCGAGTCGGGGTCCTTCACCGAGACCTCGCCGCTCGACCCCTCCTCGCCCTACTCGGCGACCAAGGCCGCCGGCGACCTGCTCGTCTCCGCCCACTTCCACACCTACGGGATCGACGCCTCGATCGTCCGCGGCTCCAACAACTACGGCCCGCGCCAGTACCCGGAGAAGTTGATTCCACTCATGGTCCTGAACGCGTTGCATGGCGACTCGCTGCCCGTGTACGGCGATGGACGACAGGTGCGCAACTGGCTATACGTCGAGGACTTCTGCCGCGGCATCCACGCCGTGCTGGCGAAGGGCAAGGCGGGCGAGGCCTACAACGTCGGCGGCCCCGACGAGTGCGAGAACATCGAGGTCGTGAGGCGGGTGATCGAGCTGACCGGCGCCGACGAGTCGCTGATCGAGCACGTCGCCGACCGCCCGGGCCACGACCGCCGCTACTCGCTCTCCTCCGAGAAGCTGAAGCGCGAGCTCGGCTGGGAGGCGCAGGTCCGCTTCGCCGACGGCCTCGAGCGCACCGTTGAGTGGTACCGCGACAACGAGGACTGGTGGGGCCCGATCCGCTCCGGCGAGTACCGCGAGTACTACGAGAAGCAGTACGGGAAGACCCTCGGCTGATGGCCCAGCGCCTGCCCACCAAGCTCGACGGGCTCGTCCTGATCGAGCCGGTCGTCCACGGCGACGAGCGCGGCTTCATGGTCGAGTCGTTCAGCCGTGCAACCTGGCGGGAGCTCGGCGTCGACGTCGATTTCGTCCAGCACAACCACTCGCGCTCCGCCAAGGGGACGCTGCGTGGCATCCACTTCCAGACCGAGCCGGGCCAGGCGAAGCTGGTCCGCTGCGTGCGCGGTGAGATTCTCGACGTCGCCGTCGACCTGCGGCGCGCCTCGCCGACCTTCGGGCAGTGGGAGGGGCACCTGCTCGACGACGTCAAGCACCGCCAGCTCTTCGTCCCGGTCGGCTTCGGCCACGGCTTCGCCGTCCTCAGCGACGAAGCCGACGTCGCCTACCAGGTCTCCAGCTACTACGACCCGGCCACCGAGTCCGGCATCGCCTGGGACGACCCCGACGTCGCCGTCGACTGGCAGGTCACCGACCCGCTGCTCAGCGAGCGCGACAAGAGCGCCCCGACCCTCGCCGAGGCCCGCGACTCCCTCCCCTTCTAGCCGCCGTCCCAGATTTGGAAGGCGAGACTTTTTCGATCGGTTGATGTTGAAGCGGTCGAAATGAGGCAGCAGACGCGGAGCCGGATCGCCGATGGGCTCGACCGGACCAGGTTGCTCGGGGCGGCGGAGAGGGTGCGCGCGGGCTGGCTCACGCTTCGGGCCGGGGGAGCACCGATGGCCGCACCCGCCGGCCCGCCACTGCCGCCGCCGCGCCTGCGGCTGCTGGTCGACGGACGCAGTGGCGAGGGACCTGAGGTCTACGGCTGCGACTACAACTCCGACCTGGTCGCCTGGTGCGTCGCGGGCGACGGCCAACCAGCTGGCGCCGCCGACGCCCTACGTCAGCGGCAGCTTCGACCTGATCTACGCCCTCTCCGTCTTCAGCCACCTCGACGAACCCCTGCAGCGCGACTGGCTCGCCGAGTTCCGGCGCCTCCTGCGGCCGGGCGGGCTGCTGGTCCTCAGCCTCCTTGGCGAGCGGCTGCGCCACCGCCTCGGGCGCGAGGAGCAGCGGCGTTTCGACCGCGGTGAGATCGTCGTGCAGCGGCCACGGATGGCCGGGCGAAACCTCTGCACCGTCTTTCACCCGCGGGCCTACGTGTCGGGGACCCTCCTCGCCGGCTTCGCCGAGGTTCGCCGGTTCGATCTCGGCTCACCGGCGCAGCCGATCCTCCAGGACGCCTACCTCGCCCGCCTCTAGTTCGGGTCAGCCGCGCCCGCGTAGCGCGGTGACCGCCAGGCTCGTCGCCAGCTTCGCGCCGATGCCGGCGTAGACGGCGGCGTTCAGCAGCGGGTTTTTCCTGGGCGCGTCGAAGCGTCGGTAGAAGCGGGCCATGCCGCGGTGGAAGGCGATCTCCTGGCGGGGGGCGCGGCGGCGGCCGCTGGAGGCCCCCTTGACGTGGAGGGCGACGCCAGTTGGGTCGTAGAACACCTTCCAGCCGGCGTCCCAGAAGCGGTGGCACCAGTCGAGGTCCTCCATGTAGAGCCAGTAGCCCTCGTCGAGCAGGCCGACATCGCGGATCGCCTCCGCCCGGCAGAGCATGAAGGCGCCGTTGACGGCGTCGACCTCGCCCGGCTCGTCGTCGCCGAGGTGGGTGGCGCGGTACTGGCCGAGGGCGCCGTCGCGCTTGCGGCCAACGCCGGTGAAGTGGGCGAGGGCGCTGAGTGGGGTCGGGAAGGAGCGCTTGCAGGCGTGGTCGAGCTCACCGCTCTCGGTGATCAGCTTGACGCCGACCATGCCGATCCGCGGGTCGGAGCGCAGCCGCGCCAGCGCCGCGTCCAGCGTCCCCGCGTAGACCTCGGTGTCGGGATTGAGCAGCAGCACCGCCGCCGCCTCGCTTTCCCGCAGCACCAGGTTGTTGGCCGCCGCGAAGCCGATGTTGCCGCGCCGCAGCAGGCGCACCGCCGGGAATTCGCGCTCGACCATGTCCGGCGTGCCGTCGGGGCTGCCGCTGTCGACGACGGTGACCCGCATCTCCCCCGCGGAGATCGGATGCTCCCCGAGCGAGCGCAGGCAGCGCCGCAGCAGCGCTTTGGCGCCATGGCTGACGACGACGACCTCGAGGTCCACCTAATAGGCGCCTTCGCCGCGAATCATCGCCCGCGGCGTCCGCAGCAGGATCGCCAGGTCGGTAAGCAGCGAGAGGTTGTCGAGGTAGTCGCGCTCCATCGCCAGCCGCTCCTCAAAGGTGAGGTCGCTGCGGCCGTAGACCTGCATCGGGCCGGTGATCCCAGGCTTGATCGCCAGGCGTCCCCGCTGGCGCTCGTCGTAGAGGGCGACGACGCTCTCCTCCTCCGGTCGCGGCCCGACCAGCGACATGTCGCCGCGCAGCACGTTGATCAGCTGCGGCAGCTCGTCGACGCTGGTGCGGCGCAGCCAGCGGCCGCTGCGGGTGACCCGCGGGTCGTCGTGAATCTTGAACGCGGGCTGGTCGAGGGTCTCGATGTCGACCAGCTCGGGCAGTCGCTGCTCGGCGTCGGCGACCATCGTCCGGAACTTGAGCATCGTGAACGGCACGCCGTCCTTGCCCGCTCGGCGCTGGCGAAAGAAGACCGGCCGGCCGCTGTCGAGCAGGATCGCGGCGGCGATCCCCAGCAGCACCGGCGAGAGCAGGAGCAGCATCGTCGCCGAGACGGCCATGTCCATCGCCCGCTTCATCGCCACGGTCGAGCGGGGCGGGTCGCTGAAGCGGAAGTCGAGCACCGGCAGCTCGGCGAGCCGGTTGAGCTCGATTCCCGGGCCGAGCAGGCCGTAGTGCTGAGGCAGGAAGGTCAGCCCCAGGCCCGCGGCCTTGCACTCCTCGATCAGCCGCTCGGCCGCCTCCTCGCTCATCTCGTGTTCGGTCACCACCACCCGCTCGATCTCGTGCTCGCGGGCGAGCTTGGAGATGTCGGCGACCGAGCCCAACCGCGGCAGCTCCCGCGCCGGCGCCTCCTCGCTGTCGGAGACGTAGCCGACGAGGGCCAGCCGCGCCTCCGGATGGGTGGCGATGCGCCGCGCGATCAGGTCGGCGACGGCGGCGGGACCGACGACGATCCCGGTCGCGACGGTGGTCAGCCGGTGCCAGAGGAAGCGGATCGTCCCGCGCAGGACGAAGCTGCCGGCGAGCGTGCCGACGCCGACGGCGATCGCGCTCTGCGGCGAGAGCGGCCCGACCGGGCTCAGCGCCAGCAGGCCGTCGAGCAGCAGCGTCCCGAGGGCGCTGGTCGAGACCAGCGAAGGCAGCTCGTCGAGGGTGCTGTGGCGGATCCGACGGTGGTCGTTGTCGTAGAGGCCGTGGACCTTGACGACGAGGATCCAGGCCGGGCTGAAGAGGACGGCCCAGAAGAGCGTGGCGATGTCGGTGGTCGCGGTTGCCGCGGTGACCGCGCAGAGCGTCCCCACCAGCGAGAGCCAGTCTCCGGTTGCCAGCAGCCGGCGCAGGACGGCGCCGCGGCGGCGCGAGCCCAGCGGCCCCCGGGGCCCGCCGAGGGGGCCGCTCTCGACCGGCGCCGGAGCGGGCGGTGCCGGATCCGGGCGCTTCGCGCCGCTGGAGCTCTGCGGGTCGGTGGTCCAGATCATCCGCATCCTTCAAACCCTTCGCGCAGGCAAGGTTCCAGCGGGTTCAGCTCCCGCGCCTGGCGCAGGTCGGCGCTTGCCGCCTCCTCGTCCCCGCCTTTGTGCTCGATCCGCGCCCGCAGGTAGTAGAGGAGCCAGTTGTCCTCCTCGCGGTCGATCGCCTCGCCGAGCCGCGCGGCGGCGGTCGGGTAATCGCCCTCGAGCTCGGCCAGCAACCCCAGCTGCACGTAGGGGCTCGCGGCCCACGGCTCGATCGAGCGGGCGGCGTCGGCCTTTTCGACCGCGACGCCGAGGTTGCCTTCCGCCGCAGCGGCCTGGCTGGCATCGATCTCGCGCTCGACCAGCAACGGCCCAATCAGCGCCAAGGCGGTGATCCAGGCGACGGCGAGGCCGCCGATCGTTAGCGCGAATCCCCGCGTCTCCCCGTGGGCATCGGCCTGCGCTCGTGCTTTCGCCAGCTGAGCGCCGCGCGCGGCCAGGAGCGCGCCAGTGGCGAGGAAGAAGACCATCCCCAGGGCGGCGATCTCCCAGAACCAGTCGATCGCCATCCCCACCGCCAGGGCCAGCGCAACCGCCAGCAGGGCCGCGTTCAGCTCTCGGGCGGCGCCGCTCGCGCCCCGCCAGGCGGCGAAACCGGTCCAGAGCAGGAAGCCGACCATCGCCAGGGTCAGCAGGCCGCCAACCAGCCCCAGCTCGGCGAAGGCCTCCAGGTAGAGGGAGTGCGCGTTGTGGACCGGCGTCGCCAGCGAGCGCAGCTCGACCCAGGAGAACTGGTAGGTGCCGGCGCCGTTCCCCGCCGTCGGCTCTTGCTCGAAGGCGTCGACCGCTACGCGCCAGAAGTCGTGGCGCCCGGCTCCGGAGAAATCGCCGAAATGTTGCTGGGGCTGGTCCGGGAACTCGATGTCGGGACTCGAGAACTGGTCCCAGGCGCGGCCGCCGACAGCGATCGCGGCGCCGAGGGCAAGCACCGCCACCGCGACCGCCACCGCCTTCAGCGCCCGCGGGTCGCGGGAGATCTCGACCGCGCGTCCGGTGAGGACGCCCTGCCGCCGCTCCAGCAGCCGCAACCCGGCGAAGAGGGCGAGAGCCAGGGCCGTGCCGGCGATCAGGATCAGGAGCACGACCGCCCCCTGGTCGACGGCCGCGGCGTTGTCGACGTTCTCGGCGAGGCTGTCGCGCGCCTGCACCGCGAGCACCGCGGGCAGCGCTCCGATCACGCCCATCGCCAGCGTCGCGAGCATCCAGAGGCGGTCGTGGGAGAGGGCGACAAGGCAGCCGCAGGCGACCAGCAGCGCCAGGACGCCGCCCCGCGAATAGGTGAAGTAGAGGGTCAGCAGCACCGCCGGTAGGCAGCCGACCGCAAGCCAGCGCAGCGTCGGGGTCAGCGAGCGCCGGCCGAGCCAGAGGATCATCGCCACCCCGACACCGCAGGCGACCCCGTTGGCGTTCCAGTAGCCGAGCGGATAGCGCAGCCGCGGGCCGCTGCCGAGACCCTCGGCGACGGGAAAGACATCGGGAAGGAGACGGCTGCCGAGCCCGAGCAGGGCGATCGCAATCAGCGCGAATCCAATCCCTTCAGCGAAACGTTGGCGCCTTTGGTCGGTTTGGGCGATCAGGAACGCGGCAAGCAGGACCCCCAGGTAGACGAGAACCCGGTCTGCCTCGGTGATGCTCAGCTCAACCGACCCCGACCAGAGAGATGAGAACCCTGAGAAAAGCGCAAGCACAAGCACGAGTCCACTTCCCCAATAGAACGTTCGGCCAAGGGAGGCCCGGCCGGCGGCACCGAGGGCCAAAAGCCCAGCAACCAGCAGCCATATCCCCAACCCAGCGAAATGGCGGTCGTCGAGCGTCGCTCCGCCGCCCGCCAGAACCAGCGCTCCTATCAGCAAAACTGGGGAGAAAGCAGCCGCGGATTCCTCTAACCTTGCGCGCCATGCTTGGGAGCCGCCACCACCGGGCCCGCGGCTGGGCCCGACCCGCTTTCTCGCTTCTTTCAGTGCTTGCTCTGCTGGCATTGGCGTGCTACCCGGTTGGTGCTAGCGCAGATTCGGCCGGGGCCGAATACACGACCGAAGTTCCCTCGCCGACCGGAAGTCATCAAGCCACTCCAATCGATGGCGACGACGGTCGGACCACCAACGGTGGCGGCGGCGGCGGCTCGAATCCTTCGGAATCTGAATCTGCGGGGGCATCGGCGAAAGGCAATGCTGGCACGGGTGACGGCGACGGCGCGGGACGGGATGGCAAAGGAAACGGTTCCACCGCCAACCCCAAACACGGCGACAAGACGCGGGACGCGGCGGCTTCGGCAGGAACCATCGAGCAGGTCGCTTCCACGAGCGACGATTCGGGTGATGACGGTTCCTCGCCGCTAATCCCGATTCTGATCGCTATCGCCGTCCTCGCCGCGATCTCGGTCGGCGTGGTGGTGATGCGGCAGCGCCGCAAGCCCGGTTCCACCTTCGAGCCGAAAGCAGGCTGACCATGTGTAAAGCAAGCGGTTCGAGCGGTCTCGGCGTGCGCGCACGCACGCCACTAGTGGCGTTGCTGGCGCTGGTGATCCTCGCCTTCTCCACCTCTGCCGCGCAGGCGCTGCCGGCGAAGTTCTGGGGCGCGGTACCGCAGTCGCCGCTTGGGTTCGAGCAGTACCAGCGCGTGCACCGCGGCGGCGTTGACTCGATCCGGCTTCCGATCAACTGGTCGGCGGTGCAGTCCAGCGAAGGGGCCCCCTTCGACTGGAGCGCCAGCGACTCGCAGATCGCCGCGGCATCTCGCGCCAGGATCGACGTGCTGCCATTCCTGGCTGGGATGCCGGCTTGGGCCGAAAGGATGATTCCCGTCGGCGGCGGGGTGCAGGTGCCGGCGCGCCTGCCAGTCAAAGGCACGGCGCGGGCCGGCTGGATCGCCTTCTGCCAGGCGGCCGTCGCCCGCTACGGCCCGAACGGGTCCTTCTGGAGCGAGAACCCGGACATACCGCCGCGGCCGCTGCGCAACTGGCAGATCTGGAACGAGCCCAACTTCAAGTTTTTCGTCCACCGGCCGAACCCGCCCGAATACGGGCAGATGGTGAAGATCTCCTCCAACGCGATCAAAGCTGTCGACCCCGGCGCGAAAGTGATCCTCGCCGGCCTCTTCGCCTGGCCCAAGGGCGGCAACGCGAAATCCGGCAACCACAACTGGTTCGCCTCCGACTTCCTCGAAGCGATGTACCGGGGCGTGCCCGGGATCGCCAAGAGGTTCGACGCGGTCGCGCTCCATCCATACTCGACCCGGTACCAGCTGCTGACCCCGCAGATCGAAGAAGTGCGGGCGGTGATGAGGAAGCGCGAAGACGCCCGCACGGGCATTTGGATCACCGAGCTCGGCTGGAGCTCCCAACCGCGCACCCCCGGCAACTCGTTCGCCAAAGGGATCAACGGCCAGGTGACGCAGCTGAAGGGAGCCTTCAAACTTCTGGTCAAGAACCAGCGCAAATGGCGGCTCCAGCGCCTCTTCTGGTTCTCGATCGACGACCACGGCGCCGCCTGCAACTTCTGCAACGGCTCCGGGCTCTTCGGCGACGGCTTCACGCCGAAGAAGTCTTGGTTCGCCTACGTCAGATTCGCCGGCGGCACCCCCTAGAGCTTTAGGGAGTCGGGGAGGACCCTCCGTCGCAATTAGGTGGAGGCTCCTCCGGGTCCTCCCCGACTCCCGCCGAACCGCTGTTGGCTGCCGCGTAAGATCTATGGGTTGAGCGCTAACGCGGTGAAGAGCACGAAGAGTGACCCATTGGCGCCGTTCAGCGCGCCGGTCAGGCGCTGGTTCGAGGCCTCCTTCGAGGGGCCGACGCCTGCGCAGGCAGGCGGCTGGGAGGCGATCTCCAGTGGCGAGCACACGCTGATCTGCGCCCCGACCGGATCGGGGAAGACGCTCGCGAGCTTCCTCTGGGGGATCGACAAGCTCGCCCGCTCGGAGCAGCTGGGGAGCGGGGTGAAGCTCGTCTACATCTCGCCGCTGAAAGCGCTTTCCTACGACATCGAGCGCAACTTGCGGGCGCCGCTGCGGGGCATTGGCGCCGAGATCGCGGTCGGGATCCGCACCGGCGACACCTCCCAGAAAGAACGGCGGGCGATGGCGAAAACGCCGCCGGACATCCTGATCACGACGCCCGAGTCGCTCTACCTGATGCTCAGTTCGAGCGTGCGGGAGATCCTCACCGGGGTCGAAGCGGTGATCGTCGACGAGATTCATGCTGTCGCGCAGACCAAGCGGGGGAGCCATCTGGCGCTGACCTTGGAGCGGTTGGAGCACCTGGTGAAGGACCATGCGGATCGGCCCGCGGGTCCTGTCACGGAGGAGGAACCCCCGTGCTCTACAAACAGGACTGCGCGCGGGGGTTCCTCCTCCGCGCCACCCGCGGGAGATCCCGGGTCGGCTGACGCAGATGGTTCGAGGGCTGAAGGTCAGGGACAGGGGATCCAGCGGATCGGTCTCTCGGCTACGCAGCGCCCGCTCGAGCGGATAGGTCAGTTCCTCGTCGGGCATAAGAGGAGCTGCCGCATCGTGGATGCGGGGCAGAAGAAGTCGCTGGATCTGGAGATCGTGGTGCCTGTCGAGGACATGGCCGACCCCGGGGCGCCTGCTTTCCCCAGCGAGGACGGTCCGCCGCCAACCGAAATCGAGCCCTCCGCCCACGTCCGCTCCATCTGGCCAGCCATCTACCCGAAGCTCCTCGAGCTGGTCCAGGAACACACCTCCACGATGATCTTCGTAAACAACCGCCGCGCGGCCGAGCGGCTGGCGAAGAGGTTGAACGAGCTAGCCAACGGCGAAGGCGAACAGGAGCTTCCAGCAACCGAGCACGCGGGGAACGCGCCACCCGCGGGAGATGCGTCTCCAGTCGAGATAGCCCGCGCGCACCATGGATCGCTGTCCCACGAGGAGCGCGCCGTCGTCGAGGAGATGCTCAAGTCCGGGGACCTCCCATGTCTCGTGGCGACGAGCTCCCTGGAGCTGGGCATCGACATGGGCGCCGTCGACCTGGTGATCCAGGTCGAGTCGCCGAAGTCGGTGACCCGCGGCATGCAGCGGATCGGCCGCGCCGGGCACCGCATGGGCGAAACCTCGAAGGGCCGGATCTTCCCCAAATACCGGGGCGACCTGCTCGAGTGCGCGGTCGTCGCCCGCCGCATGCGCGAGGCCGAAATCGAGGAGACGACGATCCCGCAGAACCCGCTCGACGTCCTCGCCCAGCACCTGGTCTCGATGGCGGCGCTGGATGAGTGGGAGGTCGACGAGGTCGAGCGCCTCGTGACCGCAACCGAGCCCTTCCACGACCTCTCGCGCGAACAGCTGGAGAACGTCCTCGACATGCTCGACGGCCGCTACCCCTCCGACCGCTTCGCCGAGCTGCGGCCGCGGATCGTCTGGGACCGCACCGAGGGGACGATCCACGGCCGCAAAGGCGCCCGCCAGCTGGTCGTCACCAACGCCGGCACGATCCCCGACCGCGGCCTCTACGGCGTCCACTTGCCCGACGGGCGCCGGGTCGGCGAGCTCGACGAGGAGATGGTCTACGAGGCCCGCGTCGGCCAGACCTTCCTGCTCGGCTCGAGCACCTGGCGGATCGAGGAAATCACCCGCGACCGGGTGATCGTCACTCCGGCGCCGGGCGCCCCGGGCGCCGTCCCCTTCTGGAAGGGCGACGGGATCGGCCGCCCGGCCGAGCTCGGCAAGGCGATCGGCGCCTTCGCGCGCGAGGCGGTCTCGCGCGAGCCGGCCGAGCTCGCCGCCGAGTACGACCTCGACGAGCGCGCCGCCAACAACCTCGTCAGCTACCTGCGCGAGCAACAGCAGGCGACCCGCGTCGTCCCCTCCGACGAGACGATCGTCGTCGAGCGCTTCCGCGACGAGATCGGCGACTGGCGCCTCTGCGTCCTCTCCCCATACGGCGGCCGCGTCCACGCCGCCTGGGGCCTCGCCCTCGCCGCCAAGATCCGCGACGAGCGCGAGCTGGAGGCCGACGCGATCTGGTCGGACGACGGCATCGTCATCCACCTCCCCGACGCCGACGAGCCGCCGCCCGCCGACCTCGTCCTAATCGACCCCGACCAGCTCGAGGACCTCGTCGTCGGCGAGCTCTCCGGCTCGGCCCTCTTCGGCGCTCGCTTCCGCGAGAACGCCTCGCGCTCGCTGCTGATCCCGCGCGCCTACCCAGGCAAACGGACGCCGCTCTGGCAGCAGCGGCTGAAGTCGCAGAGCCTACTCGAGGTGGCACGGGACTTCCCCCGCTTCCCGGTCGTGCTGGAGACCTACCGCGAGTGCCTGCGCGACGTCTTCGATCTGCCCGCCCTCGCCGAGCTCCTGCGAAAGCTGCACTCGCGCGCACTCAGCCTGGTCGAGGTCGAGACCCCGACTGCCTCGCCCTTCGCCTCCTCGCTGCTCTTCGACTACGTCGCCACCTACATGTACGAGGGGGACACGCCGAACGCCGAGCGGCGGGCGGCGGCGCTGGCGCTCGACCGCGACCTCCTTCGCGAGCTGCTCGGCCAGGAGGAGCTGCGCGAGCTGATCGACCCCGAGGCGCTGGAGGAAGTCGAGGCGCAGCTCCAGCACCGGACCGAGGCCGGCCGCGCCGGCGACCGCGACGCGCTGCAGCAGCTGCTGCGGAACCTCGGCGACCTGACTCTGGAGGAGTGCGAAGAGCGCGTCGCCGAGGGCTACTCGGCGAAGTCGATGCTGGAGAAACTGGTGGCGGAGCGACGCGTGGCGCCGGTGCGGATCGCCTCCGAGGAGCGCTTCATCGCCGCCGAGGACGCCGGCCTCTACCGCGACGCCCTGGGCGTGCCGGAGCCGCCCGGCCTGCCAGAGACTTTCCTCGAGGAGCACCCGGACGCGATGCGCGCCCTCGTTCGCCGCTACGCCCGCACCCATGGTCCCTTCCCGACCCATCAGCTGGCCGGGCGCTACGGCGTCGATCCGCTGCCGGCTCTGCGCGAGCTCGAGTCCGAAGGGGCGCTGGTCCGCGGCGAGCTCCTCCCCGGCGGAACCGAGCGCGAGTGGTGCGACTCAGAAGTCCTGCGGCGGGTCCGTCGCGCCAGCCTCGCCCGCCTGCGCAAGGAGGTCGAGGCGGCTGACACCCGCGAGCTCGCCCGCTTCCTGCCGAGCTGGCAGAACGTCGATGCCTTCCGCCGCACCGGCGCCGGCATCGACCGCCTGCGCGAGGCGCTGGTGCCGCTGCAGGGGGTGGCGCTGACGCCGAAGGTGTGGGAGGGAGACGTACTGCCGCGCCGGCTCGGCGCCTATTCCCAGAGCTGGCTCGACGAGCTCTGCACCAGCGGAGAGCTGGTCTGGATCGGCGCCGGCGCCCTCGGCCGCAACGACGGCCGCGTCGCTCTTTACTTCCGCGAGGACGTCCGCCTCGCCGGCCCGCCGTCCGCCAACGCGAAGCTGGAGGCGGTCAAGGGTGAGGTCCACGAGGCGATCCGCGAGCGCCTCGCCGCCGGCCCCTCCTTCTGGCTCGACCTGCTCGCCGACCTCGAACACCCAGCCGAGGAGATCCACAACGCCCTCTGGGACCTGGCCTGGACCGGCGAGGTCACCAACGACGCCTTCGCGCCCCTGCGGGCGCCACGCCTCCGCGCCGTCCCGCCGAGCGAACGCCAGGGCCGCCGCTTCGCCCGCCGCCGCTCGACCGCCGGCGCCGCCGTCCAGGGCCGTTGGTCCCTGACCGCCCCGATCTTCGCCGACGCACCGGGGCCCGGCGCTCGTCTCCGTGCCCAGGCGGAGCTGATGCTCGAGCGCTACGGGATCGTCACCCGCGAGACCGTTCTCGCCGAGGGTGTACCGGGCGGCTTCTCGACCGTCTACGGGGAGCTCGGCAACCTTGAGCTGCTTGGGACCGCTCGCCGCGGCTACTTCGTCGAGGGCCTCGGCGGCGCCCAATTCGCCCTTCCCGGCGCGGTTGAGCGGTTGCGCTCGCTGCCCGAAGCCGACGGCTCCTACCTGGTTCTCGCCGCCACCGACCCCGCCAATCCCTACGGCGCCTCGCTGCCCTGGCCGAAGCTCGAGGGCGGCCGCCGCCCCAGCCGCACTCCCGGCGCCCACCTGCTCCTGCGCGACGGTGAGCCGCTCGTCTTCGTCGAGCGCGGCGGCCGCGGCCTTCTCCGCCTCGCCCCGATAAAGGGCGAGGCGCTGGAGGAGGCGATGCGCGCCCTCGCCGACGCCGTCACCGCCGGTCACCTGCCGAAGCTCGCGGTCGAGAAACTCGACGGCGAGGCGGTGATCGGCTCCGGCCACGAGGAGGCCCTGATCGGCGCCGGGTTCAGCCGCGGCCCCAGGAAACTCACCGCCTCGGCCTGAGGTCAGCCGCGCCGCCGGGCCATTGCCATAATCGCTCTGGTGCCTGAGGCTGATCAGAGCGCGGTTGAGCTGCTGAAGAGCGTGCCGCTCTTCGCCGACCTGGAGGCGGGAGAGCTGGAGCGCTTCTCCCACGTCGCGGTACCTCGCGCCTTTCCCGCCGGCACCCGGGTCTTCCACGAGGGCGACGATTCCGATGCGTGTTACATCGTCAAGGACGGAAGCTTCCGCGTCACCCGCGAACACTCCGACGGCCGCGCGATCACGCTTGCCACCCTCGGTCCGGGGGAGCTCTTCGGCGAGCTGGCGATGCTCGACGGCGACAAGCGCTCCGCCAGCGCCGAGGCGCTGACCGACGGCGAGCTGCTCGCCCTGCCAGCCAATGACGTCCGCGCTCTGCTCGCCCGCCACCCCGAGATCGCCCTGAAGCTGGTCGCCGGTTTGGTCCGCCGCCTTCGCGCCGCCAACATCCGCCTCTCCCGCCAGTCCTTCCAGACTGTCCCCAGCCGCGTCGCGGGCATCCTCGCCCAGCTCAGCCGCGAGGCGCAGGACGGAGAAGGGGAGCAGGAAGCGGTGACGATTCAGATGAACCAGACGGACCTCGCTCAGCTAGCGGGAACCTCCCGCGAGTCGGTCAGCCGCTTCCTCGCCGAGCTCGAGCGCGCCGGCGTCGTCCGCTCCGGTCGCGGCCGGGTCACCGTGCTAGACCCGCCGAAGCTGCGCAACTACATCTACTGAGTCGGCGCATGAGCGACTTCGCCGACCTCCGCGCCCGGATGGTCGAGCGGCAGTTGCGACGGCGGGGGATCGATGACGAGCGGGTGCTGGAGGCGATGGAGGCGATTCCCCGGGAGGCCTTCCTGCCGGAGGATCTGCGGGACAAGGCGTACGCCGACGCGGCCCTGCCGATCGGCGAGGAGCAGACGATCTCCCAGCCCTGGATCGTCGCCGCGATCTGCCAGGCCCTGGAGCTGGTGGGGTCCGAGCTGGTGCTGGAGGTCGGCACCGGGTCGGGGTACTCGGCGGCGGTGCTGGCCCAGCTCGCCAGCCACGTAGTCAGCGTCGAGCGCCATGCCACCCTCTCCCGGGATGCCGCACGCATCCTGGCCTCGCTGGGGATCCACAACGTCGAGCTGCTCGTCGGCGACGGCAGCCTCGGCGTGCCCGAGCGAGCCCCGTTTGACGCGATCGCCGTTCACGCAACCGCGCCGGCGCCGCCCTCGGCGCTGCTCGATCAGCTTGCCGACGGTGGCCGCCTCGTTGTCCCGATCGCCTCTGGAGAGGCGGACATGCTGACGGTGCTGCGCCGGCGGGGCGAGGCGATCGAGCGCACGATGATCGGACCGTGCCGCTTCGTCCCGCTGATCGGCGAGGGTGGCTTCGGCGACTAGGGAGTTGGGGCGGGCTCAGCAGCTGGAGCCGGACGGGTCGCTGCCGTCCTTGACCAAATCGTCGCCACCGCCACCGCAGTCGATCTGCCTGTCGCGCTGGCCGTCTGCGGCGTCGATGAAGTCGTCACCGCCCTTGGCGATGAAAACGTCGGCGCCGAGGTGCCCCATGAAGCTGTTATCGCCGTTGTCGCCGACGAGCACGTCGGGGCCGTCCGACCCCTCGAGGCTCTCATTGCTGCCGAGGACGCGGTCGTCGTTGCCGCATCCGGCCGGGCCGCCGCTGCCGCCGAGGGAGACCCGCAGGTTGTCCTTGGAGCGGGCGTAGGAGACCGTGTCCTCGCCGCCGCCCCCATCGAAGGTGTGGCCCTGGCAGGTCGGGACGGAGTTGACGAGCAGGTCGCTGCCGGCTCCGCCCAGCAGCGTGTCGCCGCCGGGATCGGAGTAGAGGACGTCGCTGCCGGCGTTGCCGTCGAGCCGGTCCCTGCCGTTGTCGGGGCCGTTGTAGTTCTCGCCCGCTTCCAGCACGTCCTCGCCGTTGCCGCCGACCAGGTTGTCGTCGCCGGCGTTGCCGTTGATCCTCACTTTGGCGCCCGCGGGGACGCTGTTGTCGACGGCAATCGCGTCGTTGCCGTTGCCGCCGGTGATGACGATCAGCGGCGCCCGCCCGGAATCTGGGCAGATCATCGCGCTCGGGTTCGACGCCGGCGTTTCGCAGCCCTCGCCGGAGAAGATCGGCACCGCTGAGGAGATCACCCAGGCGCTGCTGCCGCGGGAAATGCGGATGTCGTCGTTCTGGGGGCTGCCCTGGACGATCAAGCTCGAGCCGTCGAGGCCCTGGTTGAGCGTCCCGTAGGCGAGGCTCGGCGGTGGCGAGGGTTCGGGTCCACACGAAGTCTCGACCGCGAAGCCCTCACAAGTGTCGGTGCCGGGTCCACCGAAGGCCTGGCCGCCTCCGCCGCCGCTTTGCAGGGTGTCGTTGCCGACGCCGCCGTCGATTCGGTTCGGCCCCGCGTCGCCGACGATCGTGTCGCCCTGCGGCGAGCCGACGGCGTCCTCGAAGCCGCCCAGGCTGTCGTGGCCGTCGCCCTTCGAGGCGTTCGCGGCGAGGTTGATTTGAACCCCACCGCGGGTGGCGCTGGCGTAGGAGACGATGTCGTTGCCCCCGGCGCCGCCGAAGAGGCTGTCGGTGCCTGCGTCGCCGCGGACGACGTCGCCGTCGCCGGGCCCGCCGTCGGCATGGTCGGTGCCGGCGCCGCCGAAGACCTCGTCGGAGCCGCCACCCCCGTTTAGGTCGCTGTCGTCACCGGGCCCGCCTTCGATGTGGTCGGTTCCGGCTCCGCCGTCGATCTTGTCGTTGCCCTTGTCGCCGAGCAATTTGTCATCGCCGGGGCCGCCGTTGATCCGGTCGCTGCCCTGCTGGCCGTCGGCGTAGTCGTTGCCACCACCGCCGTCGATGCCGTCGGGCCCCTTTTCGCTGATCAGGTTGTCGTCGCCGTCGTCGCCGTTGAGAGAATCGACGCCGCGACCGCCGTGGATCGTGTCGTCACCGGGCCCGCCGCAGATCGTGTCGTTGCCGCGGCCGCCGTCGATCACGTCGTTGCCACCGCCGCCGTAGATGACGTCGTGCCCCTTCTTGCCGACCAGGCGGTCTTTGCCCGCCGTTCCCTTGATCGTCACTTTCTTGCCGTCGCACTTCATCGCCTCGGCGATGCCGGCGAAGGGGAGCAGCAGCAGGCCGGCCGCGCAGGCGAGCGAAGCCAGCAGCAGGCGAATGTGAAGTGACCCCTCTGCCATCGTCTCCCCTCCATCGGTTCCCACCCTGGAAAACTGGAACCGAAAGATCCAACATACGTCCAAACGTTTTGAGCGCCCAGAAATAAGGGGGATTCAGGGGGCTCCCCCAGTGACAGGCTGTCTCAGATACGCTCGCAGCGCTCATGCGAGGCGGGATCTACGTCCTGAACTTCTATTCCGCGGTCTTCATCGACCAGCTGAAGCGCGGGCGCAAGACCGCGACCATCCGCCTTGGCGACAAGAGCAACAAGTACGAGCGGGGACAGGTCGTTTGGATCACGGTCGGGTTCCGGCACAGCCCGCGGGAGAAGATCTTCACTGCGGTGATCGACGACGTCGAGGTCAAGCGCCTCGCCGACCTCAGCAGGCGGGACATCGAGCACGACAACCCCGAGTTCCGCCGCCTCGAGGAGGCCCAGCGCTTCCTCGAGCAGATCTACAGCCGCCCGATCGCCGAGGACGACCTGGTGACGGTGATCCGCTTCTCGCAGATCGTCGAGCCGCCGCGCGCTCATCTCGGCAACGGAGAGACGCCCCACCACAATTAGATGGCCGAATACGCCTTCCTCACGACCTGGCTGCTGGAGTCCCCGCGCGGGCCGGTATGGGAGGCGATTCACGCGCAGGGGAGCTGGCCGCGCTGGTGGCGCGGGGTGGAGGAGGCGACTGAGGTGCGCCCCGGCGACGAGACGGGTCTCGGCAGCGTCTCGCGGATGGTTTGGAAGAGCTTGCTCCCCTATCGCGTCTCCTTCGACGTGACGACGACGCGGGTCGAGTACCCGACGCTGATGGAGGGGCGGGCGGTGGGCGAGCTGGAAGGGACCGGCCGCTGGCGTCTCTACGAGCAGGACGGGGTGACCGCGGTCCTCTACGAGTGGAACGTCAGCACCACCAAGGCCTGGATGAACGCGCTGGCGCCGCTGCTGCGCCCGGCTTTCGAGTGGAACCACGACTGGGTGATGCGGCGCGGCGGCGAAGGGATCTCGAGCCTGCTCGGCTGTCGCCTCTTGGCGATGGATTGACTCGGTTAGCGCGTCGCCGGCTTGACCAGCGGCGACTTCTCGCTATCTTTCCGTTTGGCACTCTAACCCTGAGAGTGCCAAACGTCGCAAAGTCGATCACTTGGCTTCAGGGCGGCGTTTCCCAACTTTCCACCAGACCACTTACCGATACGGAGGTTCACGGATGAAGCTGAAGCCCCTCGGGGACCGGCTGATCGTCAAGCCGATCGAGGAGGAGGAGACGACCGCGAGCGGCATCGTTCTCCCCGACACGGCCAAAGAGAAGCCGCAGAAGGGCCAAGTCGTGGCCGTCGGCGACGGCAAATGGGACGAGGACGGCGAGAAGCGGATCCCGCTCGACGTCGCGGAGGGGGACGAGGTCCTCTACTCCAAATACGGCGGCACCGAGGTGACCGTCGAGGGCGACGAACTGCTGGTGCTGCGCGAGTCGGACGTCCTGGCCAAGGTCGGCTAGCCCCAACGGATTTACGTAACCAAGGAGGACTGAACACAAATGGCTCACAAGGAGCTGAAGTACGCAGAGGATGCCCGCGGGGCCCTGCAGGCCGGCGTCGACTCCGTCGCCAACGCCGTCAAGGTCACCCTCGGCCCGAAAGGCCGATACGTCGTGCTCGACAAAAAGTTCGGCGCGCCGACGATCACCAACGACGGCGTCACGATCGCCCGCGAGGTCGAGGTCGAGGACGTCTTCGAGAACCAGGGCGCCCAGCTCGTCCGCGAGGTCGCGACCGCGACCAACGACGTCGCCGGTGACGGCACCACCACCGCCACCCTGCTGGCGCAGACGATCGTCCGCCAGGGCCTGAAGAACGTGGCGGCTGGCGCCAACCCGCTGGCCCTGCGCCGCGGAATCGAGAAGGCCGTCGAGGAGGTCGTCGACAACCTCCGCAACAAGCAGAGCAAGGAGGTCGCCGGCAAAGAGCAGATCGCCCGCGTGGCCGCCATCTCCGCCGGCGACGACGAGATCGGCAACGTGATCGCCGACGCGATCGAGAAAGTCGGCAAAGACGGCGTGGTGAACGTCGAGGAGGGCCAGACCTTCGGGATGGAGCTCGAGTTCACCGAGGGGATGCAGTTCGACAAGGGCTACATCTCGCCGTACATGGTCACCGACCAGGACCGCATGGAGGCGGTGCTGGATGACCCCTACATCCTCATCGCCAACCAGAAGATCGGCTCCGTGCGGGACATCCTGCCGGTGCTCGAGCAGGTGATGCAGGGGGGCAAACCGCTGTTGATCGTGGCCGAGGACGTCGAGGGCGAGTGCCTCGCGACCCTGGTCGTGAACAAGCTCCGGGGCACCTTCACCGGCGTCGCCGTCAAAGCCCCGGGCTTCGGCGACCGCCGCAAGCGGATGCTCGAGGACATCGCGATCCTCAGCGGCGGCGAGGTGATCACCGAGGAGATGGGCCTGAAACTGGAGAACACCCAGCTCTCCCAGCTCGGTAAAGCGCGCCGCGTCGTCGTCTCCAAGGACACGACCACGATCATCGACGGCGGCGGCGACCCGGAGGACATCAAGGGCCGGATCAAGCAGATCAAACAGGAGGTCGAGAACACCGACTCCGACTTCGATCGCGAGAAGCTCCAGGAGCGCCTCGCGAAGCTGGCCGGCGGCGTGGCCGTGGTCAAGGTCGGCGCCGCCACCGAGACCGAGATGAAGGAGAAAAAGCACCGCGTCGAGGACGCGCTGCAGGCAACCCGCGCCGCGCTCGAGGAGGGTGTCGTGCCGGGTGGCGGAGTCGCTCTGCTGAACGCCCAGGACGCTCTCAAGCCGGAGAAGCTCGACGACCCCGACGAGGCCACCGGCGCCCGGATCGTCTACCGGGCGCTCGAGGAGCCTGTCCGTCAGATCGCCGAGAACTCCGGCGAGGAGGGCTCCGTCGTCGTCAACAAGGTGCGCGACCTGAAAGCCGGCGAAGGCCTCAACGCCGCCACCGGCGAGTACGGCGACCTGATCAAAGACGGCGTCATCGATCCGACGATGGTGACCCGTTCGGCGCTGCAGAACGCGGCCTCGAT
>DASSVR010000054.1:0-25368 GCA_035705945.1 Solirubrobacterales bacterium
GCTCTCAAACTAGACACCCTGCCCAGCCTCCACGTAGGTCTGCGACGCAGCCGTCTTGTGGATGTCCGATTATTCGAGTCGGGGAGATCAAGACAGAATGTTCAAGCGCCGCCAGAACGACCAACGGACCCGCCTCTTTTATGCCGGGGACGTTCACGGCTCGAGGGTGTGCTGGAAGAAGTTCATAAATGCCGCGACTCACTATCCGGCCGACGTCCTGGTGATGGGAGGCGATCTTTGCGGCAAGGGGCTCGTCCCAATCGTCCGCGAAGGGGACGGTTCCTACGTGGCGCGGGTGATCGGCGAGCGGCGGGTGGCACACACGGCCGAGGAGCTGGACCTGATGCAGAGGGCGATCTCGACCAACGGGATGTACGCCCTGATCGTCGACCCCGACGAGGCCCAGGTCCTGGCCGAAGACACCGCTCGACGGGAGGAGGCGTTTGAACGCGCGTTGCTGGACGAGCTGAGGCTGTGGGTCGAGCTCGCCGACGAACGGCTGGCCGGTACCGAAACCCGTGCCTACGTCATCCCTGGCAACGATGATCCCTGGTCCGTCGACGAGGTACTGGATTCGGGGAGGAGCGTCGTCGCCTGCGACGAGACCGTCCAGCGGGTGGGTCCACACGAGTTGCTCTCGTTCGGCTATTCCAATCGCACCCCGTGGCAAACGCCCCGGGAGCTGGACGAGGACGAGATCTACGATCGCCTCGAACAGCTGGTCGTGCAGCTCGAGGAGCCCAGCCGGGCGATCTTCAACATCCACGTCCCCCCATACGAGAGCAGTCTCGACATTGCCTACGAGGTTGACGAGGAACTGCGTTATGTGACCAAGGGGGGGCGACCCCACGAGGTTCCCACCGGCAGCTCAGCGGTTCGCCAAATCATCGAGGAGTCGCAGCCGCTGCTGAGCCTGCACGGGCACATCCACGAGAGCAAGGGTGTGGCGAAGATCGGTCGAACTGTGGCAATCAACCCCGGTTCCGACTACGGTAGCGGGCACCTGGATGGCTGCCTGATTCACCTGGAACCGGATCGCGTAGTCAACCATTACCTGGTGTCAGGGTAGGGATGAGAAACAGAAAGGGAGTGCATGACTGAGTTGGGGGAGAAGCCGGTGGCTCAAGCTGGGCAGCAGGGAACGTACGCGCGAAAAGCAACCGGTCTCGTGCGTGAAGTCTCGCCGTTCTCGACCTTTGTCTTCAACATGGCGGGGCAGCCGACCTCGGTATTCCTCGCGATCTCGATCTTCTTCACCCTCGGAGCCTTCCCCGGTGGTTCGATCTGGCTGGGCTTCGCGATGGCCGCCGTGGCGGCGCTCGCGATCGCCGTCTGCTACGGCCTCTTCACCTCGGCGATCCCGCGCAGTGGTGGCGACTACGTACTCGTCAGTCGTGTCACTCACCCGGTGATCGGGTTGATCTCCTCCTTTTTCTGGACCTCGGGGGTCATTCTCTCGATTGCTTTCATCGCCCTCGCTTTCGTCACTGTCGCCCTCGGGCCTTCGCTGACGGCGGTGGGGCTCGTCAGCGGCGAGAACGGGCTCGTCACCGCCGGCGAAGATCTCGTCACCAGCGAAGGCTGGCAGTTCGGGATCGGGACCGCGCTGATCCTCGTCTCGGCCGTGTTCCTGGCCGGGGGCTGGCGCTGGACGACCCGGATCATGAACGGCCTCTGGGTGGTGATGATGCTCGGACTCGGCACCGTCTTCCTCGTGCTCCTCTTCAAGAGCCAGGACGGCTTCGTCAACAGCTTCAATCAGTTCGCGGGGTCGATCACGGGCGAATCCGACACCTACAACTCGATCATCCAAAGCGCCAGCAAAGAAGAAATCGACACCAATCCGGCCTTCAGCATGGACAACACCTGGCCGACCTGGGCGGCGATCTGCAGCCTCTCGCTCTTCGGCTGGCTCTCGGTCTACATCTCGGGTGAGGTGCGGCGAGCGCGGGACACGACCCAGATGAAGGTGATGAGCCTGGCGATGCTGGTTCACATCGGCATCGCGGCGCTCTTTGCGGTCCTATTCTTCAGCAAGTTCGGACACGACTTTTTCTACGCGATCAACAGCCTCGGCGAAGAAAGCTATCCCTTCGCCGCGCCTCCCTACTACACGTTCCTAACCGCGATCGCGGGCGGAAGCACCGTGCTCTCCTGGTGGCTGCTGATCACCTTCGTGGCGGCATTCCCGCTGTTGATGATCCCCAACATCACGATCGCGGTCCGCACCCTCTTCGCCTGGGCGCTAGATGGTCTGCTGCCCTCGCGGATCGCTGAGGTCTCACCGCGGACGCACGCCCCCAATTACGCGATCGCGGTGGTGGTCGTGCTCAGCATCGCCGTCCTCGGTTGGGCGGTCACCAACGGCGAATCTTTCTTCGAAGTTCTGGTCGAGGCAGTCCTGCTGCAGCTGATCGCGATGATCCTGATCGGGATCGCGGCGGTGCTCCTGCCGTACCGCCGTCCTGAGGCCTGGCGCGCCTCGGCGACGACCCAGCGTTTCCTCGGGATCCCAGTCGTCGCCCTCGCCGGTGGGCTGGTCGCGATTCTGCTGGCCGGTCTGTTCTACGTCTACATGCACTACGAAGGCCTCGGCATCGACAAGGGCCAGTTTGTCCGCGATGCCGCGATCGTCCTTGGTGCGGCGCTGCTGATGTTCTTCGTCGCCCGTTTCGCCCGCTCGCGTCAGGGCGTGGACGTCGACAAGCTCGCGGCGGAGATTCCACCGGAGTAGTGGCGGGGCGCGACAGCGAACCGCTCTCGGATCCGGTTGCCGAGGGCATACGTATCGCCGATGCCGCAACGGAGCAGCGTCTCCCACTGCGCGTCCTCGGTGGTGTTGCAGTCGCCATCCTCTGTCCCAGCAGCCGTCGTCCTCCCCTGGCGAGGCAATACGGGGACATCGATTTCGCCACGGTCCGGGCAGCCAAGGACGGCGTTGTCGCGCTGATGGAATCCCTCGGTTACACGGCCAACAAGGAGTTCAACATGCTCCACGGCCACCGCCGCCTCTGCTTCTGGGATGAGGTGAACCAACGCCAGGTGGACGTGTTCGTGGACGAGGCGAACCTGTGTCACCGGATCGATCTGAAGAAACGGATCGAGCTCGTGCCGCTGACGGTCTCGGTGACCGACCTGACGCTGTTGAAGCTGCAGGTGGTCGAGACCAACGAAAAGGACCTTTGCGATATCTGCGCGATCTTTGCCGACCACGACCTCACCGAAGACGAGGAGGGGGTGAATGCCACCTATATCGCGGCGCTCACCGCGTCGAACTGGGGCCTCTGGAAAACGATTGGGATGGTTGCCGAGCGCAGCGAACGGTTTGCCTTGGGGCTGGCCGGGTTTGAGGCTCGGGAGTTGGTGGCGGAGCGGTTGCGCCGCCTGCGGACGAAGCTGGACACGATCCCCAAGACGCGGAGTTGGAAATTGCGGGCGCGCGTAGGGGAGAGGAAGCGCTGGTATGAAATTCCCGAAGAAATGCATTAGAAATGGTCATGTCTCGTCTATTGGATAGTCTCGCCTGTGTGAACGGGCAAGCTCACTGTAGGAGGGGAAAGAGATGACGCGGCCACGACGCGGAGAGCCGCGGGCGCGAACCAAGATCCTCGACGCGAGCCGGAAACTGTTCGCCCGCCGGGGCTTCTCTGAGACCTCGATGGGGGACATTGCCCGCGCCGCCCAGGTGGCTCGGGCAACTGTGTATAACAACTTCGACGACAAGCGCGACATTCTCGCCGCGATCATCGCCGACTACATGTCGGGATACGGACGGATCGCACAGCGGCTGCGTGAAAACGCCCGCTACGGGCAGACTTCCTTCGAGCTGATTCAGGAGATGGTGCGGGAGGCGCTTGCCTGGCGTGTTGCCAATGCCGACATCCGGCCGATCGTCGCCGTCGCTCGCAACCTCCGCGGATCGGGCTGGGAGGAGGCCAACCAAGCCGCTGATGACGCGATGCTGGGCTGGATCGTGGCGGTCCACACCGCCGACGAGGACGCCGGCATGCTCCGTGAGGACATCGAACTCGAATTCGGCGTTCGCGCCGCCTACGCGATGATCGACTCGGTCCTCTCCAACTTTGACGTCAACTCGACGGAGGAAGAAATCAGCAACGTCGCCCATCAGTTGGCGCTCCTCCACTGGTATGCGGTCTGCTCGGTCCCACCCAAGGAAGCCCCGCGCAGTCCGCTGGGACGCAAACAGGTGGAGTAGCGTAGACAAACTGTCTAATTTCTTATAAGTTTGTCGAGCATTGCCGGCTCCAGATCATGTCGCAGGGGACCTTTCTCATCTGATCCACCCCCTCACCGACCACTCTCGGCTATCCGAGGCTGGACCGCTCGTGGTCAGCCGTGGAGAAGGGTGCGAGTTGGTTACCGAGGACGGCCGGCGACTGATCGACGGTTCCGCAGGTCTTTGGACGGTGAACCTGGGCCACGGCAGGGAGGACCTGATCGAGGCCGCAGTGGAGCAGATGCGATCGCTGTCTTATGTCACCACCTTCGGTGGCGTTTCCTCGCCGCCAGCAATCGAACTTGCGGAGCGCATCGCGGCGCTCGCGCCCGCCGGGCTGAGTGGTGTCTTCTTCACCAGCGGCGGCAGCGAGGCCAACGAGACGGCCGTCAAGCTGGCGAGGCGGCATTGGGTCCGGCGCGGCGAGCCCCAGAAGTCGATCGTCTTAGCGCACGACCGGGGGTACCACGGACTGACGGGGGTAATGACCACCGTAACCCGGCTGCACCCGTACCACGCCGACTACGGGATCCAGGCTCCCGACATCGTCGAGGTGCCGGTGCCTTACACCTACCGGTGTGCGGCGGGTGTGCCCTGTGACCCGTGCAAATGCCCGATTTGTACCGGTGAAGCTCTCGAGTCGATAATTGGGGAAGTTGGGCCCGATCGGATCGCGGCCGTGATCGTCGAGCCCGTGTTCGGCTCCGGCGGGGTCATCGTCCCTCCACCTGGCTACCTGCGGCGGCTGCGTGAGATCTGCGATCGCCACCGGCTGCTGTTGATCTTCGACGAGGTGATCACCGGATTCGGTCGCACCGGCAGCTGGTTCCGGTGCGAGGACGAACGGGTCTCACCCGACCTGATCACCTTCGCCAAGGGCGTCAACAGCGGCTATGTACCGCTCGGCGGCGTGATTGTCGGCGACGAGCTCTGGGACGAGCTGCGCGATGCGACGCGGCGGCCAGGTCAGCTCATGCACGGGTTCACCCACTCGGGACATCCGGTTGCCTGCGCGGTGGGGCTGGCGAACATCGCGGCGATCGAACGCGAGGGATTGCTGGGACGGGTCCAGGAGGCAAGCGAGAGGCTCGGGGAGTTGGTCGCGCCGCTGCGGGACCATCCCGAGGTCGGCGAGGTGCGGCAGGCGGGCCTCATGGTCGGGGTCGAGCTGGTCGCCGACAAGGCGACGCGAGAGCGCTGGCCGGCCGAGGTCGAGCGCGGTCGGCGCGCCGCCAGCGCGGCACGAGACCGCGGTCTCCTGACCCGGTCCCTCCTCGACGACATCCTCTGCTTGGCGCCGCCATTCACGATCAGCGACGAGATGCTGGCCCGCTCCGTCGAGATCCTCGCCGACGCCATCGAGGCGAGCGGCGGACCTTCCTAGGGCAAATAGTCTTCGACCTTGTCCTGGGCTTCGTCGAGGCCCTTTTCGGCCTTTGCCTGCCCTTCTTCGAGGCCCTCTTCCGCATTCTTGCGGGCGTCCTCGAGCTTCTTCTTGGTCTTGCCGTCGGCGCCGTCTTCGATTTCCTCGCGCGCTTCTTCGAGGCCTTTCTTGGTCTTGTCGACCCCTTCCTCGACGGCTTCTTCGGCCTTCTGCGTGCCCTCTTCGACCTGCTTTTCCGCCTGGTCGCGGATCGTGTTCGTTTCGTCCTCGCTGCCACAGCCGGACCAGACGACGCCCCCGGCGGCGATCGCGAACAGCGCACAGGCGCTTCCCAGAGCGCGCAGCTTCCTCTTTGCGGCGGGCTGATCGTCTCTCACTTTGCGACTCCCCCATCGGTTGCTGGTTAACGTAATCCCAGTGAATCAAACGGAGCCGGACAGCTTCGAATCGCTGGTCGCGGACGCGATCGACGCGCTCCCCGAGGAATTCCAGCGGGTCCTGGAGGAGGTGCCGGTGCTGGTCTCCGATCTCGGCTTCGAGCGGCACGCCTATGGCGAGTACATGGGCGACGGCGTCGCCGCCGAGCGGTTCGAGGACCGGATCGTGATCTACCGCGACACGCTTGAACGCGACTTCGGGCACGACCGCGAGTTGCTCGCGCGCCAGGTCGAGCAGACCCTGCGGCACGAGCTCGCCCATCACCTCGGCTGGGACGAGGGGGGAGTCGGAGGCCTGGGCCTCTGAGAGTCTGGGTCAGCGGACCCAGCAGTCGCGAATCACTTCACTCTCGATCGCGCGGTGTCCTTCGAAGCGGAAGCTGCCGCGGGCGAAGGTGAAGACGGCGCCGGGCAGGCCGGCCGGCGCGGCGCAGGCGGCGGAGAGGTAGCTGCGGCGCTTGCCGCCGAAGGCGTAGCGGCGGCCGACCTCGAGGTCGATCTCGGTCACCGAGCCGAGCCCGCCGCCGAGCCTCGGAATCCGAGCGCGCAGGATGGTTCCGAACCGGCCTTGCTCCCGCCGGGCGATGGTCAGCGGGACCACGAGCGTGAAGCGGACGGGCACCGAGGCAAAGAGGTGAAGGAGGGCGGCCGGCTCCCCGCGACGACGACTGTTGAAGGCGAGCACCCTTCCGGTCGCCGCGACGTTCGAGCCGAGGGCAACCTCGGCGCGGAAGCTCCCACGTCCGATTCGGGCGGGGCCGCACCTTGCCAGGGCGGTCCTGCTGCTCGTCGACTGCAGGGAGGGCGCCGAGCAGGTGGAGAGGCCCTTGGTGTAGAGGCGGCCGTTGCGGTGCAGGCTGATTTCCAGCCATCGCAGCGGCGGCGGATGGCTGCCGTCGACAGTCGCGATCCTGCCGTGGATCTCGACCTCGACCGGAGCGGGATCGAGGCGGGGAAGGGAGTGGGGGGCAAAGTCGGCGTTGAAGGTCACCCGCAGGCCGTCCTCAATCGTCATCTCGGCACGCGAAGCGCCTTGCCAGGTAAGGACGAGCAGGGCGATCAGGGCGGATATGGCGAACCGGCGGCGCATGCTCCCTGCGGCGAGTCTAGGTCCAAGATCCTGCGGCTAGGGTTGGGCAATGATGAAGACGGCAACGCGCTACCTCACCTTCAACACTCCGCGGCGACGTGAACTGATTCGGATCACCGAGGAGCTGCAGGCCGCGGCCGAGGACGCGGATATCGCCGAGGGGATGGTGCTCGCCTCGGCGATGCACATAACCGCTGGGATCTGGATCAATGACGACGAGCCGGGCTTGCACGAGGACGTGATCGAGTGGCTCGACAAAATCGCGCCACCCAGTTGGGCCGATGTCGGCGGCAACGTCGCCCCGGAGCTGCTCCCCCAGGGCGGCGACTACCGTCACCACCGCGGCGGCGAGGACAACGGCGACGCGCACCTGAAGAACCTCCTCGTCCACCACCAGGCAATCGTTCCGGTGACCGACGGCAGGCTCGACCTCGGGCCCTGGCAGCAGGTCTTCTACTGCGAGTTCGACGGCGGCCGACCGAAGCGGGTCGTGATCAAGGCGATGGGGGAGTAGAGGGTCCTCCGCCCTGCAGCGCGGGCACCGGAGCGGTGTGCAGGGGCGGTGCGGCACCGTCGTTGGCGGCGATCGCGTCGACGGTGAGCAGCACCGCTGCGACGGCGAAGACGGGGGAGAGGAGGGCGTCGGCCAGCGCCTCGGCCAGCCAGGTGGCGACGAAAGTGTGCCCGAGCAGGTGGTGGACCCCGGCGGCGAGCGCGCCGCCGATCGCATCGCCGGCGATCTCGATCGGCACCAGCACCCAGAAGACCAGCCAGAAGCTGCCGCGGACCAGTTGGAAGCTGCGGCGCAGGGCGCCGGCGGCGGTGCGGTCCTCAAGCTCGACCACCGGCCCCGCTAGCCCGAGGAATACGAAAGCGACCACGCCGGGGACCAATCCCAGCAGCAGCCCGGCGGCGACGATCGCGACGAAGGCGAGGTCGACCGCGATCAGCCGGCCGTAGCGGAGCCGGCGGGCAATCTCGTTCAGCGGCGGCGGGTCCTCGCCATGCGGGTGGGTGAGGGAGATCGCGATCGCGCCGCTGAACAGCACCTCGCCGATCAGGCCGGTGGCGGTGACGACGCCGACGGCGATCGCGATCGCCGCGAGCTCGAGGCCGGTGGTCACGTTCAGCGCGTCGAGCTCGACGTTCATCGTCAACGCGTCGAGCAGCCCGAGTGGAACGAAGACGATCGCGGAGAGCAGCAGGATCGACGGAGCCCAGCCCCAGTAAGTGCGCCAGATCCGCGCGTAGATGACGGCGACCCGGCGGAGCAGGCTCACCGGCGGCGGTTGCGGCGACCGGCGGGCCGGCGACCGCGCGCCTCCAACTTCGACTGACTCGACTCCGACGCCGGCACCCGCTTCAGGTTGCCGAGCTCGGGGGTCAACAGTTCTTCGGCGCAGCGGCGATGCCAGTGGTGGTGGTCTGTGCCACCGAGGCGACGGACGTACTGGACGACCGTGTGCTCCTCACCGACGGGGATCTCGCCGAAACAGCCGGGGCAGCGGTAGAGCTTGCGGGAGATGCCGCGAATCAGCCAGGCCTCGTCGCCCTCTTCGTTGACGCCGCTGAGACTCCAGCGGATGCTCGGCAGTCCCTCGAACTCGTTCACCGCGAGCGCCTCGACATCCAGGCGAAGCCGGCGGCCATCGCCACATTGGCGACGCCCGCCAGCTGCAGGCCCAGCTTCGCTCCAGGCCGGCTGACCGCCGGGGACGCGGACCAGAGGGCGTCGGTCGCGATCTCGGTCCCGCGCAGCCAGGCGAGCGATTGCCAGTCGGCGGCGCTGCCACGCCGGTCGGCGATCAGGTGGGCCGCGGCGAAGGTGAGCCAGATCGGGCCGCAGCGGCGGAAGAGGTGCTCGGCGTCAGGGGATGGATGCTCGTGCCCCAGCACCCGCAGCGTCGCGGCGGGTGCGGCGATCGCGGCGCTGCCGAGCAGCAGATCGAAGGCGATCATGTTGCGGTTGGTGAGGCGCAGGGCCCGCTCCAGCGTCATTGCTCGATTAATCCAACCAGAACCCGGAAGGGAAAGGGTGAGGTTCGGCGAAATGGACCGCCGTGACCAAGACCGCAACGAAGTCCCCACAGCTCAAGAGCCTTTCCGACTACATCCAGGAGCGTTTCGAAGAGTTCTCGCGCTCCCAGAAGGACGTCGCCCGTTACATCGTCGACCACCTCGACGAGGCAGCCTTCCTCACCGCCGAGGAGCTGGCCCGGAGAGCGAGCACTTCGTCATCGACGGTCGTGCGCTTCTCCCAGGCCCTCGGCTTCGAGGGCTACCCGGAGCTGCAGCAGGCGGCGATCGAGGAGTACCGCACGACGATCGCCGGCAACAGCGCCGCCGGCGGGGCCCTCTTCTCCTTCGACCATTCCGAGCTGGAGGGATCGCTCAGCGCCGACTACTCGAACCTCGAGGAAACGGCGCGCAAGCTGACCCCCGAGCAGGTGGACGCCTCGGTCGCGGCGCTGGCCGAAGCGCAGCGGGTGGTCATCGTCGGGGTCGACCAGATGGCCTTCTTCGCCAGTTACCTGCGTCACACCCTCAGCCTGCTGGACATCCGCGCCGAGATCGTCGCCAGCACCGGCGGCGAGTCCCTGCAGCGCCTCGGCCGCATCGACGAGAGCACCCTCGTCATCACCCTCTCCTCGGGCCGTGCCCACCCATTGCTGCTGCGGGCGATGAAGCTGGCCCTGCACCGCGGTGCCCGCACCCTCGCGATTTCCGACGCGACCATGTCCGAGGTGGGGGAGCACGCCGAGCTGACGCTCTACTTCTCTTCGAACAGTCCGTCCTTCACCAGAAGCCACACTGCGCTGATGGCGCTCATCCAGGGCCTTGCCCACGGCCTGTACGCACGCGACGAAGCGGCTCACAAAGACCGCATCCGCGCCTACAAACTGAAGTAGGGACGGAGGAGCGCTGGCCCGCGGGTCCTGTCCCACCCAGGGAGGCCTGCGCGCGAGGTTTACGTGCTCGACCTCCCTGGGTGGGCCACCCGCGGGTCAGCCGCTTCGCCCACGTAATATTGGACGCCATGACTGAGCGAGCGACCTTTCGGGTGAAGACCGGGCTGGCGGAGATGTTGAAAGGCGGGGTGATCATGGACGTGGTCACTCCGGAGGAGGCGAAGATCGCCGAGGAGGCCGGGGCCTGCGCGGTGATGGCGCTGGAGCGGGTGCCGGCGGACATCAGGCGCGATGGGGGGGTCGCGCGGATGTCGGACCCAGCGATGATCAAGGGGATCCAGGAGGCGGTGACGATCCCGGTCATGGCGAAGGCGCGGATCGGCCATTTCGCCGAGGCCCAGGTCCTGGAAGCCCTGGAAGTCGACTACATCGACGAGTCGGAGGTACTGACCCCTGCCGATGAGCGCAACCACATCGACAAGCTTGCCTTCGAGGTTCCCTTCGTCTGCGGCGCCACCAACCTCGGCGAGGCATTGAGGCGAATTGGCGAGGGGGCGGCGATGATCCGCTCCAAGGGGGAGGCCGGTACCGGCAACGTCGTCGAGGCGGTCCGCCACATGCGCGAGATCACCTCGGGGATCAAGCGCCTCGCCCAACTTCGGCCCGAGGAGCTTGCCGCGGCGGCGAAAGAGCATCAGGCGCCGCTTGAAGTCGTCCAGGAGGTCGCCAAGACGGGTCGCCTGCCCGTGCCCCTCTTCTGCGCCGGCGGGATCGCCACCCCGGCTGATGCGGCGCTGATGATGCAGCTCGGCGCCGAGGGCAACTTCGTCGGCTCGGGGATCTTCAAGAGCGCCGATCCCGAGCGGCGGGCAAAGGCGATCGTCGAGGCGACCACCCACCACAACGACCCCGAGCGAGTCGCCGCCGCCTCGATCGGCCTCGGCGAGGCGATGCCGGGGCTTGAGATCGACGCTCTCGCAGCGGCCGATGCCCTGCTGCAAAACCGCGGGGCGTAGGTGGCTGGCGCAAGCGCCGGGCAGACCCTGAAGGTCGGCGTCCTCGCGCTGCAGGGCGGCTTCGAGGCCCATACGAAGACCCTGCGCCAGCTCGGGGCCGAACCGCGGGAGGTTCGCACCCCAGGGGAGATGGAGGGTCTCGACGCCCTCGTCATCCCGGGTGGCGAGAGCACGACGATCGTCAAGGGCATCGACTCGGCGGGCCTGGAGCCGGCGCTTCGGGCTCACCATGCGGCGGGCCGGCCGGTCCTCGGCACCTGCGCCGGGATGATCGTCTGCGATTCAGACCATCTCGGCTTCCTCGACGCGACGGCGAAGCGGAACGCCTTCGGGCGGCAGCTGCAGAGCTTCGAGATCGATCTCGGCATCGAGGGGATCGGGGACGAGCCGCTGCGGGCCGTCTTCATCCGGGCGCCATGGGTCGAGCGCTGGGGCCCCGAGGTGGAGGTCCTGGCTTCCTACGAGGACCACCCGGTCGCGATCCGGGAAGGGAGCGTGCTCGCTTGCGCCTTCCACCCGGAGCTGACCGACGACCCCCGCTTTCACGCGCTCTTCATGGCGATGACCACGGCCGCTCGGGAAAGGGCGGGGGAGGAGGCGGCTCGATGAGCGGGGGGGACCCGAGGACCCAGAACCTGGCGAAGATCCTGGTCGGCTACTCGACCGAGGTGAAGGAGGGCGACGTCGTCTCGATCGACGGCGAGAGCGCCGCCGCGCCGCTCCTGCTCGCCGTCTACGAAGAGGTGCTGAAGGCCGGGGGGAACCCGATGCTGAATGTTGCCCTCGAGGGGCAGATCGCCGCCTACTTCAAGCACGCCTCCGACATGCAGCTGGAATGGATCTCCCCGTACGCGGAGTGGATGGTCGACAACGCCGACGTGCGGATCGCGATCGGCGCCAGCACCAACACCAGGGAGCTCTCCGGCGTGCCGCCGGAGCGCCAGACCATGCGGCAGTCGGTAACCGGCGACCTGATGGCGCGGGCGATGAAGCGCAGCGCGGAAGGCAAGTTCCGCTGGTGCTACACGCTCTACCCGACCAGCGCCTATGCCTCCGAGGCGGAGATGAGCCTGGCCGACTACGAAGACTTCTACTACGGCGCCTGCCTCGCCACCGACCCGGAGCCACTGACCGCGTGGCGGCGCGCCTCCGAGGAGACGACCCGCCTGGCCGAATGGATCGAGGGGCACGAGGAGGTACGGGTGACGGCGCCGGGCACCGACATCAGACTGGGAATCGCCGGCCGCAAGTTCATCCCCTGCACCGGCGACCACAACATGCCCGATGGAGAGTTCTTTACCGGCCCGGTCGAGGACTCGGTCGAGGGCGAGGTCAGCTTCCACCTGCCGGCGGTGATCGGCGGCCGCGAGGTTTCCGGGGTGCGACTGCGCTTCGAGGCCGGCAAGGTCGTCGACGCCTCCGCCGACCGCGGCGAGGAGTACCTGCTGAAACTGCTCGACACCGACGAGGGCGCCCGCCGTCTCGGCGAGCTGGGGATCGGTACCAACTACGGGATCGCGAAGGGGACCCGCGAGGTCCTGCTCGACGAGAAGATCGGCGGCACCGTCCACATGGCGGTCGGCACCAGTTATCCCGAGTCAGGCGGCGAAAACGAGTCCGCCGTCCACACCGACCTCGTCTGCGACCTCCGCCTCGGCGGCAAGCTAGAAGTCGACGGGGTCGTGATGCAGGAGGACGGGAAGTTCGTCGTCTGATCAGACGATGGTGATGAGCGCGGCGATCGTTCCCATGGAACTGAGAAAGGTCGTGCCCACCACCGCCCCGGCGAACTGAACGACCGTCCGGTTGAGGGCGCCGATCTCGGTGCGAATCCCCGTCATCTCGTCCCGTACCCCCTGGAATTCTTCCCGCATCTCGGCGCGCACGGCTTTGAATTCCGCCCGTATCTCGCCGAATCCGGCCTCCATGCGCAGGTCGATCTTTTTGACTTCGGCCTTTAGATCGTCGAGCCGCTGATCCGTCCACGCTTCCCTTGCCATCACCGCCATGCTGGCAGAGTACGGGATCACATGCAACGTGTTGTGCGCGAAACGTAAAAGTTCCGCAACAGAAGTCCTACTGATCTGGCAACGGCGATCCCGCTAGTAGGAAGAACCACAGGGTGAGGGCGAGGGCGGCAAGCATCACCGAGGCCATCAGCACCGCCTCGACCACCGTCACCGAGCTCTGCACCGGCGCGGTGTCGCGCATGCTGCGCAGCCAGTTGGGGCGGATCGGCCCGAGGCGGTTGGTGCCGGTGATGCGGACGTAGAGGTCGTTGAGACGGCCGATCAGCCAGGCGACGATGAGGATCGAGGCGACGATCCCGATCGCGACGACCGCGTAGGGACCGCCGCTTGGGAACTGGGTCTCGGAGAGCTTCGAGCCGATGTAGACCCAGCTCAGCGGAATCGCCGTCCAGAGCGAGAAGGCCGCGAGCAGCATCGCCAGGAAGACGAAGCCGGCGGCGACGGCGCGCCCAGGAGCGTGGGTTCTCTCCTTCGTTGCCATGGGACGAGTTCATAGAATGCCAGGCGTGTCCGGGCATTCGAAGTGGCATTCGATTAAACACAAGAAGGGCGCCGCCGACGCCAAACGCGGCAAGCTCTTCAGCAAGCTGGCGCGCGCGATCACCGTCGCGGCCCGGGACGGGGGAGGGGATCCGAGTGGCAACCCGACCCTGGCCACCGCGATCCAGAAGGCCAAAGACGCCTCGATGCCGAAGGACAAGATCCAGAAGGCGATCGACGTCGGCACCGGCGCCGGCTCGGAGGGGGCGGCGATCGAAAGGATCGTCTACGAGGGGTACGGCCCGGCCGGGGTCGCAATCCTCGTCGAGGCGCTGACCGACAACCGCAACCGCGCCAGCGCCGAGATCAGGCACGCCTTCTCCAAACACGGCGGCAACCTCGGGGAGCCCGGCTCGGTGGCCTGGATCTTCGAGAAAAAGGGAGTTGTCGTCCTCGACGCCGGGCGCTACAGCGAGGACGACCTGATCGGAGCGATCGACGCCGGCGCCGAGGACGTGCGCGAGGACGAGGACCAGCTGCGGGTGATCTGCGAGCCCGGCGACCTGACCGCGGTCCGCGAGGCCCTCGAGAACGAAGGGATCGAGTTCGTCTCGGCCGGTCTGGCGACCGAGCCGAAGAGCACGGTCGAGGTCAAGGGTCATGACGCGGAACGAATCCTCAAGCTGCTCGACGCCCTCGACGACCAGGACGACGTCGACGAGGTCTACGCCAATTTCGATATTCCGGCGGACGTTCTCGAGAAGCTCGCTGCGTAGGGCTGGGGGACGGGAGACCCTCCCCAGACACCTCTCGCTATGGCTCGAGGTTGAGTGTCTGGAGAGGGTCTCCCGTCCCCCGTCCACTGCGGAGAGGGAGGCATCCGACCGGGATTCGAGAATCACTGCTTATGCAGGTAGTGATTGGCATTGATCCCGGAGCGGCGAACCTCGGGTTCGGCGTGGTTCGTGTCGAGGGGAACCACATGGTTGCCCTCGATGGAGGGGTGGTCGAGACCACTCCGGAGCTGCCGATGGAGCGGCGGCTGGAGCGGATCCACGCTGCGCTGAGGGAGTTGATCTCCTGGCACGAGCCGAAGGCGATGGCGATCGAGGAGGTCTACTTCGGCAAGAACGTGCGCTCGGCGATGGCGGTGGGGCAGGCGAGCGGGGTGGCGATGCTTGCCGCGGCGGAGCAGGGAGTCGACTGCTTTTCCTACACGCCCCAGGCGATCAAGATGGCGGTCTGCGGCTCCGGGGGGGCTGGAAAGCGACAGGTGCAGCGGATGGTCGGCACGCTCCTCGGGTTGCCCGAGCCACCCTCGCCGGACCATGCCGCCGACGCCCTGGCGGTAGCAATCTGCCACGGCGGGGCGAGCGGGCACCGGCGGGCGGTCGGGGTGGCCGACGCAGCCGCGCACGCACTCGACCGGGAGCGGCTGGCCGGATGATTGCCGCGGTGCGCGGCGAGGTGATGGTGCGGCGGCCCGACCACGTGGTGATCGAGGCCGGTGGGGTCGGTTACCGGCTCTCGGTCTCGGCCGAGACGCTGAAGGCGGTGCCGGCCACCGGCCGCCCCGCTTTCCTCCACGCCGAGCTGATCTCGCGCGAGGACTCACTGACCCTGTACGGGTTCTACTCGGAGGAGGAGCGTGACCTCTTCCGGCTGCTGATCACGGTCAGTGGGGTCGGCCCGAAAGTCGCCTTGGCGGCCCTCTCCGGGGGCGCGGCGCGGGACCTGCTGCGGGCGATCGCCGCCGGTGACGCGAAACGCTTCCAGGCGGTCCCGGGGATCGGCAAGCGGACGGCGGAGCGGATCATCGTCGAGTTGCGCGAGAAGGTCGCTGGGGAGCTGGAGGAAGAGGTGGCGGCGGTCGACGGTGCCGCGGGCGATGCCCGTTCGCTTGCCCGCGACGGCCTGGTCAACCTCGGGTACGCCCCGCTTGAAGCCGAGCAGCTGCTCGACGGTGTGGAGGGAAGCGAGCCGCAGGAGCTGGTCGCGGCGGCGCTGCGTAAAGCCGGAGCTTCGAGGAACGCGGTATGAGCGAAGCCCCCGACATCGGCGGTAACCGGATCCGGACCCCGGGCATCGAAAGCGAGCCGCTACCGGTGGACGCGGAGGTGAAGGTGCACGACGCTCGGGCCGAGGGCTTGGACGAGGACCTCGACCGCTCGCTGCGTCCACCGACCCTGGCCGACTTTGTCAACCAGCGACAGGTAACCGAGCAGCTGGCGATCTTCATCGAGGCCGCCCAGCGCAGGGGAGAGCCTCTCGACCATGTTCTCCTCGCCGGTCCCCCTGGCCTGGGGAAGACTTCGCTGGCGCACATCGTCGCCGCCGAGATGGGCGTGCCGATGGTTCAGACGGCCGGCCCGGCACTGGAGCGGAAGGCTGATGTCGCCTCGTTCCTGACCGCGTTGGAGCCCGGCAGCGTCTTCTTCATCGACGAGATCCACCGCCTCGGCCGGGCGGTGGAGGAGACGCTCTACCCGGCGATGGAGGACGGGGAGCTGCCGGTGGTGCTGGGCCAGGGCGCCGGAGCCCGGACGGTCACCCTGCCCCTGCCGCCCTTCACGCTGGTCGGGGCAACGACCCGGGCCGGGCTGCTGACGACGCCGTTGCGCGACCGCTTCGGCGTCTCCCATCGACTCGAGTACTACGAGCCGGCGCACCTCGCCCAGATCGTCGAGCGCTCGGCGGGGATCCTCGGGGTGACGATCGACGCCGCCGGGGCGGAGACGATCGCCTCCCGTTCCCGTGGGACCCCTCGGGTCGCCAACCGGCTTCTGAAGCGGGTCCGAGATTTCGCCCAGGTGAAGGGAAGCGGCACGATCGGCGCATCGGTCGCCGCCGACGCGCTGGCGATGCTCGAGGTGGATGCCGCCGGCTTGGATCGCAGCGACCGCGCCCTCCTCGACGTGATCGCCACCAAGTTCGGGGGTGGGCCGGTCGGCCTCTCCACGCTCGCGATCGCTGTCGGTGAGGAGCACGACACGATCGAGGACGTGCTCGAGCCCTACCTCCTCCAGCAGGGGCTGCTCAAACGCACTCCCCGCGGTCGGGTGCTGACGCGGCGGGCCTTCGACCACCTCGGCTTGCCAGCGCCCGAGGGCGCAGCGAGCCTCTTCTGAGCCGCGCCAGCTAGCCTGTCGATATGCCGTTTTTCATCTGCCCCAATTGCGGGAACCGGGAGGCGAGCGGGGAGCGGACCGCGGGATTCAGCACCCGTCCGAAGGGGTGTTCGAAATGCGGCTTCGGCTTTGTCTTCGAATTACTCGACGATTATTATCCGGCTCCCAATGCAGCCTTTTTCGTCTGCGACAGGCAGGAACGCGTGATCGACGCCGGCAAGGGAAGCTTCGAGCTGACCGGTTTGACCGATGAGGACGTCATCGGTCGGCCCGTGCGCGAGGTGCTGGGGCTCCACTGGATCGACACCGGCGACGGTGGCGAGGAGGCCGACGGCAACGGCGACGGCGTCAGCGACCCGATCGAGACCTCACTGGAGTGGGGGGTTCGCTCTCTCGGTAAGCACGTCGCCGTCAACGCCGAGGGCGATCTGCCGGCGCGGGCGGTAGCCGACGTCTTCCCCGCCTACGACGATGACGGCGGCCTGCTCCTCGTCCTCACCCCGGAGGGCTAGGGATGGGGACTCGGCGGCGCCATCTCTTCGTTCTGCTCTTCGTCCTGGGGCTGGTCGCCGTCTCCGGGCTCGTCATCGCTACCAAGGAAACGAAGCTGGGGCTGGACCTGCAGGGCGGTCTCGAACTCGTCTACGAGGGACAACCAACCGGGACCGCCAGCGACGTCAGCGGCCAGGACGTCGACAACGCGATCTCGATCATCGAACAGCGGATCAACAAGCTCGGCGTCTCCGAGCCCGAGGTCGCGCGTCTCGGCGAAGATCGGATTACGGTCAGTCTCCCCGGCGTCACCGACGCCGAGCGCGCCGCCGAACAGGTCGGGACGACCGCGAAGCTCTTTTTCTACGACTGGGAACCAAGCCTGATCGGTCCCCAGTTCCTGATCGGCGGGCGGCCTGGGCAGGCGCCTCCTGAAAAAGTGATCAAAGCCTCCGAAGAACGCTGGAAAGCGGCAGGCCGGAACCCAGAAAAACCGCTAAACGCGCAGTTGTTCAGCGGCGGCGCCTACCCGACCGCCTACGACGCCGCGCTGCTGGCGGCCGAACAAGAACCAATCGAGAACTGCGAGACCTGCTCGGTCTCCAAGCCCCGCTACTACCTGTTCGAGAAGCAGCCGCCGCACGAACTGGTCGCCGGACCCGAGTTCACGCGCAAGGACCTCTACATCAGCCCGACGGGGGAGAAGCGCCCGAAAAACGGGATCGTCGTCAAGGTGCCGACGGGCACGATCGTCGTCTCCGAGTACCCGACTGATCCGGAAACCGGGCAACTCGACGAAACGGCGGAGCCGGCCTGGTTCGTGTTGAAAGACCAACCCGCCTTGTCCGGCGACGAAATTACCGACCCCGAACAAACCTACGAACCTCAGACCAACCTTCCCGTCGTCGCCTTCCAGTTCACCGACGAGGGCCGGGAGGCGTTCGCCGAAGTCACCCGCAAGATCGCCGAACGCGGACAGGCGCGGGCGATCGGGCCGGTCGGAGTGGAAGAAGCGGAAGGCCTCTCCGGCCGTTTCGTGGTGATCCTCGACAACGAAATCAAGTCGGCTCCGCTGATCAACTTCGCCCAAAACCCGGGCGGGATCGACGGGCGCACGGGGGCGCAGATCGGCGGTGGTTTCAACAACATCGACGACGCCCAGGAACTGGCGACGACGCTGCAGATCGGCGCCCTGCCGATCAACCTGAAGCTGATCAGCGAGAGCCAGGTCTCGGCGACCTTGGGCAGCCAGGCGCTCGACGACGGGATCAAGGCGGGCCTCGTCGGCCTCGCCCTGGTGATCATCTTCCTGCTCCTCTACTACCGATTCCTGGGTCTGATCGCGTCGATCGCGCTTGGCGCCTACGGGGTGATCTTCTTCGCGCTGATCAACCTGATCCCGATCACCTTGACCCTGCCCGGGATCGCGGGCCTGGTCCTGACGATCGGCGTCGCCGCCGATTCGAACATCGTCATCTTCGAGCGGATTAAGGAGGAGGTACGGGCCGGGCGCTCGATGTCGAGCGCGATCAGCGCCGGCTACAAACGCGGGATCAGCACGATCATTGACGCCAACGTCGTCACCCTGCTGACCGCGTTCATCCTCTTCGTCCTCGCCACCGCGGGGGTCAAGGGCTTCGCCTTCACCCTCGGTGTCGGGACCATCGTCTCGCTGCTGACCGCGGTCATCTTCACCCAATCTCTGCTCGGGACGATGAGTCGATCGAGGGTCCTGCGCTCGCCGAGCGTGCTCGGCGCCTCCGGCCCCGGCAAACGCTGGCACTACGACTTCATGGGCGCGAGCCGCTGGTTCTTCTCGATCTCCGGCGTCATCCTCATCGTCGGCGGCCTCGCCCTGGCGACCAAGCAGCTCAACCTCGGCATCGACTTCGAGTCAGGGACCCGGATGAAGGTCGCGCTGGTGGATTTGACCAACGAGGAAGGCGTCCGATCGACCCTCGAGGAGGCCGGGATCAGCGGCGAGGAGGTCCAGCAGGTCTCTGACCCCAACCTCGGCGACAACGTTTTCCAAATCCAGTCCCACGAGCTCGGGCCCGGCGAAGTGAAAGACGCAAAAGCTGCTTTGGCCGCCGAGTATCGGATCGATAACGAAGCCTTCGAAAGCACCAGCGTCGGGCCGACCTTCGGGCAGCAGGTGGCACGCAGTGCGCTTAGCGCATTGATCTTCTCGCTGCTGGTGATCTGCGGATACGTGGCGTTGCGGTTCGACCCGAAGTTCGCGATCCCGGTGCTAATCGCGATCTTCCACGACATCCTGATCACGGCCGGCGTCTATTCGCTGACGGGGAAAGAGGTGTCGAGCGGAACGGTCGCCGCCTTCCTGACGATCCTCGGTTATTCGATCTACGACACGATCATCGTCTTCGACCGGATCCGCGAGAACGTGCCGCGGATGCCCCGCGCCGCCTTCTCGCAGATCGTCAACCGCTCGATGAGCGAGGTCCTCACCCGCTCGTTGGCGACCAGCTTTTCGACCTTGCTGGGCGTTTTCTCGCTAATGGTGTTCGGCGGCGCCACCCTGCAGGACTTCGCCTTCGCGATGCTGGTCGGTATCGCATCTGGAACCTATTCCTCGATCTTCATCGCCTCCCCCGTACTGACGGCGTGGAAGGAACGCGAGCCGGGCTTCGTCCGGCGGCGCCTGCGGATCGCTGAAATCGAGGGCGGGCGAGTTCCGGCATTCGCCGACGACATCGAGATGGCGAAGCTCGGGCGCGACGACGAGGCGGAAACCGGGACGCCGCGCAGGACGGAGGCGCCGGCCGTTGAGGCGGCCCCCGGGCCAGTCGCGACGGTCGAGAAGACCGACGAGTCCGGCAATGGCAGCGGCATCCTTGCCGAGGGGGATGGCGACGGTGCCTCGACCTCATCCGAGCGACGGCAGCGCAACGCCGAGAGGCGAGCCCGCCGCCAGGCTCGGCGCAAACACGGAAGGAACCGCTGACCATGGCTCTAGTCGTCTTCTTCACTATGGGAATCGCCCTCTGGCACTTCACCGTCTTCGTGCCCGATCGGTTCTGGCAGGGGATCGTCGGAGCCTTCATCGGCGCCGTCGTTGGGTCGACGGTCTTCGGCCTGATAGTGCAGGAGGCCAGCGGCAAATCCCTGGGCGACACCGATATCTCGACCGCCTTGCTCGCCATTCCGGGGACCCTGATCGGACTCGCAGTCGTGTACTTCCTCGGCGTGCGCGCCGAGGAGCAGCCCGACTAGGAGGGGTTGGCGAAACCCCTCCTGGATTTCGCTGGATTTTCGGCGACGGCGCCGGGCGTTTTCCGTCCGGGGGCGCGGCCAGCCTGGTGGGGTGTCCGCGAGTGCTCCAGCATTTGTAGCCGAGCCCTATTCGTATGCCGAGGCTCGCCGGCTCCGGGAAGAGCTGGGGGTGAGCGAGCCGGTCGCGGTGACGCTCGTGCGGCGCGGATACCGGACGCCGGAGCAGGCGCGCGCGTTCCTGGCGGCAGAGGAGGAGCATCCATCGGCGGCGTTCGAGGGGATGGGCCGGGTTGTCGAGCGGGTGCGCGCCGCGATCGAAGCCGGCAGCCGGATCACCGTGCACGGCGACTTCGACGTCGACGGGGTATGCGCGACCGCTCTGATGGTCGGCTGCCTCCGTGAGCTTGGCGCCGACTGCGACTGGTTCATCCCGAGCCGGGTCGAGGATGGCTACGGGCTCTCTGCCGAGAACGTCCGGCGGCTTGTGGGCCGCGGCACCTCGCTGCTGCTGACGGTCGACTGTGGGATCGCCTCGGTGGGAGAGGTGGCGCTGGCTCAGGAGCTGGGGATGGAGGTGATCGTCACCGACCACCATCAGCCCGGGGCGGAGTTGCCGGATTGTCCGATCCTGCATCCGGAGGTGAGCGGGTACCCCTTTGAGTCCCTGTGCGGGACGGCAGTGGCTTGGAAGTTGGCCTGTGCGCTCCGGGAAGGGGCGGGCAGTGGCGTTGATCTCGATCTTGTGGCCTTGGCGACGGTCGCTGACGTAGTGCCGCTCGTCGGGGAGAACCGCTCGATCGTCAGGCGGGGTCTGGCGGAGGTGCGGCGCGCCCGGCGGCCGGGGATGAGGGCGTTGTTGGCTGCCGCCAAATGCGACCCCGAGCGGCTCGATGAGGGGGACCTGGGATTCCGGTTGGCGCCGAGGATCAACGCGGCGGGACGGTTGTACCGGGCCGACGCGGGAGTCGAGCTGTTCTTGACCGAGGACGAGGAGCGGGCCGAGGCGATCGCCATCGAGCTCAGCCGCGTCAACTCGGAGCGGCGGGCGAGGGAGCTGGAGGTCGACACTGCGGCCGAGGCCGCTCTTCGGGAGCTGCCGGAGCATTTGCGCGAGGCGCGCGGGTTGGTGCTCGCGGGCGAAGACTGGCACCCTGGCGTGGTCGGGATCGTCGCCTCGCGCCTGGTCGAGCGGCACAACCGGCCGGTCGTGGTCGTCTCCCTGGACGAAGACGGGAACGGTCGCGGCTCGGGGCGGAGCATCTCTGGCTTCGACCTGCTCGCCGCGCTCGAGGCATGCGCCGAGCACCTGGAGGGGTTCGGAGGCCATCGCGCCGCCGCCGGCCTGCAGATCCGCGGCGAGAATGTCGCGGCCTTCCAAGAGGCCTTTGCCGCCCACGCGAACGAGGTACTGAGCGAGGAGGACCTGCGCCGGAGCGAACGGATCGACGCGATCGTCGGCGGCATGGGCCTCGGTCTGGAGCTGGCCGAGGAGCTGAAGCAGCTGGCCCCGTTTGGGATGGGCAACCCGGGTGTGCGGCTGCTGGTGCCGTCGGCACGGGTCAGCGACGTGCGGGCGATGGGCGAGGGCAAGCACGCCCGCTTCAGCCTCCACAGCGGTTCCCACCGCGCGCTCGGCGTCGCCTTCGGCCGCTCCAGCCTCGGCGTCGAGGACGAGGACGTCCTCGACGCCAGCGTCCGCCTCGAGGTGAACCACTGGAACGGCTCGGTAGAGCCACGCCTCGTCCTCCGCGAGCTCTACCCGCTCGACGAGCCGGAGGCGGATGAACCGACGGTCCCGCACTCCTGCGCCTGCGACGAATCGGAATGGTGGCAGCGCTTCGAAGCGGAGCTTGACGCGGACCTGCCCGCCGAGTCCGCGAAAACCGTCCCTGAGGAGCGGTTTTCGCGGACTCGCGAGGGCCGGGGGATGGTTAAGGGGACGGCATCGGTGACGGTGGCGCTTGCGGAGCTCGTGTCGAGCGGCGCGGGAGTCCTTGCCGTCTGCGCCGACGCTTCTCGGCGGGCGGCGCTGGCGAGCGGGGCTACCGGGCTCGCCCGCTTCAACGGGGGCGCGGCCCTCGTCGCCTGCCATCGCTGTGGCGGCGAGGAGATCGAGAGGCTGAGGACTCGTGCCAGCGGTGGGCTCGCCCTCACCGACTATGCGGCGCTCGAGCGCGATCCGGAGCTGGGGGGCTCATTCGAGCACGTCGTCCTGGTCGATCCGCCACGCAATGCCGGCGACGAGGCGCGGACTGCTGAGCCGTTTGCCGAGGATGGGAGTGGCTTCCTCCACGCGCCGTGGACAGAGTCCGAGCGGGAGTTCGCCGCCAACGCGCTGGCTGAGCAATGGGCGACGAGGGAGGGCGTGGCGGCGGCCTACCGGGCCCTGCGCGAGACCGGCGACGCCAGCGGCAGCCGGCTTCGCCAGACGCTGGTCGGAGCCGGGGCCCATCCGCTGTGTCCCGAGGCATCGGCGCGGCGATTCCGGGTTCTGCGAGAGCTGGGCCTGGTGCAGGGGTCGCCCGAAGGCGGCGCAGGCACCGTCCGGGTCGTATCCTCAGTGAGGACGGATCTGCAGCGTTCAGCTGCGTTCCGCGCGTACAGCGAGCGACTTTCGGAGGGCCAGCAATTCCTCGCAAGACCCAAACCGCGGTAGAGCACGAGGAGCTCCTCGCCGACCTGTTTGCGGTGGTCGAGGAGTTCGACTCCGCTGCGGCCGAAAACGGGCACGGGCCGTCCTCCGGCGGCACCGCCCTGGCTGTCGCCACGATCGACCGGGCCAAAGTGGAGCAGGCATTCGACTTCGCCTGCGAGCGCCACGCCGACCAACGTCGCTACTCGGGCGACGAGTTCATCACCCATCCCGTCGGGGTGGCGCAGATCTGCGCCGGAATGCGGCTCGATACCGAGACCCTCTGCGCGGCCCTGCTCCACGACACGGTCGAGGACACGACCGCGAGCCTCGACGAGATCAGGGCCGAGTTCGGGGAGGAAATCGCCCAGCTGGTCGACGGCGTCACCAAGCTGACCGGGATCACCTTCGAGAGTCGCGACGAGCGCCAGGCCGAGAACTACCGGAAGATGATGGTGGCGATGGCCACCGACGTCAGGGTAATCCTGATCAAGCTGGCCGATCGCCTCCACAACATGCGAACGCTTGGCGCCCTGCCGAAGCAGAAACAGCTGTCGAAGTCGCACGAGACCCTGGAGATCTACGCGCCGCTCGCGCACAGGCTCGGTATTCACGCGATCAAATGGGAGCTCGAGGACCTGGCCTTCGCCACGCTCCACCCGCGCAAGTACGCGGAGATCAAACAGCTGGTCGCCCAGCAGCGTGAGGAGCGGGAGAACTACGTCTCCGAAGCGGGAGAGTTCCTCGCCAAGGAGCTCGAGCAGGTCGGGATCGAGGCCGAGATCTCCGGCCGCGCCAAGCACTTCTACTCGATCTACACGAAGATGGCGAAGAAGGGGCGCGAGTTCAACGAGATCTTCGATCTCACCGCGATGCGGGTAATCGTCCACTCGGTCAAAGACTGCTACGGCGCGATCGGCGTCATCCACTCGCTCTGGAAGCCGTTGCCGGGGCGCTTCAAGGACTGGGTGGCGATGCCGAAAGCGAACATGTACCAGGCGCTGCACACGACCGTGATCGGGCCCGAGGGCAAACCCCTGGAGATCCAGATCCGGACCGAGGAGATGCACAAGCTCGCCGAGTACGGGATCGCCGCCCATGTCGCGTACAAAGAGGGGACCCAGGGAGACCCGCAGCGGGAGAAGATGACCTGGTTGCGACAGCTGGTCGAGACCGAGGGCGAACAGGACCCGACCGAGTTCCTCGAATCGCTCAAGGTCGACCTCTTCGAGGACGAAGTCTTCGTCTTCACCCCGAAGGGGGAAGTGAAGAACCTCTCGGCCGGTTCGACGCCGCTCGACTTCGCCTACGCGGTCCACACCGACGTCGGCCACAGCTGCGTCGGCGCCAAAGTCAACGGCAGCATCGTGCCGCTGCACTACCAGCTGCGCTCGGGCGACATCGTCGAGGTGCTGACCGCGAAGCAGAAGCGCGGCCCCTCGCTCGACTGGCTGAAGCTGGTGCGGACCAGCCGCGCCCGCAACAAGATCCGCGCCTGGTTCAAAGAGGAGCGGCGCGAGGACGCCGAGCGGGACGGGCGCGAAAGCCTCGAGGAAGCGCTGCGCACGCGCGGCATCCCGATGCAGAAAATCTCCGGCTCGGCGCTGCTCGCGGACGTGATCCGCGAGATGGGCTTCCGCAAAGGGACCGACTTCTACATCGCCCTCGGCCAGGGCAAGATCTCCGCCAAGACCGCCGCCAACAAGCTGATGCAGCGGCTGAAGGCGGGGGAGGGGGTGGAGGAGGTCGCCGAGGCTCAGGTCGGGCGTGAGGACCGCGCCCGCCGCACCAAGGACGCCTCCAACTACGGGATCATCGTCAAGGGCGTCGACAACGTCGCCGTGCGGCTGGCGAAGTGCTGCCGGCCGGTGCCCGGCGACCAGATCGCAGGCTACGTCTCGCTCGGCCGGGGCATCACCATCCACCGCACGGACTGCAAGAACGTGAAGGCGCTGAAACGGGCGCCCGAGCGGTTCGTCGAGGTCCGCTGGCAGGGCGAAAACGAGGCCTCCTACCGGGTCGAGCTGCAGATCGACGCCTACGACCGCACCCGCCTACTCGAGGACCTCTCGCGGACCTTCTCCGAGGCAGGGATCAACATCATCGGCGCCACCTGCACGACCAACCACCCGATGGTGAAGAACCGGTTTGTGGTCGAGGTCGGGGATACGGAGCAGCTAAAGCAGTGCCTTAGCCGGCTTCGCAACGTGGAGTCGGTGTTCGACGCTTACCGGGTTACGCCAGCGGCTTGACGGGGGGAGGGGTGGGGACTCCCACTCCAGACACCTCTCGCTATGGC
>DASSVR010000055.1:0-18111 GCA_035705945.1 Solirubrobacterales bacterium
CGTCCTGGTCAAGGAGGTCCCGGACGCCGCCGTTCAGAAGCGCATCGACCCGAACACGATGCGGCTGGACCGCAGCGGCGAGAAAAATCTCAACCCCTTCGACACGCACGCCCTCGAGGCGGCCATGCAGATCAAGGAGGGTGGCGCGATCCCGGTCGAGGAGGTCGTGGCGGTGACGATGGGCCCGGACTCGGCTGTCCGCGCCCTGCACAAGGCCGTCGCCCTCGGCGCCGACCGTTCGGTCCACCTCGCCGACGAGGCTCTGGCTGGCTCCGACGTTTGCGCGACCGGCTACGCGCTGGCGAAGGTGCTCGAGTCGGAGAGCCCCGACCTGGTCCTGCTCGGCCAGCAGTCGGACGACGGCGAGTGCTACACGATCGGTGCCGTTGTGGCCGACCACCTGAAGATGCCGTCGCTGACCCAGGTGATCCAGATCGACGTCGCCGACGGCAAGCTGCGCTGCGAGCGCCAGGCCGAGTACGGCTACGACACCGTCGAGGTCGAGCTGCCTGCGGTGATCAGCGTCGGCGACGCGATCAACGAGCCGCGCTACCCCAGCCTGAAAGCGATCATGGGGGCGAAAAAGAAACCGCTCGACTCGAAGTCGACCGGCGATGTCGGCATCGACGCCGGCCAGGTCGGCGAGGGCGGCTCGAAGACCAAGGTCCTCGCGCTGAACCCGCCGCCCGCCAAGGAAGCCGGCGAGATCATCGAGGACGAGGACACCAACGAGACGGTCGAAAAGATCGTCGCCTGGCTCGACGAGAGGAAGCTGATCTAAATGGCAGGGATCCTGGTTTACGCCCTCCACGACGACGAGGGCAACTTCAACAAGAACTCGCTCGGGGCGATCTCGGAGGCCGCGAAGTTGGCCGGCGAAGTCGGCGGCGAGGCCGCCGCGCTGGTCGTCGGCGACATCGCCGACGACGCCTGCGCCTCGCTCGGCAACTTCGGCGCCGCCAAGGTCTACCGAGCCAAGAGCGTGCCGGAGGGCCTGGCCCAGCCGATCGTCGACGCGATGGCGAAGGTGATCGGTGACGAGGGCTTCTCCTACGCCCTCTTCGGCGGCGGCCTGCTCGGCTTCGAGATCGGCGCCGGCCTCACCGCCCGCCTCGGCGCCGGGGTGACCATGGAGGTCACCGCGGTCAAGGTCGACGGCGGCAAACTGGTCGCCGAGCGGCCGATCCTGCAGGACTCCGAGGTCGCCGACGTCGGCTACGTCGCCGAGCCCGGCATCATCATCGGCCGCCTCAACGCCTTCGACGCCAACGAGTCCGGCGGCACGGCTGAGGTCGTCGACGTCGACGTCGCGCTCTCCGAGTGGTCGACCAAGGCGAAGATGGTCCAGCGCGGCGAGCAGCGCGGCGCCGACGTCAATATCGAGGACGCCGACATCCTCGTCGGAGGCGGCCGCGGCCTCGGCGCCGCCGAGGGCTTCAAGCTCTGCGAGGAACTCGCGGAGTCGATGGGCGGTGCCGTTGCCGCCACCCGCGCGGTGGTCGACGCCGGCTGGTACCCCTACGCGGCCCAGATCGGCCAGACCGGGAAGACGGTGGCGCCGAAGCTGTACCTCGCCGCCGGCGTCTCCGGGGCGATCCAACACAAGGTCGGGATGCAGAACTCGGAAAACATCCTGGCGATCAACAAGGACCCGAACGCGCCGATCTTCGAGTTCTCGGACCTCGGCGTGGTCGGCGATCTGCACAAGATCGTGCCCAAGCTGACCGAGGCGATCAAGGCCAAGAGGGGAGGCTGAGCCTCGGCTCAGTCTTCGCGTCGAAAGGAGCCCTAAATGCCCGCCGTCGCACCAGCTGAGTTCCCGCCCCCGTTCGACCCGAACGACGTCATCGGTCCGCCGACCGATGCGCCCGAGGATCGGATCGAGGTCGGGGTCGCCATCGTCGGCGGCGGGCCCGCCGGTCTCGCGTGCGCCAACAAGCTCATGCAGCTGCTGGAGAACGAGCCGGAGCTGACCGAGAAGCTGGGCGAAGTCCCGGTGGCGGTAATCGAGAAGGGCAAAGTCGCCGGCGCGCACCTCTTGTCCGGCGCGAACATGAAGCCCTCGGCGATGGAGGAGCTGTTCCCCGACTTGCCGAAGGAGGAGTGGCCGGTCTACGGGGAGGTCAAGAAGGACGCCGTCTACGTCCTCACCAAGAGCAAAGCCATCCCGATGAAGCCGCCGCCGCCCGGCTTCCGCAACCACGGCAACTACGTCACCTCGGTCTCCAAACTCGGCCGCTTCCTCGCCGACAAAGCCGAAGAAGCCGGCGTTTACATCCTCGGCGAAACCGCGGCGACGAAGCTGCTGGTCGAGGACCGGATCGTCAAGGGCGTCCGCTCCGGCGACCGCGGCCGGGGCAAGGAGGGCGAAGAGCTCGCCAACTTCGAGCCCGGTTCCGACGTGGTTGCCAAGGCGACGGTCCTGGCTGAGGGCACCGTCGGCCACCTCACCTACGCCGCCTACGACTACTTCGACATGCACGGCGCCGACCCGATGCGCTGGGAGCTCGGGGTGAAAGAGGTCTGGGAGGTCAAGGAGCCGCTCGACCGGGTCATCCACACGATGGGCTGGCCGCTGCGCAAGTCGCCGAAGTGGAACGAGTTCGGCGGCACCTTCATCTACCCGATGGGCGAGGACAAGATCTGCATCGGCCTCGTCGTCGGCCTCGACTACACCGACGCCACCTTCAGCTGCCACGACGCGCTGCAGCTGATCAAGACCCACCCCTTCATCAAGAAGATGCTCGAGGGCGGCAAGCGGGTCGCCTGGGGGGCGAAGACGATCCCCTCCGGCGGCTACTTCGCGATGCCGAAGCGACTCGCCGTCCCCGGCATGGTCGTCGCCGGCGACGCGGCGAGCATGGTCAACATCCCGACCCTGAAGGGTGTCCACTACGCGATGCACGCCGGGATGTACGCGGCCGAAACGATCGTCGAGTCGCTGAAGGCGGATCCCGACTCGGTCAACTTCGAGGCCTACGACGAGAAGATCCGCAAGTCGATGATCGAGAAGGACCTGAAGGAATCGCGCAACATGCGTCAGCCCTTCTCCAAGGGCTTCTTCATGGGTGGCGCGATCGCCTCGGCGATGACGATCACCAAAGGAGTCTTCCCTGGCGGCCACTGGAAGCAGGAGCACGACTCCGAGATCGAGGTGGAGATCGACAAGGCGGGGGAGATGTACCCACAGGCCGACAACGAGCTGACCTTCAACAAGCTCGACTCGGTCTTCCTTTCGGGCAACGCGACCCGCGATGATGCCCCCAACCACGTCCGCATCCAGACCAACGTCCCTCGCGAGGTCGCCCAGACGTGGGTATCGATGTGCCCGGCCCAGGTCTACGAGATCCCCGACGAGCAGTTGGAAAACGGGACCGCCGTCGTCGACGTCCACGTCACCGCCTCCAACTGTGTCCAGTGCGGCGCGATCACCGCCAAGGGTGGTCGGCTTACGCTGCCCGAGGGCGGCGACGGGCCGCTGTACCAGGAGACGTAGGAAAGCGGTTCGCCTAACGGCACGATCTGCGCGCCACGCGCGCGGATTTGCCGCCTAGGGTCGCTGGGTGCTTCCCGTCGGGTCCCTGATCAGCGATGCTGCGACCGGCGCCGGCTTTATCGCCGCTTCGATTGCGATCGGCGGTTTCTTGATGCAGGCGTATCCGGCCCTGGGGAAGCGGAGCGATGGAGCGGTGCGGGCGGCGACGGCGGTCGGGGGCCTGATCGGGCTGATCATCGCCATCGCGGTCATTGCCGCTGGCGTTTGGTAATGTTTTGTCTTCGGGAGGTTGTATGACTTTGCGAACGGCTTTAATCACCTACGTGATCGGAGTTCTGCTGGTAGAGGCTGTCCTGCTGGGAGGTCTCGCCCTTCTTGGCGCAGACTCCGAATCGATTGCAGCGGCCTACGTCCTTTTGCTGAGCGGAGCAAGCCTCGGGGGCGGGTACATCTTCACCCGATTCCACTGAGGGGCGTTCGCTACAGCGCTTCCGGCTCCTCAGCCCGCAACACCGTCGCCCCGTCGAAGATCTGCGAAGCGCTCGTGCCCGTGGGCTTGAACTCGATGGCGCTGCGCCGCCTGGGGGCCGCGATCACCGTCCACTCGTCGCACCCCGCGAAGGCTTCGTCGAGACGCTGGGCCATGGTGCTGCGGGGGCGGTCCTGGTCGAAGATCTGCTGGGGCATAGCTTCTCCGTCCTTGTAGGGGGTTGGGAAAGGTTCGCCCTCCCGTCGGACGAAAAATATGCACATTGCGACCGTTTGGGAACGCCTGTTCGTTCTGGAATCTAGGAGGAAGCCGTAAAGTCGGCGATCTGCTCGGCGACGCGCGCCGGTTGGTCTAAGGGCACGAAGGTCCCGGCATCCGGAATCGGGACCACGTCGGCGTTTCCGGTTGCGTCCGCGAGCCGTTCCGCGTAAGAGATCGGGAACAGCTTGTCCCCTGGCGCCCAGAGCAGGCGGATCGGCAGCTGCGAGCCGCGCAGCTTCTCGGCTGCCGCCAGCGTGTAGCGCTTGTTCATCCCTGCGGTCACCTTGCGGGCGTCCCGCATCACGGCCGAGTCGCTCCTGGCCGGCTCCATCCAGGAGGCGATCAGGTCATCCGGGATCTTGGTTTTGGCGAACGGGGCGAAGGCGCGGCGGGCGACGGCGTTGATCCGAAACGGCGCCGAAAGAATGAGCATGCCGCCGGGCAGCTTCGCAAGCGGCGGCATCGCCTTGAAGATCCCCGGCGGGAAGTTCTCGTGGGTGTCGCAGTTGGTCAAGACCAGGCGGCCGATTCGGTCCGGGTGAGTCGTCACAAGCACCTGCGAGATCGCTCCGCCCGAGTCGTTGCCGACAATCGTCACGTCCTCGAGCTCCAGTTTGGCGAGGAAGTCGGCGATCAAGCGGGCGAGGCCGGGAGGAGTGAGGTCGGCATCGGGATTCATCGGGGCTCGGTGCGCCGCCAGCGGCCAGTCTGGGGCGATGCAACGGAAGCGGTCGGAGAGACGATCGACGACGCCCTCCCACAACCGTCCGTCCACCAGGTAGCCGTGGACGAAGACGATCGGCCTGCCCTCGCCGGCCTCCCGGTAGCGGATCGTCCCCTGGGGAAGTTGAATTTCCTTCCGTTCGTCCGTCACGATGCTCCTCCTTTGGCCGCTTTGGACACATAAGATACATACTGCATGAATGTAAGAAGGACGCAGGCGGAACGAACTGAGACGACCCGCGAGGCGCTGATCGCCGCCGCTCGCGGGCTCTTCACCGAGCGCGGCTACGAGGACGTCGGAACCGAGGAGATCGTCCGCGCGGCCGGGGTCACCCGCGGCGCGCTCTATCACCACTTCGGCGACAAGGCGAGCCTGCTCGAGGCCGTCTACGAACGGATCGAGGCGGAATCGACCGAACGGGTTGCTCGCGTCGTCCTCGGCTCGGAGCTGCACAGCCCGCTGGCGGCGATGAAGGCCGGCGTCGAGGCGTTTCTCGACGAGTGCGAGAAGCCGGAGCTGCGGCAGGTCGCCCTCCACGACGCCCCCGCCGTCCTCGGCTGGGAGCGCTGGCGGGAGATCGGGGCAGCCAACGGCCTCGGGCTGATCGAAGCGAGCCTGGCGGCGGCGATCGAAGCGGGGGAGATCCGCGACCTGCCGGTGAAGCCTCTCGCCCACCTGCTGATGGGAGCGCTGGACGAGGCGGCGATGCTGCTGGCTCGGGACGGGCGGCCAGGGGCCAGGGCTGAGGTAACCGAGGTCCTACTGACGCTGCTCGAGAGCTTCGCGGTCGGGGAGGCTTAGCGGCGACGCCACCCGGCGCGACTCCTTCTGGGCGTACATCCGCACGTCGGCCAGCTGCATCGCCGCGGCGGGGGTGTCGGCCTCCTCCGGCACCTGGGCGAGACCCCAGGCGGCGGTCACCTCGAAGCCCTGGCCACGTTCGCTCAGCGCTTCCGTCGCCCGCTTCGCGACCGCGTCGCGCTCGCTTGCCGTGCCGCCGGCCAGCACCACGAACTCGTCGCCGCCGACCCGGTAGCCGGCCCCTGCCGGCCGCACCGCCTCGCGCAGCCGCGCTCCCAGCCGCTGCAGTAGCTCGTCCCCGGCGGGGTGGCCAAAGGTGTCGTTGTAGCGCTTGAAGCCGTTGAGATCGAGCAGCATCACCGTCAGCGGCTCGTCCGCGGCGCGCTCGCAGCGCACCTCGAGGTCGATGCGCAGGCGTCCCTGGCTGCCGAGTCCGGTCAGCTCGTCGGTGCGGACCTTCTCCAGCAGGAGCTTGTTCTCACGCAGGCTCAGAGCCAGCCGGCCGATCACCCCGAGCATCGCCGCCGACCAGAGCAGGGTGGTCAGCGCGGTGGCGTGGCTGAAGTACTGCATCACGACCAGGGCGATCATCAGCGCCGCGACGATCCCGGGGACGATCAGTTCCCGCCAGCCGTCGAACCGGGCATCCGGTTGAATGCGCGCCGCCTGCGGCTGCCACACCTCGGCGCCGATGAAGACGGCCGAGATCAGGTAGAGGGGTTCGACCCAGTCGCCGTCCGGAACCGTGGCTTCGTAGGCCTGCAGGGTGAAGGCGACGTCGGCGGCGGCCATCACCGCGAGACCGGCGAGGAGGAGCGACCAGGTCAGCCCGGGACGCCAGCGGGTGAGGGCGACCACGCCGACCACCAGCGCGATCAACGCCACGTCGCCAAGGGGGTAGGCCAGCGTCGTCGCCACCTGGAGGGCGGTGCCGCTGGTGCGCTCGGCGACGAACTCGAAGATCAGGGCGGCTCCCAGCGCCGCGGACCCCAGCGCCGCGATCACCCCGTCCATCCAGAGCCGAGGGTCGAGCTCGCTGGCGCGAGCCCGCACCAGCAGGTAGACGCCGAGGGCGGCCAAGGGGTAGAAGGCCAGGTAGCCGACGTCCGCGGGGGAGGGGTAGGGCGCCGCGGCGTTGCCTTCTATGTAGAGCGCCCAGTAGATCTCTGCGCTCGCCCAGGCCAGCACGGAGATCCCGATCGCGATCCAGGCGTTTCGCTCCCTTCCTCCCATCGCCGCCCTCAGCAGGCAGGCGAGCCCGGCGGCGACCACGACCGAGCAGTAGGTGACGGCGTTGATCGCGGTATCGAGGTCGGGGCCGCCGACCGCTATCCAGTTGTGGAGGGCGACGATCGCCGCGCCGCCGAAAAGCACCACCCCCAGGGCCGTCCTTGCAATGGAGAACCTGTGCGTTTGCGAGGCGGTGCTGACGGGGTTCACACGCACCTATCGGCACTCCTTGCCTGGTTCTCTAGACTTGTGGGAGATGAAGGCAGGAATCCACCCCAATTACGTGCTTGCCAACGTGCACTGCTCGTGCGGCAACCAGTTCTACACGCGGTCGACGACGGAGGATTTGCACGTAGAGCTCTGCTCCGAGTGCCACCCCTTCTACACGGGCAAGCAGAAGCTGGTTGACACCGGCGGCCGCGTCGAGCGCTTCCAGCGCCGCGCCGCCAAGCACAGGGCTGGGAAGTAGCCCGTGAGCCCGCCGGAGGGCTCGGCACAGGCATCCCAAAATCCCCCCTCCGCGAACGGAGGGGACCCCTTGCGCATGCCCGACGGCGCCCTTGTCGCCAAGCGCGACGCGCCGGTCGGCGGCCAGGCAGTGCTCGAGGGAGTGATGATGCGCGGCATCTCCGTCTGGGCGGTCGCGGTGCGCACGCCGGAGGGGCAGATCGACGTCCAGTCCGAGGCGCTGGTCCCCTGGGCGCAGCGACACCGGATCTGGCGGCTGCCGGTGATCCGCGGCGTCGTCGCCCTCGGCGAGTCGCTGAAGATCGGCTTCAAGGCGCTCGCCATCTCCGCCAACGCGCAGATGGAGGAGGACGACGAGGGGAACAAAGAGGAAATCGGCGGCTGGATCTGGGGGCTGACGATCGTCCTCTCGATGGCGCTGGCGATCGGCCTCTTCTTCGTCATTCCGGTCGGCCTCACCAGCCTGATCAAGGACCAACTCGGCTCGGCCCTGCTGTTCTGGCTGGTCGAGGGAATCCTCCGCACCGCGATCTTCATCGGCTACATCCTCGCGATCAGCAAAATGCCCGACCTGCGGCGGGTCTTCGAGTACCACGGGGCCGAGCACAAGACGATCTCCTGCTACGAGGCCGAAGACGAGCTGGTGCCCTCGCGGGCGAAGCTCTACTCGCGGTTGCACCCGCGCTGCGGGACCAGCTTCCTGCTGATCGTGATGGTGCTGGCGATCTTCGTCTTTGCCCCGATCGGGCTGCCGGAGTGGTACTGGCTGCTCGCCTCGCGCATCCTCGGCATCCCGCTGATCGCCGGGCTCTCCTACGAGGTGATCAAGTGGGCGGGCAAGAACCGGCGCAAACGCTGGGTGCGGGCGGTGATGTGGCCGGGGCTGATGTTGCAGAACCTGACCACCCGCGAGCCCGACGAAGAGCAGCTGGCGGTGGCGATCGCCTCCCTCAACGCGGTCCTGGCCCGGGAGACGCCCGAGGAGGCGGCGAGGAAGCCGCACATCGAGATCGTCGCCTAGCGACGATTCCCGCTCTAGTCTTCGCCCCATGATCGAGCAGCTGGTCGAGCAGATCGAGGCGCGCTTTGCTGAGCTCGAGGCGCAGATGTCCGACCCGGAGGTGATCGGCGATCGGGAGCGGTATGCCGCGATCGGGCGCGAGTACCGTGAGCTGCAGCCTGCCCATGAGTTGGCGGGGCGGTGGCGGACGCTGCGCGATGACCTCGAGGGGGCACGCGAGCTGCTGGCCGAGGGCGAGGACGAAGAGCTGCGGAAGGTCGTCGAGGAGACGCCGGCGCAGATCGAGGCGCTCGAGGAGGAGATCCGCCTGGCGATGGTCGAGCGCGACCCCAACGACGCCAAGAACGTGATCGTCGAGATCCGCGCCGGGGCTGGCGGGGACGAGGCCACCCTCTTTGCCGGCGACCTCTTCAAGATGCTCAGCCGCTACGCCGACGAGCGAGGCTTCGCCACCGAAGTGCTCTCGCAGTCGGCCTCCGAGGCCGGAGGCTTCAAGGAGGTCACCTTCGAGGTCAAGGGCGAGGGCGCCTACTCGGTGTTCAAGTTCGAGGGCGGGACGCACCGCGTCCAGCGGGTGCCGGAGACCGAGTCACAGGGGCGGATCCACACCTCGACGGCGACGATCGCGGTGCTGCCCGAGGTCGAGGAGGTCGAGGTCGAAGTCGACCAGAACGACCTACAGATCGACGTCTACCGCTCCTCCGGGCCCGGCGGCCAGTCGGTCAATACCACTGACTCGGCGGTGCGGATCACCCACAAGCCGACCGGGATCGTCGTATCGATGCAGGACGAGAAGTCCCAGCTGCAGAACAAGGAGCGGGCGATGCGGGTGCTGCGGGCGCGGCTCTACGAGCGCGAGCTGGCCGAGCAGCAGGCGAAGATCGCCTCCGAGCGCAAGGCCCAGGTGGGGACCGGCGAGCGCTCCGAGAAGGTGCGCACCTACAACTTCCCCCAGGGTCGGGTCACCGACCACCGGATCAAGCACACCTCGCACAACCTCGACGGGGTCTTGGCGGGCGAGCTCGGCGAGTTCACCGAGGCTTTGGCGGCCGAGGAGAAGCGACAGCGCCTCGAGGCAGCTGCTTCGACGGCGGCCTGATCGCGTGGCGACGATGACCGGCGCAACCGTGCGCGAGGCGCTCGATTCGGCGGTCGACGCGCTGCGGGCAGCTGGAGTCGAGGATCCGCGGCTGGACGCGGAACTGCTGCTGGGTGAGGCGATGGGGTGCGGACGGGCTGCGTTGACGGCCGACACCGGGATGGAGGTGCCGGCGCCCGCGGCGCGGCGTTTCGGCGAGACGGTGCGACGGCGTCTGCGACGCGAGCCGGTTGCCTACATCCTCGGCCGCAAAGGGTTCAGGCGGATTGAGCTCGAGGTCGACCCGCGGGTGCTGATCCCGCGCCCGGAGACGGAGCTGTTGGTCGACCTGGCGCTGGAGCTGCGGCCCGCGAGCGTGCTCGACGTCGGCACCGGTTCGGGCGCGATCGCTCTCGCGGTCGCCGACGAGCTGCCGGATTGCGCGGTGACCGCAACCGACACCTCGCCCGCGGCGCTGGAAGTCGCGCGGGCCAACGCCGGGCGCCTGGGCCTCGCCGACCGCGTCGGCTTCTTCGAAGGCACGCTCCCACCGGCTGCGGAGATCGAACGCGGCTACGACCTGATCCTCGTCAATCTCCCGTACGTAGCCGAGCGCGACTGGCCGACGCTTCAGCCCGAGGTCACCCAGTGGGAGCCCCGCGAGGCGTTGCTCGCAGGCCCCGACGGCCTCGACGCCTACCGTTTTTTTCTCCCCGAGTGTGGTCGAGCTTTGACCCGGATAGCGGGACAAAGCTCAACCACACTTGCCGTGGAGGTCGGGGAGGGGGAGGCGCTGGCGGTGGCGGAGCTCTTTCGGGAGGCGGGTTTCGGGGCTATCGAGGCGCGGCGGGACTTGGCGGGGATCGAGCGGGTGGTGGTGGGGCGGTGGCAGGCGCCTTCCGCGCGGGTAGAGGAGGCGGCGTGAGCGAGGTGATCCAACTTCGCAGTGGCGAGGCGCAGGTGGCGCGGAAGGCGCTGGAACGATGTGTCTCCGGCGGGGGCGTCGCCGTCTTCCCCTCCGACGGGCTCTACGGACTCGCCTGCGACCCACTCGACGCGGGGGCGATCGCGAAGATCCACCGGCTCAAGGGCAGGGACGACGGAAAACCCTCCGCCGTCATGTACTTCTCGCCGCTGGCGATGCGGGAGCTGGTCGCTGGGCTTGGGCCGCGCACCAAAGCCGCGATCAGCGCTCTGCTGCCGGGGCCGGCAACGCTGGTGATCGCCAACCCACAGCGGCGCTATCCACTTGCCTGCCGCGCCGACCGCGAGCGGCTGGGGATCCGCCTGATCGGGGGGCCGCTGGCCGGCACGATGTCCCCGGTCTTCCAGACCTCGGCCAACCTCAGCGGCGAGCCGCCGCCGGCTCGCTTCGAGGACGTTCCGGAGTCGATCCGCGACGGCGCTGACCTAGCGATCGACGGCGGCGAGCTGCCCGGTCTGCCGTCGACGGTCGTCGACGTCGCCGCGATCGAGGAGGACGACTTCTGGCGGATCCTCCGGGACGGCGCCCTCTCGCCCGGCGACGTCGCCAGCAAGCTGGCCTCGGTCGGGCTCGGTTGATCCTCAGCAGCCCGGTTCGCCCCGGTAGGGGAGGCGGACCTTGCGCTGCGCCATGTTGTCCTTCTCGTTCGACTCGAAGAGGAGCTCCTTCGGGTCGACGATCATTCGGTAGATGAAGCAGCCGCGCAACCCCGAGACCTCGATCCACTGCTTCGGGTAGGCGGCCGGGTAGATATCTGACCAACCGACCGAGGTGCCGAGCGCGACGCGGTCGCGGAAGGGGTCCTGGTTGCAACCGGGATATACCCGCCGCGGCGGCGAACGACGGCCGGCCCGGGTCCTGGTCAGGTCGCGCAGGCAGTAGTTGAGCTTGGGGCTGGTGCGGAGGACGGGCCCAACCTCGCCGGCCGGGCCGATGCGGCGCAGCTCGAAGTTGGCGAGCTGGTGGACCTTCCAGTAGGAGCCGCCGAAGAAGGTGCCGACATCGGTGAAGTGCAGCTTCGCCTTGCTCGGCAGCGTGATGTGGCCACCGCCGACCTTGTAGATGCGCTGGTTGGTCTGCATGCTGTGCCAGCCATCGCGGCGGCCGCGCAGCTCCATCGGTCCGCGGCCGCGGCTGCGGACGTCGCTGGTCGCCCGCAGCAGCACCTGGTCGCCCACCTTCTGCGCGTAGATCTCGGTCGGCGGGCCGATCCGCAGGTTGGGGCAAAGGAGCAGACCGGCCCCCTGCCCGATGCAGGGGTTGTCCACAGCGGCCGCGGCGCCGGAAGGCAGCGCCAGGACCATCGCGAGGGGCAGCAGAAGAAGGGGGAGGCGGGCTCTCAAGGGCGCCCAGACTATCCATGGCCGTTGCTATCGTCGGCCGTCCATGGCCGAATTGCCGGACAACTTCCAGAGCGCCCCGCTCGCCGAGGTCGATCCCGAGATCGCCGCGGTCCTCGACGCCGAGCTGCGGCGCCAGCAGCGGACGCTGGAGATGATCGCCTCGGAGAACTTCGTGCCCCAGGCGGTGCTCGAGGCGGTCGGCTCGGTGCTGACCAACAAGTACGCCGAGGGCTATCCCGGGCGCCGCTACTACGGCGGCTGCGAGGAGGTCGACGTCGCCGAGCAATTGGCGATCGACCGTGCCAAGGCCCTGTTCGACGCCGAGCACGCGAACGTCCAGCCGCACGCCGGAGCCCAGGCCAACAACGCCGTCTACATGGCGCTGCTCGAACCGGGCGACACCTTCCTCGGCCTCGCCCTCGACCATGGCGGCCATCTCAGCCACGGGATGAAGATCAACGTCAGCGGCAAGCTCTACAACCCGGTGCCCTACCACGTCAGCCGCGAGGACTACCGGGTCGACATGGAGGAGGTCGAGCGCCTCGCGAACGAGCACAAGCCGGCGCTGATCGTCGCCGGCTGGTCGGCCTACCCGCGCCAGCTCGACTTCGCTGCCTTCCGCCAGGTCGCCGATTCGGTCGGGGCGAAGCTGATGGTCGACATGGCGCACTTCGCCGGTCTCGTCGCCGCCGGCGAGCACCCAAACCCGGTCGAGCACGCGGATGTCGTCACCACCACGATCCACAAGACGCTGGCCGGCCCCCGCAGCGGCATGATCCTCTGCCGGGAGGAGCACGCGAAAGCGATCGACAAAGCCGTCTTCCCGGGCCAGCAGGGAGGTCCGCTGATGCACACGATCGCCGCCAAGGCGGTCGCCCTCCAGATCGCCTCCAGCGAGCAATTCCGGCAGCGGCAGCGGCAGACGATCGCCAACGCCCGGGCGTTGGCGGCCGGCCTCGAAGCAGGTGGCGTCCCAGTGATCAGCGGCGGCACCGACGTCCACCTCGTCCTCGTCGACCTCACGCCGACCGGCCTCGACGGCCAGACCGCGGAGGACCGGCTGGAGGAGGTCGGGATCACGGTCAACCGCAACGCGATCCCCTTCGACGAGCGGCCTCCGATGAACCCCTCAGGGCTCCGAATCGGCACCCCCGCGCTGACGACCCGCGGCATGGGCGAGGAGGAGATGACCGAGATCGCCGAGGTCATCGTCGCCGCCCTCGGCGGGGACTTCGACTCGGAGAAGGCCGCTCTCTCCGAGCGTACCGGCGCGTTGATGGACCGCTACCCGCTGTATCCGGAGCTTGCCCTCGCCAGCGCCTGAGCGCCTCGTAGGCCAACCGCGGCCATGAAAATCTGGGTCGACATGTCTGCTCCCGCGCACGTGCTTGTGCTGCGGCCGATCATCGAGCGCCTCGAAGCCGAAGGCCATGACGTCGAGATCACCTCGCGGGACTACGCGCAGACGCAACAGCTGCTCGACCTGCACGGGATCCCGCACACGCCGATTGGACGCCACGGCGGCGCCTCACGGCTGCGCAAGGCCCTCAACCTCGCGGCGCGCAGCAGCGGCATGCTGCGGTTCGGCCGCGGCCGCGGCTTCGACCTGGCGCTCGCCCACGGTTCCAACGACCTCGCGATCGCCGCGAAGGCGCTCGGCATTCCCGAGGCCAACATGCACGACTACGAGTACGCGGTCACCCAGCACCGGATCGGCTGCCGCCTCGCCCGGCGGGTGATGTTCCCCGACGCGGTGCCGCTGGATCGGCTGCGCCGGTTCGGCGTTACCGCGGAGAAGCACTTCCCCTATCCGGGCCTGAAGGAGGAGTACTACCTATACGACTTCCATCCGGATGCAGAGGCGCTGCGCCGCCTCTCGGTCGACGAGGCGCGCGTGGTGGTGATCGTCCGTCCGCCCCCCGATGTCTCGCTCTACCACCGCAAGTCGAACCCGCTCTTTCCCAAGGTCCTCGACCGCCTCGGTTGTGACAGCGAGGTCCACGCCGTGGTCCTGCCCCGCACGCAGGCGCAGCGCGAGTTCATCAACCGGCTGCGTCTCCCCTCGGTGATCGTTCCCGAGGGGGCCGTCGAGGCCCAGAGCCTGGTCGCCCTCGCCGACCTTGTGCTCTCCGCCGGGGGGACGATGAACCGCGAGGCCGCCGCCCTCGGCACTCCCGTCTACACGACCTACGGCGGCCGCCTCGGCGGCGTCGACGAAGCGCTGATCCGCTCCGGCCGGCTGCGCCCGCTGACCGATCCGCGGGCGCTGGAGCTGCACAAACGCGGCGCCGAAGCGACGCCGACCCGCCGCGACCCCGCCCTGCTGGTAGAGACCATCCTCGGTACCGTCGGAGCCTCACCATTGCGCGAAGAGCCTCATCCCGTAACCCGCTCCTGAGCGAGCTGCCCGAGGCCGAGCCAGGCCTCGAAGAACTCGTCGCGCCCGCGGCCGACGGCGATCCGCGCCCGATCGACCCCGTCCTGCGGGCGCTCGACGTCCTCATCTCAGCTTCTATCCTGCTGATGCTCTCGCCGCTGCTGGCCCTGGTCGCGATGCTCATCGCGATCGACTCCGGCCGGCCGGTCCTCTACCGGGGCGCCCGCGTCGGCAAGGCCGGTCACCTTTTCTGGATGTACAAGTTCCGCACCCTGAAGCCGGACGCTGAGACCCGCCTCGGTCCCTATTACGGCGAGGAGTTGACCCGGCGGACTGAGGAAGAGCGGACCCGGATCGGTGGCATCCTCCGCAAGATCCACCTCGACGAGGTGCCGCAGCTCTGGAACGTGCTCCGCGGCGACATGTCGATTGTCGGCCCGCGCCCGATCCGCCCCGCCTTCTTCGCCGAGCTCTGCCGCGAGATCCCCCAGTACTGGCAGCGCCTGGTCGTCCGCCCCGGCGTCACCGGCTTCGCCCAGACGCGGATCACCCGCGAGGAGACCTGGGCCGACAAGCTCGCCCACGACATGGAGTACATCGCCGACCGTTCGGTCTCCCTCTACTTCCAGGTCCTGCTGGCGACCGTGGCCAAGGTCATGGGCCGGGGGCAGCCGACCTCCTGACCGGCTGCGAGACTGCCGCCCATGTGCGGCATCTGCGGCGTCGTCGCCGGCGAGCGAGAGGGAGCCCCCGACCTCGAGGCGGTGGCGCGGATGAGCGGTCGGCTGGTCCACCGAGGGCCTGACGACGACGGCATCTACGCCGAGGGACCGGCCGCGCTGGCCGCGCGGCGGCTCTCGATCATCGACCTCGACTACGGCCACCAGCCGATCGCCAACGAGGACGGCAGCGCCGTCGTCGTCCAGAACGGCGAGATCTACAACTACCGCGAGCTGAAGCGGGAGCTGGAGGGGCGCGGGCACCGCTTCGCCACCGACTGCGACACCGAGGTCCTCGTCCACCTCTACGAGGAGCACGGGGACAGCTTCGTGGAGCGTCTGCGGGGGATGTTCGCGATCGCCCTCTGGGACGAGCGGCGGCAGCGGCTCCTCCTCGCCCGCGACCGCTTCGGGATCAAGCCGCTCTATTACCGCCTCGCCGAGGGCGGCCTCTCCTTCGCCTCGGAGCTGAAGGCGATGCTGGAGCTGCCCGGCTTCTCGCGCGAGATCGACCCGAAGGCGGTCTCCGCCTACCTCGCCTTCAACTCGGTCCCCGCCCCGCTGACGATCTTCGCCGAGGCGCGCAAGTTGCTCCCCGGGCACCTGCTGACGTGGGAGGGGGGCGCTGTTTCCCTGCGGCGCTTCGCGCGGCCTGGGCCGGTGCCGGGGGAGGAACCGCGCCGCGAGTCGGCGGCGGAGCTGGCGGCGGAGTTGCGCGAGGTCCTCGATGACAGCGTCCGCGCCCACCTCGTCGCCGACGTTCCGGTCGGTGTTCTCCTCTCCGGTGGCGTCGACTCAGGTGGGATCGCCGCCCTCGCCAGCGCCCACGCCGGCGAACCCCTGCGGACTTTCTCGATCGGGTTCGAGGAGGCGGGTTTCGACGAGCTCTCCCGCGCCCGCCTGGTCGCCGAGCGCTACGGCACCGACCACCATGAGCTGATTCTGCGCCCTGACGCTGTCGAGCTGCTGCCGAGGCTGGTCGAGGCGTTCGACGAGCCCTTCGGCGACTCCTCGGCGCTGCCCACCTACCTCGTCTCCCAGCTCGCCGTTGAGCACGTCAAGACCGCCCTCTCCGGCGAGGGCGGCGACGAGCTCTTCGGCGGCTACTACACCTACGTCGCCGACCTCCTCGCCCGCCGCGTCGGCCGCCTCGCGCCGCTGGCGAGGCCGCTGGCCGAGGCGTTGCCGAGCCGCCATGAGCGGGTCGGCTTCGACTACAAAGCCAAGCGCTTCGCCCGCGCCGCCGCCCTGCCGCCGCTGGAGCGTCACCACGGCTGGAAGGAGATCTTTTCGCCCCAGGCGCGGGCCGAGCTGGCTGGTCCCGGCGCCTCCGTCTGGGATCCCCTCGACCTCTACCGCGAGCGCTACGCGGAAACCGCCGGCGCCGAGCCGCTGGCGCGGATGCAGGACGTCGACCTCGGCATCTACCTGGTCGACGACCTGCTGGTCAAGACCGACCGGCTCAGCATGGCCCACTCGCTGGAGCTCCGGGTCCCGTTCCTCGATCCTAAGGTCGCCGAGTTCGCCTTCTCGCTGCCGACGCGAATGAAAGTGCGCGGCTTAGCCAAGAAGCGCCTGCTGCGCCGAGCGCTGGAGCCGCTGCTGCCGAAGGAGATCGTCCAAGGACGCAAGCAGGGGTTCTCGATCCCGCTGGCGGCGTGGCTGCGCGGGCCGCTGGAGCCCTTCGCGCGCGAGGTGCTGGCGCCGAGCGCGCTGGAGCGCCAGGGCCTACTCGACCCCGCTGCCGTCACCCCCGTTCTCGATCGCCATATCTCCGGCCGCGAGGACCTGAGCCGTCAGATCTGGGGACTGATGGCGCTTACTCTCTGGTTCGACCGCTATGCCAACTGACCTGGACGCGCTCCTCGCCTTCCTGGTGGCCGGCCTCCTCGCCCTGCTGCTGGTGCCGCTGACCAAGCGGCTCGCGGTCCGCGTCGGCGCGATCGACCAGCCCAACGAGCGCTCGCTGCACGTCGCGCCGACGCCGAAGCTCGGCGGGCTGGGGATCCTCGGCGGCGTCCTCGTCGCGGGCCTCATCTGGCTCCCAAACGACGGCGAAAGCCACGCGATTCTGATCGGCGCCGTCGCGATCGCCCTGGTCGGCTTCCTCGACGACGTCTTCGACCTGCCGGCGGCGCTGAAGCTCCTCGGTCAGGTCGCCGCGGTCGTGATCCCGGTCTCGGCCGGGGTCACGGTCGACGAATTCACCTTCCCGTTCTTCGGCCGCCTCACCCCTGGCACGGTCGACCTGCTGACGCTGCCGTGGGGAGGCGTCGTCCACCTGGGCGACGTAGGCACGGTGATCGGGATCGTCGCCGTGATCAACGTGATCAACCTGATCGACGGCGTAGACGGGCTCGCGGCCGGCGTCGCCGTGATCTCCGGCCTCACCCTCGCCACGATCGCCCTCTCGCTCGACCGCACCGCGGCCGGGGTCCTCGCGGCGCTCACTGCCGGCGGCGCCCTCGGGTACCTGCGCTGGGGCTTCCCCCCGGCCAGCACGTTCATGGGCGACACCGGCTCCAACCTGCTCGGCTACCTGCTGGGGGCGGTGGCGGTGCAGGGGGCGCTGAAGACCAACGCCGCGATCGCCCTCTTCCTGCCGCTGATCATCCTCGCGGTGCCGATCCTCGACACCGGCTTCGTCGTCGCCAAGCGGCTCAAATACCGCCGGCCAATCTACAAAGCCGACCGCTGGCATTTCCACCACCGGATGGCCGACATCGGCTTTTCGCAGCGACGCACCCTCCTCTACCTCTACGGCTGGACCTTCGTGATGGCGATGCTGGCCCTGGCGCTCCGCTTCGTCCCCTACAGCGACGACCACGGCAACTTCGACGCGCTCTGGACGGCGGTGATGGCGGTCTTCGGCGCCATGGCCCTCGCGGCCAGCGTTTACTTGGTCGAGGTGCTGGAGATCCTCAAGCTGCGCCAAACCCGCCTACGCCAGCTAGTCACCCTCCGCCGCCAGGTCGGCCAACCCGAACCCGAGCTGCAGGAGATCAACCGCGGCGTCGAGCAAGAGCTAGAAACCGGCAGCTTCCCAACTGTCGACCCAGAAACCGGAGAATTCGAGCCGATCGAGTAGGAGGAGGCGGGAGGCCCTCTCCAGACACTC
>DASSVR010000056.1:0-56302 GCA_035705945.1 Solirubrobacterales bacterium
GCCGAGGAGAAGCTGATCCGCGCGATCTTCAAGGAGAAGGCGCGCGAGGTCCGCGACACCTCGCTGAAAGTGCCGCACGGCGAGGGCGGCGTCGTGATCGACGTCCTCACCTTCAGCCGCGACGACGGCGACGACCTGCCGCCCGGGGTCAACGACCTGGTCCGCGTCTACGTCGCGACCAAGCGCAAGATCGCCGAGGGCGACAAGCTCGCCGGCCGCCACGGGAACAAGGGTGTGATCTCGAAGATCGTGCCCGAGGAGGACATGCCGCACCTGGCCGACGGGACCCCCGTCGACGTCATCCTCAACCCGCTCGGCGTGCCGAGCCGGATGAACATCGGCCAGATCCTCGAGACCCATCTCGGCTGGGTCGCGGCGAACGGCTGGTACGACGACGGCTCCGATGCCTACAAGCAGGCGCACTCCAAAGACGGCGATGGCCGGGTCTACGTGGCGACCCAGGTCTTCGACGGCGCCACGGTGCAGGACGTCGACGACGCGCTCGTCTCCTGGAGCGAGGAAAACGCCGATCGCGGCATCGACCTCGGCGTCGACAAGAGCGCCCGGCCCGGGGCCCGCGCCTCGGGCACGGCGCAGCTCTACAACGGCCGCACCGGCGAGCCCTACGAGGGCAAGGTGACGGTCGGCTACATGTACATCCTCAAGCTGCTGCACCTGGTCGACGACAAGATCCACGCCCGATCGACCGGGCCGTACTCGCTGGTCACCCAGCAGCCGCTGGGCGGCAAGGCGCAGTTCGGCGGCCAGCGCTTCGGCGAGATGGAGGTCTGGGCGCTGGAGGCCTACGGCGCCGCCTACACCCTGCAGGAGATGCTGACGGTCAAGTCCGACGACACGGTTGGGCGCGTCAAGGCCTACGAGGCGATCGTCAAGGGCGAGAACATCCCCGAGCCCTCGATCCCGGAGTCCTTCAAAGTTCTGTTGAAGGAGATCCAGAGCCTCTCGCTCGACGCCAACGTCGTCTCCGAAGGGGGCGACGTGGAGATCTCCGACGAGGAAGACGACCTGCTGAAAGCCGCCGAGGAGCTGGGCATGGACCTGACCGGCGTCCGCGCCGACTCCTCCAACGGAGCCGCGGACGAGCAGGAGGAGCAGGTGGTTGCCGAGGGCGAGGGCGGAACTGACGGTGATGGCGCCGCGCCGGCCGAAGAGGCCGCGCCGGCCGAGGTGGAGGACTGATGATCGACATCAATAATTTCGACGCGATCGAGATCGGGCTCGCGTCTTCGAAAAAGATCCGCTCCTGGAGCTGGGGCGAGGTCACGAAGCCCGAGACGATCAACTACCGGACGCTGAAGCCCGAGAAAGACGGGCTCTTCTGCGAGCGGATCTTCGGTCCCACCAAGGACTGGGAGTGCTACTGCGGCAAGTACAAGCGCGTCCGCTACAAGGGCATTGTCTGCGAGCGCTGCGGCGTCGAGGTGACCCGCTCCAAGGTCCGTCGCGAGCGGATGGGGCACGTCGATCTCGCCTCGCCGGTTTCCCACATCTGGTTCTTCAAGGGCGTCCCGAGCCGGATCGGCTACCTGATCGACATGGCGCCGAAAGAGCTGGAGAAGGTCCTTTACTTCGCCGCCTCGATGGTCACCTGGGTCGACGAGGAGGCCCGTGACAAAGACGTCGGGAAGCTGGAGAAAGAGGTCAAGAAAGTCGTCGACTCCTACGAGGCCGAAAAGCAGAAAAGGACTCAGGAGCTGAACGAGTCGCTGGAGCGCCGGATCGCCTACCTGGAGGGCGGCAGCCAGGACAAGTTCGACGACGAAGACCACATCTGGGCGGACTCCCTGAAACTGACCGCCGCGCAGCTGCGGAAGCTCAAAGACGAAGACCGCACCAAAATGATCAAAGAACTGCGCAAGCAGTTCGACGCGGAGATCGGCGACACCGAGGCCTACCTGGAAGAGGCCGCGGAGCGCATGCAGGAGGTCTGGAAGATCTTCACGGAGATGAAGCCGAAGGACGTCATCAACGACGAGACGGTCTTCCGTGAGCTCAAGGATCGCTTCGGCTCTCCCTTCGGCTGGGGCGAGTACTTCCGGGGCGGCATGGGCGCCGAGGCAGTGCGCGATCTGCTCGAGCAGGTTGACCTCGCCGCCGAGTGCGAGGAACTGGAGCAAATCATCAACAGCTCCAAAGGCCAGAAACAGGCCCGCGCGGTGAAGCGACTGAAGGTCGCCTCCGCCTTCCTCAACTCCGACAACAAGCCCGACTGGATGATCCTCGACGCGGTGCCGGTGATCCCACCGGAGCTGCGCCCGATGGTGCAGCTGGACGGCGGGCGCTTCGCGACCTCCGACCTCAATGACCTTTACCGCCGGGTGATCAACCGAAACAACCGGCTGAAAAGGCTGCTCGACCTCGGCGCGCCCGAGATCATCGTCAACAACGAGAAGCGGATGCTGCAGGAGGCCGTCGACGCGCTGTTCGACAACGGCCGCCGCGGGCGCCCGGTCACGGGGCCCGGCAACCGGCCGCTGAAGTCACTCTCCGACATGCTGAAGGGGAAGCAGGGCCGCTTCCGCCAGAACCTGCTCGGCAAGCGGGTCGACTACTCGGGCCGGTCGGTGATCGTCTCGGGCCCGAACCTGCGGCTGCATCAGTGCGGCCTGCCGAAGCTGATGGCGCTCGAGCTCTTCAAGCCGTTCATCATGGCCCAGCTGGTCGAGCGCAAAGCGGTCCAGAACATCAAGGCCGCGAAGAAGATGGTCGAGTCGATGATCCCGGAGGTCTGGGACGTGCTGGAGGAAGTCATCCACCAGCACCCGGTCCTGCTCAACCGGGCGCCGACCCTGCACCGTCTAGGCATTCAGGCCTTCGAACCCGTCCTCGTCGAGGGCAAGGCGATCCAGGTTCACCCCCTGGTCTGCCACGCCTTCAACGCCGACTTCGACGGCGACCAGATGGCGGTCCACGTGCCGCTCTCCGCCGAGGCCCAGGCTGAGGCGCGGATCCTGATGCTGTCGGCCAACAACATCCTCTCCCCGGCCCACGGGGCGCCGCTGGCGACCCCAACCCAGGACATGGTGCTCGGCATCTACTACCTGACCTACGGGCCCGAAGCGGACGAGCTGGCGCAGATGGACGAGGAACTCAAGGTCGGCAAAGGCACCAACGGCGCCGGGCCGAAGGTCCACGTCTTCCGCTCCGCTCAGGAGGCCGAGCTCGTCTACGAGAACGGCGGCTGCAAACTGCACGACAAGGCGGAGTTCCGCCGCGCCGGGCACGAGCACTTCCTGACCACGGTCGGGCGGATCATCTTCAACGAAAAGATCGAGCGCGCCCTTGCCGAAGCGCTGGAAGACGACTTCGATCCCGAGCAGTACGAGTTCGTCAACCGCTCGCTGAAGAAGAAAGACATCAACCAGATGGTCTCCGACCTGGTCGAGGCCTACGGCGCGCCCGCGGTCTCGCAGGTGCTGGACGCCTTCAAGGACCTCGGCTTCCACTACGCGACCCAGGCCGGGATCACGGTCTCGAAGAACAACGTGGTGTCGCCGCCGGAGAAGCCGGAGATCCTCGATCGCTACGAGAAGGAGACCGAAGCGATCCAGCAGCAGTACGACGAAGGCTACATAACGGCCGAGGAGCGTCACGAGGCTGTGACGGCCCACTGGAACCGCGCCACCGACGAGGTCGCGCAGGCGATGGAGGACAACCTCGAAGAGCTGAATCCGATCTTCATGATGGCCAACTCGGGTGCCCGCGGATCGTTCAAACAGATCCGCCAGCTGGCCGGGATGCGCGGCCTGATGGCCAACCCGAAAGGGGAGATCATCGAGCGGCCGATCAAGGCCAACTTCATGGAGGGTCTCTCGGTCCTCGAGTACTTCATCTCCACCCACGGCGCCCGAAAGGGCCTCGCCGACACGGCGCTGCGGACGGCCGACTCCGGCTACCTCACCCGCCGCCTCGTCGACGTCGCCCAGGACGTGATCGTCCGCGAGGAGGACTGCAAGACCAAAGACCACATCGAGATGGACTTGCGCAAGGACGACGGGTCGCTCAACGACAACCTGATCGGCCGCCTGGCGGCGAAAAAGCTCGAGACGAAACGCGGTCGCGAGCTGCTCAAGCGCAACCAGGAGATCACCCACGCCGACGTCGAGGAGATCGCCGAGGCCTTCGGCGACGACGAGATAAAGGTGCCGGTCCGCTCGGCGCTCAAGTGCGAGGCCGAGTCAGGCGTATGCCGCTCCTGCTACGGGATCTCCCCGGCGACCGGGTCGACGGTCGACATCGGCGACGCGGTCGGGATCATCGCCGCGCAGTCGATCGGCGAGCCCGGGACCCAGCTGACGATGCGTACCTTCCACACCGGAGGCGTCGCCGGCCAGGACATCACCCAGGGCCTGCCGCGGATCGTCGAGCTCTTCGAGGCGCGCAAACCGAAGGGCCTGGCGCAGATGGCGGAGGCCGCTGGCAAGGTCTCGATCGAGGAAACCGACAAAGCGCTGAAAGTGATCGTCACCGAGTCGGGCGGCGAGGAGCACTCCTACAGCTTCCCCCTGCGGACCCGCCTGCACGTCGCCGACGGCAATCGGGTCGAGATCGGGGAGCAGCTGAACGAAGGCTCGCTCTACCCGGCCGACCTGCTGGCGATCCGCGGGCGCACGGCGACTGAGCTCTACCTCGTGGCCGAGGTGCAGAAGGTTTATCGCGCCCAGGGCGTCGACATCAACGACAAGCACATCGAGTTGATTGCACGCCAGATGCTGAAGAAGGTAAGGATCGAGTCGAAGGGCTCGACCGCTCTCCTTCCCGGCCAGTTGGAGGATCGCGGCAACCTCAAACGGATCAACAAAAAGATCAAGGAAGAGGGCGGGACTCCGGCCAAAGGCGAGGAGGTCATCCTCGGGATCACCAAGGCCTCGTTGGCGACCGAGTCCTTCCTCTCGGCCGCCTCCTTCCAGGAGACGACCAAGGTGCTCACCGACGCCGCCCTCGAGGGCAAACGGGACCGCCTGGTCGGGCTGAAGGAGAACGTGATCATAGGTAAGCTGATCCCGGCTGCAACCGGCCTCAAGCACTACCGGACGGTCGCGATCGAGCCGGCCGAACCGATCGAACCGCCGAGCGACGAGGACCTGCTGGAGGACGACGAGCTCGCCGCCGAACTCGGCGTCGACGGGGTCGAGGCCCCGGTCGAGGGCTTCGGCACCTCCTTCGCGGAGGAGCTCGAGGAGCTCGCGCAGGAGATCGAGTCCAGCTCCGAAGAAGCTAAATAGCGGATAAGCGGGGGGTTCTGCCCCCCACTTTTCCCGCAACTTCCGGTCGGTAGTTCAAGGAACCCGCGGGTAGGGGTAGTTACGGATGTGTCGATTCGTTAGAAGTGGGTAAATAAGCGCTACCCCAAGATAAGTCAAGAGTTTTCATCTTGAGGTACTTCATTTCTCCTTGACACCGAGGGTTGGAAGCCACCACTTCCGGCCCTCGGTGCCTTTTGGCTCATCTCGGCTCTCTACTTGGCTAGGCAGCCAGGTTCTATAGATTCCAGCCATGCCTGAGAAGGTCTGCATCATCGGCGCCGGCAGCTCCGGCATCACCGCGGCGCAGGTGCTGGATGCGCGGGGGATTCCCTTCGACTGCTTCGAGAAGGGCTCCCACGTCGGCGGCAACTGGCGCTACGAAAACGACAACGGGATGTCGTCGGCCTATCGCTCGCTGCACATCAACACCTCGCGGCGGGTGATGGCGTTCAAGACGATGCCGATGCCCGATCACTATCCGGACTATCCCGACCACTTCCAGATGGCGGCGTATTTCGACGAATTCGTCGATCACTTCGGTCTGCGGGAGAAGATCAGCTTCCAGACGGAGGTGGTGAAGGTCGAGCCGGCGGACGGCGCCTGGGTCGTCACCACCAAGGGTCCCGGCGGCGCCGAGCACAGCGAGCGCTACCGGGCCGTTCTCGTCGCCAACGGCCACCACTGGGACCCGCGCTGGCCGGAACCCGCCTTCCCCGGCTCGGAGGAGTTCGAGGGGGAGCAAATGCACGCTCACCACTACCGCGAGCCGGACGTGCTTCGGGGCAAGCGGGTGCTCGTCCTCGGCCTCGGCAACTCGGCGACCGACATCGCCGTCGAGTCCTCGCGAATCGCCGAGAAGACCTTCCTCGCGGTCCGCCGCGGCGCCTACGTCCTCCCCAAGTACATGAACGGCAAGCCGCTCGACGAGCTCTCGAACCCGATCTTCTCCCTCCTTCCCTTCTCGGTGCAGCGCTTCTTCGCGATGCGCGGGCTCGAGATTGCCGCGGGCGACATGACCACCTACGGGCTGCCCAAGCCCGACCACAAGCTCTTCGAGGCCCATCCGACGGTCTCCTCGGAGCTGCTGCCACGGCTCGGCCACGGCGACATCACGGTCAAGCCGAACATCGACCGCTTCAGAGGCGGCCGCACCGTTCGCTTCGCCGACGGCAGCGAGGAGGAGGTCGACCTCGTCGTCTACTGCACCGGCTACAGGATCACCTTCCCGTTTTTCGACCCGAAGGTTTTCTCCGCCCCGGACAACCGGCTGCCGCTTTTCCGGCGGGTGGTCTCGGTCGAGCGCCCGGGGCTTTACTTCATCGGCTTCATCCAGCCCTTCGGCCCGATCATGCCCCTGGCCGAGGCACAGTCCGAATGGGTCGCCGACCTGCTTGGCGGGCGGGCGGCGCTACCACCGGCGGGGGAGATGAAGCGGGAGATCGCGCGCGAGGAAAAGAAGATGGGGAAGCGGTTCGTTGCCTCTAAGCGTCATACCGTCGAGGTCGACTTCCATCCCTACCTGCGTGAGATCCGGCGGGAGAGAAAGCGGGTACAGCCGGCCTGACGGCGCGGGTGCGCCCGCCGGGCGGACAGGGCGCCAGCTCCGCCGCCGCGCCGCCTCCGTGTGGCCCACGCCGCGGCCCCCGCGGCAGCTTCGGCCGCGGTCGCCGCTTGAAGCCGCCGCCCGAATCCTCGCTCGCGCCTTCCGGTTCCGTGTACTGCCGCCCGGCCCACCAGACGAGCCACAGCGAGGCAAGAACCGGGATCTTCAGGACCACGAGCAGGAAGAAGATCGGCAGGAATCCCTCCATCGGTTCAGTGTAGACCGCTGGCCCAGGCGTTCAACGCGTCGACGTGCGCCTCCTCCAGGCCCAGGTGGGGCTCGGTCGGGACCAGCAGCGTCGGCGCCTCCCGCCGCTCCGCCCACTCGTAGCAGCTGGGGTCGAAGTTGTCGTCGATCCAGGCGATCGCCCGGGCGCCGCAGTAGGCCTCCATCGCTGCCAGCTTCCAGTGGGCGCCGCCGCTGCTCGGCATCACGTCGAAGGAGACGTGCGGCAGCTCCGGCAGGCCGAGCAGGTGGGGGAGGTAGAAGTTCGCCTTGTCCTCCCAGCCGCTCGCCCAGACGAGCTCGAAGCTCTCCGAGAGACGCAGCAGCCGCGACCCCGCCGCCAGCGAGATGCAATGCGGCACTCCGTCGACCATCTGGAACTGCGTATGAGACGGCCGCTCCTCGAAGCCGAAGAGGCTGATGACGCCGTCGATGTCGACGGCGAGAAGTGGTTTAGGCCCCTCTACCAGCGGTAATGCGCAAACGCTTTATTCGCTTGCGCCATGCGGTAGATGTCGTCCTTCCGCTTCCAGGCGCTGCCTTGCTGTTGGTTGGCGTCGAGGATCTCAGCGGCGAGGCGCTCGGCCATCGAGTACTCGCGGCGCTGGCGGGCGAACTGGACCAGCCAGCGGACGGCGAGAGTGCGGGCGCGGCGGGCTGGGACCTCGACAGGAACCTGGTAGGTGGCGCCGCCGACGCGGCGGGAGCGGACCTCCAAGACCGGGGTCAGCGTTTTGATCGCCGACTCCAGGACCTCGACCGCATCTTCGCCGCTGCGCTCGCCGACGATCGCGAGGCTGTCGTAGACGATCCGCTCGGCAAGGCTCTTCTTGCCGTCGACCATCACCTTGTTGATCACCTGCTGGACGAGGCGGTTGCGGTGGCGGGCGTCCGGCTCGATCGGCCGAATCTGTGCGGCGGAGCGGCGGGGCATTACGAAGCTTTGACGCCGTAGCGGGAGCGGGCCTGCTTGCGGTCGGAGACGCCGGCGGCGTCGAGGGTGCCGCGAACGACCTTGTAGCGGACGCCCGGCAGGTCCTTGACGCGACCACCCCTGATCAGGACCACGGAGTGCTCCTGCAGGTTGTGCCCCTCGCCGGGGATGTAGGTGGTGACCTCCATGCCGTTGGTCAGGCGCACACGGGCGATCTTGCGCAGGGCCGAGTTCGGCTTCTTCGGGGTGACCGTGGCGACACGGGTGCAGACGCCGCGCCGCTGCGGGGCGGCTACGCGCTTCTTGCGACCCTGGCCCGACTTGAGGCCCGGCGTAGTGGTCTTCTTCTTCGGGCGCTTGCGGCCCTTCCTGACGAGCTGATTCGTATTCGGCACGGCCGCGCATAGTAGAGCAGTCCGGCGAAAACCATCCCTCCGGCCGCGGCCAGCTCGGCGTAGAACCCGTCCTCGAGCACCGCCGAGGCGCCGGCGAAGCGCGAGGTCTGAGCCCCCTCGTCGAGCCCGTTCGGGAGATCGACCAAGAGAATGACGGCTAGAGACAAGAGCCCGAGGGCCGCGACCAGCAGGCCGAGGCTACGGCGCTCGCGGCGCAGCGCCAGCAGGCCGAGGGCCATCGCCAGGCCCCCGATCGGCACCAGCAGGTAGGAGTGCGCGTCACCCGCGGTGCGTACGTCGACCGTCGGTGCTTTCGCCGCGTCGGGCGTGCGGGCATACCCCGGCTGCCCGATCTCCACCCCGCGGTAGTCGATGAACTGGGAGGCGATCAGGAGCGCGCCGGCCGCGAGCAGAACGGCGGCGGCCGCGCGCCCGGGGGTGACGACCCGGCTGGCGGCGGTGGCCGCCCCGATCGAGGTGCGCCCGGCCCTGCGGACCGCTCGCTCGCCGGCCGCGACGCCGCGGAAGAAACGAGCCAGCAGAGGCCGCAGCCGCGGCCACAGCCAGGCCCAACTCCGCCGCAGCGCCAGCCATAGGCGATGCCAGGCGACGAGCATCAGGGGGTGGGCCCGCTCCAGCCCCCGGTTGCCAACCCGGTCGGCCTGCCATGACCATCTGCGCAGCCGCGCCGGCAGGGTCCTGATGCGCCGGCGAAGCGCTGCTATCATCGCCCGTCGCTCAGGCCGTTTTTGCTGTTTTTTTGCAGGACGCTTCGCCGGGCCCCCAGGGGCCTTTTTTTGCGGCTTATCACCACTACTCGACTTAGGAACCATGGCACGCAGCTTTCCACTGGAGAAAACCCGGAACATCGGGATCATGGCGCACATCGACGCCGGTAAGACGACGACGACGGAGCGCATCCTCTACTACACCGGGCGAACCCACAAAATGGGCGAGGTCCACGAGGGCGCCGCGGTCATGGACTGGATGGAACAGGAGCAGGAGCGGGGGATCACGATCACCTCGGCAGCGACCGCCTGCGAGTGGAAGGACCACCGGATCAACATCATCGACACGCCCGGCCACGTCGACTTCACCGTCGAGGTCGAGCGCAGCCTCCGCGTCCTCGACGGGGCGATCGCCGTCTTCGACGCCGTCGCCGGCGTCGAGCCCCAGTCGGAGACGGTCTGGCGCCAGGCCGACAAGTACGGCGTCCCGCGCTTCGCCTACATCAACAAGATGGACCGCACCGGCGCCGACTTCTTCAACTCGGTGCAGACGATGAAGGACCGGCTCGGGGCCAACCCGCTGCCGATCCAGCTGCCGATCGGCGCCGAGGAAGACTTCAAGGGCGTCGTCGACCTGATCAAGATGAAGGGCCTGATCTGGACCGACGAGCTCGGCGCCGCCTACGACGAAATCGAGATCCCGGACGATCTTCAGGCTCAGGCCGAGGAATACCGGACCCAGCTGATCGAAGCCTGCGCCGACTACGACGAAGAGCTGATGGAGGCTTTCCTCGGCGAGGAAGAGATCCCGCGGGAGAAGCTGGTCACCTCGCTCCATCGCGCCACCCTCGACACCGAGGTGACGCCGGTTCTCTGCGGCACCTCGTTCAAGAACAAGGGCGTGCAGCCGCTGCTCGACGCGATCGTCGAACTGCTGCCCTCACCGCTCGAGGTGCCGCCGGTCACCGGCGTCGTCCCCGCCGGCAAGGGCCAGTCCGAAGCCAACGAGGCCGAGCGCGAGGCCAGCGACAGCGCCCCCTTCGCCGCCCTCGCCTTCAAGGTCATGTCCGACCCCTACGTCGGCAAGCTCACCTACTTCCGCGTCTACTCGGGCAAGCTCGAGAAAGGCGGCCGGGTGCTGAACGTGAAAACCGGCAAGACCGAGCGGATCGGACGGCTGCTGATGATGCACGCGAACAGCCGCGAGGAGATCGACGAGTGCTACGCGGGCGACATCTGCGCCGGCGTCGGCCTCAAGGACACCGGTACCGGCGACACCCTCGCCGCCCCTGACGCCCCGATCGCGCTGGAGAGCATCGAATTCCCCGAGACCGTGATTGCCGTCGCGATCGAGCCGAAGACCAAAGCCGACCAGGAGAAGATGGGGAACGCCCTCGCCCGACTCGGCGAGGAGGACCCGACCTTCCGCATCGAATCCGATGAGGAAACCGGCCAGACCCTGATCCACGGGATGGGCGAGCTCCACCTCGAGGTGATCGTCGACCGGATGCTGCGCGAGTTCAAAGTCGAGGCCAACGTCGGCAAGCCACAGGTCGCCTACCGCGAGACGATCCGCAAGCGGGTCGAGAAGGTGGAGGCCCGCTTCGTCCGCCAGACCGGCGGCCGAGGCCAGTTCGGCCACGTCGTCATCAACCTCGAGCCGGCGCCCGAGGCGGGCTTCGAGTTCGAGGACAAGATCAAGGGCGGCGTGATCCCGAACGAGTTCATCGGCCCGGCCGAGCAGGGGATGCGCGAGGCGCTCGAAAACGGCGTCAAGGCCGGCTACCCGATGGTCGACGTCAAAGTCGAACTCGTCGATGGCTCCTACCACGACGTCGACTCCTCGGAGATGGCCTTCAAGATCGCCGGTTCGATGGCGATCCAGGAGGGGGCGCGCAAGGCGAACCCAGTCCTGCTCGAGCCGGTGATGGCGGTCGAGGTGGTCACGCCCGAGGACTTCCTCGGCGACGTGATAGGCGACCTCTCCCGGCGTCGCGGCAAGGTCCAGGGCCAGGACCAGCGTGGCAACGCCCTCGCCGTCCAGGCTTACGTCCCACTCGGCGAGATGTTCGGCTACGCGACCGAACTGCGGTCGATGACCCAGGGCCGGGCGACCTACACGATGCAGTTCGAGCGCTACGAGGAGGTCCCCGGCAACATCGCCGAGGAGATCGTCGAGCACCGCTCAGGAGACCCGGTTGGTGCAGCCTCATGAGCCCAACCGCGAACGGGCGCTGAACCTGGCTATATTTCCCAGGTTGCCCGCAGGCAGGCGAAAGCTTCTGCGGAAAGTCCGCCCACGAGACTCAAGCACTTAGACCAGACAGAACACGACTGCGAAAGGCGAAACGGAGAGAGATGTCCAAGGAGAAATTCGAGCGCGATAAGCCGCACGTGAACGTCGGCACGATCGGTCACATCGACCACGGCAAGACGACGCTGACGGCCGCGATCACGAAAACGCTCTCCACCGTGGGCGGTGCCGAGGCGCATAGCTTCGAGGAGATCGACAACGCTCCGGAGGAGAAAGAACGCGGGATCACGATCGCGACCTCGCACGTCGAGTACGAGACCGACAACCGGCACTACGCCCACGTCGACTGCCCGGGCCACGCCGACTACGTGAAGAACATGATCACCGGTGCGGCGCAGATGGACGGGGCGATCCTCGTCGTTTCCGCCGCCGACGGCGTCATGCCGCAGACCCGCGAGCACATCCTGCTCGCCCGCCAGGTCAACGTTCCGCATGTGGTCGTCTTCCTCAACAAGATCGACCAGGTCGACGACGAAGAGCTGGTCGAGCTGGTCGAGGAGGAGGTCAAGGACCTGCTCAAGGAGTACGACTTCCCGGGGGACGAGACGCCGATCATCAAAGGCTCGGCGCTGAAGGCTCTGGAAGGCGACGAGGAGGCCCAGAAAGCCGTCTTCGAGCTCGCCGCCGCCCTCGACTCCTACATCCCGGAGCCGGTCCGCGAGCTCGACAAGCCCTTCCTGATGCCGATCGAGGACATCTTCTCGATCACCGGCCGCGGCACCGTCGCCACCGGCCGCATCGAGCAGGGGGTCGTCAACACCGGCGACGAGGTCGAAATCGTCGGCATCCACCCCGAGACGAGCAAAACCACCGTCACCGGTGTCGAGATGTTCCGCAAGATCCTCGACGAGGGCCAGGCGGGCGACAACGTCGGCTGCCTCCTGCGCGGCACCAAGCGCGAGGAGATCGAGCGCGGCCAGGTTCTCTGCAAGCCAGGCTCGATCACCCCTCACACCAAGTTCAAAGCCGAGGTCTACTGCCTGAAGAAGGAGGAGGGTGGCCGTCACACGCCGTTCTTCTCCGGCTACCGGCCTCAGTTCTACTTCCGGACCACCGACGTGACCGGGATCGCCAACCTTCCCGAGGGGACCGAGATGGTGATGCCGGGCGACAACGTCGAGATGACGATCGAGCTGATTCAGCCGATCGCGATGGACCAGGGCCTGCGGTTCGCCATCCGCGAGGGTGGCCGCACCGTCGGCTCGGGGGTCGTCTCGGAGATCACCGAGTAACGACCGGGGGCGGCCCTCCGCCCGCCCCAGCTCCGCCCGCGGCGGAGAGACAACTGCAAAGGACATACGACCGGGGCGGCGCCCCACCAAATGGGGCCCCGCCCTCTTTGCGCGGTAAAGCGAGAAAAAGAAAGACACGAGAGACGGCAGCGAAGTGGCAACGATTGCGGCACAGAAAATCCGGATCCGACTGAAGGCGTACGACCACGACGCCATCGATCGGGCTGCCCGCGAGATCGTCGAGACCGCCGAACGCACCGGCGCCACGATCTCCGGCCCGGTGCCGCTGCCGACCGAGAAAAACGTCTACTGCGTGATCCGCTCGCCGTTCAAGGACAAGGACTCGCGCGAGCACTTCGAGATCCGCACCCACAAGCGGCTGATCGACATCCTCCAGCCGTCGCCGAAAACCGTCGACTCGCTGCAGCGGCTGGACTCGCTGCCCGCCGGCGTCGACATCGAGATCAAGCTCTAGGTGTCTCCGTGGCGGCGATTCTCGGCAAGAAGCTCGGCATGACGCAGGTCTTCCAGGAGGACGGAACCGTCGTCCCCGTGACGGTGATCGAAGCCGGTCCCTGCAAGATCACCGCCGTCCGCGACTCCGAGCGCGACGGCTACCAGGCCGTGCAGCTCGCCTTCGGCGAGGTCAAGCAGGGCAAGCTGAGCAAGGCCGAGGAAGGCCACCTGAAGAAGGCGGGCGCCGCGCCGATGCGCCACCTGGTCGAGTTCCGCGACGAGGACCTCGGCTCCGAGGAGGGCCCCAAGGTCGGCGACGACGTCACCGTCGAGGGCTTCGAGGCGGGCCAGAAGGTGAAGGTCGCCGGGATCTCGATCGGCAAGGGCTTCCAGGGTGGGATCAAGCGCCACAACTTCAGCCGCGGCCCGGTCAGCCACGGCTCCCACAACGTCCGCGCCCCGGGCTCGATCGGCGCCAGCGCCTTTCCCGCCCGCGTCTTCAAAGGAATGCGGATGCCGGGCCAGATGGGCAACAAGCGCGTCACCCAGAAGGGGCTGGAAATCGCCGACGTCGACGCCGAGCGCAACCTGCTCCTGATCAAGGGCTCGGTGCCGGGCTCCCGCAACGGGATCGTCGAGGTGAGGACCGATGGCTAAAGCCGCCGTTCTCGGCAAGACGACCAAAGCCGACCTGCCGAAAGAGCTCTTCGCTGAGCCCTTCCACCAGTCGCTGCTGCACGAGGCCGCGCGCGCGGACCTCGCGGCGCGCCGTCGCGGCACCGCTTCGACCCTGACCCGCGGCGAGGTCTCCTTCACGACCGCCAAGGCTTGGCGCCAGAAGGGCACCGGGCGCGCCCGCGTCGGCTCGCTCGGCGTTCCCAACCGGTTCGGCGGCGGCGTCGCCTTCGGTCCGAAGCCGCGCAAGTACACGGTCAAGGTCAACCGCAAAGCGCGCCGGCGGGCGATGCGCTCGGCGCTCTCCGTCCACGCCGAGCGCGGCTCGGTCGCCGTCCTCGATGCTTCGACCTTCGAGACCCCCTCGACCAAGACCGCTTCGCAGGCGCTGGCCAAATGGGGCGCAAAGAACCCGCTCCTGGTCATCGTCTCCGCCGACGAGATCGGGGCGATGAAGAGCTTCCGCAACCTGCCCCGCACGCATGTGCTCGAGGTCGGTGCGGCCGGGGTCGCCGACGTGATCGGCGCCGCGGCGGTTGTGCTCTCCGAAACCGCGCTGGAGACCTTGAAGGAGAGGCTCAGCTGATGGACGCGCGCACGATCCTGATCCGCCCGGTGATTTCGGAGAAGAGCTACGCCCTGATCGCAGAGGGCAAGTACACCTTCCGGGTCGACGACCGCGCCCACAAGACCCAGATCGCGCAGGCGGTCGAAGAGGTCTTCGGGGTCGACGTCGCCGGGGTGCGGACGGCGAAGGTGCGCTCGAAGCCGAAGCGCCGCGGGCTGACCAAAGGCCGCACCCGCGCCTGGAAGAAGGCGATCGTCCAGCTGGCGCCGGGTGAACGGATCGAGCTATTTGAGGGCGCCGAGACCGCCTAGGAGACCTGAGAGATGCCGAACCGCAAGACCAAACCGACCAGCCCGGGACGCCGCTTCGCCACCTACCCCCTGCGGGAGCAGGTGACCGCCTCCGAGCCGGAGCGCAAGCTGACCGAAGGGCTGAAGAAGTCGGGCGGCCGCAACGTCAACGGCCGCGTCACCGCTCGTCACCGCGGCGGTGGCGCCAAGCGGCGCTACCGCAAGATCGACTTCAAGCGGCTCAAGGACGGGGTGCCGGCGAAGGTCGCCTCGATCGAGTACGACCCCAACCGCACCTGCTACATCGCCCTGCTCCACTACGCCGACGGCCACAAGGACTACATCCTCGCCCCGGCGCAGCTGGCGGTCGGCGACGTCGTCAAATCGGGCCCGGAGGCCGACATCAAACCCGGCCACGCGATGGAGCTGGGCCAGATGCCGACCGGCACGATCGTCCACAACGTCGAGATGATCCCCGGCCAGGGCGGAAAGCTCGGCCGCGCCGCCGGAACCGCGATCCAGCTGGTCGCGAAGGAGGGCGAGATGGTCACCCTGCGGCTGCCCTCCTCGGAGATGCGGATGGTCCGCGCCAACTGCCGCGCGACCGTCGGCACCCTCTCCAACGCCGAGCACCAGAACCTCAAGGTCGGCAAGGCGGGCCGCAGCCGTCACAAGGGCAAGCGCCCGCAGACGCGCGGCGTCGCGATGAACCCCGTCGACCACCCGCATGGCGGCGGCGAGGCGCACCACACCCCCGGTGGCCACCCGGTCACTCCGTGGGGCAAGCCGACCCTCGGTTACCGCACCCGCAAGAAGGGCAAGCAGTCCGACCGCTACATCGTCCGCGGCCGTCGCCGCGGCAAGAAGAAGGGACGCTGAGCATGGGCCGCTCTACCAAAAAGGGCCCGTGGGTCGAGGAGCGCCTGATGGGGCGGATCACCACGCTGAACGAGGCCAACAAAAAACAGATGGTGAAAACCTGGTCGCGGGGCTCGACGATCTTCCCGGAGATGGTCGGGCACACGATCGCCGTCCACGACGGCAAGAAGCACGTCCCGGTCTTCATCTCGGAGTCGATGGTCGGACACAAGCTCGGCGAGTTCGCGCCGACCCGGAACTTCCGCTCGCACGGCGGCGGTAAGGACTAGCGATGGCCGACGAGCAGAAAAAAGCGACGAAAAAAGCCGACGCGGCGAAAGCCTCCGGCGAGAAAGCCGAGACGAAAAAAGCCGAGAAGAAAGTCGCGAAAGGCAAAGCCAAAGCGTCGAAAAAAGCGGCTTCGAAAAAAGAGTCGAAAGCCAAAGGCAAAACGAAAAAACCCGCTGCCAAAAAAGCGGAGAAACCGAAAAAAGAGGCCGCGAAAAAAGCCGAGCCGAAAGACACCAAAGAGCCTGCGAAAAAAGCCGCTCCGAAAGCGCCGGCGGCGCCACCTGTCGTCAAGGCCAGCGCCCGCTACGTGCGGATCGCCCCGCGCAAGGCGCGGCTGATCGCCGACCAGGTGCGCGGCCTGCACATCGAAAAGGCCCGGGCGCTGCTGCAGTTCTCGCCGCGCGGCGCCGCCCACCCGATCCACAAGCTGATCAACTCGGCCGCGGCCAACGCGGAAAACAACCACGACCTCGTCGGTGACGAGATGCGCATCTCCTCGATCACCGTCGACGAGGGGCCGACCCTGCGCCGCTTCCGCCCGCGAGCGATGGGCCGGGCAACCCCGATCCACAAGCGAACCAGCCACATCAAAGTGGCCCTGACCCCCGCAGAGGACTAGGAGAAGCCTGATGGGACAGAAGATCCACCCCGAGGGTTTCCGCGTCGGCTACATCCACGACTGGAAGTCGAACTGGTTCGAGGACAAAAACTTCGCCGACGTCCTTCAAGAGGACCTGAAGATTCGCGATCACATCGAAGGCAAGCTCTCGCACGCGGGGCTCTCGAACATCACGATCGAGCGTCGCGGCGAGGTCGCCGTCGACATCCACACCGCGCGTCCGGGCATCGTGATCGGCAAGTCGGGCAGCGAAGTCGACGCCCTGCGGAAGGAGCTGCACAAGCTCACCGGCAGTCCGGTGAAGGTGAACATCCGCGAGGTCAAGCGTCCCGAGCTCGACGCCAAACTGGTCGCCCAGTCGATCGCCGAGCAGCTGCAGAACCGGGTCGCCTTCCGGCGGGCGATGAAACGCGCGCTCACCTCGGCGATGCGCTCCGGCGCCAAGGGCGTCAAGGTCCAGGTCTCCGGTCGCCTCGGGGGCGCCGAGATGGCGCGGACCGAAAGCTACGCCGACGGCCGGGTGCCGCTGCACACGCTTCGCGCCGACATCGACTACGGCTTCTTCGAGGCCCGCACCACCACCGGGCGGATCGGCGTCAAATGCTGGATCAACAAGGGCGAGGTAATGCCGGAAGGCTTCCGCTCCGACCTCGTTAGCGGCGACGGCGAGGGCCAAGGCCAGTCCGGTCGTGGCGGCGGGCGTCGCGACGACCGAGGTGGCGGCGGTCGTGGTCGCGGTGGAGACCGCGGCGGACGCGGCGGTGGCCGTGGTGGTGACCGCGGGGGTCGCGGCGGTCAGCAGGGAGGTGGTCGTTAGCGATGACTCCTCCCAACGCAGCACGCCTCAGCCGGCTGCAAACCGGCACTGGATCTTCGTCCTCGGGCTTGCCTTTGGCTCCACCAAAGGCTGCGCCCTGCGTCCTCGCCCAGCTTGGTTTTCGCTCGGCTGAGTCGCACTGCGCCGGAAGGAGGCATCGCTGATGCTGATGCCGAAGCGGGTCAAGCACCGCAAACAGTTCCGTGGCCGGATGCGCGGGAACACCAAGGGTGGTAGCACGGTCGCCTTCGGCGAGTACGGGCTCAAGGCGCTCGAGCGCGGCTGGATCACCAACCGCCAGATCGAGGCCGCCCGTGTCGCGATGACCCGCAAGATCAAACGTGGCGGCAAGGTCTGGATCAACGTCTTCCCCGACAAGCCCTACACGAAGAAGCCCGCCGAGACCCGGATGGGCTCGGGCAAGGGCAACCCGGAGGGCTGGGTCGCCGTGGTCAAGCCCGGCAAGGTGATGTTCGAGCTAGCAGGGGTCCCGGAGGAGTTGGCGCGCGAAGCGCTGCGCCTGGCCGGCCACAAGCTTCCGGTCAAAACCAAATTCGTCATGCGCGAGGGGGCCGGGGACTGATGAAGGCCGCGGAGGTCCACAACCTCAAAGACGACGAGTTGGTGGCGAAGCTGGTCGACGCCAAGCAGGAGGCCTTCAACCTCCGCTTCCGCCATGCGACCGGCGAGCTCGAGAACACTTCCCGCTTGCGGCAGGCCAAGAAAGACGTGGCGCGGCTGCTGACGGTGGCAAGGGCCCGTGGGATTGATGTTGACCGAGAGATGAAACGGATATGAGCGACGACGAGACGAAGAAAGACGAGACGACTGAGCCGCAGGACGAGACGCCTCAGGACGAGGGCGCCCAGCCCGCGGGTCCTGTCGCGGACGAGGACTCTTCGTCCTCGCAAGCTGCGGGCGAAGAGCCCTCATCCGCGCCACCCGCGGGAGAGGCGTCTGAGGATGAGGCGCCGGCCGCAGAGGCTGCCGAGGAAGCGCCGGCTGCCGACGACGAGGGTTCGTCTGACGACGCTCCTGCCGCTGAAGCTGAGGAGACTCCGGCCGAGGAGGCTGCCGACGTGGCGCCTGAGGCTGACGGGGGGGATGCCCCTGCCGCGGAAGAGACTGCGGAGGCTAGTCCTGAGGACGAATTGCCTTGGAAGGAGAAGCGGCGGCTGGCTAAATCTCGGCGGCAGCCGCGGAAGGCTGGTCCGTCCGATCCTGAGGAGCGGAAAGCTCTGCGGGCTGGGGACCGGAAGCGGAAGGCTGAGCTGCGGCGGAAGCAGCGGGCTGCGGCGAAGGCTGCCCACACCGCTGGGACCGGCACGCCGCCGGCCGAGCGCGAGTCCAATGCCGCCAAGGTGCGGCAGGGGATCGTCGTCTCCAGCAAGGGCGACAAATCGATCACCGTCCGCATCGACATCGCTCGCCGCCACCGGGCCTACGAGAAGATCGTTCGCAGCTCCACCAAGTTGCACGCGCACGACGAGCGCAACGAGGCCGGCGAGGGCGACGTGGTGCGCGTGATCGAGACCCGGCCGCTGTCGAAGACCAAGCGTTGGCGCCTGGTCGACGTCGTGGAGAAGGCGCGATGATCCAGCAGGAGTCACGACTCAAGGTCGCCGACAACTCGGGTGCGCGCGAGATCCTCTGCATCAGGGTCAAGGGCGGCTCCCACCGCCGCTACGCAAGCGTCGGCGACGTGATCACCGCGACGGTGAAATCGGCGAGCCCGCAGGGGGGCGTCCGCAAGGGCGAGGTCGTGCAGGCGGTCGTCGTCCGCACCCGCAAGCCGCTGAGCCGTCCCGATGGCACCTACATCTCCTTCGACGAGAACGCCGCGGTGCTGATCGACCCGGCCAGCAACAACCCGCGCGGGACCCGCATCTTCGGGCCGGTGGCGCGTGAACTGCGCGATCGCAACTTCATGAAAATCATTTCGCTGGCGCCGGAGGTCCTCTGATGGCCAAGTCGATGCGCGTCCGCACCGACGACCAGGTCGTCATCCTCAGCGGTAAGGACGCCGGCAAGACCGGCCGCGTCGTCCGCACCGACCCGAAGAAGCGCCGGGTCTACGTCGAGGGCTTGAACATCATCAAGCGCCACGAACGACCGCGCTCCCAAGCCGACCTTAAAAACCCCGCGGCCGGCGGCATCGTCCACAAGGAGGGGCCGATCGACGTCTCCAACGTGATGCTGCTCGATCCCAAAGACAACAAACCGAGCCGCGTCGGCGTCCGCCGCGACGAGGGTGGCAAGCGCGTTCGCTACGCGAAGCGGACGGGGAACCAGGTCGACTGATGGAGGCGACCGTGGCACCCACTTCGCAGGCGGCTCCTCCGCCGCGCCTGCGCGAGCGCTATGAGCAGGAGATACTGCCGGCGCTGACGCAGAAATTCGGCTACTCGACGCCGATGGAGGCCCCGCGCCTGGAGAAGATCACGCTCAACATGGGCCTCGGCAACGAGAAACAGGACAAACGCGCCTTCGAGATGGCGCAGGAACAGCTGGCGACGATCGCCGGCCAATACCCGAACGTGCGCCGCGCCCGCAAGTCGGTCGCTTCGTTCAAGCTCCGCGAGGGAATGCCGGTCGGCGTCTCGGTGACGCTGCGGCGGGCGCGGATGTGGGAGTTCCTCGATCGGCTGATCGCGATCGCGGTGCCGCGGATCCGCGACTTCCGCGGCCTCAATCCACGCTCGTTCGACGGCCGCGGCAACTACTCGATGGGCGTCAAGGAGCAGCTGATCTTCCCCGAAATCGACTACGACTCGATCGACGTCGTGCGGGGGCTGGACGTGACGATCACGACTTCCGCTAAAACTGACCTCGAGGCTTTCGAGCTGTTGCTCGGGTTGGGCATGCCCTTCGCCCAGGAGGGGCGGCCCGGTCAGGCCGAGCGCGAAGCGAAAGAAAAGGAAGCCGAAGAGGAGCAGCGCAAAGAGGAAGCCCGCCAGAAGGCTGAAGTCGAACAGGCGGCCCTCGAGCAGCTGAAAGAAGAGAACCCGGAGGCCTACGCCAAGCCCGAAGGCGAGGACGAGGGCGCCGCCGAGGGCGGAGATGAAGAGGCCGGCGAGCCGGCCGAGGAGAGTTCTGACGATGGCTAAGACTTCGATGAAGGTCAAGCAGGCGCGCAAGCCGAAGTTCAAGACCCGCGCCTACAACCGCTGCCGGCGTTGCGGCCGGCCACGCGCCTACTTCCGCAAGTTCGGCCTCTGCCGCATCTGCCTGCGCGAGGCCGCCCACGAGGGCTACATCCCCGGTATGACCAAGTCGAGCTGGTAGGACGAGGACCATGCACACCGACCCGATCGCCGATTACCTGACCCGGATCCGCAACGCGATCCGCGCTGGGCACGACGAGGTGGAGATTCCCTACTCCAACCTCAAGCTCGAGCTGTCCCGGATCCTCAAGGAGCAGGGCTACATCAAAAACTTCAGCCGCAAGCCGGCCGCCGTCGGCGAGTCGATCGAGGTCGAGCTCAAGTACACCGAGGAGCGCCAGCCGGTGATCCTCGGCATCGAAAGGGTCTCGCGCCCCGGCCGGCGCCGCTACGTCGACCACAAGAACGTGCCGCGCGTCCACGGGGGCACCGGCACCGCGATTGTCAGCACCTCGGTCGGCGTGATGACCGGCCACGAAGCCCGTGCGAAGGGCGTGGGCGGCGAGGTCGTCGCCTACGTCTGGTGAACAGGACAGGACCCGCATGAGCCGCATCGGAAGAAAGCCCGTTTCTCTCCCCGACGCCGTGACGGTGGAGATCGCCGCTGGGAACATCGCCGTCAAGGGGCCCAAAGGGGAGCTGCGCCAGACGCTCTCGCCCGACATGTCGGTCGAGCAGGGCGACGGCGTCGTCACCGTCAGCCGCCCCACCGACCGGGGCGAGCACCGGGCGCTGCACGGACTGACCCGCAGCCTGATCGCGAACATGGTCGAGGGCGTGACCGACGGCTTCGAGAAGCGGCTCGAAATCCAGGGCGTCGGCTACCGCGCCGCGTTGAAAGGGAAGAAACTGGAGCTTGCCCTCGGCTTTTCGCACCCGGTTGCGATAGACGCTCCGGAGGGGATCGACTTCGAAGTCCCGCAGCCGACCGAGATCGTCGTCAAGGGCATCGACAAGCAGCTCGTCGGCCAGGTGGCCGCGGACATCCGCAAGCGCCGGCCGCCGGAGCCCTACAAGGGCAAGGGCATCCGTTACAAAGACGAGCAAGTCCTGCGGAAGGTGGGTAAGCGCGCATGACGGTTCTTACGAAGCGCGAGCGGCGTCTCAAACGGCGGCGCCGGGTGCGGGCCCGGGTCAAGGGCACGGCGGAGAGGCCGCGTCTGTCGGTCTACCGCTCCAACAAGGGCATCTTCGCCCAGCTGATCGACGACACCAAGGGTCACACCGTGGCGGCGGTCAACTGGATCGAGCCGGAGCTGCGCAAGCTCACCGCCTCGGAGCAGGCGAAGAAGGCGGGTGAACTGCTGGCCGAGCGGGCCAAGGGCGCCGGCGTCGAAAGCTGCGTCTTCGACCGCGGCGGCTACCAGTACCACGGCCGCGTCAAGGCACTCGCCGAAGGCGCGCGGGAGGGGGGACTGGCTTTCTAGAGCCGTAGTTTCGCTACGGTGGGCCGCTGCCTATGAAGCGCATGGATACGAAGAACGTGGAGACGGTCAGCCCGCGCGGGCTCGACCTGCAGGAGCGGGTGATCGAGATCAACCGCGTCGCCAAGGTCGTCAAGGGCGGACGCCGCTTCTCCTTCACCGCGCTCGTCGCCGTCGGCGACGAGGAAGGCGTGGTCGGGATCGGCTACGGCAAGGCCCGCGAGGTCCCGCTGGCGATCCAGAAGGGCGTCGAGGACGCCCGCAAGAACCTGATTCGCGTGCCCAAATACGGCAACACGATCACCCACCGGATCATCGGGCGGTTCGGAGCCGGGCACGTCGTGCTGCGGCCGGCAAGTCCCGGTACCGGGGTGATCGCCGGCGGAGGGGTCCGCGCGGTCTTGGAGCTCGGGGGCGTCCGGGACGTCCTTACGAAGAGCATCGGGACGCAGAACCCGATCAACCTTGTCAAGGCGACGATGGACGGGCTGATCAACCTGCGGAGGCCGGAGGAGGTTGCCGAGCTGCGCGGACTGACCGTCAGCGAGGTTCTTGGCATGTCTGGGAACGGTCAGGCCGCGGGTCCTGCCGCCGCAGGGGACCCCCCACCCCCTGCAGAGCAGGGGGTGGTACCCCCTACGACGTCACCCTCGGCAGAGGCGCCTGAGTCAGATGAGAAACCGGCTGACGACGCCGCGGAAGAGAAAGCTGTCGAGAGCGGTGATCAGTCGTGAGCAAAGTGAAGATTGCGCAGGTTCGGTCCGCTAATGGGACCAATCCGAATCAGAAAGCGACCCTGAAGGCGCTGAAGCTTGGGCGGATCGGGAAATCCGTCGAGCTCAAAGACTCGGAGCAGCTGCAGGGGCAGCTGCGGGTGGTCTCGCATCTGGTGGAGGTCGACGGTGGCTGAGAAAGCTTCAAAAGAGGTCACGCGGGCCGAGGAGATCGGGCTGCACAACCTGAAGCCAAAGCCGGGGTCGAAAAGGCCGCGCAAGCGGATCGGCCGTGGCGAGGGCAGCGGGCTCGGTAAGACCTCCGGGCGTGGTCACAAGGGCGCCGGCTCGCGCTCGGGCGCTAAGACCAAGGCCAACTACGAGGGTGGGCAGAACCCGATCCACATGCGGATGCGAAAGCTGCGCGGTCCGCACAAAAAGCAGTCGATGCCGTTCGAGAACTTCCGGACCACGACTCAGCCGGTCAACCTCTCCGACCTCGAGGAGCGCTTTGACAGCGGAGCCGAAGTGACGCCGGAGTCCCTCAAGGAGAAGGGGTTGGCCAAGCGCAAGGACCCCATCAAGATCCTTGCTCGCGGTGAGATCAAGAAGAAACTCGAGGTCCACGCACATGCCTTCAGCGCGGCCGCCAAGGAGAAGATCGAGGCGGCCGGCGGTTCCTGTCACACTCTGGAGCCGTAATGCTCAGGACTATTCTCAACGCGTTCAGCGTTGTCGACATTCGCAAGAAGCTCGCGTTCACGGCGGCGATTCTTCTGCTGTACCGGTTCGGCGCCTACATCCCGGCGCCGGGAGTCGACGCCGACGCCGTCAAGGAAATCCAGGAGAACTTCGGCGGCTCCGGGGTTCTCGGCTTCCTCAACCTCTTCTCCGGTGGCGGCCTCTCGCGGCTCAGCCTCTTCGCGCTGGGGATCATGCCCTACATCACCGCCTCGATCATCCTGCAGCTGCTGACGGTCGTTGTCCCCTCCCTCGAGCGCCTGCAGAAAGAGGGCGAGGTGGGGCAGCAGAAGATCACCCAGTACACGCGCTACCTCACGGTGGCCCTCGGTTTCGCGCAGTCGATCGGCTACGTCTTCCTCTTCCGCTCGTTCGGGAACGAAACGGGCAGCAGCGTCGTCGGCCAGCTCACCTTCGGAAAGCTGTTCCTCATCGTGATCTGTCTTACCGCCGGCTGCACCCTGTTGATGTGGATGGGGGAGCTGATAACCCAGCGCGGTATCGGCAACGGCATCTCGCTGATGATTTTCGCCTCGATCGTCTCGGAACTCGTGCCCGGGCTCTCCAAGTGGTGGAACAACCCAGATCAGGTCTTCATCGTGATGATGCCCTTCATCGCCCTCGCCGTGATCGTCGCGATCGTCTTCGTCCAGGAGGGTCAGCGGCGGATCCCGGTTCAGTACGCGAAACGAGTGGTCGGGCGGAAAATGACCTCGGGTGGGTCGACTTACCTGCCGCTGCGGGTCAACATGGCCGGCGTCATCCCCGTCATCTTCGCCGCTTCGATCATGGCCTTCCCGCCGACGATCGGGCAGCTGATCAACACCCCGGCCGCGCTCGACTTCGCCGCCTTCTTCGAACCGAACGGCTGGGCCTACGTGATCGGCGAGGTCTTCTTCATCATCATCTTCACCTACTTCTACACGGCGGTCACCTTCAATCCGGTCGACCAGGCCGACAACCTGAAGAAATACGGCGGCTTCATCCCCGGCGTGCGGCCCGGCCGACCGACCGCCGAATACCTCGACCGGATCCTCTCCCGCCTGACCTTCCCGGGTGCCCTCTACCTCGGAGCGGTGGCGGCCCTGCCGACGATCCTGATCAGCCAGACGGCAGCCAACTTCTACTTCGGCGGCACCTCCATCCTGATCGTCGTCGGCGTCGCGCTGGACACGGTCAAGCAGCTTGAGGCGCAGCTCATGATGCGCAACTACGAGGGCTTCCTCAAATAAACTGGCCCGGATGCCGGAGCTGAATCTCGTCCTCCTCGGCCCGCCAGGGTCGGGCAAGGGAACCCAAGGGGAGCGTCTCAACGAAGACTTGCGGCTGCCTTATTACGCGACCGGAGACATCCTTCGGGGCGCGGTCCGCGACGAAACCGAGTTGGGGCGCACCGCGAAGGAGTACATGGACCGGGGCGATCTCGTGCCCGACGAGGTGATCGTCGGGGTGATAGCCGAGCGGATCGACTCCAGCGAGGCGCTCGACGGCTTCATTCTGGACGGCTTCCCGCGCACGACCCCACAGGCCGAGGCGCTCGACGCGAAGCTCTCCGAACTTGGGCGGGGACTGACTGCGGTGCTCCTGATCGACGTCTCCGACGACGAGGTTGTGCGCCGGCTCGGCGGGCGCCGCACCTGCGTCGAGAACGGCCACGTCTTCCACGTCGAGTTCGAACCGCCGCGGCAGGAAGGCGTCTGCGACATCGACGGATCTGAGCTGATCGTCCGCGATGACGACAAGCCCGAGGTGATCCGCAAGCGGCTCGCGACCTACCACGAGAAGACCGAGCCGCTCGTCTCCTACTACGACGACCGCGGTGTCCTGCGCCAGATCGCCGGCGAGGCTGCTCCGGACGAGGTTGCCGAGCAGATTCGGCGCACCCTGGCGACGCTGCGGATGGAGCAGGACGAGACCGTCTGACGATGGCTCATCATCCTTTGGGCGACCTCTAGCGTGTACCGCATGATCATCAAGAAGACTCCGGAGCAGGTCGAGAAGATGGCTGCTTCGGGGGAGATCCTGGTGCGCTGCCTGAAAATGCTCGCCTCGAAAACGCGCGCCGGCATCACCACGGAGGAACTGGACGCGGCGGCCGAGAAGTTCATCTTCTCGCAGGGGGCGGTGCCGGCCTTCAAGGGCTACCGCGGCTTCCCGGGATCGATCTGTGCCTCACCGAACTCGATGGTCGTCCACGGGATCCCCGATGGACACCAGCTGAAGCGCGGCGACATCCTCTCGATCGACGTCGGGGTGATCAAGGACGGCTGGGTCTCCGATGCGGCGATGACCGTGCCGGTGGGTCCGGTTGCCCCGGAGGCGCAGAAGCTCCTCGACGTGACCAAGGCCTCGCTCTTCGCGGGGGTCGAGCAGATGCGCCCCGGCAACCACCTCGGTGACGTCTCCTCGGCAATCCAGAGGACGGTGGAGCTCGAGGGGCTCTCGGTCATCCGCACGCTCGTCGGCCACGGCATCGGCCAGGACATGCACGAGGAACCGCAGGTGCCTAACTTCGGCGAGCCCGGCAAGGGTCCGGAGCTGGAAGAGGGGATGGTCCTGGCGGTCGAGCCAATGGTCAACGCCGGCGGCCCCCTGGTGCGGATGGGCGACGACGGCTGGGCCGTCTACTCGGAAGACGGCTCGTTGGCCGCCCATTTCGAGTTCACCGTCGCCGTGACCGCAGACGGACCGCGGATCCTCACTCCGTGGCACGAGGCCGGTTAGTCGGCCGCGGTCGGCAGCTACCCTCTTTCCACGCGTCGTGTACTGACACTCACGCTGGTGCTCATGGTCTCGGCCGTGCCTGGTGCCGCTGCGGTGCCGCAGCCCTATGGGGCCAACGATTCCGGCGGTTTCCGCAACGTGTTGCCGCCGGGGGAGAACGGCCTCGTCAACCTCCCCCAGCTCTTCGCCTTCCGCGGCACTGGGGCGTTGCCGCCCCACTTCGCCGACCAGCAACCGCTCTACGAGAACCTGCTCTACGCGAGCCCGACGCTGACGAACGACCAGATCCCGCTCTACTTCAAGGACGCCACCTTCGGGGTTCCAGCGGGCCAGGTGGAGTCGACGATCGAACCCCGACCGGGGGTGACGATCCAGCGGGACTCCGCCTATGGCGTTCCCCATATCTACGGTGACACCCGCGCCGGCACGATGTTCGGCGCCGGTTACGCCGGCGCCGCCGACCGGCTCTTCCTAATGGACGTCCTCCGCCATACCGGACGCGCCGAACTGGCCGCGTTCCTGGGCGGCGCCAATGCCGAGATGGACTCCGGCCAGTGGGCCTTTGCCCCGTACACCGAAGCGGACCTCGAAAAGCAGCTGCGCCGGGCGACGAAGCTGTATGGACAGGCTGGACAGCGGGCGGTCGAAGACGTGAACGCCTACGTCGAAGGGATCAACGCGTACATCGCCGCGGCCAATCTCGATCCGACCCTGAAACCCGCGGAGTACACGCTGCTCTCGAAGCCGATGGAACCGTGGAAAGCGACCGACGTGATCGCGATCGCCTCCCTGATCGGCGGGATCTTCGGTCGCGGGGGCGGCGAAGAGCTGAACTCGGCGCTGACGATGCAGGCGTTCGTCGAGCGCTTCGGCAAGAAGGCCGGGCGCCGGGCCTGGCTCGGGTTCCGCTCGAAGAACGACCCGGAGGCGCCGACGACGATCTCCAAGCGCTTCCCGTACCAGACCCGCAGCGCCTTCGCCAGGCGGGGCCTGGCGCTGCCGGACCGGGGCAGCGTTCGGTTCGTCGACACGGTTGGCGCTTCAACCTCCTCCGCCCCCGGCGAGGCTAGGGGCTTCGGCACCGTCGGCGAGCGGCTGCAGGCGGCGCTCCAAGCCGCCGGGCACGCTTCGAACTGGGAGCTCGTCTCCGCCCGTGAGTCGGCCAGCGGCCATCCCCTCGCGGTGATGGGTCCACAGGTCGGCTACTGGGTGCCGCAGGTCTTGATGGAGCTGGACCTGCACGGCCCCGGGATCGACGCTCGCGGAGTGGCCTTCCCCGGGGTCAACCTATACGTCCAGATGGGCCACGGGCGGGACTACGCCTGGAGCGCGACGACGGCCACCTCCGACAACGTCGACACCTTCGCCGAGGTCCTCTGCGGCAATGACCGCTTCCACTACCGCTGGCGCGGCAAATGCATGCCGATGGACAGGCTGGAGAAGACGGTCAGCTGGACCCCCAATACGATCGATCCCACCCCAGCCGGCTCGCAGACGCTCGTTGCCTACCGGACCGTTCACGGGATCGTCTTCGCGCGGGGCAAGGTCCGCGGCAAAGATGTCGCCTTCGTCCGCCAGCGCAGCACCTACTTCCACGAGGCCGATTCGGTGATTGGCTTCGCCGAACTGAACGAACCCGGGGCGATCACCGGGGTGAAGGGCTTCAAGAGGGCCGTTTCCAACATCAACTTCCTCTTCAACTGGGCCTACGTCGACTCGGAGCACATCGCCTACGGGCTTTCGGGCTGGATGCCGCAGCGGGCGCGCGGCACTTCGCCCGATTTCCCGGTCCTCGGTACCGGCCCGTTCGACTGGAAGGACTGGAACCCGGGGCAGAAGTCGGCGAAATACCTGCCGTTCTCGAAGCACCCGCAGGCGGTCGATCCGCCCTTCCTCGTCTCCTGGAACAACAAGCAGGCACCGGGTTGGGCGGCCGCCGACGACAAGTACAGCTACGGGCCGCTGTTCCGCTCGCAGATGATCGCCGACAAGATCCGGGCGGCGACCAAAGGCGCGAAGCGGATGACGATCGCCCAGCTGATCCAGGCGATGGAGGAGCCGGCGACGCAGGACCTGCGCGGCTACCGGCTGCTGCCGACGATCTTCAAGGCGCTGGGCAAGCCGAAGTCCCCGAAGCTGCGGCGGGCCGTGGCGACGCTGCACGCCTGGCACCGCCACGGTGCCCACCGCCGCGACCTCGACCGCGACGGCGTCTACGAGGAAAACGATGCGGTCGAACTGATGGACGCCTGGTGGCCGAAGTTGGTCGAAGGAGAGTTCAAGCCGGCCCTCGGCGCGAGGGTCTACGAACGGCTCAAGGGGATGGTGCGGACCGGCAGCTACACGGGCGGCTCCCCGACCGAACCGAGCTTCAGCGACGGCTGGTGGGGCTACGTCTCCAAGGACCTGCGCAAGCTCTTCGGGCCGAAGCCGCGAGGTCTCTGGAGCCGCGTCTACTGCGGCGGCGGCTCGAAGAAAAAGTGCCGGCGAATTCTCCAGCGCACCCTTGCGGCGGCCCTGAAGGTGACGCCCCAGCAGCTCTACGGCGGCGGCGACGGCGCCTGCGCGACCAATCCCCAGCCCTCCTGCTTCGACCAGAACCGGCCGGCGGTGACCGGCGGCATCTCCCTGCCCCCGTTCCCGTTCCAGAACCGGCCGACCTTCCAGCAGGTGGTGACGCCGACGCAGCGGCTGCCGCGGTAGGCAAAGTCACAGTGCTGGGATGAAGTTGATCCAGAAGTTTTTGTCTGAGGTGTAGTCTCGTGCGTTGTGCTCTGGGACGATCTCGACATGGAGCTGGAGAGAAAAAGGTGCGACTTCGAGCGGCGGCTGGAAGAAGGACGCGGAGATCTCGTCGAGCGGATCGAAAAGCTCCAGCGCTCCTTGCGGGAGGGCGGGGAGGCCCGCAGGCGTGAGTGGGAAGAGCTCGAAGGTCGGCTGATGACCGCCGAGGAGAAGCGGCAATTCGAAAATGACCACATCCAAATGGTGCTCGCCCAGATGACGGACGCGTTCGTCGGAACCGTCCGCGCGGCTAACGAAGACATGAGACGGGAAAACGCCGAATCGCGTGCTGAGTCTCGAGCGAAGTTCGAAGAACTGCTTGCCGAAGCACGGGCCCAGCGGCAGGCGACGCTGAGGATGCTGGATCGGCTGCCACCTTCTAAGGAGGAGGGCGGCTGATGGATCAGGAGACTTTCTCGGCGGTAGATCGGTTCATCGGCGAAACGATTCTCGAGGAGGACGAGGCGCTGCGGGGGGCGGTGGAGGCCGCGGAGGCGGCGGGGCTGCCGTCGATCCAGGTTTCGCCACCGCAGGGGAAGTTGCTGCAGTTGCTGGTCCGGCTGGTGGGAGCGAGGCGGATCCTCGAGTTCGGCACGCTCGGCGGCTACAGCGCAATCCTGATGGCCAGGGCCCTGCCGGAGGACGGGCGCCTGATCTCCCTGGAGGCGAAGCCGGAGTACGCAGAGGTCGCACGGCGGAGCATCGAGAAGGCGGGTGTGGGGAAAAAGGTCGAGATTCGGGTGGGTCCGGCGCTCGAGGCGCTGCCAAGGCTGGAGGAGGAAGCCGACCCGTTCGATCTCGTTTTCATCGACGCTGACAAGATCAACACGCCCAATTACTTCGCCTGGGCCTTGGATCACGCTCGTTCCGGCGGGCTGATCGTCGCCGACAACGTCGTCCGCGACGGTACGCTCGCCGACGCCGCCGGTGACGAAGCCACCCAGGCTCAGCGCCGCCTCCACGAGATGCTCCGCGGCGACCCCCGGGTCAGTGCCACGACGATCCAGACCGTCGGCGTCAAGGGCTACGACGGCTTCCTCATCGCTCTCGTCCAGGGGGTCTGACCGGGGCCCCCCCGGAGGCAGCGCCCCTGCTATCTTTCCTCGTCGGCCTTGTGGCCGGTTGGTTTCGTCCTGCCGTCCGATTCATGGGGCGCGTGGGGATCCTGTTGTCGATACGAGATCCGGAGCGATGAAGGTTCGAGCTTCCGTCAAGCCGATGTGCGAGAAGTGCAAGGTGATCCGCCGAAATGGGGCGGTCCTCGTGATCTGCCAGAACCCGCGCCACAAGCAGAGGCAGGGGTAGATGGCTCGCATCGCAGGCGTCAACATCCCAGTCAACAAACGGGCTGAAATCGGGCTCACCTACATCTTCGGGATCGGCCAGTCGACGGCGAGGAAGATCCTCGCCGAGACCGGTGTCGATCCCAACACCCAGGTCAAGGACCTGACCGAGGACGAGGTGGTGAAACTTCGCGAGGCGGTCGAGAACCGCGAGGTCGAGGGAGACCTCCGGCGCGAGCGCTCGCAGAACGTCAAACGGCTGATGGAGATCGGCTCCTACCGGGGCCTCCGCCACCGCCGCGGTCTTCCCGTCCGCGGCCAGCGGACGAAGACCAACGCACGCGGCCGCAAGGGCCCGCGGCGCCTGAGCGTCGCCGGTAAGCGCAAGGTATAGGCAGGCAGAGCATGGCTGAGAAAAAACCCTCGAAGGGGCGCACCCGCCGCCGCGTCAAAAAGAACGTCTCTTACGGCCAGGCCCACATCAAGACCTCCTTCAACAACACGATCGTCACCCTCACCGACACCGACGGCAACGTCATTGCCTGGGAGTCGGCCGGCTCGGCCGGTTTCAAAGGCTCGCGCAAGTCCACCCCCTTCGCCGCTCAGGTGACCGCCGACGCGGCGGCGAAAAAAGGGATGGAACACGGCTTGGAAAAGGTCGAGGTCTTCGCCAAGGGCGCCGGCTCCGGCCGTGAGACGGCGATTCGCTCGCTGCAGGCCGCCGGGCTCGACGTGACCACGGTCAAGGACGTTTCCCCGCAGGCGCACAACGGCTGCCGGCCGAAGAAGCGGAGGCGCGTCTAGTGGCTCGCGACACCGCCCCCCAGTGCAAGCAGTGCCGGCGCGAGGGCCAAAAGCTCTTCCTCAAGGGCGAGCGCTGCTTTACCGACAAGTGCGGCGTCGAGCGCCGCTCCTACCCGCCCGGCGAACACGGCCGCGGCCGCCTGCGCCAGTCCGAGTACCGCGTGCAGCTGCGCGAGAAGCAGAAGACCCGTCGCTACTACCAGGTGCTGGAGAAGCAGTTCCGCGCCTACTACGAGAAGGCTTCCCGTCAGGAGGGCGTCACCGGCGAGAACCTGCTGCGGCTGCTCGAGTCGCGCTTCGACAATGTGCTCGTCCGCCTCGGCTTCGCCGCTTCGCGGCGCCAGGCGCGGCAGCTGATCACCCACGGCCACTGGCAGATCAACGGCCGGCGGGTGAACATCCCCTCTTACCAGGTACGTCCCGAGGACATCATCTCGATCAAGGCCGGATCGAAAGCCACCGACACGATCCGGCGGGCCACCGAACTCGTCTCGACGGTTCCGGCCTGGCTGCAGGCCGATCACGATGCCCTCACCGCCAAGGTCCTGCGCTATCCCGAGCGCTCCGAGATCTCGGCGCCGGTTCAGGAGCAGCTGATCGTCGAGCTGTACTCCAAGTAGTCCGGAATCCGTTTCTGAAACACCCATAGCAAGGAACTCATGACCACCGATTTCCAGGTCCCCCGCATCACCTCCGAGAAAGTCGACGACCGTCGCGGCACGTTCACGATCGAGCCGCTCGACAAGGGCTTCGGCTACACCTTCGGCAACAGCCTCCGCCGAGTCCTGCTCTCCTCGCTGGGGGGAGCTGCCATCACCAGCGTCCGCATCGAGGGCGTCGCGCACGAGTTCTCGACCGTGCCCGGCGTCAAAGAGGACGTCACCGACATCATCCTCAACCTCAAGGACTTGGTCGTCCGCATGCACACCGACGCCGACGAGGTGGAGGCGCCGCTGGTGGCGACCGGCCCGGGTGAGGTGAAGGCGAAGGACATCGATCTGCCCTCCGGCGTAGAGATCCTCAATCCCGAGGCGCCGATCGCCACGCTGGAGAAAAAAACCAAGCTCGAGGTCTACCTGACGATCGGGCGCGGACGGGGCTACTCGCCCGCCGAAGAGAACAAGTCCGACGATCAGCCGATCGGCGTGATCCCGATCGACTCGATCTTCTCGCCGATCCGACGTGCCTCCTACGCGGTGGCCGCTGCTCGCGTCGGCCAGCGGACCGACTTCGACAAACTGACCCTTGACCTTGAGACCGACGGCTCGATCGAGCCCGGCGCAGCGCTGCGCGAGGCCTCCGAGATCCTGATCAAGAGCCTGGCGATCTTCACCGACGCCGACCGGGTCGAAGAACTGACCGCGCGGGAGCCGGCCAGCACGGTTCCGAGCGATGGCTTTTCCTCCTCGGCCGGCGATGGCGGGGCCGCCGCCAACGGGCTCGACGAGATCCTGATTGAGGAGCTCGAACTTGGCGTCCGCTCCTACAACTGCCTGAAGCGGGCCGGCGTGCAGACCGTCGGTGACCTGGTCCGCAAATCGCGGGCGGAACTGAACGCGATCCCCAACTTCGGTCAGAAGTCGATCGAGGAAGTGATCGAGACCCTGCACTCGCGCGGACTGGACCTGCAGGCGGACTAGGCGGAAGCGGGCGGATTAGATGCGGCACAAAAAGAAGCGGAACAAGCTCAGCCGCGACGCCGCCCATCGCGAGGCGCTGCTCTCGAACCTTTCGAAGCAGCTGATCGAGCACGAGCGGATCCAGACCAGCCAGGCGAAGGCGAAGGCGGTCAAGCCCGAGGTAGAGAAACTGATCACCCTCGCCAAGCGCGGCGACCTCCACGCCCGCCGCCAGGCGCTCTCGACGCTCCACAACGACAAGTTCATCGTCCACAAGCTGTTCGACGAGGTGGCGCCGCGCTACGCGGAGCGGCCGGGCGGGTACACCCGGATCGTCAAGCTCGGTCCTCGGCGGAGCGACTCCACCGAGATGGTTTACCTCGAGCTGGTTTAGCGCGCTCCGGCTGGCGGGTCCTGTCACGGGGGGCGGACACCCGTGCTCTACAAACGTGCGTGCGCGGGGTGTCCGCCCCCCGCGCCACCCGCCAGAGGAGCCCGGTAGGGAGGACAGCTTGGGTTCAGTCGTAGGAGACTGACTCTAGGTATAGGCCGTGCGGGGGAGCCGTATCGCCGGCGGCGGTCCGAGGTGCCCCATCTAGAAGGTGAACGAAGTCATCAACGGTTCTCCTTCCCGAGGCGACCTCCAGTTGGGTGCCCACCAGGACTCGGACCATGTTGCGCATGAAGGCGTCGGCGGTGATCCGGAAGGAAAGGATGTCGCCCTCCTCCTGCCAGGCGGCGGCTAGGACTTTGCGGTGGAAGTGGACGTGGTCGGTTTGGGTGGGGGTGAAGGCGGTGAAGTCGTGGGTGCCGACGATGGCGGCGGCGCAGGCCTGGAGGGCTTCGCGGTCGACCCGGTGGGGCCACCAGAGGGCCTTGCCCAGCTCGAAGGGGCTGGGGGCCGCGCGAGCGAGGAGGCGGTAGCGGTAGCTGCGTGCCTTGGCGTCGCGGCGGGCGTCGAAGCCGTCTTGGACGACGCCCGCGGCGGTGACGGAGAGGTCGTCCGGGCCGATGCCGTTGAGGCGCCGAATTAGGTCCTCGCGCGGCTCCTGCGCGGCTTCGAAGCTCGCCACCTGCCCGGTCGCGTGGACGCCGGTGTCAGTGCGTCCCGCGACCGTCAGCTCGACCGGTTCCCGCAGCACGGTCGCCAATGCCGTCTCCAGCTCCTTCTGAACGGTGCGCAACCCGGGCTGCTTCGCCCAGCCGCGAAAGCCGCCGCCGTCGTATTCGATGTCGAGTCTGATCGTGGGCACGGGCGGCAGTATCTCCGACACCGGGTGGGTCTCGCGACCCTCGTAATATCGGGTCGGTGCGAATCCTCCTCACCAACGACGACGGTATCTCCGCGCCGGGGCTGCAGGCTGCCCGCCGCGCTCTCAGCGAGCTCGACGGCGTCGAGGTCGACGTGATCGCCCCCGATTCGAACCGCAGCGCGACCGCGCGCAGCATCACCACCCGCTCGCCGCTCAGCGTCGAGGAAGTCCAGTTCGAAGACGGGCGGGTCGGCTACGCCACCGACGGGACCCCCGTCGACTGCGTCCGTTTCGCCGAGCTGGGCCTGGTCGGCGGCCGGCCGGACCTGATCGTCTCCGGGATCAACCACGGCGCCAACCTCGGCGACGACATCACCTACTCGGGGACCGTCGCCGCGGCGCTGGAGGGGATCGTGCTCGGCATTCCCGCGATTGCGGTCTCGCAGCAGTCCTCCGCCGGCGGCCTCGGCTACGTCAGCGGCACGTTCGACTTCTCCGTGGCGGCTCCGTTCACGGCCCAGCTGGTCGTGCGGCTGCTGCAGGAGTCGATGCCCGAGGCGACCCTGATCAATGTCAATTGCCCCGCCTGCGAGCCGAGCGGCATCGAAGTGACGAGGCTCGGCAAACGCATCTACAACGACAGGCTGAAACTGGTCAGAGAGAGCGACGGGGGGCGCCGCCACTACGAGATCTACGGCTGGGACCCGGGCTACGAGGAGATCGAGGGAACCGATCTCCATGCGATAGCGCAGGGGCGAATCGCGGTCACCCCGATCCACTTCGACCTCACTGACCACGGCGGCCTTGAGCGCCTGCGCGGTTGGGGCTTCGAGGAGATGCTGGCGGCGAGCGCCGCGACGGCGTGAGCGGCGGGTCCGAGCAGCGCGCGGCGGAGCTGCGGGAGCTGCTCGCGCGCCACAACCACCTGTACTACGTCCTCGACGACCCCGAGATTGGCGACGACGAGTACGACGCCCTGCTGGACGAGCTGCGGGCGCTGGAGGCCGAGAACCCGGAGCTGCGGACGTCGGATTCACCTACGCAGCGGGTGGGGGCGCCGCCGCTGGAGCACTTCCAGCAGGTCGAGCACCTGGAGCAGATGCTCTCGCTCGGTAACGCCCGCAACGAGGAGGAGCTGCGGGCCTGGCAGAAGCGGATCGCCAATCACCTGAAGCGACTCGACATCACCGCGTCCGAGTTCAGCTACACGACCGAGCCGAAGATCGACGGGCTGGCGGTCACGCTCACCTATGAGGACGGCGTCCTCGTCCGCGGGGCCACCCGCGGCGACGGCAGGATCGGCGAGGACGTGACCCAGAACCTGCGCACGATCGGCTCGGTGCCGCTGCGGATCAAAGGCCCCGCCCCTGAGCTGGTCGAAGTCCGCGGCGAGATCTACTTGCCGATCGCCGCCTTCAAAGCGCTGAACGAGCGTCGCGCCGAGGCCGGAGAATCGACCTTCGCCAACCCACGCAACTCAGCCGCCGGCTCGATCCGCCAGCTCGATCCCTCGCTCGCGGCGGAACGGCCACTCTCGACCTGGATCTACGGGATCGGCGCGGTCCGCGGCATCGAACTCCCGACCCACATGGACGAGGTTGAATGGCTGGGCGATCGCGGCTTCAAGGTCAATCCCGAGACCGAGCACCATCAGGGGGTGGAGGGGGTCCTCAAGCGCTGCCACTGGTGGGAGGAGAGGCGCGAGCAGCTCGATTACGAGATCGACGGCGTCGTGGTCAAGGTCGACGAGAAGGCGCTTTGGCGAGAGCTGGGAGTTGTCGGCCGCGAGCCGCGCTGGGCGATCGCCTGGAAGTTCCCGCCGACGACGGCGACGACGATGCTGAAGAAGGTCGTCTGGAACGTCGGCCGCACCGGGCACCTGGTGCCCTTCGCAATGCTGGAGCCGGTTCACGTCGGCGGGGTCACCGTCACCACGGCGACCCTCCACAACGAGGAGGACCTGGCGCGTAAGGACGTCCGCGAGGGCGACGAGGTGGTGGTAATGCGGGCCGGCGACGTGATCCCGCAGGTGGTCTCGCCCATGGTGCAGCGGCGACCGAAGGGGACTCGCAAACCGAAGCCCCCGAAAAAGTGCCCCGCATGCGGCACCGAGACGGTGAAACCCGATAACTCCGTCTTCACCTTTTGCCCCAACCGCCGCGGCTGCCCAGGGCAGTCCTTCCAGCACGTCAAACACTTCGTTAGCAAGGGCGCGATGGACATCGACGGGTTCGGGGAAAAGCAGGCTTCCCGGTTCCTCCAGGAGGGGTTGATCGAGGACGTCGCGGACATCTACGACCTCACCGAGGAGCAGCTGGTCTCCCTCGATCGCTTCGGTGAGACCTCCGCCGGCAACCTGCTGGCAGCGATAGAGGGATCCAGGCAGCGGCCGTTCAAACGCGTCCTTTACGCCCTCGGGCTGCCGGGCGTCGGCTACGTCACCGCCGAGGCGCTGGCCGACCACTTCGGCTCGATCGACGCGCTCCACGAGGCCGACCCGGAGGCGATCGAGGAGGTAGAGGGCGTGGGGCCGATCATGGCGGTGCAGATCGCCGAGTCCCTCACCGATGACGCGACCTGGGCGCTGGTCGAGAAGCTGCGCGAGAAGGGATTGCGGTTGGAAGCCGACGAGTCGGAACGGCGCAGGGAGGGCGGGCCGCTGGAGGGGAAAACGGTCGTCCTCACCGGAACCCTGCCGGAGCTGACGCGCGAGGAGGCGGCTGCCCTGGTCAAGTCGGCGGGCGGCAAGGTGACCAGCTCGGTCTCGAAAAAAACTGACTTCGTCGTCGCGGGAGAGAACCCGGGGTCAAAGCTGGCAAAGGCCGAGTCGGTGGGAACCGAGATCCTTGACGAAGCGGCGCTGCTCTCGCTGGTCGGTCAGTAGCCGGCGATGGCGCCGGCGATCCGGTCCTGGCTGAGGTGGGCCAGGTAGAGGCTACTGACGCCGGACATCAGGATCGAGAAGGCCATCACCCGGCCGCTGCGGTTGAAGCAGTAGCCGGAGAGGTTGCTGACGCCGCTGATCGTTCCCGTCTTGACGCGGCAGCGGCCGTAGGCGGCGGTCCCGCCCATGCGGTCGTCGACGGTACCCTCCTTGCCCGCCAGCGCCAGGTCCTGGATGAACTCCTCGCCAGCCGGGTCTTCGCGCATCGCCAGCAGCAGAGCGACCACCTGTCGGGGGCTGGCGCGGTTGGACCTGGTCAGGCCGGAGCCATCGACCGCCTGGACGCCGGAGCCGCGGGCGCGGGCGAAGGCCTCGACCACGCTTGCCCCCGCCGCGGTCGTGCCGGCGCTACCGAAGCGCGCCCCGAGCAGCTTGATCAGCGTCTCGGCGAAGAAGTTGTGGGAGTAGACGTCGGTGAGGTTGACGATCTGGTGCACGGTGGGGGAGCGGATCAGGGCGACCCGGTCCGCGTCGGGCGGCGTCGGCCGCAGGGCGACCTGAGGGGGCATGCCGACCCCGGCGGCCCGCAGCGAGCGGGCAAGCTTTTTGGCGGCGACCTTGGCCGGGTCGGATGCGAATCCGCTTGAGCTGGTCGACCCACGGAAGCCGGAGTTGAAGGCCAGCCCGGAGAGGGGGCCGATGTAGGGGCTGGTCGCGTAGCCGGAATCGGCGACACCGCGGCGGCGGTCGAAGATCGTGTCGTCGGCGTAGAGGCGGCCGGTGATCGACTCGATGCCGGCGGCCCTGATCTGTGGGGTGAGGGCGAAGACGTTGGTCCCGAGCCCGCCCAGGTAGGCGTTGTAGAAGCTGGGCGTGCCGAGGGCGGGATCGCCGCCGCCCTGCAGGTAGAGGCTGCCGTGGAGGACGCCTCTTGCGTCTATCCGCCCGTCGTGGAGGACCTTGGTCGGGATCCTGGCCTCGGGTCCGAGGCGCGAGAGGGCCGTCGCCGTGGTGAACAGCTTCATGTTCGAGGCGAGGGGCCGGGACCGTACCGCGGCGCTGGCGCAGACCACCTGGCGCGATTCGGCCGCTACGACGAGGAGTCCCGCCTGGCCGCTCGCCTGGTGTAGCCACGAGCGCATCCGGTCGCAGGTCGGGCCCGCCGAGGCCACGCCGGCCTGCAGGAGCAACTGGGCCGCGACGGCGGCTGCAAGCAGGATCGCGCGACTTTTGATCGTCCCTACCGACACGGGTGACTGGCTACTTCAAACACGGGTGACGGGGAAGGTAGCGGCCGGCCCCGACCGCTCGCCCTGGAATACTGCATAGATCGTGGGCAAGGTCGTAGACATCGAGTCCAAGTCGGGCCGGCGGCCGAAACGGCGCAAAAAGCCGTCGAAGACCGCCCTGGTGCTGGGCGGCGGGGGCTTCACCGGCGGCGTCTACGAGATCGGTGCCCTGCGGGCCCTCGACCTGCTGGCGGTGAACAGCACCGTCAACAACTTCGACGTCTACGTTGGCACCAGCGCCGGCTCCTTCGTCGCCTCGATGCTCGCGAACGGCATCACGCCCGAGGAGATGATGCAGGTGATCAACTCGCGCGAGCCCTCGGAGCTGGAAGACCTCGACCTCGACACCGTGCTCAAGCCGAACTACCTCGGTTTCCTCTCCAAGGCGACTGCGTTGCCGCTGCGGACGGTGGAGCTGCTGCGGTCGCTGGCCCGGATCGGCGAGCTTTCGGCAATCGACATCGGCGTCGGCCTGGCCGAGGCGCTGCCGGCTGGCCTCTACTCCGGGTCCGGCCTTTCGGAATACGTCGAGGAGGTGCTCAGCGCCGGTGGCCGCCAGAACGACTTCCGCCTGCTCGACCCCGAGCTCTACCTGACCGCAACCGATCTCGACACCTGCGAGAGGATCGTCTTCGGCGAAGAGGGATGGGCGGACGTGCCGATCTCCAAAGCCGTCGAGTGCTCCACCTGCCTGCCGCTCGTCTACAAGCCGGTTGACCTCAAGGGCCGCCAGTTCGTCGACGGCGGCATCCGCTCGACCACCAACGTCGACATCGCGGTTGAAAAGGGCGCCAAGTTCATCGTCGTCGTCAACCCGCTCGTTCCCTATGTCAACGACTTCGAGAAGACGATCCCCACGGTCTTCGGCCGCCGCGTCCGCCGCGTCTCCGACATGGGTCTGCCGGCGATCGCCAACCAGACCTTCCGGCTGATCGCCCATGCCCGGCTGCACCAAGCGGTCGAGCAGTGGCAGGAGCGCTACCCCGGCGTCGACATCATCCTGCTCGAGCCCGAGCCAAACGACGAGGTCATGTTCGGGACCCCGATCATGGACTACTCCCGCCGCCTGCAGATCGCCCGCCACGGCTTCGAAACGGTCACCGCCGCGATCGCGCAGGACTACGACAAATACAAGGAGATCGCCGAGCGCCACGGCCTCGAGATCTCCGAGCGCCGGGTCCGCCGCGTGGTCGAAAAAGCCTCCGAAGAGGAGCCCGAGCAGCTCTCAGCCTGGCGCCGGGTCCTCGAGCAGACGACCTCGGTGTTGCTACGGCAGAGCGGTCAGGCTTCCTAAGCCGCGTAGAGCTGCTCGATCGCGTCTTCGTGCTTCTGGGCGACGACGGCGCGCTTGACCTTGAGCGTCGGCGTCAGCTCGCCGGACTCCTGGGAGAGGTCCTGGGGAAGGATCGCGATCTTCTTGACCTGCTCGACCCGGGCGAAGTTCTGGTTGATCTTCTCGACGTGGGCTTCGATCGCGACCCTGACGTCGGGGTTCTGGGCCAGCTGGGCGGGGTCCTCAGGCAGGCCGTGTTCCTGGGCGTATTTGACGGCCTCTTCGGGTTCGAGGGTGACGAGCGCCACGAGGTAGGGGCGGCGGTCGCCGACGACCACGCACTGGGAGACCAGTGGGTGCTGCTTGATTTCGGCCTCGAGGTTGGCGGGGGTGATGTTCTTGCCGCCGGCGGTGATGATGATGTCCTTTTTGCGACCCGTGATCTTGATGAAGCCCTCGGAGTCGACCTCGCCGATGTCGCCGGTGTGGAGCCAGCCGTCGACGATCGTCTCCGCGGTCGCCTCCGGGTTCTTGTGGTAGCCCTGGAAGACGTTGGGGCCCTTGACCAGGATCTCGCCGTCGTCGGCGATTTTCACTTCGCAGCCTGGGAACGGTTTGCCGATGGTCCCGACCTTGAAGTCGTCGGGCTGGGAGATCGTCGCCGCGGTCGAGGTCTCGGTCATTCCCCAGCCCTCGAGCACGAGGACGCCGGCGGCGTCGAAGAAGCGGAGGATCTCCGGGTTGATCGGCGCCGCGCCGGAGACCGCGAGGCGCAGGTTGCCGCCGAAGAGATTGCGGATTTTCGACAGGACTTTCTTGTCAGCGAAGGCGTACTGGCGCTGCAGTAGGAAGCCCGGCTTGCGCCCGCTCCGTTCGGCGTCGCGCATCTTCTTGCCGATCTTGATCGACCAATCGAAGATCGCCTTTTTGAGGCCGCCCTCTTTTTCCATGCCGCTGGTCGCGGCGGTGTAGATCTTCTCGAAGATGCGCGGAACCGACGGGAAGTAGGTCGGTTTCAGTTCCGCCAGGTTGGGCATGATCTTCAGCGGATCCCGCTCCCAGTAGGCGATCGTGGTGCCGAGGTCGTAGCTGCCGAGCTGGATCAGCAGCGCGAAGGAGTGGGCGAGGGGAAGGTAGAGGTAGGTGACGTCACCCTCTTCGATGACGCTCGTCTCTTTCACCATGTCGAGCATCGCCCGGTAGTTGCCGTGGCTGATGATGCAGCCCTTCGGCGGCCCCGTCGTGCCGGAGGTGTAGATGAAGGTGCAGATGTCGTCTGGGGTGACCGCCGAGTAGAGCGCCTCCCATCTCGCCGCGTCGCCCGCGGCGCCCTTCGCCCCGAGGTCCTCAGCGGAGAGGGCGCCCTCAGCCGAGCCGGTCATCAGGACGATGTGCTCCAGCTGCGGCAGCCGGTTGCGCACCTGGCGCACCTTCTCCAGCTGTTCGGCGTCCTCGACGATGACGACCTTGGAGTCAGAGTTCTCGAGGACGTAGCGGCACTCCTCGGGGGAGTTGGTCTGGTAGATCGGCACCACCACGGCGCCAACGCAGAGCGCGGCGAAGTCGAAGTAAGTCCACTCCGGGCGCGTGTTGCCGAGGATCGCGACGCGGTCGCCCTTCTCTATCCCGAGCTCGACCAGGCCCAGCGCCAGCGGCCGGACGGTCTCGAGCACCTCCGCGAAGGTCCGGCTGACCCACTCGTCGCCCTCCTTGTAGCGGACGGCCACCTTTGGGCCGTAGAGCTCCGCCGCCCGCGGCAACAGATCCGCGATCGTCTGCGAATGGGTCCCTCTCCCCGGCATTGCCGGGGCAGTCTAGTCAGTGCCGCGCCTGAGGCGAGGCCTGAGCGGGCTGGGGGGCAGCGGCGACGCTGCGAAGCGAGCTTTCAAACAGCGTTCGATCGATCCGGCCGTGGTAGATCGGCACGCCCATCTGCACGCATTTGCCGATCACCTCCTGACGCTCCATCTGCATGTGGTCGGCGAGCTCGGCGGGCGTCAGGTGATGGGCCATGGATGGACCTCCCAGGTCGTTGAAAATTGGTATGGGCATTGTCTACCGCTAGTGGCGGACGTGTCAATCCCGAAATCCCGCAAGGTCCGCAATCGTCGGTGATGGCAGGCCGCGATAATGGTCGGTCGATGTCCTCCGAAGTCGCCGTCAAGCCGCTGCCCCAGCGTGGGAGGCTGTGGGTAGTCGCGTTGCTGGCGTTCAGCCTGGTCGCGCTCGGCTACGCCATCGTCACCATCTCGACCCAGGAGGCGGGCGACCCGGTCGTGCACCTCGATGGCGTCTCCGACGCACAGCGGCTCTTCGGGGGCGTGCCGCAGGAAGGCAGTCGGCTCGGCTCCGCGAATGCGCCGGTGACGGTCCAGGTCTTCAACGACCTCCAATGCGGCGGCTGCCGCGACGACTACCTCTCGACGATCCCGGAGCTGGCCGAACGCTATGCGCGCCCTGGAAACGTGAAGCTGCTCTATCACCACTACTCGAACAGCATTAACCCGAAGCAGCTGGGCTTTTATGGAGCCGAAGCCGCCGCCGAGCAGAACTACGGCTGGCAGTACACCTACCTCTTCTTCCGCAACCAGGACGAAGGCGAGCGCTTTGGCGTCGACCAGGACTATCTCGCCTCGGTGGCCGGCGGGGTGGAGGAACTGGACCAGTCGCAGTGGCAGGCGGACCTCGAAGCGAAGGGACTTGCGGGGGGCGCGATCGAGAACCGGCTCGAATATCAGGAGGAGCTAGCTCGCCAGCTGGAGATCCGCACCGGGCAGGGACTGATCGTCAGCGGCCCGAGCGGCTCGGTGACGCTGCAGGAGGGGCCCTCGCTGCGCGAGGTCGAACGGGCGATCGCCGAAGTCGACTAGGCGACGCGGCGCAGCCGCGCCCGCCGCGCGATCACGTCCCGCCACTCGGAGTCGACGATGTGGGCGGGAGCGGTCGTGGCGAGGAAATCGCCGAGTACGTGCGCCAGCCCCTCCGGGTCTTCGAGGTTTGGGAAGTGGGCGGCGCGGGGGAGGGTCTCGAAGCGGCAGTTGGGGATCGAGCGCTCCGCCTCGATGCCGTGGGAGATTGGGATCGTGTGGTCGCGCTCGCCCCAGACGATCAGCGTCGGCATCTCCCCGAGTAGGTAGAGCCGGTCGCGGGCGCTGACCTTCTGGCCCTGCACGTCGATCACCGAGCGCAGCGTCTGCAGGAAGGCGCGCCGGGAGCCGGGCTCCTGCAGCGGGCCCAGCGCGCGGGCGACCGCCTGCAGGTAGAAGCCGGTGGCGTTTCCGCGCTCCCGCAGCCGGGTGCCGGCGGCGGCGATCGCGCCGACCAGCCGCGGCCGGGTTGCCAGCTTCAAGAGGGCCGACGAGCCGGGCAGCGCCGCCCCCCGCAGCAGCGGGCTGACGTCGTGCCCGAGCCCGCCGCTGGAGATCAGCACCAGCCGCTCGGTGCGCTGGGGGAATTGGTAGAAGAACTGCATCGCGACGCCGCCTCCGAGTGAGTGGCCGACGATCGTCGCCCGCTCGACGCCGATCGTCGTCAGCAGGTCACGAATCCCGGCGGCGTGAGCGCCCAATGAGTAGTCGCCCCGCGGCGTCGCCGCCTCGCCATGCCCGATCAGGTCAGGCGCGATCACCCGGTAGGAGCCCGCCAGCCGCTTCGCCACCCCCTCCCAGTGCCGCGAGGAGTTGACCATCCCGTGGATCAGGACCACGTTCGGTCCGTTGCCGGCGGTCCGATAGACGGCCCGGTGCCCGTGCAGGTTCGTCTCGTGGACCTCGAAGGCGGGAGAGGTGGCCATGGGAAGACCCTAACGGGGCGTCGGACGGTGGTTCACCTGATCAGAGCCTCACACCGGGCCTGATTAGTCCGGTCAATACGCGAAGCTGTTCCGCATGAAGCGCAGGTGGGGAGGTCGGAGGAGCCGGCAAGCGGCGCGTCCCCGTGCCGCCGAGCCCAACGCTCCGACGCGTCGCCAGCGGATGGTGCGGGGGCTGGAGGTGGCGGCAGCCGCCGCTGCAGTGGCGACGGCAGTGATCGCGGCCGGCCGCTTCGTCATCGACAGCAGCGGCGACCTGCTGAGGACCGACAGCAGCCATCTCGAGGTCCGGCAAGTGGTGGTGATGAATGGGCCGGTAGCTACGCGGTTCGCCGCTGGGAAGATCCGCCAGCTCGGGGAGAGCATGCCCCAGCTCGACATCACCCTCCGCAACACCGGCAGGCTGCCCGCCCTGGTGACGGCGGCGCGCGTGACGGTTGAAGACAGCGAGCGGCTTGGGGTGTGTGATTTCGGTGGGGGCCCCGTTCAGGTCTCAGGCTCCTATGCAATCACCTTGCCACTCCTGCCACTGCTGAGCGAGCGGGCGGTTACCCGTCCCCTGCACCAGGAGGTCCCGGCAGGGGAGGTCGATCGCTTCAGATTGGCATTCCGCCTGCCCTGGAATACCGAAGAGAACTACGTCTACGCGCTGCGGGTCGAGCTGATCAGCGAGGACTCCGGTCAGCCGATCGACGTGGGCCGATTTGTCCTCGGCGTTCCGGAAACGGTGAACCGCGGGGGGCGGATCCTGCCGGAGGGAAGCGACCCCTTTGGCTTCTATGGACCCTCAGGGCATCTGATCAGCAGCTGGTGCGGCCACCGCAACATTGCGGCTCTCGAACGCCTGCTCGCCGCGGACGGCAGACGCTCCTCGAGCATGGCCGCCCTGGCCGAATTCCGCCCGGCCGCCTGGTGGAAGGACTTCCCCGACCCGCGGCCGCCGCGGGCGGCGGCCGAATCGGTGCTTGCGGCGGATGCCGGTGTCTTGGCCGTCTTCGCCGCCGAACAGGCTGGTGATCCTTCATTCGTTGCGGCGACGAAGAGCCGCGCCGCTGCCATGTTGCTCGACAGCGCCGAAGATTCTCTTCGGTTCGACTCCGTGGCCGGCGCCCGCGCAGCCATCGTCAGCATCCGCTACGCGTTGCTGTTTGACCCCTCACCCGAGGCAAACCAGCTCCTGAGCAGAGCCGAAGCCGAGCTGGAGGTTCGCGAAGCCGAGCTCGCCGAAATGGAAGCCGAGGCGCGACAGTAGGACCGCCCCGGCCTTCGTTTGAGGTTGCAAAATCCGTCGGAGGGTATTGTCTACATCGGGGCGCCCGGATTTGAACCGGGGACCTCACCGACCCGAACGGTGCGCGCTACCAGGCTGCGCCACGCCCCGAGAGGGGTGATTATCCCAGAGCCGGAGACGCGGCGCGGATGGGCCGCTACTTTGGAGGGCGAGCCGGTTCTGAGCGATGAAGATGGCGTGTAGGCTGATCCCGATCCTCGTCCTTGTGCTGCTGGTGACGATGCCGGCGGCCGCGCGAGCGTACCTGCCGCCGGGCTTCGTCGGGATCTCGCCCCAGAACACTGGGACCGCGAAGGACTACGAGTTGATGCGGGAAGCCGGCATCCGCAGCGTCCGCATGCCGCTCAACTGGAGCGCGATCGAGCCGCAGAATCCGGCCTTCTCCGAACGGCAGTGGGACGGCTTCGACCACGAGGTGAGGCTCGCCGCCCAGGCCGGCCTGACGATCTTCCCCTTCGTCACCAGCTCACCGGAATGGGTCGCCTCGCAGGGGATCGACCTGCCGGTCGCGAATGCGTGGCAGCGGCGGGCCTGGGCCTCCTTCCTGCGGGCGGCGGTCAACCGCTATGGGCCGACCGGGGGATTCTGGCGCGGCGAAGAGGAGTTGCCCTACCTGCCGGTGCGACGTTGGGAGATCTGGAACGAGGAGAACATCGTCAGCTTCGCCAGCGAGCCAGAACCGGTCCGCTTCGCGCGGCTGATCCGGATCTCCGGGCGGGTGATCCACCGGGCGGCCCCCGGCTCGAAGGTGATCGTCGGCGGCCTGTTCGGGCGGCCGCTGCAGATCCCGCCCAACATCGCCTCCGGGGATTTCCTCCAGCGCATGTACCGGGCGCGACGTGTGAAGCAGCACTTCGACGGGGTCGCGCTGCATCCCTACGTTGCCGACGCCCGGGCGATGGCCTCGCAGTTGCGGAATCTGCGCCGGATCATGCGCCGTCACCACGACGCCACTACGCCGCTCTACGTCACCGAGCTGGGCTGGGGATCCGACAGCGGCCCGACCCGCTGGCAGCGCGGCCTCGATGGGCAGGCGAACCAGCTCGACGAGGCCTTTGGGATCCTCTCCGCCAACCGGAGGCGCTGGCGGATCGGCGGCGTCTGGTGGTTCACCTGGACCGACGAGGGCGGCAGCTGCGTCTTCTGCGGCTCGGCGGGGCTGCTGACGGCGAAGCGGGAGGCGAAGCCGGCCTGGTACCGCTTCATCGAATGGACGGGCGGCGACCCGGCGGCGGTGCCCCGGGCAGGGGACCCGGAGCTCAAACCTAGTGAAGAAGTCGCGCCGGAATAGCTAGGCTCCGCTCGGACTTCCAACGAGTAAAGGAGCAATCGCGATGGCTTTCTCCGTACCGGACCTGCCCTACCCCTACGACGCGCTCGAGCCTCACATCGACGAGGAAACGATGCGCATCCACCACGACAAGCACCATCAGGCTTACGTGGACAAAGCCAACGCCGCCCTCGAGGGGACGGAGTGGGCGGACCGCGAGGTCGAGGACGTTCTCCGCAACCTCTCGGCGCTGCCAGGCGACAAGCAGGCGGCTGTCCGTAACAACGCCGGCGGCCACTACAACCACACGCTCTTCTGGCAGATGCTGGGCCCCGACGCGGGTGGCGCACCGAGTGGCGACCTCGCTTCCGCGATCGACGGCACCTTCGGCTCCTTCGACTCCTTCAAGGAGGAGTTCAAAAACGCGGGAATCGCGCGCTTCGGCTCCGGCTGGGCCTGGCTGGTCAAGGACTCCTCCGGCCTTGCCGTCGTCTCGACGCCGAACCAGGACTCGCCGATCTCCGACGGGACGACGCCGCTGCTCGGCTGCGACGTCTGGGAGCACGCCTACTACCTGAAGTACCAGAACAAGCGTCCGGAATACATCGACGCGTTCTGGAACGTCGTCAACTGGGACTACGTCGCGGAGAGGTTCGCCTCGTAGCTCGGCTCGGAGGCTGCGGGAACCTCGCTCATCGCGTGCTCGGCGAGTGCGGTAATCGTCAGGCTGGGGTTGACGCCGACATTCGCCGGCACCGCCGAGCCGTCGCAGACGAGGAGGTTCTCGTAGCCGAAGACACGTTGGCGGGCGTCGACGACGCCGTCCTCGGGCCCGTGGCCGATCACCGCGCCGCCGAGTATGTGGGCGGTGGTCGGGATGTTCATCAGAGCCTCCATCACCGAGCTCTGGGCGACGCCGCCGGTGCGTTTGGCCAGCCATTCGGCGGCGTCGTTGGCAACCGGGATGAAGGTCGGGTTCGGCTTCTCCGGGTCCTGCTCGGTCTGCAGCCAGACGTTGCCTGAGCGTTTCCGCTTCGGGCGCAGGGCGATCGCATTGTCGAGCGTCTGCATCACCAGCAGGATGATCGTGCGGCGCGACCACCCCTTCGGCCACAGGACCTTGGCGAAGCGGATCGGGTGGCGGGCGATCTGCGCCAGCAGCTTCAGCGGCCGGGTGACCCGGGTGCCGTCGCCGACCAGCAGCGTGTAGAGCAGGCTCATCGAGTCGCCGTCGTTGCCGTAGCTGACGGTCTCGATGTGGGTGTCGGCGTCGGGATAGATGCTGCCGCTGATCGCAACGCGCTTGGTCAGGTCGTCGGGGTAGTCCTCGGGGACGGTGACGGCGAGGATCATCTCGCTGTTGGTCCGCACCAGCTCGCCTAGGCGGGCGGAGACGCGCGGCAGCGCGCCGCCGAGGCGGCAGCGCTGCAGCAGCTTGTTGGTGCCGAGGGCGCCAGCGGCGACGACGACGCCGCGGGCGCTGAGGGTGCGCTTGCCGCGGCCCGGGAGAATCCCCGAGCGCTCGCTGGCGACGGTGTAGCCGTCGCTGCCGTCGGCGGCGCCGAGCGGGCGGATCTCGGTGACGGTGCGGTCGGGAATCACCTCGACGCCGCGCCGTTCGGCCAGCCAAAGGTAGTTCTTGACGAGCGTGTTCTTGGCCCCGTGCGGGCAGCCGACCATGCAGCGGCCGCAGAGGGTGCAGCCGGTGCGATCTGGGCCCTCTCCGCCGAAGAAGGGATCGGGAGCCGTCTCGCCGGGCTCGCCGAAGTAGATGCCGACCGGCGTCTTGCGGTAGGTGTCGCCGACGCCGAGCTGCTCTCCGTACTCGCGCAGCAGCTCGTCGGCGGGGTCGTCGGTCTCGACCTCGGTGACGCCGAGCATCCGCTGCGCCTCGGCGTAGTGGGGGGCCAGCTCCGCCTCCCAGTCGGCGAGGTCGCCCCACTGCGGGTCCTTGAAGAACTTGGACGGCGGCACGTAGAGGGTGTTGGCGTAGCCGAGGCTGCCGCCGCCGACGCCGCAGCCGCTGACGACCGAGACGTCCTTGAAGGTGGAGAGGCGGAAGATCCCCCGCAGCCCAATGCGCGGCGCCCAGAAGTAGCGGCGCACATCCCAGGTTGACTTCGGGAAGTCTTTGTCGGTGAAGCGCTTGCCGCACTCCAGGACGGCGACCTTGTAGCCCTTTTCGGCCAGGCGCAGGGCAGAGACCGACCCCCCGAACCCGGAGCCGACAACAATCCAGTCGTAGTCGTACTGGCTCATCAGCCAGTCAAGCCTACTGCGGGGGTCTAAATCTCGCCGGGCTCGAGCGGGCGGAAGTCCGAGGTGCGGGCCCCGCAGACGGGACAGAACCAGTCTTTGGGGATGTCCTCGAAGCGCGTTCCCGGCGGGATGCCGCCGTCGGGATCGCCGATCGCGGGGTCGTAGATGAACCCGCAGCTGTCGCAGATCCAGAGGGTCGCGTCTTTGGTCTCCGTAGTCATGTCTCAGATGTTACGGAGGTTTACGCGGACGAGCTATTTGTCGAAGCTGACCTGCGGGGTGGCGCGGTCGGCTTCGTCGATCTCGAAGAACTCGCGCGCGGTGAAGCCGCCCTGGTTGGCGATGATCGAGCCCGGGAATTGCTGGATGTCGGTGTTGTAGGACTGGACGTTGGAGTTGTAGATCCGGCGTGAAGCCTGGATTTCGTCCTCGAGCTCGGAGAGGTTGCGGCTCAGCTGCTGGAAGTTCTCGGTGGCACGCAGGGTCGGGTAGTTCTCAGCGACGGCACGGAGTTCGGCCAGGGCGCTGGTCAGCTTCGACTCGGCCTGGGCGGTGTCGGCGACGCTGGACGCCTGCATCGCCTCTGCCCGGGCTTGGGTCGTTTTCTCGAAGGTCGCCTGCTCGTGCTCGGCATAGCCTTTGACCGTCTCGACGAGGTTGGGGACGAGGTCGTGGCGGCGTTTCAGCTGCACGTCGATCCCGCTCCATGACTCGTCGACCCGGTTCCGCGCAGCGATGATCGAGTTGCGCTTGGCGATGTAGTAGAGGACCGCGAGGACGAGAATCGCGACGACGACGATGATGGCGATGGTCATGGAGGCTCCCTGTGGGGTCGGACCGGGCTTGGGGCCATCCTAACGCCGCGGCGTTCGTCCTTTATTAGCCATCCGACGAATAAAGGACGAACGCCGGATCGAAGGGCGCCGTAGGATCGCGCCGTGGGTGCGAAGCAAGAAGCGCAGGAATGGGCGGAGCTCGTGCGGCGATACGGCGAGCGCAACGGGCTCACCTACGAGCTGGTGGGGGGGATCAATCCCAAAGACGGGCCGGTCGCGCTCTGCGTCGGCGGCGTCAACCGCCTGACCGGGCAGCTGAGCGAGGGCTTCTGGGGCGCCTCCTGCGACGCCGACGAAAAGGAGGTGGGAGGTCTCTTCGGCAAGGCCGTGCTGCCGACGGCGGTGCTGGCGAAGGCCCACATGCCCGATCTGGCGCGGGTGGTGCCGGCGTTCAACGTCGAGTCGATCGAGGGACACGAGCACGTTACCCAGCGGTTCCAGCGCAAGGTCGAGTTCGAGTCGATCGACTTCAACCGGCGGTTCCTGGCGACGGTCCCGAGCGACTATGACCCGGTAGAGCTGCGGCAGCTGTTCAGCCCAGGCTTCCTCAGCTGGGTGACGACGATCGAAGGCGAGATCGACTTCGGCGTCAACGACCGCCAACTCTGGTTTCTCTGGCGCCTGGGCGAGCGCAGCGAGGCGGAATTGAAGGCAGCGCTGAAAAACGCGGGCCAGCTGTTCAGGCGGCTGCAGTCGGAGATGGACGAGAGCGGAATCAACACCTACCCGCCCGGCCCCTGGCACGCGGGCCTGGAGCCCTTTCCACAGGCCTAAGCTGGGTAATCGGGGTCGCCGGGGAGGACGACCCGGGGTTCGGGGCCGTCGGCGACCACCTTCGGCAGGATCGGTTCGACGATGCGCTCCCGGTAGGCGGCCAGCGCCTCGTCTGAGGTGCGGAACTCGGCCAGCCAGCCGAGTTGCGTGCGGGTGGGGAAGGAGAGGAGGAGCTCGCCGGCTTCCTGGGCCTTCAGTGCGGCCGCGGGCTCGAACCAGCGGGCCTCGGTCGTCTCAACCCCGTCCGGTCGGGGCGGCGTGTGGGCAGGGGCGAGGGCGAGGAAGAACCAGGCGTCGAAGCGGGTCGCGACCACCTCGGGCGTGATCCAGCGGGTGAAAAGGACCAGCTCCTCCTCCGGCGGCAGCTCGATGCCCGCCTCCTCGGCGAGCTCGCGCACGGCGCAGGCGCGCAGGCCGGGCTCGTCGGTCCCGTCCGCCTCGTCCAACGACCCCCCCGGGAAGACCCAGACGCCGGGCATGAACTTCGCCTCCTCGCTGCGCCGCAGCAGCAGCACCTCGACCGCCCGCTGCGAGTGCTTGCCGCCGCGCCGCAGGAGCACGATCGAGGCCGCCGGCCGAGGCGTCGACGGCGGCCCGAAGTTCGGCATCTCCGCCGGTCCCCGTCGCCGCTCCTCCATCGCCCCACCCTAAGGGGTGTGGTTGAGCTTCGTCCCGCTATCCGGGACAAAGCTCAACCACACCCGGGGATGGAAACCTCAGCTGAGGACGCGGCGGCGCTCGCGGCGGACCCAGGCGCGGTGGGTGAGCCAGGCGAGGAGGGCGATCAGGGCGATAGGAGCTAGGACCGCGAGGCCGATGAGGGTGACGGCGGCGGCGATGGTGAGGATGTGGCCGGCGTCGCCCAGGGCGTCGTCGACGCCCCAGGTGCCGCTGCCGCTGGATTCGCCGGCAGCGCCGGTCTCGATCCGCAGCGTCACCCGAGAGAGCTCGGCGCGGCGCTGGAGGTGCTGCAGTTCGGAGCGCAGCAGGGCGCGGTGGCGTCGCTCCTGGCGCAGCTCGCTTTCGACCGCTTCCCGCTCGGATTCGCTTTCCGCCGCCTCGAGCTGGCCGAGCAGGCTGTCGATTCGGGCCTTGGAGTCCTGCAGGAGCTCGCTGACGTTGGCGGTCGGAGCGGTGATGTCGGCCGTCGACTCGTGCCGGAAGCGGACCTCGTCAATCGCCGAGAGCGCGGCAAGGGCGTCCCCCAGCTTGGCGGTCGGGATCAGCAGCTCGAAGCGGGCGCCGGCGTCGCCGGGCGCGCCCTGGCGGGTCGAGGAGCGCATAACGATGCCGTCGTGCGCGTGGACCGCTTCGAAGACCTTTCGCGAGTCCTCGGCGACGTCCCCGGGCTCGGCGGCGAGGACGAGCTGGGCGGAGCGTTCGACGTGGCGCTGGCGAAGGCGCGCCGCCGAGAAATTCAGCTCGATACCCGCGGACGCGTCTTCCACAGATTCGGCGGCACCGCTCGCTTGCGTGGCTCCCGTCGCTCGCTCCTGTTGCATCGCCGGCACCGGATCCCGGCTCGCCCCGGCCATGCTCAAATGCACCTCGCCGTTGTTGTCCTCCTGGAAGGCGACGACGGCGGTCGTGATGGCGATCGCGAGGATGGCGAGCCCGCCCGCCGGCAGCAACAGGCGCCGGGGCGAGATGCGCGGAACGGCGAGGGAAATCCGGGGCAGCCGCGAGCGCCGCGGGAAGCCCGCGGCGGCCCGCTCGTCGAGCTTGGCGGCAAATTGCGGCCGGGGCGCGGGGCGCAGGGCGCGAAGGTCGGCGATCAGCTGGTCGTCTCTAGGCGTATTCATGGCAGGCCTCTCTCAATTTGGTCATCGCGCGGTGCAGCTTGGTGCCGGCATTCGACTCGCTGATGCCGAGGACATGGGCGATCTCGGAGTTGGCGAGGCCGGCGAAGTACTTCAGGGCAATCAGCTCGCGCTCTCCGGGCTCGAGCCGCTCGAGCGCGGCCGAGACCGCTAGGCGCCGCTCGCTGTGCTCGGCGCTCTCGGCCGAGCCGAAGCTCTCCAAGTCGGCGGGCTCGGCGGCAAGCTCCGCCTGGCGGCTGCGGCGGCGCAGCTCGTCGAGCGCGGCGTTGCGGGCGATCCCGAAGAGCCAGGCGCGCGGCTCCCCACGCTCTGGGTCGAAGCGGTTGCGCTTGCGGTAGGCCCGCTCGAAGGCGGCGGCGGTGACTTCCTCGGCCGCCGGGGCGTCGCGCAGCAGGCTGGCGACGTAGGCGTAGACGTCGTCGCGACTTGACCGGTAGAGGCGGTCGAAGGCAAGGTCGGCGGTTCGCGGCGCGTCTTTGGCCTCTGCCACGAGCGTCTGCTCCATACCCGTACTACGACCGCGACCGGGATTCATCACGGCCAGTATTCAGCGAGCGCTGAATTTCAGCCCCGATGGCGGCTCGTATTCAGCGAGCGCTGAATTTATGCGGCTCGCGGGAGCTCGGCGACCGGCACCGAGGAGACCGCCGCCACGATCGACTCCCTGGCGATGCCGACCAGCTCGCGCAGCTCTTCCTCGCAGATCGAGAGCGGGGGCATCAACACGACGGTGTTGCCGAGGGGGCGGATGAAGGCGCCCCGTTTGCGCGCCTCGATCGTCACCCGGTGGCCCATCCGCAGGGCCGCGTCGTGGTCGCCGAGGTCGATCCCGACCATGAAGCCCTTCTGGCGAACCTCGGCCACCGCGGGCAGTGCCGCGACGTCCGCCAGCAGCTCTTCCAGGAGGGCGATCTTCGGCCCCAGCCGGTCCAGCGTCCGCTCCTGCTCGAAGACGTCGAGGTTGGCGAGGGCCGCCGCGCACGCGAGCGGGTTGCCGGTGTAGGTGTGGCCGTGGAAGAAGGTCTTGAACTCCTCGTAGGCGCCGAGGAAGCCGTCGTAGATCTCCTCCGTCGTCAGCGTCGCAGCCAGCGGCAGGTAGCCGCCGGTGATCCCCTTCGCCAGGCACATCAGATCGGGGGCGACGCCCTCCTGTTCGCAGGCGAACATCGTGCCGGTGCGGCCGAAGCCGGTCGCCACCTCGTCGCAGATCAGCAGCGCCTCGTGGCGGTCGCAGAGCTCGCGGGCGGCGCGCAGGTAGCCCGGCGGCTGCACGAGGATCCCGGCAGCGCCCTGGACGAGCGGCTCGACGACGACCGCCGCGACCTCCTCGCCGTGCGCGGTCAGCACGCGCTCGAGGTCGGCGGCGTCGCCCGGCTCGGCGACGTGGGTCTCGAACAGCAGCGGCCGGTAGGTCGAGTGGAAGAGGTTGATGCCGCCGACCGAGACCGAGCCGATCGTGTCGCCGTGGTAGGCCTCGCGCAGGCGGACGAACTTGGTCCGGCGGGCGTGCTCGCCGCCCCGCTGCCGCTGGTACTGGAAGGCGATCTTCAGCGCGATCTCGGCCGCGGTCGAGCCGGAGTCCGAGTAGAAGACGCGCGAAAGGCCTTCGGGCGCGATCTCGACCAGACGGGCGGCCAGTTCCGTTGCCCCGGGGTGGGTGAGGCCGAGCATCGTCGTGTGGGCGACACGGTCGAGCTGCTCGCGGACGGCCCGGTCGATCGCCGGGTGCCGGTGGCCGTGGACGTTGCACCAGAGGGCCGCGGTGCCGTCGAGGTAGCGGCGGCCCTCGGTGTCGAAGAGGTAGGAGCCCTCGCCGCGCTCGATCACCAGCGGCTCTTCCTCGCTCCATCCCTGCTGCTGCGTGAAGGGGTGCCAGACGTGTTCGCGATCGAGCTGCGCGTGGTCAACCGGCATGGGGACGGACGTTAGCTCCGGGACCGGCGGCGAGAGATCGCTTGGATCTCCAGCTGCGGCCAGCTATCCGGCTCGCGCAGGTCGATCTGGGGAAGGACCCGTACCTCGACGTCGCCGAGGGACGCGATCGTCTCGCGATTGGAGAGCTCGATCTCGCTCGGGTCCGACGGCCAGGGGGTGAGGACGACCGAGGCGACTTCGAGGCCGGCGGCCCGGGCGGCCTCGACCGTCAGCAGGGTGTGGTTGATCGTCCCCAGTCCGGGGCTGGCGACGACGACGAGGGGGAAGCCGAGGTCCGCGGCGAGGTCGCGCACCAGGTAGCCGGGGGAGAGCGGGACGAGCAGGCCGCCGACTCCCTCGCAGACCAGCACGTCCGCCCGCTCGGCGGCTGCCGCCGCGGTCTCTCGCAACCGCCGCGGATCGATCTCCTCTCCGGCCTTCGCGGCCGCGAGGTGGGGCGAGGCGGGGGGTCGATAGCGGTAGGGGGCGATCTCCTCGTCGCTCTGGTCGGAGCCGGAGGCCCGGCGCAACAGCGCGTGGTCGCTCTCGTCCTCATCTTCCAGCCCAGTTACGGCAGGCTTGAAAACGGCGACTCGCTGACCGTCGGCGGCGAGCGTCTTCGCGATCACGGCGGCCACGACGGTCTTGCCGATCTCGGTGCCGGTGCCGGTGACGAAGAAGCCCGGCGTCGAGTCCCCTGCTCCGCTCATCGCCGCGGCTTCAGGCCGCCAGCGGCTGGGGCGCGAGCAGGCCGATCTCACGGGCGGCATCGCTGACCTCCCGCGCTGCCTGCGCCAGCTCTCGCGGCTGGTGGGTCGCCATCGTGGTGAAGCGCAGGCGAGACGAGCCCTCCGGCACCGTCGGGGGGCGGATTCCCTGGGCGAAGATGCCGCGCTCGAGCGCCCGCTCGCAGAGCTCCATTGCGGCCTCGGCCGCACCGACGTGCAGCGGGACCACCTGCGTCGCCGAGCGGCCGACGTCCAATCCCTCTTCGGCCAGAGCCGAGCGCAGCAGCGCCGCGTTCGCCTGCAGCCGCTCGACCAGCTCCGGCTCGGCTTCCAGCAGCCGCAGCGCCGCCAGCCCGGCGCCGATCGAGGGCGGTGGAGGCGCGGTCGAGAAGATGAAGGGCCGGGCGGAGTTGACGAGGTAGTCGACGGTCTCGCGGCTGGCGCAGACGTATGCGCCGTAGGAGCCGAGCGCCTTGCCGAGGGTGCCGACGACCAGGTCGACCTCGCCGCTGAGGCCGGCTGCTGAGACGGAGCCGCGACCGCCCGGGCCGATGGCTCCGGTGGCGTGGGCCTCATCAACCATCAGGCGCGCTCCGTGGCGCCGCGCCAGCTCCAGCAGCCCCGCCAGCGGTGCCACGTCCCCGTCCATCGAGAAGACGCCGTCGGTGATGATTAGGGAGGCGCGCTCGCCAGCCTGCTCCAGGCCCCAGGCGAGGTGGTCGAGATCGGCGTGGCGGTAGACGAAGGTCTCAGCGCGGGCGAGGCGGCAGCCGTCGACGATGCTGGCGTGGTTGAGCTCGTCGGAGAAGACCACACCGCCCCTTCCCGCGAGCGCCGCAATCGTGCCGATGTTGGCGAGGTAGCCGGAGCCGAAGAGCAGCGCCGCCTCATAACCCTTGAAAGCCGCCAGAGCGGCCTCGAGCTCGCGGTGCGGCTCCATGCTCCCCGAGATCAGCCGCGAGGCGCCGGCACCCGCTCCCCAGCGGTGGGCCGCCTCGGCGGCGGCTTCGCGAACCTCGGGGCGGTCGGCGAGGCCGAGGTAGTTGTTCGAGCAGAGGAGCAGGACGGGGCGGCCGGCCAGGGTGACGGTCGGCCCTTGGGCCCCTTCGATCAGCCGCAACTGCCGATAGAGCCCGCGATCGCGGAGTTCGTCGAGCCGCTCGCCGAGGTCGCTCACGCCGCCCGCGGATAAGACGGCGGCTTCTTCGACTTCCGAACGACTCGCAGCTGGGTTGAGGGATCCCAAAAATTGGCCTCGTCCTGGCTGTCGATGAGCTGGTCCACCGGCGTCGCCGGCGTCTCGCCCGCGAGCCAGCCGGAGCGGTTGTCGGGCCGGGGGTTGGAGCCGTTGTCCGGCTGGCGGGCGACGTTGAGGCCCAGCTCTTCGAACATCTCCCGGTCCTCGGCAGGCTCGGCGCCGAGGGTGGTGAGGAAGTTCCCCATCATCACCCCGTTGAGGCCCGCCTTGACGGCGAGTCCGTGCAGCTCGCCGAGGTTCTCGACTCGGCCGCCGCAGAGGCGGAAGAGGGCGCCGGGGATGATCAGGCGAAAGATCGCGATCCACTTGACGACCTCCCAAGGGTCCATCGTCTCGCGGTCGCCGAACTTGGTCCCCTCCTTCGGGATCAGGAGGTTGATCGGCACCGAAGTCGGGTTGATCTGGGAGAGCTCGAAGGCCATCTCGACCCGCTGCTCCTCGCTCTCGCCGAGGTTGAGGATGCCCCCGACGCAGGTCTCGAGGCCCGCCTCCTTGACCGCCTGAATCGTCCGCAGCCGGCCCTCGTAGCGCACCGTGGTGGAGACCTCGGGGTAGTAGGAGCGGGCCGACTCGACGTTGTGGTGGACGCGCTGAACCCCGGCCTCCTTCAGCGCCTTCGCCCGCTCGACCGACATGTGGCCGATCGAGGCGCAGCGCTTGAGGTTGGTCTGCTCGGCGACAAGCTTGGCGCCGTCGAGGATCTTCTGGAAGTCGCGTTTCGAGAGCCCCTGCCCCTGGGTGACCATGCAGAAGCGATGGGCGCCGGCGGCCTCGGCCGCCTTCGCGTGCTCGAGGATCTGCTCCGGCTCCATCATCGCGTGCATCGGCGTGTCCGCCTCGGCGTAGCGGGACTGGGCGCAGAAGCCGCAGTCCTCGGCGCAGCCGCCGGACTTGGCGTTGACCAGCGAGCACATGTCGGTCGAGTCCCCGAAGTTCTCCACCCGCACCTCCCAAGCGCGTTCGACCAGGGCTTCGATCTCGGCGTGCTCGGTAAGGCGCCCGTAGGCACGGGCCTCCTCGACGGTGATCAAGGGGGGCATCGGGCGGAGCCTAGGAATCGCGCCGGACGCCTGCCCCAGGGGTGTGGTTGAGCTTTGACCCGGATAGCGGGACA
>DASSVR010000057.1:0-3608 GCA_035705945.1 Solirubrobacterales bacterium
CAAAAGCGAGGAGTGTCTGGAGACCCCCACCCCCGTCTCCTCTACGGTGGTCGTGAGCTCGGTGCGGATGCGGCGGGCGGAGGCGTCGGGGTTCTCCGGCAACAGGCAGACGGTTCCGTTTTCAGGGAGATTCGAGCTGTCGATGCCGGCGTTGGCGCAGACGAAGCCGTGGTGGGTCTCCACGATTAGGACCCCTCGCTCCTCTCGCAGGATCTCGCGGCTCTCGGAGAGGATCAGCTCCACAAGTGCCGACTCCTTACCCAGCTTTTTTCCGAGCTGTTGCGCTCTCTCCGAAGCGGTTACGTCTGCCAGTCGCCGAACTTGTCCCTCTGCCTTAGAGACGATCTTTTGCGAGACGACGACCATGTCACCGCCCTGCAGTTCGGCTCGCTCGGCGATCAGGGCGCCGACCTTCGTCCCCTCGCTCACCTCGGGCATCCCCTCGACAGGGAGGACCCGAAGCTCGTGGCTCATATCCCGAGCGCCTTGGCGGTGTGGCGGGCGCGGCCGGGGGCTCGCTCCAGCTCGCGAGTCAGCGCGATGACATCCGCCGGGGTGTCGAGGTCGAGTTCGATCGACGGAAGCGCCTCGACCCCGAAGGGGACCCCCGCCTGTCGCGCGGCATCCTCGTGCCGGGCGCGGCTCCCCTCGCCGAAGGCGGGCACGATCGCGCCGGGGGGGCTGAGGACCAGCGCGTTGGTGCCGCTGCCGTGGCGGTCGGGGACGATGCCGACGTAGCGCCCGGGGACGCCGGTCAGCAGGCGGTCCAGCTCGCGTGGGTCGAGCAGCGGGCAGTCGCCGGCGAGGAGGACGACCAGCTCCGCGCCCTCGACTTCGGCGCGGGCGATCCCGGCCTGCGCGGCCTGCACGTGGCCGGCGTCCTCGGGGTCGGGTACGACCTCGGCTTCCGCCTCGGCCGCGAGCTCCTGGGCGATCGGGTCGCCGCTGACGACGATCACCCGGTCGATCGTGCGGGCGGCGCCGGTCGCCTCCAGCACGTCGGCGAGCATCGCCCCGGCAAGCTCGCGTCGGCGCTCCGCCTCGATTCCGGCGGCCAGCCGCTGCTTAGCCGCGTCGAAGCGCTTCACGGGAAGTACGGCGGTCGCCATCAAGCGGTGTCGAGCGTAGCGGCGTAGTCGAGGACGGTCCGGGCGACGCGGGCTCGTCCAGCCGCCCCCTCCATCAGCGTCGGTGCGGCGAGGGTCGCGATCTCGGCTGGCGGCGGGTCCGGATCGCCCTCGTCGACAACCATCGCGTCGATCAGCCCGGCGTAAAGCGAGGCGACGCCGGCGGCGGTGGTCGGCCTGCCGATCCCTTCCATGAAAAGGTCGGTCGGCCCCTTGACGACGGCTCCGGCGACATAGGGGCTGACGGCGAGGACTGGGGCGGGGGAAGCGGCGATCGCCTCGCGCATTCCCGGAACGGCGAGGATCGGGCCGATGCTGATCACCGGGTTGGAGGGGCCGAGGACGATCGCCTCGGCTTCGGCGAGCGCTTCCAACACCTCCGGCGTCGGCTCCGCCGCCTGGATTCCCTCCAGTTCGACGGCATCGACAGGCGGCGTGCCGCCGTCGAGGATCAGGTACTCCTGCAGCGAGCGGGGGCCGGCGGGGGTGATGACCCTGGTGCGGACGGGGGTGTCGGCCATCGGCAATACCCGCGCCTCGACGCCGAGACTGCGGGCGATCTGCGCCTGAGCATCGGTTGGTCGCCCGCCCTCGTCGAGGAACTGGCGCCGGTAGAGGCAGGCGGCGAGGTCACGGTCGGAGAGGCCGAACCAGCCGGGGGCACCGAGCTGCTTGAGGCGCTCGAAGACGACGAAGGCGTCGTCGCTGATCCCCCAACCGCGGCCCTCATCGATTTCGCCGCTGAGCCAGTAGGTGATCAGGTCGGGGTCGGGGGAGACGTGGACGCCGAGCGCTTCGACGTCGTCGCCGGTGTTGGCGATCACGGCGAGGTCGCCGCCGATCTCCTCCTGCATCCCGGCGGCCAGTTTGGCGCCGCCGGTGCCGCCGGCGAGCAGCGCGACCCTCACGCCCAGTGGTCGCCGTCGGGGAGGCCGGTGAGGCGGATCCCGGCGTGCGTCTTGTAGCGGGCGTTGACGGAAATCAGCATCGGGGTCAGCTGCTCGACGATGCGCGCCATCTCCAAGGCGCCGGCGTTGACCGCGCGCAGCCCCGGGATCAGCTCGATCAGCCGCGCTACCCGCGCCTTGTCGGCCTTCTTGTCGCCGCAGACGAGGATGTCCTCGCCGAGCTCGGCATCGAGCTTGGCCAGCGTGGGGGCGCCGACCGTGTGCAGGGCGGCGACGACAGTGACGCCGTCCGGCACCATCTCCTGCGCCTGTTGAGCGGCTGACCCTTGCCAGACCCCCAGTGAGCGCGTCGCCTTGCCGCTGACCGCGGCGGCGAGGGGGACGGTGCAGTCGACCAGGATCTGGCCGGGGCGCAGGGCTTCCCGCAGGTTGTTGAGGTTCTCCGACTGGGCGCGGAAGGGGACGGTGAGGAAGACGATCTCGCCCTTCGTCGCCGCCTCCTCGTTTTGCAGGCCGGTGACGTCGGCGTCGCCGACATCAGCGCGGACCTTCTCCGCGGCCTCCTCGGCTCGCTCGGTCGAACGCGAGCCGAGCACGATCGGGACTCCCGCCTTCGCCCAACGCCGGGCGAGGCCGGCGCCGAGGGCTCCGGTGCCGCCGATGATCGGAATCGGTTCCAAGGGCGGGCAGTCTATGCTCCCGCCGCATGAGGCTGGAGGGGAGGAAGGCGCTCGTCACCGGCGGGGCGAGCGGCATCGGCGCCGCGATTGCCGCGCGGTTGTCGGCCGAGGGCGCCGAGGTCTGGGTCGGCGACATCAACCTCCCGGGGGCCGAAAAGGTCGCCGGGGAGATCGCCGGTCACGCGGTCGAGCTCGACGTCACCGACCTCGACGCGGCACGTGCCGCCGTCAGCGCCGTGGGCGAGCTCCACATCCTCGTCAACAACGCCGGCACCGACGAGTTCGGCTTCTTCGTCTACATCAGCCAGGAGCAGTGGCGACGGGTGTTGGATATCAACCTCGGGGGCGTCATGAACTGCACCCACGCGGCGCTGCCGGGAATGCAGGAGCGTGGCTACGGCCGCATCGTCAACATTTCCTCCGAGGCGGGCCGCGTCGGCTCCAAGGGCTCGGCCGCCTACTCCGCGGCCAAGGCCGGCGTGATCGGCTTCACCAAGGCGATTGCCCGCGAGAGCGCCCGCTACGGCGTAACCGCAAACGCAATTGCCCCGGGGCCGATCGAGACCCCGCTGCTGATGGGGGCCAAGGAGTTCGGCGAGATCGGCGAAAAGGTGATCGAGACGATGAAAGCCGCGACCCAGATGGGTCGCCTGGGCCAGCCCGACGAGGTGGCCGCCGCAGCCGCCTTCCTGGCGTCGGACGACGCCAGCTACGTAACGGGCGAGACCCTGGGCGTAAGCGGCGGCCTCGGCATGGTTTAGGCGCACCAAGCGCGAAAACAGGCGGCGTAAGGGGGAGAGTCCCAGCGACTGGAGACTTAACCTCACTATGACGAGGTCAACTCTCCAATCGTCCGATGACCGGCGGAGGGAACGGGTTCCGATGGCGCGGGA
>DASSVR010000058.1:0-11730 GCA_035705945.1 Solirubrobacterales bacterium
GGCGCGCCGCCGGCTCCGCCGCGGGCGGTCGTCTCCGCCTACGACGCCGGCAACACCGTCGTCCTGCTGTTCGTCCGCGACGGCGGCATCGACGACCGCCTGGTCAAGGGCACCGTGGGGCAGCTGGAGGCGATGGGCGGCGTCGCCACCTTCGTCGTCCCCTCCAGCGATCTGGCCCGGTACGTGACGATCGCCCAGGGCGTTGACCTCAGCCGGGTGCCGGCGCTGGTGGTCATCAGGCCCAAGAGCCTCAGCCACGGCGCCGACGCCGCCTCCGTCCACTACGGCTTCCAGAGCTCGGAGAGCATCGTGCAGGCCGTCGTGGACGCCCGCTATCGCGGCGGGACCCTCGCCTACCACCCGTGAGCATGGACCAACGGGACTTTCCGAGCCACCTGCGGCCGGTTCCCGACTCGGGCGACTCCACTGCCCCGAAGCTGGATCAGGAACCGTCCAGTCCGCCCGGGCTGACCCCGCCGCAGACGCGCGGGCGCTCGAGCGGCTTCGTCACCGACGTGATCGTCGACCTCGGCTACGTCACCGACGAGCGCGCTCGCCAGGCGATCGAAGAGGCCCGCACCGCGGGCCGTCCACCCGAGCGTCTGCTGCTCGAGCAGGGGGCGATCACCGCCGACCAGTTCTCCCGCGCCCTCGCCGAGCGCTACGGCCTCGACCACGTCGACCTCACCGCCTACCAGGTCGATATGGCGGCGGCGAACCTCGTCTCGGTCAACAACGCGCGTCGCTACCACGCCATCCCGGTCGGCTTCATCAACAAAGAGACGCTGCTGGTCGCGATGTCCGACCCGACCAACGTGCTCGCGATCGACGATATCCAGATCGCCACCGGACTCGACTGCCGAGTCGCGGTCGCCGCCGAGGAGGACATCGAGGCGCTGCTCGGGCGGCTGAACACGCTCCAGAGCGCCGTCACGGAGGCGACGATCGAGGAGGAGGAAGCCGAGGCGGAACTGGCCGAGGTCTCCGACATGCAGGTCAGCGCCGAAGACGCGCCGGTGATCAAGCTCGTCTACAGCATCCTCGGCCAAGGCGTGGGGGAGGGGGCGTCGGACATCCACTTCGAGCCCGACGAAGGGGAGATGCGGGTGAGGTTCCGGGTCGACGGCGTCCTCCGCGAGGCCGCGCACGTGCCGAAGCGGATGGTCAGCGCCGTGATCTCGCGGGTGAAGATCATGAGCGACCTCAACATCGCCGAGAAACGGGTGCCGCAGGACGGCCGCGTCAGCGTCAGCGTCGAGGACCGCAAGGTCGACCTCCGTATCACCACCCTGCCGACCCAGCGGGGAGAGGGGGCGACGATCCGCATCCTCGACAAAGACAACGCCCAGCGCTCGCTCGACGACCTCGGGATGGAGGGCGAGGCCCGGGCCCGCTTCGAGGATTCCTTCAGCCAGGCCTATGGCGCCGTCCTGGTCACTGGGCCGACCGGTTCCGGTAAGAGCACGACCCTCTACGCGTCGTTGGGAGCGCTCAACAACGTCGAGAAGAAGATCATCACGATCGAGGACCCGGTCGAGTACCAGATCAGCGGCATCAACCAGATCAACGTCAACCGCAAGGCGGGGCTCGACTTCGCCACCGGCCTGCGCTCGATCCTCCGCGCCGACCCCGACATCGTGATGGTCGGCGAGATCCGCGACGGCGAGACGGCGCGGATCGCGATCGAGGCCGCGCTGACCGGGCACATGATGCTCTCGACCCTCCACACCAACGACGCCCCCGGCGCGATCACCCGCCTCAGCAAGATGGGGATCGAGTCCTTCCTCACCGCCTCCGCGGTCGACTGCGTCGTCGCTCAGCGGCTGGCGCGCAAGCTCTGCAGCCACTGCAAGAAGCGGGCGGTGATCCCGGAGCAGGCGCTGCGCGAGGCGGGACTGCGGGCGGCAACCGAGCTCGAGGGCTACGAGCCGGTTGGCTGCGCCCGCTGCAACAACAGCGGCTACAAAGGCCGCGTCGGCCTCTACTCGGTGATGAAAATGAGCGAGAACATCAAGGAGATGACGGTCTCGCAGGCATCGGAGGCCGACATCGCCTCGCTGGCACGTGAGGAGGGGATGTGCACCCTGCGCGAGGATGGCGTCGAGAAGGTCCGGGGCGGCCTCACCAGCCTCGAGGAGGTGTTGCGTGTCACCGCTTAAGGAATCGGCGCGGTAGGTCGATCTAGACGCCATGGAGTTCGACTTCTCAGAGGTCCTGCGCCGCATGGTCGAGGCCAAGGCCTCGGACGTCCACCTCACCGCCGGCTTCCCGCCGGCGATCCGCGACAAGGGAAAGATCGTCGCGATGGACGGCTTCCCCGTCCTCGGCAACCAGGACACCCGCGAGGTCGTCTACAGCATCCTCAACGACGACCAGCGGAAAAAGTTCGAGAACAGCAAACAGCTCGACTTCGCCTACGCGATTCCGGGCGTCGCCCGCTTCCGCGTCAACTGCTTCTTCCAGCGCGGCTCGGTCAGCGCCGCCTTCCGCTTCGTCCCGCAGGAAATCCCCGAGCTCGACTCGCTCGGCGTGCCGCAGGTGCTGCGGGAGTTCACGCAGAAACCACGCGGCTTCGTCCTCGTCACCGGGCCTACCGGATCGGGAAAGAGCACGACCCTGGCGGCGATGATCGACTCGATCAACCGCGAGCGTCAGGACCACATCCTCACGATCGAGGACCCGATCGAGTTCCTGCACCAGCACAAGAAGTCGATCGTCAACCAGCGCGAGATCGGCTCCGACGCCGAAGACTTCGCGCTCGGCCTGAAGGCAGCTCTGCGAGAGGACCCCGACGTGATCTTGGTCGGCGAGATGAGGGACCTGGAGACGATCGCCACGGCGCTGACCGCGGCGGAGACCGGCCACCTCGTCTTCGCCACCCTCCACACTCAGTCGACCGCGCAGACGGTCGACCGGATCATCGACGTCTTCCCGCCCGAGCAGCAGGGGCAGGTGCGGACCCAGCTCTCGATCGCCCTGCAGGGGGTGGTCACCCAGCAGCTGCTGCCGACGGCTGACGGCATGGGCCGCGTCGTCGCCACCGAGGTGCTGGTGCCGACGCCGGCGATCCGCAACCTGATCCGCGAGGGCAAGACGCACCAAATTTACGCCGCTGTGCAGACCTCGGGGGCGATCGGGATGCAGACGATGGACGCCGACCTGGCCCGCCTGGTCAGGGCCGGCAAGATCACTCGCGCCCTGGCCGAGCAGCGTTCGGCGGTGCCGGAGGAGCTCAAACGCGTTCTCGGCGGAGAGGGGGCGGTGATGCCGACCGCGGCACCGCAGTACGGCGGTGCCCCGAGTCAGGCGCCGCAACCGCCCCCGCCCGCACCTCAGCCTCCTTCCTACGTTTCCGGGGGCTAAACCGTGGCCAGCGCCAGCACCTTCACCTTCCGCGCGATGGACGTCGCCGGCACGGCGACGGCGGGAGAAATCGAGGCCGAGTCCAAGGCGCAGGTCTCCGAGCAGCTGCGCCAGCGCGGCCTGATCGTCCTCGACGTCAGCGCGAAGAGCAACCCGCTGAAGATCGAGGACGTCATGCGGCGCTGGAAGAGCGTCGACATGCGCGAGCTGGCCGTGTACTCGCGCCAGTTCGCGACCCTGGTTGCCTCCGGGATGCCGATGCTGCGCACCCTCCACACCCTCGAGGAACAGTCCAAGGATGAGGAGATCAAAGAGGCGACCGCGGCGATGCGCGCCGACGTCGAAGCGGGGAGCACCCTCGAGCAGGCAATGGAGCGCCACCCCCGCGTCTTCGACCGACTCTTCAGGGCGATGGTCCGATCGGGGGAGCAGTCCGGCCGCCTCGAGGAAGCGCTCGACCGGATCGCCTTCCAGGTGGAGAAATCCGACGCTCTCAGGCGCCAGGTCAAATCGGCGATGATGTACCCGGCGCTGATCTTCGGCTTCGCAATCGTCGTCCTCATCGCGATCGTGATGTTCGTGATCCCGGTATTCGCGAACATCTTCAAAGAAATGGCCGAAGAAAGGCCGGAGGAAGCGAGCGGTTTGCCGCTGCCGACGCAGCTCTGCGTCAGCTTGTCCGAAGCGCTGACCGGCTACTGGTTCATCCTGCTGCCGGGCTTGGTGCTCAGCTTCTGGCTCTTCTTCAAGTGGAAGAAGACCGAACGCGGCAGGGACCAGTGGGACCGCTTCATCCTCCGCCTGCCGTTCCAGATCGGCGACGTGATCCAGAAGGTCGCCCTGGCGCGCTGGTCGCGGACCTTCTCCGGCTCGGTCTCCTCGGGCGTGCCGATGCTGCAATCGATCCAGCTGACCGGGGAAACCGCCGGGAACGTCGTCGTCGAGAAAGCGATGGAGAGCGTCTACAAATCGGTCAAGACCGGCGGCTCGCTGGCGGGGCCGATCGAAGCCCATGAGATCTTCCCGCCGATGGTCGGTCACATGGTCGCGGTCGGCGAGGAGACCGGTCAGCTGGAGACGATGCTCTCCAAAATCGCCGACTTCTACGAGGCCGAGGTCGACGCCAAGGTGAAGGCGTTGACCGCGCTGATCGAGCCGATAATGATCGTCTTCGTCGGCGGCATGGTCGGCTTCATCGTTGTCGCGATGTACCTTCCGATGTTCAGCATCTACGAAAAGATCCGCTGAACCGGTAGTCGTTTTTCGGTGCCCTCCCTGGACGCTGCGTCCAGAGATCGAAGTTTTCGCCCGACGTGACCCCAATTTCAGGGATCAAGTCCTGGCAGGGATGGTCGATGTAGGGCCTGTGATGAATCTGCCAGCGCTTCGGTGCCAAAGGCAAACCCGCTGCGAGGCGGGGGCGCAAAGCCGTCGGGGCTCCTGCGAGGGAGTCGGCCGGGCTACCACCGGGGTCGACGGACACCACGTGGCTTCATGCGACGGGGCTCTGGCGCAAACGATTAGGACCATAGGAGGTCTCTAATGTTTCTCCAGAATCTCCGGGCCAAGGTAGGCGCCCGGCTCAACGGCGACAGCGAGGCGGGCTTCACCCTGATCGAGCTCCTCGTCGTGATGCTCATCCTCGGAATCCTGGCCGCGATCGCGCTGCCGGCGTTCTTCAACCAGAAAGACAAGGCCGGCGACGCCAAGGCCAAGGAGTACGCGCACTCCGCTCAGGTCGCGATGGAGACCTTCTCCACCGACAACAGCGGGGAATACACCGGCGCCACCGTCGAAAAACTCGAAAAAATCGAGCCGACCCTCGCGAGCGCTGAATTCAAAGAAGACAAAATCGCCAAAGCCGCCGCGAAAGAATACGAATTCACGATTCTCGGCAGCACCGGCCAGGAATTCAGTGTGAAAAACGTCGAAGGCACCCTGACCTTCGCTTGCGAAAAAAAAGGTACTGGTGGTTGTCCGACCACCGGCAACTGGGGCGAATAGCGATAGCGAGTTCGCCTTGGTGTAGCCAAGCATTGGCTTTTTTCAAGCACTACGAGGGGCGGACCAGGCGGTCCGCCCCTCGCTTGCTTTAGCCAGTTGATTGAGCTCCCTAAACGGATGGCCAATTCCCGCCGATACCTAGAGGCGATGCCGCTGATTCGGCTCTACCTCCTCTTTCTCGCCATGGCCCTCGGTTGCGCGGTCGGCGCCCCTGGTGCTCTCGCGGCGCCCGCGACCTACGGCGGCATCTCCTCCGACGGGAGCGTGGCTGTATTCAGCACCGCCGAGCAGATGGTCCCCGGCGACACGGACCAGGAAGTGGACGTCTACGTACGGGCTTTCGATTCGGGCCTCGGCGAATACGTGACGCGCCAGATCTCGCTCGGGCCGTCCGGCGGCAACGACACGCTGCCCTCCTTCTTCGACGGGATCAGCGCCGACGGAGCCGAGGTCTTCTTCTCGACCAGGGAGGCGATGGTCCCCGGAGACACCGACGCCAAAGAGGACGTCTACGTCCGTAACCTGACGGAAAACAGGACTCTCCTAGCATCGAGGGGCGATCCGAGCTGTGCGGCCCAGAACTGCGGCAACGGACAGGTCGATTCGAATTTCACGCCCGGCGGGGTAGTGGCGGCGGGCGGCGGGGTCTTCTTCACCACCACCGAACCGCTCGTCAGCTCCGACCAAGACAGCGAAATCGACATCTACTTCCGCGACGTCGACGGCGAAGCGACCGAGCTGGTTTCGGCCGGCGCCGCCTCCTGCAGCCCCGGCTGTGGCAACGGGCCAAACGGCGCCGCCTTTCGCGGCACCGACAAAACCGGGGACAGGGCCTTCTTCACGAGCTCCGAGAAACTGAGCTCGCAGGACGAAGACTCAGCGGACGACATCTACCAGCGCGACCTCTCCGCGGGGACGACGGCAATGGTCTCCGTGCCCGGCACCTGCCCCCCTGAACTTCCGGCCGGGCAGAACTGCAACCCCTCCTACGGCGGCGCCTCGCCTGACGGCTCCCACGTGTTCTTCGAGACCAACGAACAGCTCTCGGGCGAAGACACCGACAAATCCCAGGATCTCTACGACTGGTCTGGAGGGACGCCGGCGCTGGCCTCGATCGGCCCCAACGGGGGCAACGGGAACGAAAAAGCGATCGTCACCTATGCCGGCAGCTCTGGTGACGGGGGCACCGTCTACTTCCTGACCAGGGAGCGGCTCGACACGACCGCGGACACCGATGACGAACAGGACGTCTACCAGCACGCAAGTGGCGTGACGACGCTCGTCTCGACGGGCGAAGGAGAAAAAGGCAACGGCCTGTTCGCGGCCTCGTTCGGCGGAACCTCGACCGGCGTAGGGCCCCAGGTCGTCCTCTTCCACACCGCGGAGGCGCTGACGGGCGCAGACAGCGACTCTGCCCAGGACGTCTACCAGCGGTCCGGGGGCGTCACCACGCTGGTCTCGATTGGACCGACCGGCGGCAACGGCGGCGCCAACGCCAGCTTTGGCAGGGTCTCCGAAGACGGATCGGAGATCTACTTCGCGACCACCGAGTCGCTTGTTGTGGAGGACACCGATTCAAGCTCTGACATCTACAGGCGCGCCAGCGGTGAAACGGTCCTCGTCTCCATCGGCCAGACCAGCTTCAACGGGCCCTTCAGTCCGAGCCTTTTCGGCGTTTCCACCGCCGGCGACAAGGCCTTCTTCGTGACCCAGGAGAGGCTGACGGAAGGGGATGATTTCGCCGGCGAGGCGGACGTCTACAGCTGGACCGATCCGGGGACCATCCGGCTCGTCTCGGCCAAAAACTCCTCCGAACTGGTGCTCGGCCCTCCGCCGCCTGCGCTGGAAAAAACCGTGCCAGCCTCGCCCAATCCCTCGACTACGCCGACGATTGTCGGCCAAGCGCAGAGCGGCTCGCTGGTCAAGATTTACAAGACCTTCAACTGCTCGGGCGAACCGGTCGTCGAGGGATCGGCCGAAGAACTTGCTTCTCCCGGCCTGACGGTGACGCCCGTCACCCTTGGCTCGACCACGAACTTCCGTGCCACCGCTGAAGCCGAAGGGATTGTCTCCCCCTGCTCCAGCTCGATCTCCTACAAACAGGAAGAAGCCGCGCCGCCTCCGCCTCCACCTCCTCCGCCGGGGGAAGAAGGGTCCGGCGGAACCGGCGGAACCGGCACCTCAGGCGGCAAAGCTTCCGGAGACGGATCCCGCGGCGTGACCTACGTAACCCCGATTCCCCGGATCACCTTCGCTCCGGCGTTCAAGACGCGCTTGCGCCGCCCGACCTTCCGCTTCCAGGACGCGACCGAACAGCCGGGGACGAAGTTCTTCTGCCGGGTCGATCGACAGAAGTGGGCCGTGTGCACGTCGCCGAACAAACTGAAAAAGCTCAAGCTCGGCCGCCACGTCTTCTCGGTCAAGGCGGTCAACGCGGTCGGGAACGCAGGCCCCTCACCGGTCAAGCGAGCGTTCAAGGTGGTGCGCTGATGCGGGCGCGACTGGGGCGGGCCCGATCCGAGGAGGGATTCACCCTGATCGAGCTCCTGGTCGCCTCCGCAATGGGCGCCGTGGTGATGAGCGCCGTCGCGATGCTGGTCATCGGCGCCGTCAAAGGCCAACCGCGGATCAGCAAGCAAGCCCAGAACATCACCACCGCCCGCTGGGTCCTCGACCGGCTGACCCACGAGCTCCGCAACGGCCTCTCGGTCAGCAAAGCCGAACCCGATGAAGTCTCTTTCCAGGCTTACGTCAGGCGGAGCACGTGTGGCGGTAGCGCCGCCCTGCCCGCCGGCACCCCGGCAATCAAATGCCAGGTGACCTACTCCTGCACCACCACCGCCTGCTCGCGTGCCGAGTCGGAGCCGGGAACCTACACCGGTATCCCGAAGGAGATCTTCAGCGGCATCAACAGCAGCCAGGTCTTCACGTACGTTCCCGAAGTCACGGAATCCTCTGAAGTTTCGGAAGTGACCTACGTGAAGGTGACCCTGAGCCTGCCGGAGCCCGACGGGGTTGGCGCCTTCACCGTCTCTAGCGGCACCAGCCTGCGCAACGCGACCCTGGGTTACTGACGATGGAGCGACTTCGCAACAACGAAGCCGGGTTCACGATCACGGAGGTGCTGGTGGCGATCTTGCTCGTCTCGGTGGGGGCGATGACCACCTTCGGCCTTTTCTCGGCCGCCACCCGCAACACCCAGCGAGCGGAGGCCAGCCAGGTCGCCCTCGAGTACGCCGAACAGGAGTTGGAGCTCCTGCGCAGCATGGAAAGCGAAGAGCTGGCGCTGACCAAAGCGCCGCCGAGCTCCAGCAACTCACTCAGCCCGAACTACCGGGTAACCAACGGCACCTTCGCCATCACCAGGGAACCGCCGGCCAACTACCAGAACCTCGTCGTCAACGGCGGCAGCCTTTACGGGGGCGGGGAAATCGAAGGCGGCACTGTCAGCCCGGGGCCGACGCCGTTCACCAGCGGCGAGGTCAGCGGCAAGGTCTACAGGTACGTCGTCTGGCGCAATGACGACAAATGCACCGAAGCCAACTGTCCGGGGAAACAGGACTACAAACAGATCGTCGTCGCCGTGAAGATCGATTCTGTCCCCAGCCAGGCGAGCGAGCGGGGCTACTTCGAAGTTCAGTCCAACTTCGTCGATCCCACTGACAACTCCGAAAACGATCCCGCCCCGGGTGCCGACGGGAAAGTGATCACTGCCCAGCAGTTCTTCCTCACCGACACGGCGTGCTCGGCGGCCGGGACCACGACTCGCGGTGAAATCACCGGCAACCATCTGCTCCACAACACCCTTGGGACCTGCGCCAGCGGCCTGCAGACGGGGACTACGAGTGGCGCCCCCGACGCGATGGTGCTGGGAAGCCCGCCCGACCCCGACGAGGAAGACCCCACCAACCCGGCCGAATACGACTACTCCAACGACTTCTACCTGGACACGACGCCCGACACCGGGACCGGAGTCCAAATCCGCAAAGACGACACCAACGGCTGCCATTACACCCCCACCGGGACGACCAACCCCGAGTCCCAGGTGCATCGGTGGGTCACCGACCCGATGGCCGAAGACTTCGTGATGACCGGGCAGGCGACCCTGCAGTTCTTCACCGAGTCGCTGAACAACAGCTCGGGAACCGGCCAGGCCTGCGTATACCTGTACAAACGGCATGAAGAAGGATCGGTTGCCACCGACTCGCTGCTGACGAACGTCTCCGGCGGCGTCGAATACTGGACCTACGTGCCGGAAAAAAATGGTCCCTGGCCGCAGGAATGGGAGAAGGTGCGTCTAACCATGGCTTTTAACGGAGCTCCCTACACGATCCCGGCCGGCGATCGGCTGGGCGTGGCGCTCAGCGTCGAGCGCGCCAACACCCAGGCAGACGCCCTCTCGTTCATGTACGACCACCCGAACCATCCGACCCGGCTAGAGGTCGAAACCAACACCCCGCTCGACGCGGGATAGCCCAATGGCCGGTGCCCTCCTCGTCGCCTTCATCGGGGGGCTGATCGCCGGCAGCTTCGTCACCGTCGTCGGCTACCGAGTGCCGCGCGGCGAATCGATTGTCGGCCCGCGCTCGCGCTGCACCAGCTGCGGCCGCCAGATCGCCGCCTACGACAACGTGCCGGTCTTCTCCTGGCTCCTCCTGCGGGGCCGGAGCCGTTGCTGCGGAGAGCGAATCTCGGCCCGTTACCCGTTGACCGAGCTGGCGCTGGGGACGCTATACGCGGCCACCGTCGTGGTGCTCTGGGACGAGCCCGTGGAGGTTGCGCTCGGGCTGGTCTTCGTGACGATGCTGGTGGCGATCACGCTGACCGACCTCGACCGGCGGGTGATCCCGAACAAGGTCTTGCTTGTCGCCGCCGTCGCGGGAGTGGCTATCGCCGCGGTTGGCGATCCCTCCAGCCTGCCCGAGCGCGCCGTCGCCGCTGCCGCGGCCGGTGGGGGGCTGTTCCTCGTCGTGCTCGCCTATCCCCGCGGAATGGGGCTCGGAGACGTCAAGCTGGCGGCGGTGATGGGACTGTTCCTCGGCCGGAACGTCGGCCCCGCGATCCTCGTCGCCCTGCTGGCTGGGTCCGTGGTGGGGCTCTTCCTGATCGCCCGCCATGGCGCCGAGGCGAGGAAGCGCGCGATCCCGTTTGGGCCGTTCCTTGCACTCGGCGGGGTCGTCGGCTTGCTGGCCGGGGACCAACTGGTCGATCTGTATCTCTCGACCTTTTCCTAATTCCTACTAGTTATTGGTAGTTGCAGGCTTGCAGGGCAAAAGTTCTGGACGCTTTTTGCCGATTGAGGATGTAGCGCCGTCCGAAGAGGCGCCCAACTCCTCCTATGCAGCTGACCAAGCCCATTTCGCTCCCCAAGCCCTCGTTCGGCCGGCCCTCCCTGAGCCTGGGGAGGAAGAAGGCAACGCGGCTGGCCGGGCTCAATATCGAGGCCGGCAGCGTCGCGGTGGCGGAGGTCTCCTCGAACGGCACTTCACATCTGGTCGCCTCCGCGATCCAGCCGCTGCAGCCCGGCGTTTTCCACGAGGGCGAGGTAATCGACCCCGACGGGCTGGCCACGGCGCTGAAGGACGTCTTCGCCCAGCACAAGCTTCCGAAGAGCGTCCGGCTCGGCCTCGGCAACCAGCGCGTGATCGTCCGCACGCTGCGAATGCCGGCGATCGAGGACCCCAAGGAGATGGAGGCGGCGATCCGGTTCCAGGCGCAGGAGCAGATCCCGATGCCGTTGGATCAGGCCGTGCTCGAGCATCAGGTGGTGGGAGGCGTACCCGCTCAGGAGGGCAGCGGACCGCAGGTCGACGTCGTCGTCATCGCCGCTCGCCGCGACATGATCACCGCCTTCGTCGAGCCTCTGCGCCGGGCCGGCCTGGAGCCCGTCGGAATCGACCTCTCCGCCTTCGGGATGATTCGGGCCCTTGCTCCGCTGGTGGCGACCCCCGCCGCGGATGCCGATGGGGGTGGTGCCGCTCCCGCGCAGGACGCGGTTCTCTACTGCAACGTCGGCGACGTGATGAACCTGGCCTTCGCCCGCGGACGCTCCTGCCTCTTCACGCGGGTTTCCGGGATAGGCGTCGAGGCGATCACTGGGCGCCTCGCGACTGAGCGGGGCCTCAGCCCGGAACACGCCGAGCAGTGGCTGCTTCACGTGGGCCTAGGCACGCCCGTCGAGTCGATCGAGGGCGACCCGGAGACGGTCGCCGCCGCCCGCCGCGCGCTCGACGAGGGTGTGGCGAGCCTTGTCGACGAGCTTCGCCTATCGCTGGACTACTACCGCGCCCTCGAGAGCGCCGTGCCGGTTTCGAGCATCGTCTCTTGCGGGGCGGGCAGCGCGATCCCCGGTCTCGCAGCGGC
>DASSVR010000059.1:0-7225 GCA_035705945.1 Solirubrobacterales bacterium
GGCGAGGCGCCGGCGGCCTTCGGCGGCACCGCCCTCGTCTTCGTCGGTGGCCTCGTCGCCTACCTGGTCCTGGCCGCCGTCGACGCCTACCTCGCGCGGCGCTCAGATCGGGCGAGGAGCTCGGGCACGGCGGGGGCAGCCGGCGCGGCCTACCTGGCGCTCCTGGTTGCGATCGGGATCGGCCTGCACAACCTCGGCGAGGGCCTCGCGATCGGCTCGGCCTACGCCAGCGGGGCGCTCGCGCTGGGCGCCTTCCTCGTCGTCGGCTTCGCGATCCACAACACGACCGAGGGGCTGGCAATCGTCGCCCCCCTGCGCGAGGACAGGCCGGGGCCCGGTCGTCTGCTCGGTCTCGGGCTGATCGCGGGGGCGCCCGCGATCCTCGGCGCCTGGATCGGCGCCGCCGCCTTCAACCCGAGCCTCGCCGCGTTGCTCTTCGGCGTCGGGGTGGGGGCGATCGCGCGGGTGATCGTGCAGCTCTCACCGGCGATGCGCGACGCCGAGGGTCGCTTCCTCTATCCGACGACGGTGCTCGGGATGCTGGCCGGCATCGCCGTCCTCTACCTCACCGGCTTCCTGGTCTCGGTCTGATGGCGACGCCAGAGGGCGGCCGCGGCCGCCGCGACCCCAACACCGAGGCGATCGAGGACTACGCGAAGGCGATCTACGCGATCGCCGCCGAGCACGAGGGGCTCGTCCTCAACGGGGAGGTGGCGCAGCGTCTCGGCGTCACGCCAGCCACGGCGACCTCGATGCTGAAACGGCTGGCCGCGCTGGGCCTGGTCGAGTACACCCCGTACAAGGGGGCGAGCCTGACCCCGGCGGGCGAGAAGGTCGCGCTTGAGGTTATCCGCCACCACCGCCTGATCGAGGCCTACCTCTCCGAGGCGCTCGGGATGTCCGACGACCGCGTCCACGACGAGGCGGAGGTGCTCGAGCACTACATCTCCGAGGAGCTCGAGGCGCTGATCGCGGCGAAGCTGGGCGAACCGCGCTACGACCCGCACGGCACGCCGATCCCGGGTCCCGATCTGGCGCCGCCTACCTGGGGGAGCGCTCCTTCCCGATAGGGTTGCCGGGATGGGACTGGCCGCGGATTTCGATCGCATTCTCCAGCAGTTGCCGTCGGACTGGACCGACCTCGAGGTGGACGTTCGGATCGACGCCCTCTCCGAATACGTCGACACCGCCGTCGTCCTCAGCCAGGTCAACGCCCAGGTCTACCAGCACCCGCGCGATGGCTGGCACTGGCGCCTCCTCGTCGCCCACGAATTCGGGCATGCGGCGGCGGCGGAGACGGTCGCCGGCGTGCTCGCCAAGCTCGACGACGAAGGGGTGAGCGGCGAGCTGCGGGTTGCGGAGGTGCGAGGGGGTCGCTCGGAGGTGGTGCAGATGTGGGGCCGGCCGGAGAGCGTCCGCGAAGAGTTCCGCCAGCGCCGCTCGCTCTAGCCGGTGGCGCGCGTCCTCAGCATCGCCCACGACCTGATGCTGGGCAGCAAAGTGGTGGAGAGTCTGACCGCTGCCGGGCACGAGGTGGTTTCCTCGGGCTCGATCGAGGAGACCTCGTGGGAGGGAGTCGACCTGATCGTCGCCGACCTCGACGTCGAGAACCCGGAAGCGCTGGTCGGCCTCGGGATGCCGGTGCTGGGCTACTACTCCCACGTTGACGTCGAGACCCGGCGGGCGGCTGAGGCGGCGGGGGTTGACTTGGTGGTGCCGCGGTCGCGGATGGCGCGGGAGCTACCCGCTCTGGCGGAAGGCCTGCTCGACGCTTAGCGGCTTCTCGAGCAGGCCGTGTTTGAGGTCCCAGGCCGCCCAGGCCTCGAGAACCGAGGGGTCGAACGGGCGGGGGTTGAGGATCGGGAGGAGCGCCTTCAGTTGGGCGGCCTGGTCGGCGCGTTCGAGTTCTGGGTTGGCGGCGAGGAGGTTGTTCAGGGCGGCGCTTGGGTCATCGACGGCGGCGGCGTAGCCGTTTCGGGTGGCTTCGACAACCGCGTCGACGAGCTCGGGATCGTCTTCCAAGGTCTTCCGGGAGGTCGTCAGCACCAGCTCGGGGTAGGGCGGGGCGCCGAAGTCGTCGACCTTGAAGACGCGGATCGGCACGCCCTGGCGCCGCAGGGCCACCCCCTCGGCGTTCCAGAAGGCGGTCACGGCGTCGACCTTGCCCGCCGCCAGCGAGGGGACCGCGGTGAAGCCGATCGTGACCCGGTCGACGGCGGCTGGGTCGCCGCCGTCGGCCGCGACCTCGGAGTCGACGACGGCTTCGTCGGATGGCAATCCGGTGACGCCGACACTGCGGCCCTCGAGGTCGCGCGGCCTCCGGACGGAGCCGTCGTCGCGCGCGATCACCGCTGCCAACGGTCGCTGTACGAGCGGAGCGACGCCCACGATGTCGATTCCGCCCTCGCGGGCGATCCCGAGGTCGTGGATGTCGAGGATCGCGAACTCGACGCGGCCGGCGGCGAGCAGCTTCGGCGCGTCGGTTGATTCCCCCGGCGGCTGCACCTTCAGGTCGACCCCGGCGTCGCTGTAGAGACCCTCGGCGAGCGCTGTGTAGATCCCGCTGTGGACGGCGTTCGGGACGAAATCGAGCACCAGCATCGCGCCTTTCGGCGCGCCCGGTTCAGCACCGCCCTCGCCGCAACCGGCCAGGCCGGCGAGCGCGAGAACGGTCGCCAGCAGCGCGACAGTGCCTCTCATTCGGTGCCGAAACCTAATTCATCGAGCAGATATGAGTACACTGCCGCCGCTTACCCTGATCCGCGGGAATCGAGGAGGAGAAGAGTGCAGGAACGAGGTCTAGCCGCATATCTGGCTGAGTTGATCGGCACGCTGCTGCTGGTCTTCTTCATCACCAGCGTCGTCGTCTTGTTCGTTTCTACGGGCGGTCAGGCGCAGTTCGGATCGGATTTCGCCGTCGTCGGACTTGTCCACGCCTTCCTCCTCTTCGGGCTGATCGTCATGTTCGGCGTCGTCAGTGGCGGGCACTTCAACCCGGCGGTGACGCTGGCGGCCCTGGCGATCCGCCGCATCAAGCCGATCGACGGACTGATTTACATCCTTGCCCAGCTCTCTGGCGGTGTCCTCGGCGCGCTGCTGACGAAGGCGCTGCTCAAGGACGAGGGCCTTGCCACCAACTACGGCGCCCTCGAAGTCTCCGGTCTCCTCGCCGGCAACTTCGCCGGCATGATCGTCGAGGCGATCGGGACCTTCGTCCTCGTCCTCGTGATCCTCACCGCGGTCTACTCGGAGAAGAGCTTCAAGGAGTGGGCGCCGCTTGCGATCGGCACCACGCTTGGTTTCCTCGTCATGGTCATCGGCCCCCTCGACGGCGCCGGCTTCAACCCGGCCCGCTGGTTTGGCCCGGCGCTGGTCGGAACCACCTGGGGCGACGTCTGGCCTTTCGTCGTCGGCCCGATCGTCGGTGCTCTTGCGGCGACCGGTGTCTACCGCTTCGTCCTCGAGCCGGGGGGCCTGCCGCCGACCGAACCGCCGGAGCACGTACGCCCGCCGGTCCCGAAACGGGCGACGCCCACCAGCGACAAACCGGCCAGCTAACTGAAGGCCGAAGCAACTTCAGGCGCCACCCGCTCGGGTGGCGCTTTTTTTTCGTGGCTCTTGTCGGCCGGCGGTGCAGTAGCTTGAGCGTCGTGCGCCGGGTCACCTTCTCCCGCAACTTCACGCTCTCCCTCTCCCGGACCTGCCAGTGCTACTGCAAGTACTGCGCCTTCGCGACCCACCAGGCGCACATCCATCCTCCCGAGGAGGTCGAGCGGCAGCTAGACGAGGCGCTCAAACGCAACGCCAAGGAGCTGCTCGTACTGACCGGCGAGCGCCCCGAGATCCACCCGGTCGTCGCCGAACGACTGGCGACCTGGGGTCACGAGGACTTCACGTCCTACGTCGTCTGGGCCTGCGAACGGGCGCTGGAGCGCGGGCTGCTGCCGCACACGAACATCGGTGTGCTGGGTAAGGAGGACCTCGCTCGTCTTCGCGAGGTCACCGCCTCTCAAGGACTGATGCTGGAGTCGACGTCCGAGCGCCTGATGGAGACGGTGCACGCTGGCTCACCCACTAAGCACCCGCACGCACGTCTGGCCACGATCGAAGCCGCAGGAGAGCTGAAGATCCCATTCACCAGCGGCATCCTCGTTGGCATCGGTGAGACGGAGCAGGAGCGCATCGAATCTCTCGAAGCTCTCGCCGCCAGCCACAACCGCCACGGCCACCTTCAAGAGGTAATCCTCCAGAACTTCGTCCCGCACCCGCGCTATTACGGCGCCGAGGTAGCCGAGATCGCCGACGAGGCTTCGCGGGCGCGCTGGGGGGATGGAGGAGGGGACCCCTCCGTCACAAATCTGGAGGTTCCTCCGGGGTCCCCTCCTCCATCCATGCCGGCGTGGGCGACGCCCGTTTCAGTGGACGAGATCAAGCGGTTGATCTCCGAGTGCAGACGGTTGATGCCGGATGTGGGAGTGCAGGTGCCACCGAACCTGAGCGAGTTCTGGCCCGAGCTCGTAGAAGCAGGCGCCACCGACCTCGGCGGTCTCTCCGCCAACGGCGACCACATCTCTCCCGAGGAGCCGTTCCCATCACCGCACCAGGTGCGGAAGGAGTTGGCGCCGCGGGGCTACGCGCTGACCGAGCGGCTCTGCGTCTATCCGCAGTACATGGACCCGGAGTGGATGGAGCAGGGGGTCCTGGACGTGGTCAAGCTCAAGTACTGGAGCTTCATTCCGCGGAGCGGCTCGGGGCGCCGCTCGGAGGAGGCGATTGCGCCGTGGCTGGCCGAGAAGGCGATCGCCAAGGGGCGCGAGGGCCAGCCGCTGAGCGAGGACGAGATGACGGCGCTCTTCGCCGAGACGCGGCCGGAGGTAATCGAGGAGATGCGGGCCGCGGCAGACGAGCTGCGGGCCGAGCTGGCGGGGGATCGAGTCACCTTCGTGGTCAACCGCAACATCAACTTCACCAACGTCTGCGTCGTCGGCTGCGCCTTCTGCGGCTTCGGCCAGGGGCGGCGGTCGCCGGACGCCTACGAAGTCTCCGAGGAGGATTTCGCGGTGCGAGTCGAGGAGGCGGTGGCGTTCGGCGCGACCGAGATCTGCATGCAGGGGGGCATCCATCCCGACCTGACCCTCGAGGAGTACGGACGTTGGCTGCGGCTGGCGAAGGAGGTGGCGCCGGAGCTGCACCTCCACGCCTACTCGCCGATGGAGATCGACTGGGCCTGCGAGCGGTCCGGGAAGGAGCCGGCGGAGGTGTTCGACTACCTGCTCGAGTGCGGCCTCGGTTCGACGCCCGGGACCGCGGCCGAGGTCCTCGACGACGGGGTACGGCAGCGGATCTCGCCGAACAAGCTCCCGGTCGACCGCTGGGTCGAGATCATCGAAGCCTCCCACCGCGCCGGGCTGCGCTCGACCTCCACCGTCATGTTCGGCCACATCGAGGAGCCTCGCGAGCTGGCGCGCCACATGCGCGTCGTCCGCGCCGTGCAGGAACGGACCGGCGGCATCACCGAGTTCGTCCCCCTCAGTTTCATCCCCTTCCACACGCTGCTGGGGCGGACCCACGGGATCGAGGAGATCTCGATGCGAGAGAACCTCAAGCACACCGCCGCCTTCCGGCTCGCGCTCGGGAAGACGATCCCCAACCTACAAGCGAGCTGGGTGAAGATGGGTCTGGAGGGGGCGACCGAGTCGCTGCGCTGGGGCGTCAACGACCTCGGCGGGACCCTCATGGAGGAGAACATCTCCCGGATGGCGGGATCGCAGCACGGGGTGCGGCTCGAGCCCGAGCAGCTGATCGAGGCGGCGCGGGCGGCGGGGCGCGAACCGGCGCAGCGGACGACGCTGTACGAGATCATCGAGACCTATGCAAGCGATGGTCCTCGAGAGGCAGCGGCAGGCGCTCCGGCTGGCTGAGCTGCCCGAGCCCACCGCCGGTCCCGGCCAGGTCCTGCTCGACGTGCGCGCCTGCGGCGTCTGCCGCACCGATCTCCACATCCTCGACGGCGACCTCGCCGGGCCGAAGCTGCCGCTGGTTCCCGGCCACCAGATCGTCGGCGTCGTCCGCGAGGCGGGGGAGGGGGCGGAGCGGTTCTCACCTGGCGACCGCGTCGGCGTCCCCTGGCTGGGCTGGACCTGCGGCGAGTGCCGCTACTGCCGCAGCGGCCGCGAGAACCTCTGCGACCGGGCCAGGTTCACCGGCTACGACCTCGACGGCGGCTACGCCGAGGCGGCGGTCGCCGACGAGCGCTACTGCTTCCCGATTCCGGAGGGTTACCCGGACCTGCAGGCGGCGCCGCTGCTCTGCGCGGGGCTGATCGGCTACCGGGCGCTGCGCCTGGTCGGCGAAGCGGAGCGGATCGGGTTCTACGGCTTCGGCGCCGCGGCCCACATCCTCTGCCAGGTCGCGGTACACGAAGGACGGCGGGTGTTCGCCTTCACCCGCGGCGGCGACGAGGAGACGCAGGAGTTCGCGCGCGAGCTCGGCGCCGCCTGGGCCGGCTCGTCGGATCAGGCGCCGCCGGAGGAGCTCGACGGAGCGATCGTCTTCGCCCCGGTGGGGGCGCTGATGGTGGCGGCGCTGCGGGGCAGCGCCAAGGGCGCCCGGATCATCAGCGCCGGCATCCACATGAGCGACATCCCCACCTTCCCCTACGCGGACCTGTGGGGCGAGCGCTCGCTCGGCTCCGTCGCCAACCTGACCCGGCGCGACGGCGAGGAGTTCCTCGCCCTGGCGCCGCGGGTCCCGGTGCGGACCGAGGCCGACGTGTATCCGCTGGAGGAGGCGAACCGCGCGCTCGACGACCTCCGCGCTGGCCGCCTGCGTGGCGCCGCAGTCCTTAGCGTCTCCGGTTGACGCCCGAGTTTCCCGGGTAGGTGAGGCTCAGCGCAGCTCGGTCAGCGGAAGAGATCTTGGCCGGGAGGGCGGTGGAGGGCGGCGGCGCCGGGGCCGTCCTCCGCACTCACGTAGCGGCCGAGGCCGCGGACGACCGCGGCCGGCACCCCCTCGTCCTTGGCGCGCACCAGGTCGGCCGCGGCGGCAACCTCATCCGCGATCGCGATCGCAGTCGCCGTCAGTTCTCGGCCGCTCGCGTCTTGCCGGCCGCGCCAATCGTCCAGCGGCACCAGCCCTGCGCAGCCAATCGCCACCTCGGACTGCCCTAGTCGCCAGGCGCGGCCGAAGCTGTCCGCGATTACGACGGCGAGGGGGAGACGGGGGT
>DASSVR010000060.1:0-7388 GCA_035705945.1 Solirubrobacterales bacterium
TAACCAGCAAGTAAGGGTGCGGATGACCCCCCTCCCCGTACTGGTCGCGCTGTTGATTGCGGCGGTTGCCGTCGTCCACTTCGCGGCGGGAGTGAAGACGCGGCTCTCGACGGGAATGACGGGGTTCGACAGCACCTGGTACCACGGGCCCTTCGCGGCGGGCTTCTTCCAGACGGGCGACACCTGGGATCTCCACTTCATCGCCCCGCAATTCCTGGCCTGGTTCTACCCAGCCAATGCCGAAATCTTCCACGCGGCCGGGATACTCGCGTTCGACCGCGACATCCTCTCGCCGCTGCTCAACCTCGGATGGTTCGTCGGCTGCCTGGTGGCTTGCTGGTGCATTGGGCGGCCTTATGGGGTCGCGCCGTGGTCACTGGCGCTAGGAGCCATCTCGTTGAGCGTGCCCGCCCTAGCCGATCAGGCCGGCGAGGCGAGGAACGACATCGTCGGGATCTTCTTCCTCTTGACGGCGGTAGCGATCGTGCTGAACGGTGACCGAGACCTTCGCACCGCCTTGGTCGCCGGACTCGCCGCCGGGCTGGCGGCCGGGACGAAGCTGAACTTCCTGATGCCGGCGGCGGTGCTCATCGTCGGGCTGGTCGTCATCTCTCCCCGAGGAGCGAGGCTGCGCACCCTCGGCGTCTCCAGCCTCGCCGCTCTCGCCGCCGGCGGCTACTGGTACCTCCGCAACCTCGTCCACAGCGGCAACCCGCTGCCCTGGATCGACAACCTCGGCCCGATCTCCCTGCCCGCCCCGGCGCAGGGCCTCGGCGGCAGGGAAGCCCACTCCGTCCTCGACTACCTCACCGACGGCAGCGTCTGGTCCGACTGGTTCCTCCCCGGCCTCCAAGACGGCCTCTGGTTCCTCTGGCCGCTGTTGATCGCAGCCGCACTCGGAGCCTTGCTCCTCGCCAGCTGGTCAACGCATGGCTCCTTCCAGGCGCAGGCCGACCAAAAGGAACCACGCGATCCTGCCTTGGCGATCGCCGGGCTGGTGGGCCTCGCCGCTGCCCTCGCCTGGCTGGTCGCTCCGACCTCCGCCTCCGGCCCTGAGGGCATGCCCCGCGGCTACGAGTCCGGGCTCCGCTACCTCGCGCCGGCCCTGGTCCTCGGCCTCGCCCTGCTGCCGACGGCACCGGCCCTCCGTGCCCACGCACATAAAGTCCGCCGGACCTTTGTTCCGCATAGCGGTGAAAAGGGCCGGCGGACTTTTTCGTTTGGCCTCGGCTCGGTGGCGCTGGCGGCGCTCCTCTTCGTCATCGGGATCGGCTACCCGGTGCAGCGGCATTACCTGGAGAGTCGCTACTCGGACCCGAGCTTCACGGCCCCCGGGCTCAACGCCGCTTTCGCCTGGGCCCGCGATGTCTCCAACGCCCGCATCGCCACCACCAGCACCCGCCAATACCCCCTCTACGGCACCGACCTCTCGAACCAGGTCGAGTACATCGGCCTGGAGCGCCCCCACGGCGGCTTCGAAGCCCCAACCACCTGCCCCGACTACCGCCGCCTCCTGAACGAAGGCGACTACGACTACGTAATCACCACCCGCGACCGCCTAGAACCAGGCAAGCCCCCCTATCCACCATCGGCCCAGTGGACCGAGGACCCCGGAGCTCACATCATCCTGAAGGAGCCCCCCACGGTCGTCTTCGAGCTGACCGGCAAGCTCGATCCCTCGGCGTGCAGCTGAGGCGGCTCCTCCCGCGGGTGGCATCAGGAGAGGTGCCGAGCACGTAAACCTCGCGCGCAGGTACCTCTCCTGATGACGGGACCCGCGGGCCGGAGTTCCTTCGACCTGACCCGCAGGTGGGAGCTCCATCTCGCCATACTCCTCGTCCCGATGGACCACATCCGCAACTTCAGCATCATCGCCCACATCGACCACGGCAAGTCGACGCTCGCCGACCGCATCCTCGAGCTCACCGGCGCCGTCGACCCGAAGAAAATGCAGGCCCAGCTGCTCGACTCGATGGACCTCGAGCGCGAGCGCGGGATCACGATCAAGGCGCAGGCGGTCCGGGTCGAGTACGCGGCGCAGAACGGCGAGACCTACCACCTGCACCTGATCGACACTCCCGGCCACGTCGACTTCTCCTACGAGGTCTCGCGCAGCCTCGCCGCCTGCGAGGGAGCGCTGCTGGTCGTCGACGCCGCCCAGGGAGTCGAGGCCCAGACGGTCGCCAACACCTACCTGGCGATCGAGAACGGGCTGGAGCTGATCCCGGTGATCAACAAGGTCGACCTGCCCGGCGCCGAGCCCGAGCGCGTGGCCCAGGAGATTGCCGACCTGCTCGGCGGCGACCCGGAGGAAGCGCTGCCGATCTCGGCCAAGACCGGGGAGGGGGTGATCGAGGTGCTGGAGGCGATAGTCGAGCGGATACCGCCTCCCACCGGCGAGCCCGACGCCCCCGCCCGCGCCCTCATCTTCGACTCCGAGTTCGACCAGTACCGCGGCGTGATCGCCTACGTGCGGATGGTCGACGGCGACTTTCGCAAGCACGAGCCGATCCTGGCGATGCAGAACGGCACCACCGCCGAGATCGACGACCTCGGCTTCTTCCGGCCGGAAATGACCGCGGTCGGGGGCATGGACGCCGGCGACGTCGGCTACCTGATCACCGGGATCAAGGACGTGACCAAGCTGCGCGTCGGCGACACGCTCACCGCGCAGGCGAACCCCGCCTCCGAGGCCCTGGAGGGCTACCGCGAGGTCCGGCCGATGGTCTTCTGCGGTCTCTTCCCGATCGACACCGACCGCTACGAGGACCTCCGCGACGCGCTCGAGAAGCTCTCGCTCAACGACGCCGCCCTCTCCTGGGAGCCGGAGACCTCCGAGGCGCTCGGCTTCGGCTTCCGCTGCGGCTTCCTCGGCCTCCTCCACATGGAGATCGTGCGCGAGCGGCTCGAGCGCGAGTACGACCTCGACCTGCTGGCGACGACGCCGAACGTGCGCTACATGGTCAACCTCACCAACGGCGGGACCAAAGAGGTCCACAGCCCGACCGAGCTGCCCGACCCTGGCGCGATCGAGTCGATCGAAGAGCCCTACATCCGCGCCACGATCATCTGCCCCAAAGAGCAGGTGGGCGCGGTGATGGAGCTCTGCCAGCAGCGCCGCGGCACCCACGTCGACATGCACTACCTCAGCCCCCAGCGGGTGCAGATCCGTTACGACCTGCCGCTGGCCGAAATCGTCCTCGACTTCTTCGACCTGCTGAAGAGCTCCACCCGCGGCTACGCCTCACTCGACTACGAGCCGATCGGCAACCAGGTCTCCGACCTGGTCAAGGTCGACATCCTGCTCGCCGGCGAGAAGGTCGACGCGCTCTCGATCATCGTCTTCCGCGATTTCGCCTACGACCAGGGCAAGCGCCTGGTGGGCCGGCTGCGCAAGACGATCCCGCGCCAGCTCTTCGACGTCCCGGTCCAGGCCGCGGTCGGCTCCAACATCCTCGCCCGCGAGACCGTCAAGGCGCTGCGCAAGGACGTCACGGCCAAGCTCTACGGCGGCGACGTGACCCGCAAGAACAAGCTGCTGAAGAAGCAGAAAGCGGGGAAGAAACGGATGAAGGCGGTGGGCCGGGTGGAAGTGCCGCAGGAGGCCTTCCTCGCGGTGCTGGAGATCGACGAGTAGGACGGAGCGCTCGGCGGGCGGGTCCTGTCTCCGATCGGGGGCTCTCCCTATCGGGAGAGTCCTCGGAATCGTCGCCACCCGCCCGATTGGCCGCCCGGCCAGTTAGAGTGCCCGGCCATGGCTTTGAAGACTGATGCGGTAGGCAAGGAATGGCCCGCGAGCACCTACCAGGTGGGGCGGGAGAAGATCAAGGAGTACGCGAGCGCGCTGGGGCTCGACAACCCGGTCCACTTCGACGTCGAGGCGGCCCGCACGGCCGGCTTCCGCGACGTGGTGGCGCCGCCGATGTTCGCCGTCGTCTACAGCAGCCCGGCGGTCGGCCCGGCGATCCTCGATCCCGAAGTGGAGATGAACTTCGCGGCGATGGTCCACGGCGGCCAGGAGTTCGAGTGGGACGAGCCGGCCTGCTCGGGCGATGAGATCACGACCAGCGCCAAGTGCCTCTCGATCGAGGAGAAGGCCGGCAAAGGCTTCTACGTCTTCGAGACCAATTCCGTCAACCAGGACGGCGCCCAGGTCGCGCGCGGCACCTGGACGCTGATCGTCAGGGGGGTTTGAGATGGCTTTGAACGTCGGTGACCAGATCCCGGAGCTGCGGGTCACCCCGGACAAGTACCTGCCGCACCGCTACGCCGGCGCCTCCGGCGACTTCAACCCGATCCACATCGACGACGAGTTCGCCAAAGCCGTCGGGCTGCCGCGCAACATCCTCCACGGGCTCTACTCGATGGGCCTGGTGGCGAAAGCCAACACGGCCGTTGCCGACGGCGACCCGCGGGCGCTGAAGCGGCTTTCGGTGCAGATGCGCGGGATGGGCTTCCCGGAGCAGGAGATCGTCGTCACCGGCACCGTCAAGTCGGCCGACGACGGCCGCGTCGTGATCGACACCGTAGCCGCCCAGGGCGAGACGGCGATCATCAAGAACTCCGAGGCGGAAGTCCAGCTTTAGGAGCGCCGGGCTCACCCGGCGCTCCTCTTAGACTTCGGAGCGTGCTCTCCCAGCGCCAGGAGCTGATCCTCAGGCTGGTCGTCGAGGCCTACCTCGACTCCGCCCGCCCCGTGCCCTCGAAGGAGGTCGCGGAGCGGCCCGACGTCGAATGGGGACCCTCGACGGTGCGCGCCGAGCTGGCGGCGCTGGAGGCGGCCGGCTATCTCACCCATCCCCACACCTCCGCCGGCCGCGTGCCCACCGACGCCGGCTACCGCCGCTACGTCGACCTGATGCTCGCATCGGGCCATGTGCCCGCCGCGCCTGGGGTCGAGCTGGAACTGACGCGGCTGCGCCGCGAGGTCGACGAGGCGATGCGGGAGACCACCGCTGCCCTCGCTCAGGTGACCGACCTGGTGGCGATGGCGACGGCGCCTCAGCCGAGCCTCGCCGCGACGATCCGCCGGGTCGAGGTGCTGCCGCTGCAGGCGAACAAGGTGGTGGTGATCGCGATCGCCTCCACCGGCGACGTCACCCGCCGGGTCTTCGAGTTCGACCGGTCGGTCGACAGCGGCCTCGTCGAGTGGGCGTCGAGCTTCCTCAACGAGAGGCTGTCGGGACTGGGGGTGGGGGCGCGGATGATCGCCACCCGGCTCGCCGACCCGGAGCTGAGCGGGGCCGAGGCCGATTTCATCGCCACCCTCGGCAGCACCTTCACCGACCTCGTCGCCGCCGAGCGCGGCGAGCTCTACGTCGAGGGGACCTCGCACCTGCTCTCCGAGGCCCACCTGCCGGACCTGCCTCGCGCGGACGAGCTGATGACGGCGCTGGAGCGGCGCGCCGACGTGCTGGGGATGCTGCGCTCGACGCTCGACGAGCGCTCGATCTTCTTCTGGATCGGCGGCGAGAATCCGCAGCCGGAGCTGCGCTCGGCGAGCGTGATCGGCGCCAACTACGGGCTCGGACATCGCAACCTCGGCGCCGTCGGGGTCGTCGGTCCGCTGCGGATGGACTACGCGCTGGCGATCGCTTCGGTGCGGCACGCCGCCCACGAACTCTCCCGTTACTTCGAGAACGTCTACGCCGACTGAACCGCAGCCGATGCCGCGCGACTACTACGAGGTCCTCGGGGTCTCCCGGGAGGCGAGCGAGACGGAGATCAAGAAGGCGTTCCGGCGCCTTGCGCGGGAGCTGCACCCCGACGTCAACGACCATGACCCCGAGGCGGAGGAGAAGTTCAAGGAAGCGGCCGCGGCCTATGAGGTGCTCTCCGATGCCGAGCGGCGCCGCACCTACGACGCCTACGGGCACGAGGGGCTGCGGGCCGGCGGCTTCGACCCGGGGGCCGGGTTCGGCTCGATCGACGACATCTTCCAGGCCTTCTTCGGCGGCGGCTTCGGTTTCGGCGGAGGGCGGGCGGCGGCGGGTGGCGACGTAGCAGTCGCGGTCGAAGTGGAGCTGGCCGAGGTGGCGACCCCCACGCGCCGCGAGATCACCTACGACGTCGTCGACGCCTGCGAGCACTGCCACGGCAACGGCGCCGAGCCGGGCACGCCGATAACCACCTGTGAGCGCTGCGGCGGCGCCGGCGAGCTGCGCCAGGTGACGCGGACCCCGTTCGGCCAGATGGTCCGCAGCACCGCCTGCGACGTTTGCGGTGGCACCGGGAAGACCGCCCAGACTCCCTGCGAGGTATGTGGCGGCAACGGCCGCACCCGGCGCAGCAGGACCAGCGCGATCGAAGTCCCGGCCGGCATCGAAGACGGGCAGCGGATACGTATCGCCGGCGCCGGTCACGCGGGCGATCCGGGCGCACCCGCCGGAGACCTCTACGTCGAGGTGCGGGTGGCCGCGGACGAGCGCTTCGAGCGCGACGGCAGCGACCTGATCAGCGTCGTCTCGATTCCCGCCACCGAGGCGATGTTGGGGACGACCGTGGGCGTGCCGACGCTCGAGGGGGAGGAGGAGATCGAGGTCGAGCCGGGCACCCAGCCGGGGACCGAAAAGGTATTGCGCGGCGCCGGGCTTCCCCGCCTCAACGGCAGCCGGCGCGGCAGCCAGCGGGTGATCCTCAACGTCTTCGTCCCGACCAACCTCAGCGAGGAGCAGCGCGAGATCGCCGAGCGACTCGACGACAGCCTCGAGGAGGAGAACCTGACTCCCCAGCACGGCGAGGGTCTCTTCGGCCGCCTGCGGCGGGCCTTCGGGTAGCGCTTGATCCGTCTCGCGGTCCGCTGCGCTCCCGAGCAGGCCGACCTCGTCTTGGCCGAGCTGACGGTGCTGGCGCCGAACGGGGTCGAGGAGGAGCGGGGCCCGGGCTACGTCGAGTACGCGATCTACGGCGGCGAGGGGGAGCTGCCGGAGCTGGGCGATCTCGATGCGGCGATCGGCGGCGGCCGCGTCGAGGTGAGCGCCACCGAGATCCCCGACGACTGGGCCGACCGCTGGCGGGACTTCCACAAGCCCCTCCTGGTCGCCGATCGCCTCTGGCTCCGACCCTCCTGGGAGCCGCCGCGCGACGGCACAATCGACGTCGTGGTCGACCCCGGCCAGGCCTTCGGCACCGGCGCCCACCCCACGACTCGCCTCTGCCTCGAGTTCCTCTGCGAGCTGGCGGCGGCGGGCGAAGCTGAAGGGGAACTCGTCGATCTGGGCACGGGGTCCGGTGTCCTCGCCATCGCGGCCTCGAAGCTCGGCTGGAACCCAATCCGCGCCTACGACCACGAGGCGGCCGCAATCGACGCTGCGGCTGCGAACTCAACTGCCAACGGCGTCGAACTCCACTTGGAGCGCACGAACCTGCGCGAACACCTTCCGGAGTTC
>DASSVR010000061.1:0-4702 GCA_035705945.1 Solirubrobacterales bacterium
GGTGGTCGCTTCCTCGTCGACGAGCTTATGCGCCTCCCCCTCCGCGGCGAAGCCGAGCGCTTCGTAGGTGATCAGCTCGTTGGCGCTGAAGCAGTCGTGCAGCTCGCAGACGTCGACTTCATCGGGCGCGACGCCGGCCTCCTCGTAGGCCTCGCGGGCAGCCTGGGCCGACATGTCGGAGCCGACGATCTTCATGCAGTCGGTGTCGTCTGCGAAGGTCGAGCTGAGGTCGGTGACCATCGACTGGCCGGCGATCTCGATCGCCTGCCCCCAGAGGTCGTGCTCGTCGACGTAGCGCTCGGAGGCGACGATCGCGCAGGCCGAGCCGTCGGAGGTGGGCGAGCACTGGAGCTTGGTCAGCGGGTCATGGATCATCTTCGCCGCCTTGATGTCCTCGATCGAGTACTCGTCCTGGAACTGGGCGTAGGGGTTGTTGACCGAGTGCTTGTGGTTCTTCCAGCCGATCCAGGCGTAGTGGTCGGGTTCGGAGCCGTACTTCTGCATGTGGTCGCGGCCGGCGTTGCCGAACATCTGCGGCGCCGGCGGCGACTGCTCGGGGTCGCGGATCTCGAACATCCGCATCGCGTGCTTGTCGAGCGCGTTGGTGCGGTCGGTGTACTTCACCCCGAGGCTGCCCGGCTCCATTTTCTCGAAGCCCAGCGCCAGGGCGCAGTCCGCGATCCCGCCCTTGACTGCCTGGCGGGCGAGGAAGAGCGCCGAGGAGCCGGTCGAGCAGTTGTTGTTGACGTTGACGACGGGAATTCCGGTCAGTCCAAGCTGGTAGAGCGCCCGCTGGCCGTAGGTGGAGTCGCCGTAGCAGTAGCCGGCAAAGGCCTGCTCGACGTCCTCGTACGGGATGCCGGCGTCGGCGAGCGCCCTCTCCCCCGCCTCCTTGGCCCAGTCGGGGTAGTCGCCCTCCTTGGTCCCGGGCTTCTCGAATTTGGTCATCCCGACCCCGATCACGAACGTGCGGTTGCTCAACTTCCTCTCCTCCTGTTTTGGCTGGCTGGCCAAATGTAGCGGGCATCGGTATCCGGCGGTCAACCGACAAGTAATCTCAAGGCAGTGGTGCCCCTCGCTGCCAGTACCGATCCCGCCTCGGGGGTGGGGATTCTCGCCGCGCTCGCTGCGGGGATCGTCTCCTTCCTCTCCCCCTGCGTGCTGCCGCTGGTGCCGGGCTATCTGTCGGCGGTCAGCGGGGTCTCCGCGAGCGAGCTGGAGCGCGCCGGCTGGCGCCGGGTACTGGGACCGAGCCTCCTCTTCGTCGCCAGCTTCTCGGCGATCTTCGTGCTGATGGGTCTGACGGCGACTGGCCTCGGATCCTTCCTGGACGACAACCGAGAGCTGCTCGAAAAAATCGCCGCTGTCCTGATGATCGCCATGGGGCTGCTCTTCATCGGATCACTCTTCATCAACCGCCTCAACCGCGAGTGGCATGTCGACGCCCTCCTCGAGCGAGCGGGCACCGGCGGCCCGGTGGTGGCGGGAGCGGCCTTCGCGATCGCCTGGACCCCGTGCATCGGGCCCACCCTGGGGGCGATCCTCACCGCCGCTTCCCTCTCGGACTCCCCGGGCCGCGGCGCCTTCCTGCTCGCGGTCTACTCGGCCGGCCTCGCGATTCCGTTCATCCTCACCGCCGTCGCCTTCTCCCAGATGACGACCGCCTTCGCTGTTGTCAAGCGCCACTACCAGGCGATCGTGGCGGTAGGCGGCGCGATCCTGATCGGCATGGGGATCCTGATCTGGACCGGCGAGCTCTTCCAGCTCAACATCGAGGTCCAGAACTGGATGGAAAGCAGCGGCCTAGATTTCTGGAACGAGGTCTAGCCCCGGGTCGGAGCGGCCGTCTCCAGCTCCTGACCAACGGCCTCGACGATCTCCAGGCTGTCGTCCTCCATGTCGCGGGAGCAGACGATCCGGAACCGGCCCGTGCCGATAGCCCCGTCCGGGACCACCGGCAATCCCCGGATCGTGTCCCACCCCAGCCGCTCGACCTCGAACGGGTTCATCCGCACCTCCGCCGCCGGGAACGGGCAGTTGGCGTTGTGCTGGTCGATCGCTTTCGAGATCGCCTCCAGGTTCTTCGCCTCGGGGGAAGCCACGACGACATTCTAGGACCGCGGGCGAGGCGAGCCACGGCCCGCCTCGCCCGCGAGGGATCACCTCATCGTCCAATCAGGCCTACGGGAAGACACCTAACCCGTTTTCCGCTTTCGCTTCCGTCTCGCCGATCACTTTGTACATCCCCGTGATCGTGCCAGCCGCGTCGTTTTCCGCACCGCAGGTCAACGGTAGGCCGACGGTACGTTTCGAGCTGACTCCTTCGATTTCCGCGCGCGCTTCGATCCAGCCCTTTTCCGCCGAGCTCGGATCGCCCTTGTTTGTCAGTTCGAGCGTTTTAAGTCCCTGATTACCTTCTCCGCCAATCGTGTACCGGCAGGTCGGGTTGTTTGCGGTATGTGCCGCTTCACTGCCGAAAATGTCGAGCTGGGCGACGTTTTCCGGGCAGACGAGATCGGTCGGCGCCAGGTACCTGTATTTTTCTTCCACCGCGTCGACCAGTTCCGATTCGAGGTGAAGGAGGAGTTTGCAGGAGTTCATTTTGATTGTCGCCGGGAACCCATTCCAGTTGCAGTTGCTGTATACCGGGGTGACCGTGACTGTATAGTCGCCTTCTTCAGCCGTCCCTGAAAGCGTCGCGGCTTTGCATTCAACTGATTTCCCGCTCCGCGTAAAGAAGAACGAGTTCAGCTGAGTGCCTTTGAGCACAGCCGGGGATACGGTCGGGCTGAAGCCTTCCGGTTCTTCGGCCTTCACCAGTGTTGTGCCGAAGTTGAGGGTTCCATAGGTCAAGAGTTTCGTTCCCCCAGGTTTGACTTCGCCTCCTTTCAAATCGACTTCGGAGCCCCCACCCCCTTCAAAGTCATAGTCGACCCATTTGCCTGAAACCGTCCCTTCGGCCGTGAACGTTTTCGGAGCGAAGTTTTCGCAGTTCCCCACCAGTTCGACGTCGAATTTGAAACTGGAGATGTCCACCATTTCGGTGGCTTTCAATGTGAGCCCGTATTTTGCCCCAGCAGACGGTTCGAATTTTTCCAGTTTGCATTCGGCAATGGTGGTTTCACATTCTTTGGACGTTGAGGTTCCTTTTTCGATTACGCCCTCGCCCATGCCTCCGAACTTGTTGTAGAGTTCGGCGGTAAACCAGAAGAGGCCTTTTTTACAGGGTCCGATTGTCTTGTTGTTCGTGGTTGTGAATGTGAATCCGTTCAGGCCCGGTTCTCCGAGCTTCTTGAAGGTATTCACGGGATAGCGTCCCTGCTTGTGGTCGAACCACCACCACTCGGCGCTCGCGACGGTCGGCGCCACCAGGGCGGCTGCAACGACGACGAGCCCCACAACCTGGAGAGTTCCACGGAATCGCATCTTTGCCTCCCGAACAGGCTTGATTGAACAGGAAGTCCTAACCTAAAGCCCGATTCTTGACGGCGCAAGTCGGAAAGGGCGTTTCGTCCCTCCGGCCTCCTACCATCGACGGATGCCTTCCGATCGCACCATCGCGCATCTCGACATAGACGCCTTCTACGCGTCCGTCGAGCTGCGGCGGCGGCCTGAGCTGAGGGGGAAGCCCGTCGTCGTCTGCGGGTCGGGGCCACGGGCGGTGGTGACGACCGCCAGCTACGAGGCGCGGAAGTTGGCTGGAATCCATTCGGCGATGCCGGCGGCGGTGGCGCGACGGCGGCTTCCCGATGCGGTGTACCTGCGACCGGACTTTCCCGCCTACCGAGAGGCCTCGGGGCAGGTGATGGACGTGCTGCGGCGGAACGTGGAGATGGTCGAGGTGGTGGGGCTGGATGAGGCTTACCTGGACCTGACCGGGCTCTTCTCGCCCAAGGCGACGATGCGGCGGATCGCCGCCGAGATCCGGGCGGAGACCGGGCTCACCTGCTCGGTCGGCATCTCCGAGAGCCGGATGCTGGCGAAGATCACCAGTGAGCTGGGGAAGCCGGCGGGACTCGTCGTCCTCTCGCGAGAGCAGGCACTGGGGCGGTTCTCCGGCCAATCCCCCGGCCTCATCCCCGGGATCGGGCCAAAGACGGTCTCGCGGCTGGAGTCGATGGGGATCCGCACGCTCGCCGAGCTGCGAGGGCGAGACCGCGAACAGCTGGAATCTGCCTTCGGTCCCCGCTCGGGGGCCTGGCTGCACGCTCGCGGCAACCTCGTCGACAGCACGCCGGTCACCCCCGAACACGAGACCAAGTCGCAGTCGACCGAGATCACCTTCGACTTCGATGTCACCCAGCGAGCCGAGCTCGAGCGGCACATAACTGAGCTCAGCGAGGAGCTCTGCCGGCGCCTTCGCAAGCGCGAGCTTGAAGGCCGCACGATCGGGATCAAGGTCCGGCTCGACGACTGGACGAACGCCACCCGCTCGCACACGATCGACGCGCCGACCAACGACCCGGCGGTCGTCGGGCCGACCGCGCTCGAGATGCTGCGTGCCTACGACCCGCAGCGGCCGGTCCGCCTGCTCGGCGTCCGCGTCGCATCCTTCGACAGTCGCGACACCGGCAGCGAGGCCGAGCCGGAGCCGACACCAGGCCAGCTCCAGCTCGGCCTTGCCTCTTAGCGGCTCGCTAGCACCGTTCCCACGCCGGGGAACCCAAGCCGCTCCTTGACCGCCTCGGTGAGGTCGTAGTCC
>DASSVR010000062.1:0-8357 GCA_035705945.1 Solirubrobacterales bacterium
AACCCTTCCCCTGCCGGTCTCACCAGTCGTGTCGAGAATGATCGTCTCACCTGCCTCCAGAGTGGAGGTGGCGATCCTGGCGCCAACGACCGCGGGAATGGAAAGCTCGTTTGCGACCCGGATCGCGTGGGACGTCGACCCACCCTCGTCGGTGACCAGCCCCTCGGCCTGGAAGACAATCGTGTCCCACACTGGCGTGGCGGCCCTGAGGACGAGGATGGTTCCGGGCTCCAACCGGTCGATCTCGCGAGGATGGGACGGCTTGACCACAACGCCCCTCACCCTCTGGGAGACATGTCCCTTCAGACCTGACAACACCTCGGACCCACCCGGGCTCTCTACCTCTCCACCCCCTTCACTCGAACCGCTTGCGCTGCCGGTCAAGGGGCGGCTCTGCACGACGAAGATCCTCCCGCCCTGAATCGCGAACTCGATGTCCTGCGGTGCTCCGAAATCGGCTTCTATCCGTTTCGCCACTTCGGCCAGCTCTTCGAGCAGGTCCGGGGAGATGCCCAGATCAGGACCGCTTCGCTCGACCGAGCCATCCATCGCGACGAGAAACCGAGCCGGGGTGGTCGATCCGTCGACCAGCTTGTCGCCCAGCCCCGGCACGACCTCGATCTCGATCGCGTGACCCTTACTAGTGGGCACCGACGTGTTGATCACGCCCGCAAGCTCCGCCTCGACCTGCCGCTGCACGATCACGGCCATCTCGATCTCCAACTCCGGCGTCTCGGTCCGCTCGGCGTAGGCCCTGACCCGGTCGGAGGAGGCTGAAGTGATGACCGCCTCGACAGCCGGCAGCAACCCCTCCGGCCTGACGTCGAGGACCGACTCGAACCGGCCGGCCCAGCTGTGGGTCGCTCCATCCTCGACGGACGCCGAGCTGCGAACCGCCAGCCGACCTGACCCGTCGATTTCCTCAACGGCCAGTCGGAGAGCCCGTGAGGCAGGCGAGCCATCCCCTGTGCGAGCGAGCGAGCGGGCTCCCCGCGTAGTAAGGACGACATAGTCAGGGACCAGGTAGCCGTTACCGGCAAGCTTCCCCAAGGATGCTGCCTTGCCCCCGACGAGCCGGGGGTCGCTGCCGTCCGCGCTGCCGCGGGCGTTCTCCCCTGCGCGGAGAACGGCGGCGTAGGCCTCCTCCTGTTCGCTGTATTGGAGCCCGTCGAAAAGATTGCGGATTCCTCGCAGCCCATCCGCGAAGAGCAGCCAGCCATCCGCCCGCGTCTTTGCGCGCTCCTCGAGCTCGTCCTGCGCGAGATCGCCGCGGAGCGCCGCCTGCAGCTCCAGCGGCGTCAGGCTCGCCCACTCCCCGGCGGCCACGCCGATTCTGTTTCCAATCTCCTCGAAGAGCGGAGCCGACAGGTACTGGGCGCGAATCAGCAGCTCCATGCGGCGGGTCCGGTAATAGTTGTAGTAGGCGAAGTCGGCGATCAGGCGGCGGTCTCGCCCTGAGGCTTCGGCATCGTCCAACAACTCGTCGACGGCCAGGCCCCGCGAATCCTGCTGCCGCCGGGGGGCACCCTCATGCATCCGATCGAGCCGAACCAGCGCCTCTTTCAAAAGATCGGCCTTGGAGCTTTCCTGGTAGCGCGGTGGATATCCCCACTGCGCGATCCACCCGAAGCGTGACTTGATCTCCGAGAGCAGGGCTTCGAGATTCGGGTCGGACAGCTGTTGATCGGATAGTGCGGAGTCGCTGGTCAGACCCCTCGCGTGCAGTCGGCTCGCGAGGTCCGCCAGAGCCTCATCCTTCTGCTCCGCGGCGGTGCGGAGAGGAGTGCTCTCCACCAAAGGTCGGATTGCTTCTGCGACTGCGCGCCTATCAACCACCCTTACAAGGTCAGCCGCGTGGTAACGCGCCAACTCGGGAGGAGCTGCCTCGAGACGGACTTCGAGGGTTTTCCCTAGGCCCTCGGCAACCCGCTCGAGAACCCCTTCGAACTCCTCCGCGTAAAGGCGCTCGACGGCAAACGGGAGATACAGCGCGGGAGCGTAGGCCGAATAGCTGTCGCAGAACTTACCGAGAAGCACCACCAGCCGATCAGCGCTCGCTTCTCTCAGACCCTCCCGTGGAAGAAACCACTCTTCGCAACTGGCGACCCATTCTTCTCCCCGTCCGATGAAGTGCTTGGCCAGGCGTTCAGGTGCGGTTGGGTCTTCCTCCATCGCCGTTCGGAATCGCCGATAGAAGTCGTCGATCTCATCGATGCGGACATGCGTTGACCCATCGCTGAGAAAGACGTGGGAGCTGAGCGTCGCGTTCTCGAAGACCGCCAAGCCGGACGCCTCCGCATAGGCCGGGCCCGGCCTGAAACCGCCGATGCACCAAAACCGAACCAGCGCATCGGGCCTCACCACCAGCCTCGTCCACCGACCCGATGGCTGCGCGTCAGGGGACACCGTGACCTAACCTCGAGTCATTCGCGGGACCGGCATGCGAGGACTTATACCTCAAGCGTATGTAATTAGTACTGGTGAGGTTGATCCTTTTAGGATCGGGCGGTCGCGCCGCTTTCGACCATCAGCGTCACCGGTCCGTCATTGACGAGCGCGACACCCATGCAAGCGCCGAAGACGCCCTTCCTGGCGCCGAGGCGCTCGCAGAAGCGGTTGTAGAGGGGCTCGGCGACCTCGGGGCGGGCGGCGGCGGTATAGCTGGGCCGGTTGCCCCGGCGGGCGTCGCCGTAGAGGGTGAACTGGCTGACGCAGAGGACCTCGCGGTCGCCGAGCGGCTCGTTCATCCGCCCCTCGGCGTCGTCGAAGATGCGCAGCTTCCGCACCTTCTCGGCGAGGCGGTCGGCCTCCTCCTCCCCATCGTCCATCCCGACCCCGAGCAGGATCAACATCCCGGGACCGATCTGGGCGACCCGCTCGCCCTCGACATCGACCGCCGCCTGACTCACCCGCTGGATCAGCGCCTTCATCGGCGCGAACCTAGCGCAGCACATCTACCGCGAGTCCGCGAGAAACCTTGTAGAGCAAGGAATCTCGCGGACTCGGTGAATGACGCTCGGCGTTTCTGCTATTCGCGGAAGAACTCGTGAGCTCGCTCGATCACCAGGTCGCTGCGCTCTTCGACTATGAAGTGGCCGCAGCCCGGAACCAGCTCGACCCGCATGTCGTCGGCGTGTCGCTCGTAGCCGGCCAGCATCGACGGACGGAGGACAAAGTCGTCTTCGCCGAAGAGCATCAGGGTCGGGACGCTGAGGCGGGCGTCGGCGTAGTGGCCGCGGACGATCGGCCGGGTCTCGCGCAGGTTGAAGACTCGGTACATCTGCACGCCGGCGCGAGCACGGGCCGGTTCGGCGAGGTTGTCGGCGAACGCCGCCAGCTCCTCGTCGCTCCAGACGTCCTTGATCGTCGAGCCGCCGACGAGGACGCGGCGGATGAACTCGCCGCCGCGGTGCAGCCGGTAGCCGAGGATCGGCGCCAGCACCACCTGCTGGTACCAGAAGCGCCAGAGGTGGCCGGCGACGGCGCGGATGTTGACCCAGGGCGGGACGATGTTGAGGGCGAGGAAGCGGTCGATCCGCTGCGGCGCCCGCAGGCCGAGCAGGAAGCCGATCCAGCCGCCCCAGTCATGGCCGACCAGCTTCACCCGCTCGATCCCCAGCTCGTCGAGGACGGCGAGGACGTCGCCGGCCATGTTCTCCTTCTCGTAGCCGTTCCGGGGAGCGTCGCTCCAGCCGAACCCGCGCAGATCGAGCGCCAGCACGCGATGGCGATCGGCCAGGGCCGGCATCAGGTTGCGCCACTCGTACCAGTGCTGCGGCCAGCCGTGCAGGCAGAGGACGACGTCGTCTCCGCCGCCGGCTTCCGCGTAGTGGAACTGCAAGCCGTGGGCGCGCACCCAATGGTGGGTTACTCCCTCGACCTCCGGCGGCGCGATCACGGCGCCAAGCCTAGATGTTTGGCTCACCAGCCAGTCGGGAGGCTGGGGGCGAGCAAGCGCGCGGGAGGGCGTGGCGACCGGCCGCGCGCCGGGAGTCGCGCCGGTCGCCCGCCCCCTTCCGCTCAGTGCAGCGCGGCCGCCGCCGCCTGGCGGAAGTCGTTGAGCATCTCCTCCATCGCACCGACCTCGCAGGGGACCATTTCCGGCCAGGGCTTGTCGGGGTGCTCCTGAAGCGTCTTCAGGCCGTTGCCGCTGATGATCGCGACCACGGTCTCGTCCGGGGCGATCTTCCCTTCCTGGGCCAGCCTCGCCGTGCAGGCGATCGTGGTCCCGCCGGCCGGCTCGGTGAGGATGCCCTCGGTCGTGCCGAGCAGATCGATCGCCTCGAAGATCTCCTGGTCGGAGGCGGTCGCCCCCGCGCCGCCGCGCGAGACCACCGCATCGACGACGAGGGCGCCGTCTCCCGGCGCCCCGATCGCCAGCGAGTGAGCCGCCGTCTCCGGCGTCTGGGCCTCGATCTCGGTCCCGCCCGCGGCAATCGCCGTGGCAATCGGCGAGCAGCCGCTGGCCTGGGCGATGTTGATCTTGGCCGCGGCGGTCTCGGCCAGACCGACCATCTCGAGCTCCCGCAGGCCCTTGTGGACGCGCGAGGAGAGGGTGCCGCCGGCGGCCGGGATCACGAAGTGGTCGGGCGCCTTCCAGCCGAGCTCCTCGACGATCTCGAAGGCCATCGTCTTCGCCCCCTCAGCGTAGAACGGCCGCAGGGTGATGTTGGCGAACTCCATCCCGGTCGTGATCGCCAGCTCGCGGCAGGCGCGGTTGGCCTGGTCGTAGTTGGCGTCGAGCTGGATGACCTGGGCGCCCATCGCCCGGCAGGCCTTCGCCTTCCCCTTCTCCATGTTGCCCGGATAGAAGATGTAGGGGGTGGCGCCAGCCTGGGCAGCCAGCGAGGCGACCGCGGTGCCGACGTTGCCGGTCGAGACGCAGCCGACCTCGTCCTTGCCGAGCTCGAGCAGGCGGGCAATCGCGATCCCGACGACGCGGTCCTTGTAGGAGAGCGATGGACGGTTGGTCGAGTCGTCCTTCAGGTAGAGGTTGCTGAGGCCCAGCTCGGCGCCGAGCCGCTCGGCGTGGATCAGCGGCGTTTTCCCGGCGAAGGCGGCGACCCGCGACTGCGCCGCGCGGCTGACGATCGGCATCAGCTCCTCAAAGCGCCAAAGATTCCCGGGCCGCTGCTCCGACGACCGCTCGCCGATCAGGTCCTTGGCGCGCTCGTAGTCGTAGTCGACGTCAAGACCTTCGCCGCAAGCGGGACACTTGAAAGCCCTGTCCAGGAGCGGCGTCCGGTAGCCGCAGTCCCGGCAGACGAGTTCGGTGGCGCAGGAGCTGGTCCGGGGCCCATCGGGCTCGGTGAGATGCGGATCCACCGCGTCACTCATGACTCCTCCTTCGCCGATCCTCGGCACTCATCCAATTGGTCGCAGGGGTATAACACATGGGGAGCAGGCGCTCAACGCTTTCTGCGTAAAAATCCCGCTTCACGCATGCCAATCCCTACAGCAAGGTAGCGGAACCTGGAGCATGTGCAAGAAGCCGGTAATATCCTGTCTGTAGAGTTTCTGTCCGCAAGGGAAAAGGATCCCGGTTCGATGACCCCGCAAGAGCGTTTCGCCGTCAACCTTCGCCGCGCCCGCACCGCGGCTGGAATCTCCCAGGAAGAGCTGGGCTACATCTGCGACCTGCACCGCACCGAGGTCTCGCTGCTGGAGCGGGCGGGCCGCGAGCCGCGGCTGGCGACGATCGTCAAGCTCGCCAGCGCCCTCAAGACCACGCCCGGGGCTCTCTGCGAGGGCATCGGCTACCTGCCGAAGGCGCATCGCTTCGACGTGAAGAAACCCCCGCGCGCATAGAGGCGCGGGGGCGTTGCGGCGGCGATCGGGACGGCGATGAAGTGAGGCGGGGCGACGTCGGCCGAGCCGACGTGACCAGGATCCGTCATGACGATTTAGATCCTGGCTCAGGATTGGTCCTCCTTTGCCACCCCAAGGCGGTTTCCCATATCCGAGAGCCCCGCCTCCTTCACCGGTTGATCGCCCGGCAGGGGCATTCATAACATACGGTCCTGTAGCAATCAAGCCCTTTTGCTTAATCCCTCAGGATGCGGGTGACATCTGAGGCAAGACCGGGATCTCGGCGGCCGCCGGCCATCCCTCGAGGGCTTCTCCCATGTCCTCCACCCCGAGGGCGACAAGCAGCTCCTCGGCGGCGTGCGGGGCAAACGGCACCAGCGTGCGCGCCAGCAGGAGCAGCGCCGCCAGCTGCGCCTCGGCGTCGGCGCGGTCGAGCTCGCCGCGGCGCTTGATCACCCGCTTCTCGAAGTCCTGGATCCGCTCAAAAAGGCGGGTGATGTCGCGGATCGCCTTGTGCATCTGCAGCTGCTCGGTATCTGCCGTGATCCGCGAAAGCCCGTTCTCGCACCATTTGCGCAGGCGGTCGCGCATGTGCTCGGTGTCAGCGGCAGCGTCCGGGTCGTGGGAGAGCTCCTCCAGCCCCGCCAGGCGCTCGTGCGTGTAGCTCCAGAGGCCGCGGAGGAAACGGCCGGCGTAGCGGACCGCGCCGTCGCTCCAGTTCAGCGTCTTCGCCGGTCCGGCGGCATAGAGGACCGCGAGGCGGACGGTGTCGGCGCCGTGCTCGGCGACGAGCTCGTCGGGGTCAACGACGTTGCCGAGGTGCTTGCTCATCTTGCGCCCGTCGGCGATCACCATCTCGTGGAAGAGGCAGCCGGCGAACGGCTCCCCGTCCGCCATGAAGGCGAAGGGCCCGATGTCGCGCAGCGCCTTGGTGACGACGCGCTGGTCGAAGACGAAGCCGCCGCTGTCGTTGCCGGCGACGAGGCGCTCGGAGGGCAGCCACTCCCGCAGGTCCGGGTGGGTGAACATCCGCTCGTCGCGGTCCTCGGGTGGCACCGCCGCCGGGACCCAGAGCCAGAGCGCATCGAAGTGGCAGTCGAGGGTGTCGGTCTCGCGCTTGGCGGCGGCGCCACACCCGGGGCACTCGACGTCGACGAAGTCGGGGCGCTCGGCCAGCGGATTCCCTTCCCCGGTCGGCTTCAGGTCGCGCGGCAGGACGACCGGGAGGTCCTCCTCCGGCACCGCCACCGGGCCGCACCGGTCGCAGAGGACGACCGGGATCGGCGTCCCCCAGGAGCGCTGGCGGGAGATCGAGAAGTCGTTGGCGCGGTAGCGGGTCGTCTCGCGGGCGCCCTCGACTGGCTCACCGGAGGGCGCCTCCCCCTCCTCGCGGGGCGCCGGCGTCTCCACCCGCTCCAGGCGCTCGGCGATGTCGCGGTCGGCCTCGTCGACGGCCGGGATCCCCAGCGCCGCGGTCGGCCCGAAGCGGGCGTCGACGATCGGAGAGACGATCACCGGCAGCTCCTCCCCGGTCGGACTAGCAATCGAGGCGCCGGTGTCGACCACGGGGACCGAGCGGGCGTCGCGGGCACTGCGCTCCCAGCCGCCGGAGCGCATTCGCTCCAGCTGCTCGCGCGCCCCGGAGTCAGTGGCCCAGGCGTCGACATCGGGGTGGCGGGGCGAGAGCAGGACGAAGTTCGCCAGCGACGCAGCCTTGCGGTGCGGCGTGAAGACCGTGAGTGAGCGGCCATCGCCGGAGTCGAGGTCGAGCTCGATCCCCTCGGAGCGGCCGAGAATGTAGCGCTGGGTGGCAAGCGAGAGCTCGTCCCACTTACCGCTCTGCTCGAGCAGCTCGGTGTTGCGGTCGTTCTCCTCCAGGTGGGGGGTGATCCGCAGGAACCAGGTCGGACGCCGAATCAGCCGCACCTCGTTGTGGCAGCGCCAGCAGCGGCCGTCCTCGACCTGGATCGAGGCCAGCGTGGTCTGGCAGGTGTCGCACCAGTCGACGGTGGCGTCGGCGCGGTAGATCATGCCGTGCTCGAGCAGGGTGAGGAAGAGCCACTGGGACCAGCGGTACTGCCCCTCGTCAGAGCTGTAGAAGACGCGGTCGTAGTCGAAGGAGTAGCCGAGCCGCTTCATCTGCCCCAGCATCCGCTCGCCGCACTCGGCGACCCAGTCGGCCGGCGGCTCCTGGCGCTCGATCGCGGCCAGCTCCGCGGGCAGCCCGAAGGCGTCGAAGCCGAACCCGAACAGCACCGCGTCGCCGCGGCCGCGGCGAAAGCGCGCGTAGGCGTCGCCGATCGAGTAGTCGCGGACGTGGCCCATGTGCAGGTTGCCCGAGGTGAACGGGCTCGAGGGCTTGACGTAGACGCGCTCCTGGCCCTCGCTCGGCCGCGGGGCGTTGAAATCGCCCCGCTTCTCCCACGCCTCCTGCCGGGCGGGCTCGATTGCCTGTGGGTCGTAGTTCGGCTTGCCGCTCACCCGGTCAAGGCTAACCAAGCGGGGAAGGGGTCGTGTGCCCCTCTCCAGACACCGCTCGCCATGGCTCG
>DASSVR010000063.1:0-31570 GCA_035705945.1 Solirubrobacterales bacterium
GACTGTTTCTACAAGTTCGGAACCGGGCTCGACATAGGCGTCTTCACCCCGTCCGCCAACGGGTTGGATGGGATCCTCGCTGTCAACGCGGTGTTGACCCTCGAAAACAATTCCCCCCATTCCAGCTCCTTCATGTGCCCCTCGAGCGTCAAATGGGAAGCTGAATACACACAGGAAACTGGCTCCACACCGCTCTGGATCAAGTAAGCAGGTGATTGATCCCTCCGTGGTCGCACCAAGCGGCCGCGGAGGGGGCCCATCAACTCGATCCGCCTGGGAACATCTGTTCGTCTGCGTAGAATCGGAATGAGTGGCTGCCTCTGAGCGAATCGTCATTACCGGCGCCCGGGAGCACAACCTCAAGGACATCGACGTCGAGCTGCCCCGGGACGCGCTGATCGTCATCACCGGCCTCTCCGGGTCGGGGAAGTCGAGCCTTGCCTTCGACACGATCTACGCCGAGGGCCAGCGGCGCTACGTGGAGTCGCTGTCGTCCTACGCGCGTCAGTTCCTCGGGCTGATGGAGAAGCCGGACGTCGACTCGATCGAGGGGCTGTCGCCGGCGATCTCGATCGACCAGAAGACGACCTCGCGCAACCCACGCTCGACGGTGGGGACCGTGACCGAGATCTACGACTACCTGCGGCTGCTCTGGGCGCGGATCGGGGTCCCGCACTGCCCCGAGTGCGGCGAGGAGATCACGGGCCAGACCCAGGAGCAGATCGTCGACCGGCTGATGACGCTGCCGGAGGGGACGAAATTCATGGTGATGGCGCCGATCGTCCGCGGCCGCAAAGGCGAGTACGGGAAATTGCTCGACCAGATGCGGCTCGAGGGCTACTCGCGGGCCAAGATCGACGGCGAGCTGCGCCGCCTCGACGAGCCGATCGAGCTCGACAAGAAGTACAAACACGACGTCGCGATCGTCGTCGACCGGCTGGTGATGAAGTCCGACCTGCGGCGGCGGCTCTCGGAGTCGGTGGAAGCGGCGGCGGGGCTCGCCGCGGGCCTGGTCGAGGTCGAGATCGTCGGCGGCGAGCGGGCGGGGGAGACGCTGCTCTTCTCCGAGCAGTTCGCCTGCCTCGAGTGCGGCCACGGGATCCCCGAGCTGGAGCCGCGGATCTTCTCCTTCAACTCGCCCCACGGCGCCTGCGACCGCTGCCACGGCCTTGGTTTCCAGCGGGTGATAGACCCGGAGCTCATCGTCCCCGACCCGACGCTGTCGCTGGCCGAGGGGGCGCTGCAGCCGTGGAATCGCGGCGTCACCGCCTACTGGCGACGGCTGATCGCCTCCGTCGCCGAGAGCTACGGGGTCGACGTCGACAAGCCCTGGTCGAAGCTGAAGCAGGAAGAGCGAGAGATCTTCCTCTACGGCACCGGCGACGAGCGCCATAACGTCAGCTACACCAACCGCTTCGGCCGCCGGCGCTCCTACCGGGTCCGCTTCGAGGGGATCGTCAACCACCTCGAGCGACGCTACGAGGAGACCGACTCCGAGACCAACCGCGAGCGGATCGAGGGCTACATGGCCGAGCAGCCGTGCCCGGCCTGCGAGGGCGCCCGCCTGCGCCCGGAGAGCCTCGCGGTCAAGGTCGGCGGCCTCAGCATCGCCGAGTACAGCGCCCTCTCCGCCCACGCCGCCGCCGAGTGGATCCGCGAGCTGGAGATGACCGAGACCGAGCGGGCGATCGCGCGGCTGATCGTGCGGGAGATCACCGAACGGCTCTCCTTCCTCGAGAACGTCGGCATCGGCTACCTCTCGCTGGCCCGCTCGGCCCGCTCGCTCTCCGGCGGCGAGGCGCAGCGGATCCGGCTGGCGACCCAGATCGGCTCGCACCTCGTCGGGGTGATGTACGTGCTCGACGAGCCCTCGATCGGCCTTCACCAGCGCGACAACGAGAAGCTGATCGCAACGCTGGACCGCCTGCGTGACCTCGGCAACACCGTGATCGTGGTCGAGCACGACGAGGGGACGATGCGGGCAGCCGACCACCTGGTCGACCTCGGGCCAGGGGCGGGGGAGCACGGCGGCCACGTGATCGCCGCCGGAACGCCCGCCGACGTGGCCAAGAACGCCAGCTCGCTGACCGGGCAGTACCTCTCCGGCAAGAAACTGATCGACGTGCCGGCGGAGAGACGGGAGCCGAAAGGCGCGCTGCTGGTCCGCGGCGCCCGCGAACACAACCTCAAGGACATCGACGTGACGGTCCCGCTCGGCGTCTTCTGCTGCGTCACCGGCGTCTCCGGCTCCGGCAAGTCGACCCTGGTCAACGAGACCCTCCACCACGCGGTCGCCAACCGCCTCCACCAGGCGAAGCTGCGACCCGGCTCGCACGACGGCATCGACGGCCTCAGCCAGATCGACAAGATCATCAACATCGACCAGTCGCCGATCGGCCGCACCCCGCGCTCGAACCCGGCCACCTACACCGGCGTTTTCGACCACATCCGCCAGCTCTTCACCCAGACCCAGGAGGCGCGGGCGCGGGGCTACAAGCCAGGCCGCTTCAGCTTCAACGTCAAGGGGGGGCGTTGCGAGGTTTGCAAGGGCGACGGCCAGATCAAGATCGAGATGCATTTCCTGCCCGACGTCTACGTCCCCTGCGAGCAGTGCCACGGCAAGCGCTACAACCGCGAGACGCTGGAGGTGCGCTTCAAGGGCAAGAGCATCGCCGACGTGCTGGAGATGTCGGTGACCGACGCGGTCGAGTTCTTCGCCAACGTGCCGAAGATCGCCCGCCGCCTGCGCACCCTCGACGACGTCGGCCTCGGCTACATCCGCCTCGGCCAGCCGGCGACGACGCTCTCCGGCGGCGAGGCGCAGCGGGTCAAGCTCGCCACCGAGCTCTCCAAAGTCGCCACCGGCGACACCCTCTACATCCTCGACGAGCCGACCACCGGCCTGCACTTCGCCGACGTGCAGCGGCTGCTCGACGTGCTCGGCCGCCTCGTCGACGCCGGCAACACGGTGGTCGTGATCGAGCACAACCTCGACGTGATCAAGACCGCCGACTGGCTGATCGACCTCGGCCCCGAGGGCGGCGACGGCGGCGGCGAGGTCGTCGCCACCGGAACCCCGGAGGAGGTAGCGGCTGTCGGGGGCTCCTACACGGGCCGTTTCCTCGCCGAGCTGGTCGAGCCGGCGAAGCCGAAACGGCGGCGCCCGTCCCGGCGCGAACCGGTCGCTGCTTAAGCCGCTTCGCGAGAGACCAGCAGGGAGGCGCCGATCGCGCCGCCGAGGTCGCCGAGCGAGGCGACGCGGACCGCGGGCGGGCGCTCGTCGACGAAGAGGTGCTTGGACATCTCTGCGGTCAGCGGGTCCATCAGGCGCTCGCCGAAGCGGACGCCGAGGCCGCCGCCGAGGATCACCGCCTCCGGATCGAGCAGGTTGACGGCGGAGGCGATCCCCGTCCCGAGCGCCTCGACCGCCCGCTCGATCAGCTTCTCGGCGAGCTTGTCGCCGTGGTCGAGAGCGCGCTCCCAGATGCCGCTGGTCAGCCGCGGTTTGCCGTGCTTCTCCATCAGCTCGAAGAGGTCGGTCTCGTGGCCCTCCTCCTGCCTACGACGCGCCTCGGCTTCCATCGCCGAGCGGCCGGCGTAGGCCTCGAGGCAGCCGCGTCTCCCGCAGGGGCACTCGGCGCCGCCGCGCTTGACGACCATGTGGCCGATCTCTCCCGCGGCGCCGCGCCCGAGCCAGGGCTTGCCGTCGAGGACGAGGCCGCCGCCGACTCCGGTTCCCCAGAAGACGCCGATCAGGCTCTGGAACTCCCGCCCGGCACCGAGGTGGAACTCGGCTTCGGTCGCGACCTGGACGTCGTTCCCGACCTTGACCTTCGTTCCGAGCGCTTGCGCGAGCGTCTCCGCGAGCGGAAAGCTGCCCTCCCAGCCGGGCAGGTTTCGGGCACTGGAGACGACACCGGTCCGCTCGTCGGCGTCGCCCGGGGAGCCGACGCCCACTCCGACCAGGTTCGTGGTTTCGGCGCCGGCTTCCGCCGCCGCCTCGCGCAGCGCCTCGGCCATCGCCGCGGCTACGTCCGCCGGCCCACCGCGGGTGGGCGTGGGGTGCCGCGATTTCCCGACCACCTCCCCGTGGCCGTCGACGACCGCCGCCTGGATCTTGGTCCCGCCGAGGTCGATCCCGCCGCGCAGATCCGCCACGCCTGCGAGTCTACGGCTAGATGAGCGGCTGGAGGCTGTGGTGGGTGAAGCGGCGTTGGTACGAGCGCAACCGGCGCCTGCTGCAGCGCTGGCGGATCAACCGCCACGCGGCTCGCGGCGGCTTCTACATCCGGCACCCGGTCGAGGGCGAGGTGCTGGAGGCTCTGGACGAAGGGCGGCTGAAGATCGGCGAGGGGACGCTGCTCGAGCCCGGCTGCTGGCTGACCCTTGCGCCCGGCGCGCGGATCGAGATCGGCGCCGGCTGCTTCCTCAACCGCAACGTGATGATCGCCGCCTTCGAGAGCGTCAGGATCGGCGACCACACGATGCTCGCCAACGGCTGCTTCGTCGGCGACGCCGAGCACCGCTACGACGATCCGACCCAGCCGATCACCTGGCAGGGGTTCACCAGCAAAGGCCCGGTGGAGATCGGCTCCAACTGCTGGTTCGGCGTCAACTGCGCGGTGACCAGCGGTGTCACGATCGGCGAGCGCTGCGTGATCGGTGCGAACTCGGTCGTCAACCGCGACGTCGAGGAGAGCACGATCGCCGCCGGCGCCCCAGCGAAGCCGATCCGCAAGATCGAGTTCGCCACGCCTGAGCAGTAGCAACTAGCGGCTTTTCTGTTCCTTTTGTCACAGAAGCGCCACGGAGTGCGCCTATAATTCCGCCCGTTGGCCGTGACCCGACTGGGCATGGACCTATGACTCCGAATCTCCTTGCCGATATTCCTCGCCCGGCTGCGGCCGCCCGCGTCCTGCGCACCAAGGACGAGCTGCGCGCTGCCGTCGCGGCCGCAAAGCGCGATGGGCAGGCCGTCGGCCTGGTGCCGACGATGGGCTTCCTCCACGAAGGCCACCTGTCGCTGATCCGCGCGGCCTGCGCCGAGTGCGACCTGGTCGTGATGAGCCTCTTCGTCAACCCGGCCCAGTTCGGGGCCGGGGAGGACCTCGACCGCTACCCCCGCGACGAGGAGCGGGACCTCCGGCTCGCCGCCGAGGCCGGCGCCGACCTCGTCTTCGCGCCCTCGGTCGAAGAGGTCTACCCGGACGGATTCGCATCCCAGGTCGCGGTCGCCGGCTCCCTGACGAGCGTCCTCGACGGCGACCCCTCCCGCCGCGGCCCCGAGCACTTCCGCGGCGTCACCACGGTCGTCGCCAAGCTCTTCAACGCCGTCGGCCCCGACGTCGCCTACTTCGGCCAGAAGGACGCCCAGCAGGCGCTGGTGATCCGCCGCATGGTCCGCGACCTCGACTTCCCGGTGCGGATCGAGGTGCTGCCGACCGTGCGCGAGCGCGACGGCCTGGCGATGAGCTCGCGCAACGCATATCTGGAGGCCGCCGACCGCGAGCGGGCGACGGCGCTCTCGCGGGCCGTCGATGCCGCCGAGCGCGAGGCCCGCGCCGGCTCGCTGGGGGAGGGCCTGAAGGCCGCCCGGAGCGAGCTCGCCGCCGCCGGGATCGAGCCCGAGTACCTGGAGGCTCGCGACGCCGAGACGCTCGAGCCCGTCGAGCGGCTGGCCGATCGCCCCGTGCTGGTCGCGGTCGCCGCCCGCGTCGGCGCCGCGCGCCTGATCGACAACGTCTTGATCCAACCCACCACCTAGCCCGCGAAGGGGGAGACAGTGCAAAGGCAGATGCTCAAGTCGAAGATCCACCGGGCGACGGTGACCGACTGCGACGTCGACTACATCGGCAGCATCACGGTCGACACCGAGCTGATGGCGGCCGCCGACATGATCACCAACGAGCAGGTCCACGTCTGGGACGTAGACAACGGCTCCAGATTCGTCACCTACGTGATCGACGGAGAGCCCGGCTCGGGGACGATGCAGGTGAACGGCGCCGCCGCCCACCTGGTCGAGCCTGGCCACAAGATCATCGTCGCCACCTTCGGCGCCTACGACGAGGCCGACCTCGAGCGCTACGCGCCGGTCGTCGTCCACGTCGACGATGCCAACCGCGCGATCGCCGTCGACAGCCACCCCGAGGTGCTGCTCAAATGAGCTCTGGCGGCCGCTCCCACACCGCGCCGCCGCAGGGCGACCGCCGGCCGGTCAGCCTGCCGCGCCTCGGTGAGATGAAGGCCAACGGCGAACCGATCGTGATGGTCACCGCCTACGACTACCCCTCGGCGAGGGTGGCCGAGGAGGCGGGCGTCGACATCGTCCTCGTCGGCGACTCGGCGGCGATGGTCGTGCTCGGTTACGAGGGCACCGAGCCGGTCTCGATGGACGAGATGGTTGTCCTCGGCAAAGCCGTCCGGCGCGGCCTGAAGACGCCCCTGATGGTCGGCGACATGCCGATGGGCAGCTACGAGGCGAGCAACGAGATCGCCGTCCAGAGCGCCCAGCGGCTGGTCAAGGAGACCGGCTGCCAGGCGGTCAAGTTGGAGGCAGGGGGGGTCGTCGTCGAGCGGGCGCGGTCGATCGTCAACTCCGGCATCCCGGTGATGGGGCACGTCGGCCTCACCCCGCAAACCGCCAACGCCCTCGGCGGCTACAAGGCCCAGGGCAAGTCGGCCCAGAGCGCGATCAAGCTGCTCGAGGACGCCCTCGCCCTGCAATCGGTCGGCTGCTTCGCGATCGTCTTCGAGGCGGTCCCGGCGGCGATCACCGCCGAGATCGTCGAGCGCCTCGAGGTGCCGACGATCGGGATCGGCGCCGGCCCCTCGACCTCAGGCCAGGTCCTCGTCTTCCACGACCTGCTCGGGATCACCACCGGCCGCATGGCGAAGTTCGTCAAGCGCTACGCGACCGTCCACGAGACCATGGTCGACGCCGTCAGCCGCTACGGCGACGAGGTCCGCCGCCGCCACTTCCCCGAGCCCGACCACGTCTACAGCGTCGAACCCGCCGAGCTCGACGAGTTCCGCCGCTACCTCAGCGAGGAGAGCTTGGCCAGCGCCAAGGGATGGGAGTGGGAGCCGCTGCCGTAGAGGCGTGCCGCATTGGCTGAGGATCGGGCGGACCTGCCTTTCAGGCACCGGCTGAGGATGTACAAGCGCGGACAGAGTTTTGCCCAGAAGGCCTCACCGGCCAGGGGGACGTCCGGAGCGCCCGGGAATGAGACGCTCAGCGAGCCGGTCCAGGTTGGGGGCGCCTGCGCCGGATCGCGGAATTTCGCGCTGCCGCGGAACGGGCTCGGGGGGAAGACGCTGGCCCTCGAGGAATTCGTTCTGAAGAACGTCTCGGCTCCACCACGGGCGTAGGCCGACCTCTCGATCTTCATCTCTCCGACCCGTTCGCTCAGCGAGGCGCTGAAGAGGGCAGTCCGCTCCCGGTTGAACCGCGAGGCCTCGAAGGAGGTCGTGCGGTCATCGTTCTCAGCCCGTGCAGCCAGCACGGTTTCCGACAGACCCGGAATCGGGATGCGGGCGAGGCGGAAGTTTCCAAAGCCGCAGAAGCTATTTGGAAGCCGCAGCACTTCCCCCTGAGGGTCGATTGCTTCGCCGGACGTATAGCCGCCCTCTCCGACGAACTGGAAGGACCCGCGAAAGACCCCGCCTTCAAAGACCCACCTGCACCCTGGTTCGGGCCTCTCGACCAGTTTTCTGCGGCGCTCGAAGCGCACGTCGAGGTGCCCGAGCAAGCCGAAGGTCGCGTGGATTCCGGACTCGGGATCGAGCGGGACTCGATAGCTCGCCGCGGTCGATCCACTGGCGACGCTGACGACGGCGATCCGGTTCCTGAGCCCGTCCCGTATGGCCACCACTTCGAAGTCGTAGCCGTTGCTGCCCTGAATTTTGAAGCTGCTGAGCTTTAGTTCGGCCGGCTTCCCAGCCGCGCCGCCCGGCAGCGCCAGGGCGGCGGTCAAGGCGAACAGCAGAGCCACCAAACTTCCCCTTGCCTTCACCGGCGCAGAGTATTCGAAACAGGAAACATCGGTGTCCTGACTACGATGGCGATTTGAATGCCGATCTATGAGTTCGAGTGCGAGGGGTGTGGGGCTCCCTTCGAGGAGCTGATCGCGACGGGGGCGACCGCCGAATGCCCTGGGTGCGGTTCGGAGCGCGTGCGCCGGCTGTACTCCGAGGTCTCGCCTCCCGGCCGCCAGCCCCGCGGGGCCGCCGTGCGCTCCGACGAATCGCGCCGTCGCGAGCAGGAGTCGGCGCGCCAGGAGCGACTGGCCGAATCGGGGAAGCGGCGGACGGCGGGAGGGAAGCCATGAGCGCCGATTCCGCCGAGCGGCGGGAGAAGCTGGTCGAGCTCTTCAACGAGGTCAAGGGCTGCACGCGCTGTCCGCTGCACGAGACGCGCACCAAGGCTGTCTTCGGCGCCGGCAACGCCGATGCCGACCTGATGTTCGTCGGCGAGGCGCCGGGGGCCGAAGAGGACCGGCTGGGGCTGCCCTTCGTCGGCCGCGCCGGACAGCTGCTGAACCAGCTGCTGGAGGAGATCGGGCTCGCGCGAGAGGACGTCTTCATCGCCAACGTCCTCAAGTCACGCCCGCCAGGCAACCGCGATCCGCTGCCCTTGGAGATCCAAGCCTGCGAGCCCTACCTCTTCGAGCAGGTGCGGCTGATCCAGCCCCGGGTCGTCTGCACCCTCGGCAACTTCTCCACGAAGCTGCTCAGCGGCAGCCCGACCGGCATCACCAGGGTTCGCGGCACGCCGCAGGTCCACGATCTCGGTGGCCGCACCGTCTACCTGCTGCCGCTCTTCCATCCCGCCGCCGCCCTGCGCACGCCATCGGTGAAGGAGACGCTGCGGGCCGACTTCGCGACGATTCCCGAGTTGCTACGGCGACCGCTGCCGAGCCCGGCACCGAGCGCCGAGGAGCTGGCCGAGGCGGAGGAAGAAGACGACCCCACGCCGCCGCCCCCGAGCGATCAATTGGGTTTCTTCGGTTAGCGACCGCGCGATGGAGGTAGTTGAGACGCAGAGCTCCGCCGAGACCGAAGCGCTGGGCGCCCGCCTCGCCGAGCGCTTGCAGCCGGGCGACGTCGTGCTCCTCTCCGGTGAGCTGGGGTCCGGGAAGACGACGCTGATCCGGGGCATTTGCCGCGCCCTCGGCGTCTCCGACCCCGTCACCTCGCCGACCTTCACGATCGGGCAGCGCTACCGCGGTGGGCGCCTGCCGATCTCCCACCTCGACCTCTACCGGTTGCAGAGCATGGAGGACGAGGACCCAGGCCTGCTCGACGACTACCTCGATCCACGTGGAGTGGCTTTCGTCGAGTGGCCCGGCTCCGGCTCCGGCCGCCTCGGCCGCCCCACTCTTGAGGTCCGGCTCGCGCACGGGGACGGGGACCGAAGGCGGATAGAAGTCCAGTGGTAGGGGTAGGTACGCGCAGGAAGCGATCCGAAACCCTCCTGGAAGTGTTGAAGTATGCGCGCGCTCAGCTTGTAGCATCGGCGCTCGGACCTCGATCTAGAAAGGCTTGACGGGATGAAGGGACTCAAGGCGTTTGCCGCGGTAATGCTGGCGAGCGGTTTTCTGCTGACGACGATGCCCGCCACCGCCGGCGCGGCCGCTTACAAAAAGTACGTGGGATGCGGTGTCTCCCGCAACGCCAAGCCCGCCCACGTCTGCCCGAAGAAATCGAAAAAGGGCGCGTTCTTCAAAAGCCTCAATGGCGACGTGACCTACAGCGTCTGCGTCAAGTTCCCAAGCGGGAAAAACCTCTGCGCGCAGCAGCAGGAAGCCGTACAGGGGACCCTCTATGTGAACAAGATCACCTCGACCATCCCCGGCAAACACGTGGTCAAGTGGTTCGTCAAAGGGCAGAAGGTCGGGGAATGGATTTTCCGCGTCACGGCGTAACGCATCCCGGGGTGGCGAATCCCTGATCGTCGTCGGCTTCGATACCGCGACGGTCGACACCGTCGCCTGCGCCTGGCGCGATGGCGAGGTCCTGCACGAGTCGCGACTGGGTCTCTCCCAGGAGGGGAGGCCCCGGCACGCCACCGGCCTGCTCGCGGAGGTCGAGCGGGCGGCCGCGGCAGCCGGCGGCTGGCGGGAGGTCGACTTGCTCGGGGTCGGTCTTGGCCCCGGCTCGTTCACTGGCCTCCGGGTGGGGATCGCGTCCGCGCGCGGGCTCGGCGTCAGCCTGGGGTTGCCGGCGCGGGGCGTCTGCACCCTCGACGCGCTTGCCGCGGGAATCGCCGAGGCGGGTGCCGCTAGAGAGCGGCTGGCGGTGCTGGACGGCTGGCGCGGCGAGGTCTTCGCCGCGCTCTACGGCGCTGAGGGAGAGCGGCTTTGGGAGCCGGCCGTCTACCGGCCCGAGGAGCTGGCGGAGCGGGTCGCGGAGCTGGACCCGGTTCCATCGGTCGCCGGGTCGGGGGCGGTACGATTTCGTCACGAGTTGGCCCGAGGCGGCGTCCAGATCCCGGACGATTCCGACCCCGTGCACCGGGTCGCCGGCCGGCACATCTGTGCCCTCGCGGCGGCGGCGGCTGGCGAGGAGGACCGCGACGGGCTCGCCCCGATCTACCTCAGACCCCCCGACGCGGAGCGGTGGCGTGAGCGAGACGCTTTCCAAAAGGCCGAATGAGCTGACCCAGGAGGTCCATGTCCGCAGGCTCGCCTACAGCGACCTGCCGACGGTGATCTCGATCGAGCGGCGCTCCTTCCCGACCCCCTGGTCGCTGGCAATGTTCGTGCTCGAGCTCTCCAAGCCCTCCGGCATCTGCCTTGCCGCCAGCGCCGGCGACGAGCTGTTGGGCTACGTGGTCTGCTCCCGCTACGACCAGGTTTGGCACCTGATGAACATCGCCGTCGCCCCCGAGCACCGCGGCACCGGCATCGCCGGTCACCTGATGCGGCGCCTTGTCGAGGAGGCGGGCGGCGCGCTCCCCTTCACGCTCGAGGTCCGGGTCTCCAACACCCGGGCGATCGGCATGTACGAACGGTTCGGGTTCCGCTCGGCCGGCGTCCGTCCCCGCTACTACCACGACAACAGCGAGGACGCGCTGATCATGTGGCTGGACTGAGGTTTCCGCCGTGCTGCTAGCGATCGAGACCAGTTGCGACGACACCTGCGCCGCGGTCCTCGAGGGGATGAAGATCCGCAGCAATGTGATCTCGTCCCAGGCCGCCGCCCACGAAGGGTTCGGCGGCGTCGTGCCTGAGGTGGCCGCCCGTCACCACCTGGAACTGACCGCGCCGGTGGTCGAGGCGGCGCTGGGCGAGGCTGGGATCGGCTTGGACGACGTCGATGCCGTCGCCGCGACCGTGGGGCCGGGATTGATCGGGGCGCTCCTGGTCGGGATCAGCACCGCCAAGGCGATCGCCGCGGCGCGGCGGCTGCCGCTGATCCCGGTCGACCACCTGCAGGGCCACGTCGCCGCCAACTTCCTCCAGCCCGAGCCGCTCGAGCCGCCCTTCCTCTGCCTGATCGCGAGCGGCGGCCACACCCTGCTGGCGGGGGTGCGGGACCACCAGGGTTACGAGCTGCTCGGCCAGACGCTCGACGACGCCGCCGGCGAGGCCTTCGACAAGTCGGCTCGCCTGCTCGGGCTTGGCTACCCCGGCGGCCCGGCGGTCCAGCGCGAGGCTGAGAACGGAGATTCGGAGGCGTTCGAGATGCCGGTGGCGATGGCGCGGGACCCCGGCCTCAACTTCAGCTTCAGCGGCCTGAAGACCGCGGTTCTCTACCGCTGCCGCGAGTTGGGGCCGGAGGGCGTCGAGGAACGCCGCGCCGACCTCGCCGCCTCCTTCCAGGCCGCCGTAGTCGAGCAACTGACGACGAAGCTGAAGCGGGCGCTGAAGAAGGGCGACTGGGAGGCGGTGGCGCTGGGCGGCGGCGTTGCCGCCAACGGACCGCTGCGCGAGGCGGTCGCCCGCGTATGCGAGGAGCGCGGCATCCGCCTCAAGCTGGTGCCGATCTCGCTCTGCACCGACAACGCCGCGATGATCGGCGCGGCCGCCCGCCACGCGACCCCGATCCCGTATCCCGATTACCTCGGCTACGACGCGTTCGCGACCGGCGAACGCGAGGCGGGCGGCCCGATCACCCCCCGAACGGGGGTAATTCAGGCGGGCCGGCACTGAAGCCGAAATGGCCGACGTCGTCGTCTACTCCCGTCCGGGCTGCCACCTTTGCGAGGAGGCGATCGAGCAGATCGTCGCCCTGCACGAGCGGGGATACCGCTTCAACCTGCATGAGATCGACATCGAGAGCAGCGATCTGCTGCTGCGGCGATACCTCGAGCGGATCCCCGTGGTCGAGGTCGACGGGGTCGAGGTTTCCGAGCTGATCCTCGATCGCGGGGCCCTCGAGGCGAGGCTCGATACTGTGGGGGCATGGTCGAGGTGATCGAGGAGTTCGACGCCGCGGGGACGTTTCCGGTCGAAGGCGAGCGGCTGTCGCTGGGCGTGGCGGCGCGGCTGTCCCGCTACCTTCAGGTGCTGACCCAGGCGAGAAAGATGGGGCGGGAGACGATCTCCTCGCAGGAGCTCTCCGAGTACACCCACATCAACCCGACCCAGATCCGCCGCGACCTCTCCGGCTTCGGTAAGTTCGGCAAGCGTGGGGTCGGCTACAACGTCGAGTCGCTGGTCGCCGAGATCCGCAAGATCCTCCGCACCTCGGGGCAGCACAACATCGCCCTCTTCGGCGCCGGCAACCTCGGCCAGGCGATTGCGACCTCCTCGATCTTCGCCGACCACGGCTTCCAGGTGGTGGCTGTCTTCGACAGCGATCCGGGCGTCGTCGGCAACCCGATCGGCGACATGACCGTGCGCGACATCGGCGACCTGCCCGACGTCGTTGCCGAGGAGGAGATCGTTGTCGGGGTCCTCGCCGTCCCCGCCGAGGCGGCCCAGGATGTCGCCGACCGGCTGGTCAAAGCGGGAGTGAAGATCATCTTCAACTACTCCGAGCAGCTGCTGCAGGTGCCGCCGGAGGTGACGGTTCACACCTCCAGCCCGGCCGTCGATCTGCTCTACGCGCTTTACTTCTACCTCGCCTAGCCGGCGTTTCTACCGTGTCGCTCGACCTCGATCTCGCCCGGGAGAAGTTCGAGACCTCGCTCGATTTCACGATCGGGCTCGAGGAGGAGTTCGCGATCCTCGACCCGCGGACGCTGGAGCTGGAGCACCGCTTCGAGGACGTCTACGCGGCCTGCCAGCGCGACCCGGTACTGGCCGAGTCGGCGGCGGGGGAGCTGATCGCCTCCGAGATCGAGATCCGCTCGGGGCGGGCGGAGACCTTCGCCGAGGCGGTCGAGCGCCAGCGCGAGCGGCGGGCGCGGTTGTTCGAGCTCGTCGGCGGCATCGGGCTGACCCTGGGGGCGATGGGGACGCACCCGTGGGCGAACTACCTCGACCAGCGAATCATCGACACCCCGCACTACAACCGTCTCCGCCAGGAACTCGGCTGGGTGGCGCAGCGCAACAACACCTGGAGCCTGCACCTGCACATGGGGATCCAGGGGGCAGACCGGGCGATCGCGGTCTGCGACTGGATGCGCGAGCTGTTGCCGCTGCTGCTCGCCGTCTCGGCCAACTCGCCGTTCCTCGACCGCCAGGACACCGGCCTGCACAGCGTCCGCACGGAGATATTTACCCGGACCTTCCCGCGCTGCGGCGTGCCCTCGCCGTTCCGCGACTGGCGCGCCTACGCGGACTTCGTCGAGACGCTGCAGCGGGTCGGCTCGGCGGTGGAGTCGACCCAGTTGTGGTGGAGCGTGCGTCCTCACCACAGCTTCGGCACGGTCGAGGTGCGGATCTGCGACGCGCAGACGCGCGGGGACGAGTCGCTTGAAGTGGCCGGCCTGATCGCCGCCTGCATCGCCCAAACGGCGCTCGACTACGACGAGCACGGCTACGAAGGGCGGGGGGCGCCGCTGGCCGACCGGGAGATAGAGGAGAACCTCTGGCGGGCGATCCGCCACGGCGCCGGGGGGCGGATGATCGATTTCCGCCGCGGCGAGGAGGTGCCGACCCGGGCGCTGCTCGAGCAGGTGCTGGTCTGGACCGAGCCGGCGCGTGCCCGGCTCGGGCTCGATCTGCGCCTCCCGGAGCGCAACGGCGCCCAGCGCGCCCGCGAAGCGCTCGACGCCGGGGTGACGATCGAGGACATCTATCGGGACGCCGTGGCCGAGACGCGCCGCACCTACGCCGGGGCAAGGGCCGCGGACCGCGCTTGAACGCGGCGTCGCCGCCCTCGCCTATAGACTCCCGCGCCGCCAAAACCACCGGAGGATTAAGAACTTGACCGACTTTCTGACCGATTACGGAGTGGTCGTCGCACTCGTCTGTGCCGGCGCCGCCGTCGTCTACGGACTACTCGTCACCCAGCGCCTGCTCGCGAAGCCGGCGGGCAACGACCGCATGCAGGAAATCTCTGGCGCCGTGCAGGAGGGGGCGCAGGCCTACCTCAACCGCCAGTACACGATCATCGCCGCGGTCGCCGTACCGCTGATCGTCGTGCTGTGGATCCTGCAGGACTGGCACACCGCGCTCGGCTTCGTGATCGGCGGCGTCCTCTCGGGCGCTGCTGGATTCATCGGGATGAACCTCTCGGTGCGCGCCAACTCTCGCGTCGCCGAGGCCGCCCGCGGCGGAGTGCCGCCGGCGCTCGACGTCGCCTTCAAGGGCGGCTCGGTGACCGGCCTGCTGGTGGTCGGGCTCGCACTGCTCGGCGTCGCCGGCTACTACGGGGCTCTGGTCCTCGGCGGTGTCGACGACAAGGACGCGGTCGACGCGCTGATCGGCCTCGGCTTCGGTGGCTCGCTGATCTCCGTCTTCGCCCGTCTGGGCGGCGGCATCTTCACCAAGGCCGCCGACGTCGGCGCCGACCTGGTGGGCAAGGTCGAGGCGGGGATTCCCGAGGACGACCCCCGCAACCCGGCCGTGATCGCCGACAACGTCGGCGACAACGTCGGCGACTGCGCCGGCATGGCCGCCGACCTCTTCGAGACCTACGCGGTCACGTCCGTCGCCGTGATGCTGCTCGGCGTCCTCACCTTCACCGAGGAGTTCGCCCGCGAGGTCGCGATCTACCCGCTGGTGCTCGGCGGGGTCGCGATCATCGCCTCGATCGTCGGCGCGCTCTGCGTGCGCACCCGCTCCGACAAAGTCGAGGGCGCGCTGTACGTCGGCATGATCGTCTCCGGCCTGATCTCGATCGCGGCCTTCTACCCGATCACCGAGTGGCTGATGGACGACACGCTGCGGCTCGGCTTCGCCAGCACCGCCGCCGCAGCGGTGAGCGTGGGCGACCTCTGGCTGTGCGCCGTGATCGGAGTCGCCGTCACCGGATTGCTGTTCGTGATCACCGACTACTACACCTCGACCCGGTTCCGGCCGGTGAGGACGATCTCCAAGGCCTCGGAGACCGGGCATGCGACGAACATCATCCAGGGCCTCGCCCAGGGCTTCCAGTCGACCGCGGCTCCGGCGCTGGTGCTCGCCCTCGCGATCCTCGCCGCCAACGAGCTCGCCGGCATCTACGGCATCGGCGTCGCGGTGATGGCGCAGCTCTCGCTCTGCGGTCTGATCGTCGCTCTCGACGCCTTCGGGCCGATCACCGACAACGCCGGCGGCATCGCCGAGATGGCCGACCTGCCGGAGGACGTCCGCAACGTCACCGATCCGCTGGACGCGGTCGGCAACACGACCAAGGCCGTCACCAAGGGCTACGCGATCGGCTCCGCCGCGCTCGCCGCGCTGGTGCTGTTCGCCGCCTTCAAGTACGAGCTGGAAGCGGAGGCCCCCGCCGGGTTCGACCTCGGCGGTCTCTTCAACCTCTCCACGCCCGACGTGCTGATCGGGCTGATCATCGGCGGCATGATGGTCTACCTGTTCTCGGCCCTGGCGATCGAGGCCGTCGGCCGCGCCGGTGGGCAGGTCGTCGAGGAGGTGCGCAAGCAGTTCCGCGAGCACCCCGGGATCATGGAGGGGACCGAGAAGCCCGAGTACGGGAAGACGGTCGCGATCGTCACCGCGGCGGCGCAGAAGGAGATGATCCTGCCGTCGCTGATCCCGATCGTGGTGCCGGTGATCGTCGGTGTCCTCAGCGTCGACGCGCTCGGCGGCCTCCTGATCGGCGTCATCGTCGTCGGCCTTTTCGCCGCGATCAGCATGACCGCCGGCGGCGGCGCCTGGGACAACGCGAAGAAGCTGATCGAGGACGGCGCTCACGGCGGCAAGGGCTCCGAGGCCCACGCCGCCTCGGTGACCGGCGACACGGTCGGCGACCCCTACAAGGACACCGCCGGCCCGGCGATCAACCCGATGATCAAGGTGGCGAACATCGTCGCCATCCTCATCATCCCGATCGTTCACTTCTAGGGCGGCGGCGAGGCCCCTCGCCCGCCCCTGGCACCGTCGGGCCGGCTGCAAAGCGGCGCCCGGCGGTGGCTGGCTGCGTCCTTGCCGTGCTTGCTTTTCGCTCGTCCCGCCGGCACCAGTGTCGGACGAGTGACCTCCCCACCGCCCGGGAGCCTCAATAACGTTCCCTAGATGAAGCTGGTGAAGATCGGGACCGCTGGCGCTGTGCTGCTGGTGTTGGTCGTGGCGCTGCTGAACGCCTAATGTGATGACGTCGGGGGGTGATTCGACCTCTGACGTCACTGAGGTGCCAGAGGTGGAAGTGGCGATCGATGCGCAGGGCGCTGGTCGAGGCGGGGGTGCGGCCGCAGGATGTCTTCGAGGACCACGCTGGCTTCGACACCTGGGCGACCATGGTGCGCGCGAGGGAGATCTTCGATGTGCGCGGGGCGGTCGTGATCACCCAGGGCTTTCACATGGGCCGGGCGCTGTTCCTCGCGGACAAGGCGGGCGTTGAGGCGACCGGCCTCACCTCCGATCTGCACCCGTACGGCTTCCAGGGCAAGAAGGGCGATGTGCGAGAGGTGCTTTCGCGGGTGAAGGCGGTGGCCGACACGACCCTGAAGACCCCGGCGCTGGACGGGCCGAAGATTCCCATTGCGACCTCAGACGGCAGGAAACCTGGGGGCCGGAGCCCCCGCGTCAGGCTCCGTAGCCAACGAGCAGGGCCCGAAGGTCCGCGGCGATCGCCTCGGGTTCGTCGTCGAGCTGGTTCCAGGTGAGGCGCGTGACCGAATAGCCGGCGACGCGGAGGGCGCGGTCGCGAGCGCGGTCTTCGCGGAAGGCCGAACGGGTGCGGTGGCCCTCCCACCCGTCGAGCTCGACGATCTGGCCGGTGCCCGACCAGTGGCAATCAACTTGAAAATTTCTATTTCCCACGAGGATCCAGGCGTTGAAGAGTGGCAGCGGCAGCTGATGGCGGCGCAGGAAGGGGGCGAACCGTTCCTCGAGCGGGCTGCGGCGGCGACCAGACGGCTCGTCCTTCAGTCGCTCGAGCGCCGTGCGTACCTTGCGCACACCGCGCCGGCCGGGGTAGCGCTCGACCAGATCCCATAGCGAGAGCCGGTCCCTCAGTTCCCTGAATTCCATCTCCCGCAGGAGGTTCTCGACCGTCTCCACCGGCTCAGTGGCCGCCAGGTCGAAGATCGTCCGCGGCACAGTGGTAACCGGGATCCGTTCCTCCGTCGTGCGCTCGTCGGCGGGAACCGGCGAGAGGTGGCGTTGGATGAGCCTGGAGGAGCGACTGCGGTGAGAGACAGTCACGTCGATCCTCGTCCGCGAATTCGGTCGGATCATCCAGAGCGCCGCGGCAGACCAATGGCTCAAAACGGCTCCGTCGCCAGAGGCGAGTACAGCGGCCATCCACCGTCCCTCTCTTGGGATGAGGCGGTGGCCAACCGAATAGACAGCTGGGTGAAGTTGGTGGAGGCGACCCGCACGCAGTCTTCTCTCGATCGCGCTCTCACTCAAACCGCAGACTCGAAGCTGCTGCCGCGACACCACCCCATGCTGTCGCTCAGCAAGCGCCCCGATCCTGGCGTCCAGCGCCTCTCCCGCTCGCTTCTCCCCGCGAGTCCGCGCTAACCGTCGATATGCGACGGTTGAGGCGGTCTCGGTGGGCATGCCGCTGATGCTGCCGGGAAACCTCGCGCGTGTGGCGCGCGATTTGTGCCTTTTGTGTGGCGCAAGCCTCGCGAAACTCGCCTCGGGATAGGGTCGCGGCGTGATGGACGACTGGATCAACGTCGCTGACGCGGAGCGGGCGGGTGAAGCGGAGCTCGACCAGGGGCCGCGCGACTACTTTGCTGGTGGCGCCGGGGACGAGGTCACCTTGCGGGAGAACGTCGACGCCTGGGCCCACTGGCGGCTGCGGCCGCGGGTGCTGGCTGACGTCAGCGAGGTCAGCGCCCAGGCCGAGATCCTCGGCAAGCCCGTGTCGGCGCCGGTCCTGGTTGCCCCGGTGGCCTACCAGCGGATGGCGCACTCCGAAGGGGAGGCCGGGATGGCCGCGGGGGCTGCCGAGGCGGGCACCGTGATGTGCCTCTCGACGCTCTCGACGACGCGGCCGGCGGATGTGGCGGCGGCCGCACCCGAGGGCCGGCACTGGTTTCAGCTCTACGCCTTCAAGGACGCCGGGGTGACGCGGGCGCTGATGGACGAGGCGATCGACTCCGGCTTCGAGGCGGTCCTCGTCACCGTCGATGCGCCCCCGGGCGGCAACCGGGAGCGGGATCGCCGCAACCGCTTCACGCTTCCGTCGGACCTCGGGACGCCGGGTCTGATCGAGGCGACCGGGAACCAGGAGCTGACGATCGAGGAGACCTTCGCGTTGATGAACGACTCGCTCACCTGGGCAGACGTCGGGGACCTCGCCTCTGAATGCAGCCTGCCGGTCTTCGTCAAGGGACTGCTCACCGCGGAGGACGCGGAGCTGGCGCTGGAGCACGGGGTGGCCGGCGTCGTCGTCTCCAACCACGGCGGCCGCCAGCTCGACCGCTCGCTCGCCACCGCCGACGCCCTCCCCGAGGTGGCCGAGGCGCTGGAGGGGCGGGCGACGCTGCTGGTAGATGGAGGCGTCCGCCGCGGCATCGACGTCGCCATCGCGCTGGCGCTCGGCGCCGACGCCGTCCTCGTCGGCCGCCCGGCCCTCTGGGGGCTCGCCGCAGGCGGCCGGGAGGGAGTCACGCGGGTCCTCGGTCTGCTCCGCGAGGAGCTCGAGCTGGCGCTCGCCCTCTGCGGCTGCACCGGCCCCGGCGACCTCGGCAGGACCCACGCGCGGAGAGCGCCAGTCGCGTCCGTATATTCGGTCTGAGTGACCGGTTCCCGTTCCTCATAGATGGCCCAGCGAATCCCCCGAGACGAGTCGCTGAGCCGCGTGCACGGGGTGGGGGCGCTGTTCTCCGCCGCCTACGGCAATGTCGGCTCCTCGATCTACTACGCCCTCGGCGTCACTGCCGCCTTCGCCCTCGGGCTCACCCCGGTCGCCTTCGTCATCTCCGGCCTGATCTTCGCCGCCACCGCCGCCACCTACGCCGAGGCGACGGTGATGTTCCCCGAGGCGGGCGGATCCTCGAGCTTCGCCCGCCACGCCTTTAACGAGCTGGTCAGCTTCGTCGCCGCCTGGGGCCAGATGCTCAACTACACGATCACGGTCGCGATCTCGGCCTTCTTCGTGCCTCACTACCTGGCCGTCTTCTGGCCCTGGCTCGGCGAGAGCCCCGGCGACATCATCGGCGGCGCCGTCCTCATCGTCGGCCTCGCCCTGATCAACATCCGCGGCACCGAGGAGTCGGCGAAACTCAACCTGATCCTCGCCGTCGCCGACCTGGCCACCCAGGTGGTTCTCGTCGGCATCGGCCTCGTCCTGGTTTTCAACCCCGAGATCCTGGTCGACAACGTCAACCTCGGCGTCGCCCCGACCTGGAGCGACTTCGCCCTCGGCATCGCCGTCGGGATGATCGCCTACACCGGGATCGAGACGATCTCCAACATGGCCGAGGAGGCGCGCGACGCCGCCCGCACGATCCCCCGCAGCGTCGGCCTGACCGTGATCGCGGTCCTCGCCCTCTACCTGCTGATCCCGATCGTCGCCCTCTCGGCGATGCCGGTGACCCAGGACGCCGCCGGCAACTACTCCACCGAGCTGGGCACCACCTTCGCCGACGACCCGATCCTCGGCATCGTCGAGAACCTCGGCGTCGGCCACCTGATGACCGAAGTCCTCCGCTATTACGTCGGCGTGCTGGCGGCGGTGATCCTGCTGATCGCGACCAACGCCGGCCTGATCGGCGTCTCCCGCCTCACCTACTCGATGGGCCAGCACCGCCAGCTGCCCGAGGGGCTGCGCCAGGTCCATCCCCGCTACCGCACCCCCTACATCGCGATCCTGATCTTCAGCGCGGTGGCGATCGTCACCCTGCTGCCGGGCCAGACCGACTTCCTGGCGACGATGTACTCGTTCGGGGCGATGCTCTCGTTCACGATCGCCCACGTCGCGGTGATCCAGCTGCGGCGCAACAAGCCCGATGTCGAGCGGACCTGGAAACCGCCGCTGAACGTGCGGGCGTTCGGCACCGAGGTGCCGATCAGCGCGGTCCTCGGCGGGCTCGGGACCTTCATCGCCTGGCTCGTCGTGATGGCGCTCAACCCCCGGACCCTCTTCGTCGGCCTCGGCTGGATGCTGTTCGGGATCGCCGTCTACGTCCTCTACCGCCGCAACCAGCGGCTGCCGCTGACCGAGACGGTGAAGGTCGTCCTCCCCGAGCCGCTGGGGGTGGAGGAGGTCGAGTACCGAAGCATCCTCGTCGGCTTCGAGGACGACGAGGCCTTCTCGCCCGAGATGGTCGCGACGGCGGTCAAGCTGGCCTCGAAACGCCGCCGCGGCATCCACGTCCACTCGATGCTGACGGTGCCGACGAACCTGCCGCTGAACGCCGAGATGCCCGAGCAGGAAGCCGAGGCGCAGCGGAAGATCGAGGAGGCGAAGCTGATCGGCGGCCAGCGGGTGACCGGCCACGTCGCCCGCGTCCGTCCCGGCCAGGCGGGCTACTCGGTCGCCGACGAGGCTGCCGAGATCAAAGCCGAGGCGATCGTCGTCGGCCTTCGCTACCGCAATGGCGCGCCGCTCTACGACAAGACTCTGCAGACGGTCCTCGGCGAGCGCCCCTGCCGCGTGATCGTCGTCTCCAATCCCCCCGACCGGCCCTCGGCGGCCACCGGCGCGGCGCTGGCGGGAGCGACGCGGTGAACGGCGAGCGGGTCTACCGCGGAGCCGTCCGCGGCTTCTCGGCGGTACTGGTCGCGATCGGCGTCGCCGTGCTGGTCGCCACCCTGGTCGCCGGCGGGGGCCCAGCATCGGTGGGCTTCCTGATGGGGCTCGCGTTCCTCGGGGTCGGTGCGGCACGCCTCTGGCTGAGCATGAGGATGGGCAAGTGAACGGCTCCGAGGACGCAGGCCGCGGCGACGGCAGGGTCCCCCGCCCCTCCGTGGAGGGGAGCGCTCCGCGCCCTCCGGAGGAGCCGCGCCCCGAGCCGATCCTCGAGCGCGGTCTCGGCGTTCCCTGGCTCTTCGCCGCCGCCTATTCGGCGGTCGGCTTCTCGATCTACTTCGCCCTCGGCGTCGTCGCCGACAAGGGCCTCGGCCTGACGCCGCTGATCTTCCTCGCCGCGGGGCTCCTCTTCGGCCTCACCACGCTCACCTACGTCGAGGGCGGGGCGATGTTCCGCGAGCGCGGCGGCTCCTCGACCTTCGCCCGCCACGCCTTCAACGAGCTCGTCGCCTTCATCGCCGGCTGGGCGATCCTGATCGACTACCTGATCGTGATCGCCCTCGCGGCGCTCTCGGTGCCGCACTACCTGGAGCCGGTCACCGGCGACGTTGGCGTCGGCTGGGAGATCGGAGTGGGGGCGGCGGTGGTCATCGCCGTCTGCGTGCTCAACATCCTCAACATCACCGGTCGCGAGCGGCAGCGCTCGCTCGTCTTCCTCGCCCTCGCCGACCTCGGCCTGCAGCTGGCGGTGATCGTCGTCGGCCTGCTGGTGGTGATGCACCCCGAGCGGCTGACCGAGAACATGGACCTCTTCGGCGACCCAAGCTTCCGCGACATCGTCTACGCGGCGGTGGTGGCGATGCTGGCCTACGCCGGCATTGAGGCCGCCTCAGACCTCGCTCCCGACATCGAGGTCAGCCGCCGCGATTTGAGGCGGGTCGCGAGCATCGGCGCCCTCGGGGTCCCGCTCATCTATGCGCTGATGGCGGCGGTCGCGCTCATGGCTGTGCCGGTGGTGGCCGGCCCCGAGGGCCCGCAGACCGCCCTCGGCGGCGAGTTCGTCGAGGACCCCGTGCTCGGGGTGGTCTCTGCCTTCGACCCACCCTGGGTCGCCGACACGATGCGCTGGCTGGTGGCGGCGGTCGCGACCCCGGTTCTGATCTGGGCCGCGAGCACGTCGATGCTCGGCGTTTCGCGCCACATCTACACGCTGGCGATCAACCGCCAGATCCCGAGCTGGCTCGGCAAGCTCGACCGCCGCACGGCGACGCCCTACGTCGCGATCACGCTCAGCGGCCTGATCGCGATCGGCCTGCTCATCCCCACCGACGTCAAGCTGCTGGCGGGCATCTACGCCTTCGGGGCGACGCTGGCGATCACGATCGCCCACCTCTCGATCATCCGCCTGCGGATTACCCAGCCGGAAACGCGGCGACCGTTCCGCGTCCCGGGGGGCTTCGCCTGGGGGCCGGCGGTGCTGCCGCTGCCGGCGATCTTCGCCGCCGTCCTCAGCGCCCTCGCCTTCGTCAGCGTTCTCGCCTACCACTCGACCGCCCGCTGGGTCGGCCTCGGCTGGATGGCCTTCGGCCTCACCTTCTACGTCGTCTACCGCAAGCTCTTCGAGGGGACCACCCTGACCAAGCGGATCTCCGTCACTGAGCAGGCGCTGACCAAGCAGGTTCCCGAGATTGAGTTCAGCAACATCCTCGTCCCCGTCTTCGGGACCAAGTTCGACGACGACATCGTCGCCACCGCCGGCCGCCTGGCCGCCGCCGAGGACAACACGCCCAAGGGCGAGTCGGACTCGCGCCTGGACATCGTCTACGTGATCGAGGTGCCGCTGACCCTGCCGCTCGACGCGACCCTGCCGAAGGAGCGCGAGGAGCAGGCGCGCCGCGCCCTCGAGCGGGCACGGGAGGTGGGGGAGGAGTACGAGGACGTGCAGGTCACCACCGAGGTGGTCCGGGCCCGCAAGGTCGGTGCCGGGATCCTCGAGGCGGCGCAGCGCGCGCGGGCGGAGGCGATCGTGATCGGGGGGGAGGCGCCGACGAAGATCCGCGGCGGGGCGACGATTGGCGGCATCGGCGCCGCCAAGCCGGCTGAGATTGGCGCCGCCACCGAGTACGTGCTGAAGAAAGCTCGCTGCCGGGTGTTGCTCACGGCTCCGCCGGAACCTGAGTAGCGGTCTAGTATCAGCCCCCTATGTTCGTTCTGATCGTCGGTTGCGGACGGGTCGGTTCCTCGGTGGCGCGCGCGACGCTGCGCGAGGGCCACACCGTCTCCTGCCTCGACGAGGACCCCGAGTCGCACGCCCGGCTCGAGGTCGGCCTAGAGAAGAGCTGGGAGGACCTGGGCGGCCAGTTCACGGTTGGCGCCGGCCTCGAGACCGAGGCGCTCGAGGCCGCCGGGATCGGTCACGCTGACGTCTTCATCGCTTCCACCGACGGCGATAACACCAACATCGTCATCGCCCAGATAGCCCAGCGCCAGTACGAGGTGCCCTGCGTGATCGCCCGCGTGCTCGACCCGCTGCGGGCCGAGTGGTACCAGCGCCAGGGTCTGAACACCGTCTGTCCCACCAGGGTCGCAATCGACATGCTCGAGGCCGGGGTGCGCGAGGCCGCGGGACGTGGGGGCGCCGCCGCGGCGGCGCCCGAGACCAGGTAGGCAGGGGAGGCGCCGTGTACATCATCGTCGTCGGCGCGGGCAAGGTGGGTTGGAACCTCGCCCGCGAGCTGCTCGACAAGGGCCACGAGGTGACCCTGATCGAGAGCGACCGCCGCCGCTATCTGACCGTCGAGCAGGAGCTCGAGCACAATGTCTCCTACGGCGACGCCTCCGAGCTCTGGGTGCTGGAGCGGGCAGGGATCCAGCGGGCCGACATGGTGATCGCGGTCACCGGCGACGACGAGGACAACATGCTGATCTGCCAGGTGGCGAAGGAGAAGTACCTGGTCGACCAGATCATCGCCCGGGTCAACAACCCGCGCAACCGCCGCCACTTCGACTTGCTGGGGATTCGCCCGTCGGTCTCCGCCACCGACCTGATCCTGCGTCTGCTCGAGCACGAGGTGCCGGAGTACGGCCTCGTCCACCTGCTTGACCTGCAGGAGGAGCAGCTGGAGATCATCGAGATGCTGCTCGGCAAGGACTCCAACGTCACTGGCCGCCGCGTCGGCGACCTGAAGATGCCGGACGGCAGCCTGCTGATTTCGGTCCTGCGCGCCGGCAAGGGCTTCGTCCCCAGCGCCGACACCGTGCTCGAGGAAGGCGACGAGATCCTCGCCGTGCTCGATCCCGGCAAGGAGGACGAACTGAAAGCGCTCTTCGGGCCCCAGGGCAACGGCAGCAACGGGGCCTGAACCGGGTAGAGGAGGGCTGATGCCGGACCGCGAGGTCGACTTCCTGCTGGTCGGCGGGGGCATGGCTTCGGCCCACTGCGCCTCGGAGCTGCGGCGCCGTGGCACCGACGGCTCGATCCTGCTGGTCGGGCGCGAGCCCGAGCCGCCCTACGAACGCCCGCCGATCTCGAAGGACTACCTGCGCGCCGAGGCTGGCCGCGAGGACGCCTACATCCAGCCGCTCTCCTGGTACGAGGAGAACGGAGTCGAGCTGCTGACCAGCCGCAATGTGATGGCGCTCGACGTCGAGGCGCGGACGGCGAAGATCCAGGGCGGGGAAGAGGTCGGTTTCGACAGGGCGCTGCTGGCGACGGGCGCGATGGTCAACATCCTCCGCGTCGAGGGGGCGGAGAACGAGGGCATCCACTACCTGCGTGCCTTCGGCAACGCCGACGCGATCCGGGCCGACGCCGAGGCCGCCGAGCACGTCGTCCTGATCGGCGGCAGCTACATCGGTTGCGAGGTCGCGGCCTCGCTGACGGCCAAGGGCACGCAGTGCACGATCATCGCGATGGAGGACGTCGCCCTTTCGCGGACCTTCGGCGAGGACGCGGGACGCTGGTTCCAGGAGCAGCTCGAATCCCATGGCGTCACCTTCCACGGGGGCGAGACCCTGAGCGCCTTCGAGGGCGACGGGCGGGTGCGGGCGGTCGTCACCGAGAGCGGGCTCGCGGTCGAGTGCGACGCGGCTGTCGTCGGGGCCGGCGTGCGCGCCGATGCGATGCTGGCGCAACGGGCCGGGATCGAGGTCGGAGACGGCGGGATCGTCTGCGACTCGAAGCTGCAGACCTCCGTTCCCGGGATCTACGCGGCGGGGGACTGCTGCTCGTATGAGAGCGTCGTCCACGGCCGCCGCCTCCACGTCGAGCACTGGGACGTGGCAATGCAGCAGGGCGTCCACGCCGCGGCGAACATGCTCGGCGACGACAGCGACTACGAGGTCGTCCCCTACTTCTTCAGCGATCTCGCCGACTGGGCCAGCCTCGAGTACGTGGGCCCGGCCTACGAGTGGGACCGAGAGGTCTGGCGGGGGGACCGCGACGGCGGCGAGTTCTCAGTCTGGTACCTGCAGGGCGACCGCGTCGCCGCCTGCCTCAGCGTCGGCCGCGCCGAGGAACTTGCCGAAGCGCGGCAGATGATCGCGGACGGAACTCCCTTTTCCTGAGTCGCATATTCTGCGTCCCCTATCCTGGGAAGCGCCGTTGCGGCCTGGTGTAATGGCAGCACGCCTCGCTCTGGACGAGGTAGTCGGGGTTCGAGTCCCTGGGCCGCAGTTTCGCCAATCCCCTGCAAAGGCGTCAAATCGCTTTGCTAGGGTCGCCCCCCGTGAATCCCGGCCACAAGCTCCTACTTCTCTTGTCAGTTGCGCTCGCGGCGCTGGTCATCGCCGGCTGCGGCGGCGGTGACGAGACCACCGAGGCGACCACGCCAACCACGGAAGAAGCGCAGACCCTGACGAAAGAGGAACTGATCGAACAGGGCGACGCGATCTGCGCCGAGGTCAATGCCGCGGTCGGCGCCCTCGGGGCCGAAGCCGCGGAAGCGGATGTGCCGGACACGATCGAAAAAAGCGCCAACCTCTACCTCGGGATGGTCGAACGCCTGCAGGATCTGGGGACGCCGGAGGACGACGACGGCAGCTACGCCAAATTCATGGAAGCGGCGGAAGTGTTTGCCATGGTCGAGGGCGAAGTGAAGCTCGCGACCGAACGCGAAGACTCGGCGGCGCTGGGCGAAGCGGCAACCAAAGCCGCGCCAGCGCTCGAAGAATTCCGCTCCCAGGCGGCGATCTACGGCTTCGAAGAGTGCAGCGAGGAGGCCAGCGCCCCCAGCTCCGCCGGCGGTGAACCTTCCGAAGCACTCGAAGGCGAAGAAGGCGGCGTCGAAGCCGAACCGGGTGTCGAAGAAGCCCCCGAAGAAGGAGTCGCGCCCGAAGAAGAACCGGCTCCCGAAACCGGCGGCGCCGGCGGCGGAACCGCTCCAGAATCCAGCGGCGGCGAATCAGGCGGCGGCTCCGAATCCGGCGGCGTCGGTCCCGGCTGAGGCGCCTCAGGCGGCTGATTCGGCCCAGCTGCCGTACAAACGCGAATAGGGGCCGCTGGCCACGATCAGCGCATCGTGCGTTCCCTGCTCGGCTATGCGGCCCTGCTCGAGGACGACGATCTTGCCGGCTCGGCGGATGGTGGAGAGGCGGTGGGCGATGACTATTGCGGTGCGGCCGTGGAGGAGGCGCTCGAGGCCGCGCTCGATCGTCTTCTCGGTGCGGACGTCGACGTTGGAGGTCGCCTCGTCGAGGATCAGGATGCGGGGCTCGGCGAGGAGGGCGCGGGCGAAAGCGACGAGCTGGCGCTGGCCGGCTGAGAGTTGGACGCCGCGCTCGCCTACCTCGGTCTCGAGGCCCTCGGGGAGGGCGGCGACGAACTCGGTGGCGCCGACCGCGTCGACCGCGGCCTCGATCTCTTCGCTGCTCGCCCCCGGGCGGCCGAAGGCGACGTTCTCGCGGACGCTGCCCGAGAAGAGGAAGCCCTCTTGGGGCACGATCCCCAGCTGCCGTCGCAGCGCCTGTTGCTGGAGCGTCCGCAGGTCGTAGCCGTCGACCCGCACCGTCCCCTGCTGCGGGTCGTAGAAGCGGGCGACCAGCTTCGCGAGGGTCGACTTGCCGGCGCCGGTCGCCCCGACCAACGCCAGGGTCTGGCCAGGGGGCACCTGGAGGTCGACGTCGCGCAGCGCCCACTGTTGGCCTTCCGGCTCGGACCCGTTTTCGGATTCGTCTTGGATGGAATCGCCCTCCTCCGCGTAGGAGAACCACACGCCCTCGAGCTCGATCTCGCCGCGCAGCGTTCCCGGGTCGATCGCGTCGGGCGCGTCGACCATCCCGGGCTCGGTGTCGAGCAGGTCGAAGATCTTGTCCAGCGCCGCCATTCCCTGCTGGTAGGTGGTGTAGAGCTGCGAAAGCTGCTGGATCGGGTCGAAGAAGGTGTTCAGGTAGCCGATGAAGGCGACGATGACGCCGACCTGGATCGCGCCGTCGATCGCCTGCGAACCGCCGTAGAGCACGATCGCGGCGGTGCCCACGGCGGAGAGCATTTCGACCGCCGGGAAGTAGGAGGCGTTGAGGTAGACGGTCTTCATGTTGGTCGCCCGGTTTGCCTCGTTCAGCGCGGTCATCTCGTCGACGTGCCGGGTCTCCTGGCCGAAGCTGCGGACGACCCGGACGCCGCTGAGGGACTCCTGCAGGTAGGCGGTGATCGCCGCGATCCGCTCCCGGGTCGCCCGGTAGGTGTCGGCGGAGACGATGCGGAAGACGAGGCTCGCAACCGCCAGCAGCGGGAAGGTGAGGAAGGTGACCAGGGCCAGCTGTAGGTCGAGGAGGAGCAGGATCACGACGACCCCGATCAAAGTCAGGGTGCTGGAGAACATCGTCACGACGCCGCTGGTGACGAGCTGGTTCAGCGCCTCGATGTCGTTGGTCATCCGCGAGATCAGGACGCCGGGGCTGCGCCGGGTGAAGAAGCCGATCGGCATCGATTGGATGTGGAGGAAGACGCGCTCGCGCAGATCCTGGAGGACGCGGGTCCCGACCCAACCGACCATGTAGGTCTGCAGGTAGGTGGCGGCGGCGTAGAGGACGGCGACGACGAGGAAGGCGGCGACGATCCAGTCGAGGGCGGCGAGGTCGCCGGCGAGGATGCCGTCGTCGATCGCCTTTCCGGCAAGGTACGGCGGCGCCAGCCCGGCGGCGGTTGCCAGGGCCAGTCCGAGGAACATCAGCGCGACTCGGCCGCGGTAGGGCCGCAGCTGCGTGATCAGCCAGCGCACCTTGCGCCCGCGCTGGTCCTCGCCCCTGACCAGCCGCCAGAGCGAGAGGAAGAGGCGCCCGATGTTGCCGATGTTGGGCCCGCCGTTCACAGCCGCGCTATCTCCTCGCGCTCTTCGAGGTCGCGCTGCAGGAAGACCGAGTCGGCGAGCCCGTGCTCGGCGATCTCGCGGTAGAAGCCGCAGCCCTCCATCAGCTCCTCGTGCCTGCCGCGGTCAACGATCCGGCCGCCGTCGAGGACGACGATCTCGTCGGCCAGCGAAACGGTCGAGAGGCGGTGGGCGATTATGAACGTCGTACGCCCGGCCATCGCCTCGCGCAGCCCGGCTTTGATCGCCGCCTCGGTGGTCGCGTCGACCGAGGAGGTGGCGTCATCGAGGATCAGGATCCGCGGGTCGGCGAGGAGGGCGCGCGCGATCGCCACCCGCTGCCGCTGGCCGCCGCTGAGGGTGAGGCCGCGCTCGCCAACCCGCGTCTCGTAGCCGTCGGGAAGCTCGCGGATGAAGCCGTCCGCCTGCGCCCGCCGTGCCGCCGCTTCTATTTCCTCGATGCTCGCCTCCGGCTGCGCGTAGGCAATGTTCTCGGCGACGCTGGCGGTGAAGAGGAAGCTGTCGTCGGCGACAAAGGCAATTTCCGAGCGCAGCGAGGCGAGGTCGACCTCGCGCACGTCGGCGCCATCGATCAGCACCGATCCCTGGTTGGGGTCGTACAGTCGTGCGATCAGCGCTACCAGGCTGGTCTTCCCGGAGCCGGACGGCCCGACCAGCGCCACCGTCTTCCCGCCGTCGACCTCGATGTCGACATCGCTCAGCGCCGCCACCGCCTCACCCGCCGATGGGCCGATTCCGCTCTCTATGGGAGCGTTTTCGGCCCGTCGAGCGGCGTCGTAGTGCAGGGTGACGCCTCGGAGTTCGACCCGTCCGCCGCCGGCCGGAAGCGGCGGAGCATCGGGCCGGCTCTCGATCCGTGGCTCACGGTCGAGGATTTCGAAGAGGCGGTTGCCGGAGGCGATCGCCCGCTGGGCCATGCCCATCGTCATCCCCAGCATCCGCATCGGGCCCGCCAGCATCACCAGGTAGGTGTAGAAGGTCGTGAAGTCGCCGATGCTGAGGTTGCTCGCCGCTACTTCGCGGCCGCCGATGAGCAACACCAGGGCGATCCCGATCTGCGGCAGCAGGCCCAGAAGGGGCGAGAAGAAGGCCTGCAGCTTGGTCGAATAGATGCTCTGGTCGAAGACTCGGCTGACGGCGCGCCGAAAGCGGTGCAATTGGTGCTCCTCGCGGGCGAAGGCCTTGACGATGCGGATCCCAGAGACGTTCTCCTCGGCCTCCGCGGTCAGCTCGGCCAGACGCTGCTGGACCTCCTGCAGGGCGGGGCGGGAGACGCGGTTGTAGCGGGAGGCGACGTAGACGACGAGCGGCGCCGGCGCCAGCGCGACCAGCGCCAGCCACGGCTCGATCGCGAACATGACAATGCTCGCGAGGACGATCGTCAGCAGGTTCTGGGTGATGAAGATCAGGCCGTAGCCGAGGAAGAACCGAATCGACTGCAGATCGACCGTCGCCCGCGACATCAGCTGTCCCGTCTGCTGGGAGTCGAAGAAGCCGAGCTCGAGCCGCTGCAGGTGCGCGTAGAAGGTTTGGCGCAGGTCGAACTCGACCCCCAGCGAAACCTTGCCGGCGACCACGCGCCGGACGACGATCAGCCCCAGCCGCAGAACCGCCGCGCCGAGGATCGCCAGTGCCAGCGGCAGCAGATCTGCCTTGTCGCCGGCAACGATCGCGTTGACGGCGCGCCCAATCAGCCAGGGGATTAGGACCGTCATCGCCATCGCCGCCCAGGCGAAGACCAGCGAGCCCCACAGCTGCGCCCGGTAGGGGCGCAGGAATCCCATCAGCCGCCGGTAGGTCCGCACCCCCTCACTATACAAAGTGAAGTATTGGCTACTTCAACCCGGCCGCAGCCTTGGCGCTCGGCACCTTGCCCTCGGGGCAATTCGGCCCGTATCCGGAGCTGGAGAGGATCTGGAAGTTGGTGACGTCGTGGAACGCGGTCGCCATGCCGCTGTTCTGGGCGAGGCTGACGATCAGGCGGTAGAAGCCGGGGGGGAGGCGGTGGTAGAAGATCTCCGGCCTCGTCGCCGGCGCATAGCTGCCGGCCGACCCGATCCGCTCGGCGAGGATGCCGTTCGGGCCCGCGTAGCGGGCGTAGTCGAAGGAGCGCCCTACCAGCCGTCCTTTGCCGATGGGGCTGTTGATCGCCTTATCGAGCTTGACCGGGTCGACGCAATCCGGAACGCGGTTGAGGCTGAAGCGCAGGTGGCCCTCGCCCAACTGCGGTTCGCCCCCGAAGTGCCCCGGCGCCAGTTGGAAGTTCCGCACTTCGACCTTGGCGACGACGGCATGGGCTGACTGACGAGCGCCGTTGCGCGGGGAGACGATTTCCACGGCGGGTTCGCCGGGAAGGTCAGGTTCCTCCCCCCGCGCGTCCTTGGAGCTCTCCGTGCCGCCGAAGACGAGGGCTAGGGCCAGCGCTGCGGCTGCCAGCCCCACTGCCGCGACGGTTGCTTTACTGGCCGGCATCGGAGCGGGAAGATAACGGTGATGGACGCTTGCGCGCCCGGCTTCATCGCTAACCTGCCGCCTTCGTGATGAGCCCTGCCAGCGAAATCGCCTATCGGATCGGCGCGGCCGCCCGGCACCCCGCCAACTGGGTGCAGCTGCTCAAGTTCGGGCTCGTCGGCGCTTCCGGGTACCTGATCAACCTCGCCGTGTTCGCTCTCCTCGCGGGTAGCCTCGATATCCACCACCTGGCCGCGGCGAGCGGCGCCTTCGCCGTCGCCGTCACCAACAACTTCCTCTGGAACCGCCACTGGACCTTTGGCCCCGGCGATGGCCCCGCCCACTTCCAGGCCGCGCGCTTCCTAACCGTCAGCCTCGCCTCACTCGGCCTCAACCTGGCTGTTCTTCAACTGCTGCTGGTCAGCAGCAGTCTGGGCGAGCTCCCGGCCCAGGCCATCGCCGTCGCAGTAGCCATGCCCTTCAACTTCGTTGGCAACAGGCTCTGGACTTTCGCCTGAACGTTGATAGGGGGTCGTGTGCCCCTCACCAGACACTCAACCGCGAGCCATGGCGAGCGGTGTCTGGAG
>DASSVR010000064.1:0-16631 GCA_035705945.1 Solirubrobacterales bacterium
TGGTGAGGGGGCTCTCCCCGCGCTTCTACCGGCGGCTCGACCCGGCCACCGCCGGCACCGCCGGCTTCGTCGTCCGCCTGCTGGCGATGACCCTGGTCGTGATCCTGGCGCTGCGGATCGCCGGCGTAAACGCCGGGACCCTCGCCGTCGGCGGAGCCTTCACGGCGGTTCTGCTCGGGCTCGCCGCCCAGCAAGCCCTTGGCGGGATCTTCGCCGGCATCGTCCTGCAGAGCACGCGGCCGTTCCGGGTCGGAGAACGGGTGCGGCTGGTCGGCGGCGCCCTCGCCGGATCGCTGGAGGGCACGGTGTCCTCGCTTGGCCTCTTCTATACGACCTTGAGCCAGGGAGCCGACCGCCTGATGGTCCCCAACAACGTCCTCCTCAGTCTCGTCGTCGTGCCGCTGCGCGAGCCCGACAAAGTCGAGGTGCGGGTCCGGTTCCCTGCCGAGGCGAGCCCCAGGCAGGTGGAGGAGCGGCTGCTGCGGGCGATCACCGTCCCCACCCGCTACAAGCCGAGCGTCTCGCTGGAGGAGCTCGACTCAGGCGGTGTCGTCTTCCGGGTCAACGCGACGCCGCTGCGCCCCGAAGACGGCTCACAGCTCGCCGAGGAGGTCCTCGAGGCGCTGCGGCGAGAGGAAACCGCCGAGCAGACCTTGCCTTAGCGAGTCTTTCTAGCCGGCGAAGATCAGGATCGCCGTGTTGATGAGGATCGCCAGCGGCGTCGCAACCAGCGCCAGGGTGCGGAAAAACTTGGCGAAGCCGCCGCGGTAGCGGATGCTCTCGAAGATGGTGAGCCCGACCACGTGGGCGAGGTTGGCGAGGGCGATGCCGATCGCGATCAGGATCGCCACCGCTTCCCAGCCCGTCTCGTGACCACTGCCGGAGGCGATCGCGGCGGAGAGGATGGCGACGATGATCGTGCCGAGGATCCCGGCCACCATCCCGGCGAAGTCGGAGCGGGTTAGGCCGGGAATGTAGGCGCCACCGCCGACTTCCTTGTCGGCGATGGGGTTGATCGTCCCCTGCCCCGTCTCCTCGACCTCGACGACGTGGTCGAGGTGGTCCTCGTCGCCGGTCTCCACGACGACGATCCGCAGCGGCGGCTCGATCTCCTCCTGCGCCCGCTCCAGCAGGTCGTCCTCATACCAGCGCGCTTGCCGCTCACAGTGCTCGAAAATCAGCACCTCGTCGGCAGGTTCTTTCAGGAGAGCGTCCTGGGCGGCCTGCACAGGGTCGGGATCGCCGACCTCGCCGCTCACCCGCATGCCACTTGCACGCAGTGCCTTCAGCGTTTCTTCGAGTCGCTCTTCGGCCTGCTGTGTGGGCTCGTCAATGTCGCCGAGGGTGTGCCTGAAGGCATTGGCCTCGACGGCGGGGACGACAACCCGGAGCTCGGTCCCCTCGCCGTCAGCGCAGGCCCTGATCTGCTCGACGGGCTCGCTGCCGTGGAGCTCGTCGGTGACGACCGCGATCACCCGATGGGGCATGTCGACCTCCCTACTCGTTCTTGCGGATCGCCTCGTCGGCGTCTTCGTCGATCACCTGATCTGGTTCGCCGAAGGCGGTGTCGGTCGGCTCCTCCGGCACGCCGGCGTCCCGGCCCGGGAACCCTCTCTGGTCGCCGTGGGCGGCGTTTTCGATCAGTTCTCCTTCAGCCAGCTCGAACCCCTCGGCCTCCCCCTCGCCGCCCTCGACCAGCGGCCGTTCGGCCGGGTCCTCGACGGGATCGTCGGGGGCGGGGCCCCCGATCCGCGCCGCTTCGGCGGCTGCGGCCTCGGCCTCTTCGTCGGCGATCGGGTCGTCCTGCCGCTCGGCTTCGAGCCGGCTCACCTCGGCCTCGTCACGGCTCTCCGGACTCCCGTTCATGATGGCCGCCGCTCCCCCCAGATGCCCGTCGGCGTCTCGTTCTCATGCTGGGGCTGCCGCCCAGGCTGCTCCGGCGGCGCGAGTTTCTCGTCGGCGCGTCGGCTGAGCCCGGCGTAGCCGAGGAAAGCAACGAAGCCGATCGCAAAGAAGATCAGCGCGAAGATCGGCGACCAGGCGACGGCGACCAGCGCCAGCAGCACGATCAGGACGAGCGGTATCACGTACATGCCGGGCGGCTACCCCTGCAGAGCAGGCACGAAACTCGCGCCGCCGTTTTCCCCTGCCGCACGAGTGGGTACTCGCAGGAGTGCACGTACCCGACCACAAGGAGTGAGGATGGGGACCCAAGAGGCCGGCCACATCACCGGCACGAAGGACAAGGACTACAACATCATCTGGTTCGTCGAGCAGTGCCTCAGCAACGTGCTGCGACTCGAGACCTACATCGAAGACGCCGAGCGGGAGGAAGATTCCGAGCTTGCTGACTTCTTCCGCCGCGCCCAGGAGACGAGCCGAAAGGGAGCCGAGCAGGGCAAGGACATGCTGCGCTCGCGCCTGGCCGGCTAAGCGACGCGCAGCTCGGTCGGCTCCGGCTAGGAGGGGTTGGCCAAACCCCCGCCTAGGAGCCGGGGCTGACCGAGGCGGTGCCGGTTGCGGTGCGACCCGCCATCCAACTGGCCCGTACCCGGAAGGCTCCGATGGCAATGTCCCTGAACGCGATTCTCGACGTCGACGGCACCCTCGTCGACACCAACTACCACCATGCGCTCGCCTGGCACCGGGCCCTTCGCGCCCACGGCCACCGCGTGCAGATGTGGGAGGTGCATCGTCACATCGGCATGGGCGGGGACCAGATCCTCGACGCCCTGATCGGGGAGGAGGCGGCCGCCGCCGACGGCGAAGAGATCCGCGCCGCCGAGGCGGAGGCCTATGGCGAGCTGATCGGCGAAGTCGAGCCGATGGAGGGAGCGCGCGAGCTGATCGAGAAGCTGGTCGAAGACGGTTCAACGGTGATCCTCGCCAGCTCCGCCAAGGAGGGCGAGGTCGACCACTATCTCGACTTGCTGGACGCGCGTGAGTTGGTCGACGGCTGGACGACCGCCGCCGATGTCGAGAGCACGAAGCCGGACCCGGACCTGGTCAACGCGGCGCTGCGGAAAGCGGGCAACGAAGCGCCCTCCGTGATGGTGGGTGACTCTGTCTGGGACGTGGAGGCAGCCCGGCGGGCCCAGCTGCCAACCGTCGCTGTGCTGACCGGAGGTTTTTCGGCAGCGGAGCTGCGCGAGGCCGGCGCCGCGGAGGTTGTCGAATCGATCTCCCAGTTGCGGAACGACCCGAGCTCCCTCGAGCGACTGGCTGGCTGACAAGCCTGGGAAAGCACCGCACTTTCCGGGTTAATGCGAAAACTGGGGTTGGCCCAGAATGTCCAGGTAAGAGAGGTTTGCCTGCAATTTCGTCGAGTGGCTTGAGGGGATTGGAGGAAGGGGTTGTCAGGCAACGGGGACATCCGGATCGACCAGGAGTTGGTCAAGGCCCTGTCGCATCCGATCCGGGTGGAGATCTTGGAGACGCTGCGGGGCCGGGTCGCCAGCCCAAGCGAGCTCTCGCGGGAGATGAAGGAGAGCCCCTGCGTTATCTCCTACCACGCCAGCACCCTGGTCAAGTGCGGCTGTCTCGAACTCGTCCACACCGAGCTCAGGCGGGGCGCTGTCGAGACCTTCTTCGGGGTGGCCCCTCGCTGGTTCACCGACCGCCAAGATCCGGGCGGCGCGGCGCCGTCCCACGGCGAGCTGGATTAACTGGCACCAGCGACGGCGCCGGAACGAGCGTCACCCCTCGCGGTGACCTTCGTAAGCGGCTACCCGCCGCCTTGGGCGGCAAACGGGGCGCTGTTCAGCGTAGTGCCGGCTGAGAGGCTGAGGCCTGCTCGGTCTCCTTGGGAGCGGCAACCTCGCTGCGCTGACGCTGCCAACCGAGCTCGAAGCTGAGCGGCACCTGGATCTTCTCTTTTGCCAGGCACCGGGGACAGGAGGTCCAGGAGGAGGCCGCTTGGGTTGAATAGCCACTGCCGCAGTTGTCGCACCTGAACATCAATATCTCCTGTCTTTCCAAGCCCCGTTGGGGGCAGCAGTACCCCGCGGACGAGCGCGCAAACCCCTCCCGGGGTGACAGCGAGCGCAAGGGGTGATTTTGGACAACCGGGTAGCTTTGAATGGGATGCCAGAGCCACAGGAATTGGAGCTGTGGCGCTATCTGAGGAGCCAGCGGGAACTCGCGGCACGCCTGATCGAGGGCGACTCGCTGGACCAAGTCGCGCCCCGCTTCCTGGAAATCGTCGCCGACCTCCTGCGCTGGGAGGCGGGGGCGCTCTGGGAGGTGACCGGCGACGAGGAGCAGCTGCGACTGGTCACCGGCTGGAGCAACCCGAACCTCGACGCGGGGCCGCTCTGGCGGCGCAGCCGCGAACTCAGCTTCAAGCGCGGGTTGGGCTTGCCGGGAGATGCCTGGGCGTCAGGGAAAATCGCCTTCGCCCCCGACTACCAGGCCTACCCAACTCCCAGCCCCCGCGCCGACGTCGCCGCCGACCTTGGCCTCGAGGCGGCGCTGGCGATACCGGTCCCGATCGGCCCGCCGGAGCAGGTCCTCGCGGTGGCCGAGTTCCACACCCTTCGCTTCAACGCCCAGTCGGAGGACCTGATTGCCCTGCTCGCCGGCTTCGCCGACCAACTCGGCGCCTTCATCGTCCGCCGCCGCGCCGAGGCGAAGAGCGCCGAAGCCGAGCGCTTCCGCCAGCACCTGGCAGAGGTCGTGCGCGGGACCCAGGACGCGGTCCTGAGCAAGGACCTGGACGGAATCGTCACCACCTGGAACCCTGCCGCTGTCCGCCTCTATGGCTACAGCGCCGAGGAAGCGATCGGCCGCCACATCTCCTTCATCATTCCGTCCGACCACCAAGGCGAGGAGAACGTGATCCTCGAGCGGGTCAAGCGCGGCGAACGCCTGGAGACCTATGAGACCGAACGCATCCGCGCCGACGGGGCGAGGATCGCTGTCTCGCTGACGGTCTCGCCGATCCGCAGCCCGCTGCGGGGGCTGATCGGGGCCTCGGTCGTCGCCCGCGACATCACCGCGGAGATGCGCCGCCGCCGTGCCCAGGAGTTCCTGGTCGCCGCCAGCCGCCTCCTCGACATCTCGCTCGACCCGACCGAGACGGCGCGGACGATCGTCTCCACGGCTGTTCCCGAGCTCGCCGAGATCTGCGTGATCGACTTCCGACGGGCTGACGGGTGGTTCGGCGACAGCGTCGTCGCCGGCGCCAACCCGGAGATGGCGGCGAGACTGGAGCGAATTCGCCGGGCCTCTCCCCTCGACCCCGCCGGCGAGCACCCGGTGGCGCAGGTGCTGCGGCTGAACCAGCCGATGATCTGGCGCGACCTGACGGCGCCGGAGGTCGTCGACAAGGTCTCGCAGAGTGAGGAGCACCTGCGGCTGATGAACGAAGCCGGCTACAACTCGGCGGTGGTCGTGCCGCTGGTCGCCCGCGGGCGCAGCCTCGGCGCGCTCTCCTTCCTCCACGCCGCCAACGACCTTCGCTACGACAGCGGGGACCTGGAGTTCCTCGCCGAGCTGGGCGAACGAGCGGCGCTGGCGCTCGACAACGCGCTCCTCTACAGGGAACGCGACCGGATCGCGAAGACCCTGCAGCGGGGGCTGCGGCCACCGAAGCCGGCGGAGGTCGCGGGCCTCGACATCTCAGTCGTCTTCGAAGCTGCCGGCGAGGGGATCGAGGTCGGCGGCGACCTCTATGACGTCCTCCCCACGGACAACGGCTGCTGGATCCTCGTCGGCGACGTCGCCGGCAAAGGCAGCACCGCCGCCGGCGTCTCTGTCGCGGTCCGCCACTCGGTCCGCGGCCTCGCCGGAGAGGTCGCTGAGCCAGACGAGGTCCTCGGGCGGGTGAACGAGCTCCTGCGCGCTGGCGACAGCCTCAACGACTTCGCCACCGTGATGCTCGCCCGGCTGCGCCGGCGGGAGCCTGGATGGAGCATCGTCCTCGCTTCGGCCGGCCACCCGCCGGCGGTGCTGGCGAGGGAGAGCGGCACGGAGCTGCTCGGTGGGGGCTCGCTTCTGGGGGCATGGAGCGAGGCGTACGTCGAACGCCACGAGCGGGAGCTCGGGCCGGCCGACACGCTGACCCTCTGCACCGACGGCTGGCTCGAGGCGGGACCGGTGGCCTACCACCTGGGGCCGGCGTCCTTCGCCGAGATGACCCAGGCCCTCTCGGGGCTCGAGCTCGACGAGCTGACCGAGCGGCTGCGGGCCGACGCGGTCGGCCGCAGCGGCGGGACCCTGCGGGACGACCTCGTCGTCGTCGCGGTCCGGCCCCGGCCGATCTCGGAAGAGACCGAACCGCCGCGGGAGCTGGCGGTCGGCGCCTCCTAATCAGCGTTTCGCGGTGGCGCGTTTTTTCGCGCTGGGCCTTTTCGAGCTGGGCCTTTTCGAGCTGGTTTTCCGGCCGGCCTTTCTCGCGCCGCCTGCTTTTCTCGCCGTCGATCGCCTCGTCGCTTTTTTCGTTTTCCGTGCCGCGGCGGGAGCGCGGCGCAAGGCGGCTGGGATCTCCTCGCGAGCGACGGCGCCCGTCAGCGTCTTGATCTGGCCCTGGAGGAAGCTTGCCATCCTTTCCTCCTCGCGGCGGATCGCCCGCGCCAGCTTCGCCGTCTCAGAGTCGCGGACTTTTTCGGCGAGGGTCTCGATCGCGAGGTAGGTGGCAATCTCCTCGTGCTCGTTGAAGTACTCGGTCTTGGCGTTCTTCAGCATCCGCTCCTGCTCGCCGCCGCCGCGAATCGCGTGCAACGGGCCCTTGGCCGCCGCGGTCAGCTTGCCGACTGCGCCCTGCACGGTCTGACCGCCACCGCCGAGTTTCTTGATCCGGCGCTCGACCTTTTTCGCGTGCGCCTTCGTCTCTTTCAGGTGCTGCTGCAGCCGTTTCCTGTAGGGGCCTTTGGCGGTCATCGCGATGTGGGCCTGGAGTGCCATCTCCAGTTCGCGCTCCTTGCCGTAGGCCTCGCTCAGGTACTGGACCAGCTTCATGTCACGCGCGTTGATTTCCGCCATCGTGATGTCGCCTCCTCCTTCTCGATCGTCGATGCGTTCAGCTACCCAGCGAACCCCGGGTGAAACGAGGCAGCGAGGTGACAATTACCCGGCGGCTGTCGATTTTGGCGCGGCCCGTTCGTCGTCAGATAAGAGGGCGGAACGGCCGCCCGCACCGAAGGAGGATCCGATGCGCTTCATCATGTTCATGTATCCCGGGATCGAGGAAAAGGATTGGGAGCCCACGCCCGAGGCGGTGGCGGCGATGGGTCGCTACAACGAGGAGCTGCGCAAGGCAGGGTTGCTGCTCTCGCTCGATGGGCTGCGGCCCCCGAGCGACGGGGGCACGATCAGGTTCTCGAGCGAAGGCGAAGCGACGGTGACCGATGGGCCCTTTGCCGAGGCGAAGGAGGTCGTCGGGGGTTACTGGCTGATTCAGGCGCGCTCGAAGGAGGAGGCACTGGAGTGGGCGAGCCGCTGCCCGGCGCAGGACTGTGCGATCGAAGTGCGGCGCGTAGCGGAGATGGAGGACTTTCCGCAGGAGGTGCAGGACGCCTACGAGGGCCCCTAAAGAATCCGTGACCGAGGCCACGCGCGCGATCGAGGCGGTCTGGCGGATCGAGTCCGCCCGCCTGATCGCGGGCCTGGCCCGGATGGTCGGCGACGTCGGCTTCGCCGAGGACCTGGCGCAGGACGCGCTGGTAGCGGCGTTGGAGAAGTGGCCGGAGTCCGGTGTGCCGGACAATCCCGGCGCCTGGCTGATGGCCACCGCGAAGAACCGGGCGATCGACCGGCTGCGCCGGGAGAAGACGTATGAGCGCAAGCGCGAAGAGGTCGCCCGCGACACCGGTGCCCTCTTCGCGCTGGAGCGGTCCGACTTCGAGGCGGCGGTCGACGACGCGATCGGCGACGACCTGCTGGCGCTGATCTTCACCTGCTGCCACCCGCTGCTCTCGCGCGAGGCGCGGGTGGCGCTGACCCTGCGCCTGCTGGGTGGGTTGACGACGGCGGAGATCGCGCGCGCCTTCCTCGGTTCGGAGTCGACTGTGGCGCAGCGGCTGGTGCGGGCGAAGCGGACGCTGCGCGACGCCAAGATCCCGTTCGAGGTACCACGGGGGGACGAGCTGGACGAGCGCCTTCCCTCCGTGCTGGAAGTGATCTACCTCGTCTTCAACGAGGGCTACGCGGCGAGCGCCGGCGAGGACTGGATCCGCACCGACCTCTGCGAGGAAGCGCTGCGCCTGGGTCGTATCCTCGGCGAGCTGGCGCCAAGGGAGCCGGAGGTGCACGGCCTGGTCGCGCTGTTGGAGATCCAGGCGTCGCGCCTGCGCGCCCGCCGCGGCCCCGACGGCGAGCCGGTGCTATTGCTCGCCCAGGACCGCGGCCGCTGGGACCCGTTGCTGATCGTCCGCGGCCGGCGGGCCCTGGAGCGGGCCGAAGAGCTGCCCGGTCCGCTCGGCCCCTACGGTCTGCAGGCCGCGATCGCCGCCTGCCACGCCCGGGCGATCCGCGCCGAAGAAACCAACTGGGTGCGGATCGCGGCCCTCTACGACGCCCTCGCCCAGGTCCAGCCTTCGCCGATCGTCGAGCTGAACCGCGCCGTTGCCCTGGCGATGGCCTTCGGCCCCGAGGCCGGACTCGAACTCCTGGAGGAGATCAAGGACGACCCGGCCCTCTCGAACTACCACCTACTCCCCAGCGTCCGCGGCGACCTGCTGGCGAAAGCGGGACGGCACGAGGAGGCAGCCGCCGAATTCGAACGCGCGGCCGACCTGACCGATAACGCCCGCGAGCGCGAGCTGCTGCTCAGCCGCGCCCGCCGGCCAGGCGCCTGATCCCCTCCCGCTCCAGCCGCAGCAGGCGCCAGTCGTCCAGCCGCCGCGCCCCCAGCTTCTCGTAGAAGTCGAGCGCCGGCTCGTTCCACTCGAGGGCAACCCAGTCGAGGCGGGCGGCGTCGCGCTCGAGCGCCAAGTTGGCGAGGTGCTCCATCACCGCCCGGCCGATCCCCCCGCGGCGGTGGGCGGGGCGCACGTAGACGTCCTCGAGCCAGATCCCCGAGCGGCACTCGAAGGTCGAGAAGGTGGTGAAGAAGATCGCGTAGCCGATCGGTTCGCCATCGGCGGCCTCGAGGATCAGCGCCTCCGCCGCCCCCTCCTCGAACAGCGAACGCCGCAGGACATCGGGATCGCCGGTCACCGAGTCCGTTAGTTTCTCGTAGCCGGCGAGCTCGAGGATTAGGTCGAAGAGGATCGGGACGTCCGCTTCGGTCACCGGACGGATCCGCACGTCGTTGGCGGTGGCCATCCGGGGAGCCTAGGTCAGCGGCTGTCCCGCTAAGCCTTGCCTTCGAACTCGTACTCGCGCAGGAAGCCCTCGAAGAGCCGGCGGTGGGCCTGCTCGTCGCGGAGGATGTCGATCACCATGTCCTGGGTGACCGGGTCGACTCCGTCGGTCTCCTCGATGAGCCGCGTGTAGTGCTCGATCGCGCCGGTCTCCGCCTTGATCACCCCTCGGATCACGTGGATCACGTCGGTCTGCACCTCCGGCGGCTGCAGGAAGCTCTGCTCGGGCGTAAACGCTGCCGAGCCGGGGACGACGCCGTAGAGCTCCTTGATCCGGTTGGCGAACTGTCGCGCGTGGCCGAGCTCCTCTTCGATGTCCTCGGCCAGGGACTCGCGGATCTCCTGGGCGCGGACGCCGTCGAGGTTGGTCGAGGCGGCGAGGTAGCTCATCACCGTCTCGATCTCCATCCAGTACGCCTTGGTCAAGAGCGCGACGATGTCTTCGCGGGTGCCGGAGCTGTCGCCGTCGAGGATTCCCTTGCTGGGGCTTCTCGTTTCCATGCCGAGCCGCTACCCCGGGGGCGAAGCGAGGAAACGCGCCGCTGGCGTCGTGTCTAGGCTGCGGCGTCATGGACACGATCGACGCGCTGCTGGAGAACAACCGGGCCTTCGCGGCGGGCCTCGCCGAGCGGCACCTGGACGTGGAACCGCAGCGCCACCTGGCGATCGTCACCTGCATGGACTCGCGGCTCGACGTCTTCGCCGCGCTGGGCCTCGGCGACGGCGAGGCCCACGTGCTGCGGAACGCCGGCGGGGTTATCACCGACGACGTGATTCGCTCGCTGGCGATTTCCCAGCGCCGGCTCGGGACCCGCGAGGTGATGTTGATCCACCACACCGACTGCGGCATGCAGAAGGTCACCGACGACGGCTTCCGGCAGGAGCTGCAGGAGAGCACCGGCGTCGCCCCCGCCTTCGCGATCGAGTCCTTCGGCGACGTCGACGCCGACGTTCGCCAGTCGATCCTGCGGGTGCGCTCCTCGCCTTTTCTCCCCCATCGCGAGGTGGTCCGCGGCTTCGTCTACGACGTCGACACGCACCGCCTGCGCGAGGTCGAGGTGGACGAGCGAGCGCCGTGACCGTCGCCCCCTACGGCTCCTGGCGCTCGCCGATCGACGCGGCAACCGTCGCCCGGGCCGGGCGGCGGCTGGGAGCTCCGGCGCTCGCCGCCGACGGGGCTGTCTGGTGGGCGGAGGGGCGGCCGGCCGAGGGCGGGCGGGTCGTGCTGATGCGGCGGCCGCCGGGTGGCGAGGCGCAAGTCGTCACCCCCGACGACGTCAACGTGAGGACGCGGGCGCACGAGTACGGCGGCGGTGCCTGGTGTCTGGCCGAAAACGACCTCTTCCTCTTCGTCGACTTCTCCGACCAGCGGCTCTACCGCCAGCGGCTCGGCGAGGAGCCGGTGGCGATCTCACCCGACCCCCCCGCTCCGGGCGTTCTCCGCTACGCCGACCTCCGCGTCGCCCCCAACGGGCGCACGGTCCTCTGCGTGCGCGAAACCCACAGCGAGGGCGAAGCGGTGAACGAGATCGTCGGGCTGGGATTGGACGGCGCTGGAGAACCGGAGGTCCTGGCGAGCGGGCGCGACTTCTACTCGTTCCCTCGGGTCAGCCCCGACGGCGAGTGGCTGGCCTGGACCTGCTGGGACCACCCGAACATGCCCTGGGACGGGACCGAGCTGTGGGTCGCACCGTACGAGGACAGCGGTGAGGAGCGGCTGGTCGCGGGCGGCCCGGGAGAGTCTGTTTTCCAGCCCGATTGGGGACACGACGGCCGCATCCACTTCGTCTCGGACCGCGACGGCTGGTGGAATCTCTACCGTGCCCGCGAGCCCGGTGCGGAACTGAGCGGCGAGGAAGGGGCGCTGGTGCAGCTGACCGTGGACCGGGCCGACTACGGTCACCCGCAGTGGCTCTTCGGGGGTGGCACCTACGCCTTCCTCGAGAGCGGGGCGATCGTCTGCGTCCGCTGCGAGCGCGGCAGCGAACGACTCTGCCTGCTGCGGCCCGACGGGTGGGAAGCGACCAACCTCGGGCTTCCCTTCACTGCTTTTGGCTACCCGGCGCTCGCCGTCCGGGGGGAGACGGTCGCCTTCGCCGCCGCCAGCCCAGAGCGCGAGCCGGCGATCATCTTGCACGACGTCGAGCGGGGCGAGTCCGAAGTCGTCCGGTCAGCGAGCGAGGAGCCGGTCGATCCCGCCTACGTCTCGCGTCCCCGTCCGATCGAGTTCGCGAGCGGCGAGGGCGAGACCGCCTACGGCTTCTACTACCCACCGATGAACCCGGAGTTCGAGGCGCCGGAGGGGGAACGGCCGCCGCTGATCGTCGAGAGCCACGGCGGCCCCACCTCGCACGCGACCCCGGCGCTGGACCGCGAATTTCTCTACTGGACGAGCCGCGGGATTGGCGTCGTCGACGTCAACTACCGGGGCTCCAGCGGCTATGGGCGCGAGTACCGCGACAAGCTGCGGGGGCAGTGGGGGGTCGTCGACACCGAGGACTGCGTCAACGCGGCGCTTCACCTCGCCGAACAAGGGGAGGCGGACGGCGCGCGACTGGCGATCCGGGGCGGGTCGGCGGGCGGCTACGCGACCCTCTGCGCGCTGACCTTCCACGACGCCTTCGCCGCCGGCGCCAGCTACTACGGCGTCGCCGACGCCGAGGCGCTCGCCCGCGACACCCACAAGTTCGAGTCCCGCTACCTCGACCGCCTGATCGGGCCCTACCCCGAGCAGGCGGAGCTCTACCGCGAGCGCTCGCCGCTCCACCACGCCGACCGCCTGCGATCGCCGGTGATCCTCTTCCAGGGCCTCGAGGACGAGGTCGTGCCGCCGAACCAGGCGGAGACGATGGTGGCGGCGCTGAAGCGGAACCGGGTTCCCCACGCCTACGTCCCCTTCGAGGGCGAGCAGCACGGCTTCCGCCGCGCCGAGACCAACATCCGCTGCCTCGAAGCCGAGCTCTACTTCTACGGGCGGATCATGGGCTTCGAGCCAGCCGGCGACCTGGAGCCGGTCGAGATCGACGGCCTCGAGTGAGTGGTCAGTTGACCCGGCTATAGCCGGGTCAACTGACCAGACAGTTCTTCACGCCCCCCTCGGTCACGCCTTTTTCCGGGAAGGCGTGCGCGAGCGCCAGGGCGATCAGCTGCGCGCGCGCCGCGTAGCCGGGGGAGGTGAAGTGGATGCCGTCTTCGATGAACCAGTCGTCCTTGACGTCGGATGCCCAGTCGTAGACCCGCATGTTCGGGTAGGCGGCGCAGGCGGCAACGAGCTCCTCATCCCACCTCTCCATGTTTCCCTTCGCGTAGGGATCGCCGGCTTCGACCAGCGAGCGGACGTTCACCCAAAGGACCGGATCGTCGCCGAGGATCGCCATCATCTTGTCGATTCGTTCGCGCTCGTCGACGGTTGAGCCGGCGGCGATGTTGGCGGCCTCATTGGTGCCGAGAGCGAGCACCCAGCAGCCTTCGAAGCCTTCGGCCTTCCAGGCGGCGGCGACTTCCTGGGCGTTTGGTTCGCCTTCGAACCGCTCTTCGATCGAGGTCGCCCCCTGAACCGCCATATAGACCTCTTTGGCCCCGACTTCGGTGTAGCGGGCGGGGATCCGCTGCCCTTCGTTCGGCAGGTATTCGGCGTTGTCGAGTCCCTCGGAGGTGGAGTCGCCAATGTGAACGACGCCTTTGCACGATGATTTGGTCGAGTCTTCCGCTTGCGCTTTCGTCAGCGGCGGCGGTTTCGTCGTCCCCTCGGCTCGCGCCTGCTCGACCCTGACGTTGTTGCCTTCGGCCGAGGTCGAGTTGAGCCCGGCCATTCCGGCGGTCGCGATCAGGAGGATCACCCCGGAGCCGACGATCGCCGCTCGCATCGGCGGCGCGAACGTTTCCCATTTCCAGCCGACGGCGCGGCGGCGCGCGAAAAAGCGGCCGAGTGCGCCGTGGCGGATCGGCTCCTCGACGAAGCGCCAGGAGAGGGCGGAGATGGCGAAAATCGCCGCCACCTGGACGAGGCTGCGGACGAGGTCGTCCTCGTGCTGGGTCCCGCGCGGCGTCGTGAGGACGATGACCGGGGTCTGCCAGAGGTAGATGCCGTAGGAGCGGACGCCGACCCAGCGCAGCGGGCGCATGCCGAGGAAGACCCCGAGGCGACAGGCGGGATGGGTGAGCGGCATCAGGACCATCACCGTCGCCAGCGAGAGAACGACGAAACCGCCCCGGTAGAGGAAGGGAGACAGTTCCCCGGTGCGCCAGATCATCAGCGCGATGATCAGGAGGCCGGCGACCCCCAGCGCGTCGAGCGTGTTGCGCGCCTGGGGGGCGATCCGGCGGCTCAGTTTGCGGCTCGGCCAGACCATCGCCAACGCCGCCCCGAACAGCAGCCCACCGGCGCGGGTATCGGTGCCGAAGTAGAGGCGCGATGGGTCGAAGCTGGGCGCATAGAGGACCGCCATCAGGATCGAGGAGGCGATCGCGCCAGCGATCGTCAGCAGCGCGAGGCGCGGGCGGACGCCGGAGGACAGCGGGCGCTCGCGGACGAGCTTCACGCCGGCCAGCAGCAGGAACGGCCAGAGGATGTAGAACTGCTCCTCGACCGAGAGCGACCAGAGATGGTCGAGCGGGCCTTCCGATTCGAAGCGGGCGAAGTAGGAGGCGTCGGCGAAGATCTGTTGCCAGTTATTGACGTAGAGGATCGCCGAGATCACGCCCTCGCGGAACTGGGCTGGCTGAGCTGGGCCGAAGACCGTCACCCAGGCGACGACGACCGCCAGCATCACGAATAGGGCCGGCAGCAGGCGCCGAGCGCGGGCGAGCCAGAAGGCGCCGAGCTTGATCCGCCCACGCGTGTTCAACTGCGCCAGGAGGATGTCGGTGATCAGGTAGCCGCTGAGGGTGAAGAAGACGCCGACGCCGAGCATCCCGCCGGGGGCCCAGTCGAAGCCGAGGTGGAAGAGGATGACGGCGAGGACGGCTATCGCGCGCAGTCCGTCCAGCCCAGGCATGTAGCGCTGGTTGCGCTTGACGGGTTCTGGCATCGGTGCCCCGCAATGCTAGGGATCGAGGGTGATACTCAGCAAAGCCCGGAGATCGGCGGCGATCACCTCGGGTTCGTCGTCGAGCTGGTTCCAGGTGAGGCGGGTGACGGAGTAGCCGGCGACAGCGAGGATGCGGTCGCGAGCGCGGTCCTCGCGGAAGGCAGTCCGCGTGCGGCGGCCCTCCCACCCGATCTCGTCGGCAGGTCGGGGCGAGTGATGACGGCGGATCCCACCCCAAGACCGGCTCCTATACGGGGTGGTGACGTCGATCAATGAGCGCGACGTCGGCGGATCCTCCAAAGCGCGGCGGCCGACCAGTGGCTGAGCACAGCTTCAGGACCGGAGGCGAGCACCCCCGCCATCCACCGCCCCTCTCGCGGGATGACGCGATGGCCGACCGCGTAGACACCATCATGGATTCGATGCAGCCGACCGGTGCGGATACGCCAGTCGATCTCTTCCTTGGTCCACCCTAAGTGGAGCAACTGCGCGCGGCCGAACACCCGAATTGGCCCCGCGCCAGCTGCGAAAGCGGTTGGTCGCTTCCGCGAGTCCGCGAGATTCCTTGCTCTACAAGGTTTCTCGCGGACTCGGCGGGCATGGTGCCTGGATAAGGGCCTGGGGGCGGCGGTTTCTCCCCCTGCGGCGCTCGGGTAGCTGGCCGACATGACGAGCGCGGCCGAATTTCTGCCCAGATCCCGCTCCTTGAAGGCGCTTGAGGAGGCGGCTGAGGTGTGCCGCGGGTGCGAGCTCTACAGAGACGCGACGCAGACGGTGTTCGGGCAGGGCCGGCGGAGCGCGGAGCTGATGCTGGTCGGGGAGCAACCTGGGGACAAAGAGGATCTGGAGGGAGAGCCGTTCGTGGGTCCGGCGGGACGGTTGCTGGATCGGGCGCTCCAGGAGGCGGGGATCGACCGCTCCGACGCCTACGTCACTAACGCGGTCAAGCACTTCAAGTGGCGGCCGCGGGGGAAACGGCGGCTGCATCAGACGCCGCGGGCCAAGGACCGCGGCCGGCCGCTGGAGCCGGTGGCGATCCATCCCTCGGCGATCCTGCGCCTGCACGATCACGACGAGCGGGAGGCGGAGTTCGCCGGCTTCGTCGCCGACCTCGAGGGCGTCGCCACGGCGCTCCATGGCGCCGCCCGATGATCAGAATCGCGTTGGCGTTCGTCCTTTGTTGGGCGTATGCCGAACAAAGGACGAACGCCGGGAGCCAGGAGCGCCGCCGCGGCCGGCTGCGGCGGGCTGACTGCGCCGGGCCCGGGATCAGGAGACGCCGGCGCGGGCGCGGCTTCTCCTACGAGAACGAGTCCGGACAGATCGTCACCGACGAGGAGACGTTGGAGCGGATCCGCGGCCTCGTCATCCCCCCGGCCTGGAAGGACGTCTGGATCTGCCCCGACCCGTTCGGCCACATCCAAGCCACCGGCTACGACGAAGCGGGCCGCAAGCAGTACCTCTACCACGAGCGCTGGCAGCAGCGACAGGCGGAACGGAAGTTCGAGCTGGTTCGCGAGTTCGCCGCCAAACTGCCGAAGCTGCGCCGCGCCGTCACCGCCGACCTGCGCCGCCAGGGAATGCCGCGCGAGCGGGCGCTCGCCTGCGCGGTCCGCCTCCTCGACCTCGGCTTCTTCCGCGTCGGCGGCGAGGCCTACGCGGAGGAAAACGAGAGCTTCGGCCTTGCCACGGTGCGCCGCGAGCACGTCACGATCAGTCCCAAAGAGGTCGTCTTTGACTTCCCGGCGAAGAGCGGCCAGCGGCGGGTGCAGTCGATCCGCGACCCAGCCGCGCGGCGGGCGATCGAAGCGATGCACCGGCGCCGCCGAGGCCCCGATGATCTGCTCGCCTACCGCGCCAGCGGCGAATGGGTCGACGTCCGCTCCGAGGAGATCAACGACTACATCCACGAGCGGATCGGCGAGGAGTTCTCGGCCAAGGACTTCCGCACCTGGCACGGGACGGTGCTCGCCGCCGTCGAGCTTGCCGCGGAGGGACCGGCTCGGTCGGAGGAGGCGGCCAAGCGCGCGATCAGGCGCGCCGTCGACCGCGTCTCTGAGGCCCTGGGCAACACGCCCGCGGTCTGCCGCGCTTCCTACATCGACCCCCGGGTCCTCGACCGCTACCGCGACGGAGTCACGATCCGGCCGCCGGCCCCGACGAACGGGCGCGTCACCGCCAAGCAGCGGCTGAAGGTCGAGCGCGAAGTGATCGAGCTCGTTTCGTAACCCCGGTCCAAATTTGCCCTTCCTTGGGGATGGTTCTTCGTTTCCGTGTCGAAGCCAGGGGTACCGAAGAC
>DASSVR010000065.1:0-24970 GCA_035705945.1 Solirubrobacterales bacterium
CCGCTTCAGAGTCGAATCGGCGGTCGCCGACCACGTCCACGTCCACGGCTACAACCTGATGAAGGACGTCGCTGCCGGCGAGGTCGCCAGCTTCGACTTCCCGGCGACGCTGGAGGGCATCTTCGAGGCTGAGCTGGAGGACAGTGGCGAGCAGATCCTGGAGCTGCGGGTCGAACCTTGAGCTTCATCCCGTTCGCCCACGCGGTGGCGGCCAGGGAGGATCTGCCGATCCCCGCCTGGCTGTTCGCCTGGGCGGCGTCGATCGTCCTCATCGTTTCCTTCTTCGTCCTCTCGGCGGCGTGGCGGGAGCCCCGCTTCGAGGAGGAGCACCCGCGGCCGCTGGGGGAGCGCCTGTCGCGCGCCCTGCTCGCCGCGCCAGTGCAGGTCCTCTGCGGCCTGATCGGCATCTTTCTGCTCGGGCTGGCGATCTATGCCGGGTTGGAGGGAACGGAAGCTCCCGACCGGAACTTCGCCCTGACGTTCCTGTTCATCACCGCCTGGCTTGGCTTCCCCTTCTTCTCGGCGATCCTCGGTGACGTATTCCGACCCTTCAACCCCTGGCGCGCCGTGGGGCGCGCCGTCGGAGCGGGATTTCGGGCCATCGCCGGCCAGCGGCCGGCCCACCTCGCCTATCCCGATCGACTCGGCCGCTGGCCGGCCGCGATCGGCCTGCTCGCCGTCGTCTGGCTCGAGGTCGTCTACGGCAGCGGCGGCGCCGGCCTCACCCCGCACGCGCTCGCCGTCGCCGCCCTCCTCTACAGCGCCTACACGCTGGCGATGATGGCGCTCTTCGGGGTCGAGGAGTGGTGTGAGAGGGGGGAGGTCTTCTCGGTCTACTTCGGGATGTTCGGCCGGCTCGGGATCTTCGGCGTCCGCGATGGCCGCCTGCAGCGCCGCCGTCTCTTCTCCGCCGCTACCAGCTGGGCCACGGTCCCCGGCTCGGTCGCAGTGGTGATCGCCTCGATCGCCGGGACCAGTTTCGACGGCGCCCAGGAGGGCGCCTTCGCGGACCCGATCGAAGGGCTCTTCGAATGGTTCGCCGACCAGGGCATCGGCCTCACCACCTCGCTCCGTCTCGCCGACACCATTTTCCTTCTCGCCTGCTTCGCTGGCGTCGCGCTCGTCTACCTGCTCGGCGTGCGCGGGATGAAGACCGTCCCCGGCGCCCCGCCGCTGGCGAAGCTGCGCGCCGGCTTCGCCCACACGCTGATCCCGATCGCCCTCGCCTACCTCGTCGCCCACTACTTCAGCGAATTCGTCTTCCAGGAGCAGGCCCAGTTCACCTACTTGCTCTCCGACCCCCTCGGCACCGGGACCACCGACCTCTTCGGCACCGCCGGCTCCGGCATCGACTACTCGATTCTCAGCTCCACCACCACCTGGTACGTCCAAGTCGGCGCCCTCGTCGTAGGACACGTCATCGGCCTCATGCTCGCCCACGACCGCGCCCTCGTTTACTGGCCCGACTATCGCCGCGCCACCGCCTCCCAGTACTGGATGCTGGCCGTGATGGTCGCCTTCACCTGCTTCGGCCTCTACCTGCTCTCGGTGGCGAACGGGTAAGAGGGAACTGATGATCCCCGCCGCCCACGTAGCCCACTACGCCATCTGGATCCTCTATGCGATCCCCGTCCTGATCGTTTCTGCGGCAATCGTCCGCTCGATGTTGCTGCAGAAGCGCGAGGGGCCCGACGATCGCGAGGACTGAGCTTGCGTTCGGCTGTACCTGTTGGTTGACTGCCCCCATGCGGCGGGCGCTCCTGGCTTTTATCGTCTGTGCGGTAGCGGTGCCGACGCCCCTGGCCGCGGCGGCTGACAGTCGTGGCACCGATTTCTGGCTCGGCTTTCCCGCCGCCGAGAACCCGATCTCGGGATCGCCCGCCCTCCGTCTGCTGATCACTGCCCCGACCGCGGCGAGCGGCGTGGTCTCTGTTCCGGGGACGGCCTTCAGCGAAAACTTCGCGGTGGGGCCGGAAAGCCCCACCAGCGTCGACCTGCCGGAAAGCGTCGAGCTGGAGACCGCGGATTCGGTTACCAGCGGCAAGGGGATCCATGTGACCGCCAGCAGCCCGATAGCGGTTCAAGCGCTTTTCCAGGCTGAAGGCCTGAGCGACGGCTATTTGGCCTTGCCGACCTCGCTGCTCGGCACCGCCTACCTCGTGCTGGACTATCCGGGGAACGCGGACTGCGGAGAGGCGGAGTTCGAGATCGTCGGCACGCAGGCGGCGACGACGGTAACGATCGTCCCGAGCGTCGCGATCGGCGGCCACGCGGCCGGCGTGCCGTACGAAATCTCGCTCGGAGCCGGATCCACCTATCTGGGACAGGCGAGCGGGACGAACGCCACCACCGGCACCTCGATCACTGCGGACAAGCCCGTTGCGGTCCTCGGCGGCAACAGCTGCGCGCAGGTCCCGGTCGGCACGCTGGCGGCCAATTACATCGTCGAGCAGATGCCGCCGACCTCCGTATGGGGTAACGATTTCTCGTTGATGCCTTTCGCCGGGCGCACCTCGGGCGACCAGGTGACGCTGCTCGGCTCGGCGGACGGGACCTCGGTGAGCGTGACCGGCGCGAGTGGGACGCCGGGGGGCGCCCCGACCTCGCTGAACGCCGGCCAGGGGGTTACGTTTACGATCGACGAGTCGATCCGGGTGACTGCCGACAAACCGATTCTGGTTGCCCACTTCGCCCAGGGAGAGGATGCGGAAGAACCATCGGCGCCGAATCCCACTGGCGACCCGACCATGGTGCTGGTGCCGCCGCATCAGCGCTGGCACTACACCCAGAGCCTCAGCACGCCGACGAGCGGGTTCTCCCAGCGCTACCTGAACATCGTCATCGCTACGGCCGACCTTGGCACTCTTCGTCTCGACGGGGCTCCCGTCCCCGCGCTGAGCTTCGCCCCGGTTGGGAACGACCCCACCGTCACAGGCGGTCGCTTGGCCGTCGGAGGGGGCGCCCATGTGCTGGACGCCGCCGGCCCGTTCGGAGTTGAGGTCTATGGCTTCGAGCCCAACGATGCGTTCGGCTGGCCTGGGGCATGGGGCGACGGATCACGCGCCCCGCTGTTAATTCCGGGGGGGTCTGTAGCGGCTGGCTCAGGGTCGAAATGCCGAGTCCCGAAGCTCAAGCGCAAGAGGCTGGCGGCCGCCCGGAAAGCGCTGCGCCGCAACGGCTGCAGGCTCGGCCGGGTGAAGAAGCGCAAAGGCGCCACGCTGAAAACCGGCCGGGTCGTCAGGCAGAAACCGGCAGCCGGGAAGACCCTCCGAGCCGGCGCCAAAGTGTCGGTTGTCCTCGACGACTAGGAGGGTCTAGAGGATCTCCGCCAGCCGCGACTCGAGCGCCTCGGAGATGCTGTCGCGGACCGGGCCCTCGGCCAGGCGTTCGACCAGGGACTCGAGGAAGCCTTCGATGATCAGCGATTTGGCGGCGGCGGCGGCGAGGCCGCGGGAGGTGAGGTAGAAGAGCTGGTCCTTGTCGACCTGGGCGATCGCCGCGGCGTGGGTGCAGCGGACGTCGTCGGCGAGGATCTCCAGGCCGGGGATCGCGTCGGCGTGGGCCTCGGGGGAGAGCAGGAGGTTGCGACTCTCCTGGAAGGCGTCGGTCTGCTGGGCGCCGGGGTCGACCTTGATCATCCCGCGCCAGACAGCGGTGGCGCCGGCAGCGAGGACGCCGCGGAAGGCGAGGTCGGAGTTGGTGTTGGGCGCCGCGTGCTCCTGGGTGGTGTCGTAGTCGAGGTGCTGCCCGGCGCCGCCGGCGTAGCCGCCGGTGACTCGCGCCTCGGAACCCGGCCCGGCGAGCTTGGTCTCCATCCGCACCTTGCCGCGGGCCGAGCCGAAGCCGAGCGCGGCCCAGTCAAGGCGGCCGTCGCGCTCGACCTGCGCCCGCTGGGTGGCGAAGATCCAGGCGCGCTCGGAGATGTCCTGAGTGTTGACGTAGCGCAGGGTGGCGCCCTGCCCGACGCTCAGCTCGACCACGGAGTTGAGCACCGCGTCGACCTCGTCGCCGGGTGAGGACCAGTGCTCCCAGACCTCCGCTTCGGCGTCCTCCTCGAGCACGATCAGCGTGCGCCAGTTGACCGCGGCGCCGTTCGTCTCGACCGGCAGCTCGATCTGGATCGGTTCGCTCAGCCGTACGCCTTTGGGGACGTGGACGAGGACGCCGTCCCGCCAGCTCGCCTCGTTGCGTGCCACAAATGGGTCCTCCACCGGCACCAGCGAGCCCAGCCGCTCGCGCAGGAGGTCTTCGTGGGAGCTCAGCGCCTCGCTCAGCGAGACGACGGTCGCCCCTTCGGCTCCGGACACCACCGGTGCCGCGCTCGCCTCCTCATACGCTCCGAGATCGAGCCCGGAGAGGTCGGTGAATTCCCACCCCTTCGCCTTCTGGTCCGGAAGCGGCAGCTCCTGCGCGAGAGAGGCGCCGCGTTGGCGCCTCTCCGAAAGCCATGCGGGTTGGACCGCGACCTCAGCCAATCGAGCCCTCCATTTGGAGCTCGATCAGCCGGTTGAGCTCGACCGCGTACTCCATCGGCAACTCCTTGGTGACCGGCTCGATGAAGCCGTTGACGATCATCTTCGAGGCCTCCTCCTCGTCGAGCCCGCGGCTCTGCAGGTAGAAGAGCTGCTCGTCGCCGATCTTGGAGACGGTCGCCTCGTGGCCGATGTCAGCGTCATTCGCATCGATACGAATCGTGGGGTACGTGTCAGATCGAGAGTGCTCGTCGAGGAGTAGCGCGTCGCAGACCACCTTCGAGCGCGATTCCCGCGCCCCGTCGGCAACTTCGAGCAGGCCGCGGTAGGTCGCCCGGCCGCCGTCCTTGGAGATCGACTTGGAAAAGATCGAGGACGAGGTGCGGGGCGCCCCGTGGATGATCTTGCCGCCGGCGTCCTGGTGCTGGCCATCCCCGGCGAAGGCGATCGAGAGGATCTCGCCGTGGGCTTCGGGCCCGAGCAGGTAGATCGACGGGTACTTCATCGTCAGTTTCGAACCGAGGTTGCAGTCGACCCACTCCATCGTCGCCTTCTCGTGCGCGACCGCGCGCTTGGTGACGAGGTTGAAGACGTTCTGCGACCAGTTCTGGACGGTCGTGTAGCGGACCCGCGAACTTGGCTTGCAGACGATCTCGACCACCGCCGAGTGCAGCGAGTCGCTGGAGTAGACCGGCGCCGTGCAGCCCTCGATGTAGTGGACGTCGGCGCCCTCCTCGCAGATGATCAGCGTCCGCTCGAACTGGCCCATGTTCTCGGTGTTGATCCGGAAGTAGGCCTGCAGCGGCATCTCCACCTTGACCCCGGCAGGGACGTAGACGAACGAGCCGCCCGACCAGACGGCGCTGTTCAGGGCCGCCAGTTTGTTGTCGTTGGGCGGGATCACCGTCGCCCAGTACTCGCGCACGAGGTCCTCGTGCTCGCGCAGCGCGGTGTCCATGTCGGTGAAGATCACGCCCTGGGCCTCGAGCTTCTCGTTGACCTGGTGGTAAACGACCTCGGACTCGTACTGGGCGCCGACCCCGGCGAGGAATTTGCGCTCGGCCTCGGGGATGCCGAGGCGGTCGAAGGTGTTTTTGATGTCCTCCGGGACCTCGCTCCAGTCGCGGCTGTTCTTCTCCGAGGCGCGGACGAAGTAGTGGATGTCGTCGAAGTCGATCTGGTCGAGGTTGCCGCCCCATTTCGGGGTCGGGCGGCTTTCGAAGTGGTCGAGCGCCTTCAGCCGGAAGTCCCGCATCCACTGCGGCTCGTCCTTGTAGTCGGAGATCGTTTCGACGACCTCGCGGGTGAGGCCCTTGGGGGCTTTGTAGGCGTAGCCAGTCTCGGGATCGTTGAAGCCGAACTTCTCCTTGTAGTCGGCGTTGATGCCGGCCAGCTCGCGTTTCTCGGCGAGAACCTCAGGCGTTGCCATATCAGTCGACCTCCAGGGTGATGGTGTCGTCCTCGATCTCGACCGGGAACGTTTGCACCGGCTGGAAAGCTGGGAGCGTCTTCGGCCTACCGGTGCTGAGGTCGAAGAGGGAGCCGTGGCGCGGGCACTCGACCGTGCAGGCGTCCGCGTCGAACTCGCCCTCGGCGAGCGGCCCGTTGTCGTGCGAGCAGCGGTCCTCGATCGCGTACAGCGCACCTTCGCAGTTGAAGACGCCGATCTTCTGGCCGTCGTGCTCGACCAGGCGCATATCGCCCGGCTGCAGCTCCGCTGCCGGGCAGACTCGGATCTTGGTTCCTGCGGTGTCGGTCAAGAGGGGTGGGGTGCTCCTAGGTCCGCTTTGTGCGGCTTGAGACTTAATCCTACTTGTACAGTCGGATTTTAGCGAGACCAGGACTTGGCCCTTTCAACGACGACGTGCTGGCGGCAGGCTAGAGCTGACCGAGGTCGGCGACCGCTTCGGCGGGGTCGCCGGCCTCGCCCTCGTCCTCCCAGTCGGCCGGTTTGCCGAGGCTGGCGCTCTTGACGACCTTGAGCCCGAGCATCGCGCACTTCATCCGCGTCGCCGAGATCTCGATCCCGAGCAGCTCGAGGACGAACTCTTTCGGCAGTCGCAGCAGCTCCTCGCGGCTCTTGCCGACCAGCTCGTCGGTCAGCAGCGAGGTGGCAGCGGTGGAGATCGCGCAGCCCTTGCCCTCGAAGGCGATCTCGGCGACCCGTTCGTCCCCGTCGAGCCGGATGAAGACGTGCTGCTCGTCGCCGCAGAACGGGTTGGTGTCCTCGAACTCTAGGTCGGCGTCCTCCAGGTGACCGAAGTTGTGGGGCCGCTTGTAGTGCTCGAGGATCTGGTCGCGGTAGAGCTCGTCCATCAGACACCGAACACCTTACGCGCGTCTTCGAGGCCCTCGACGAGGCGGTCGATCTCCTCGGGGGTGGTGTAGACGCCGAAGCTGGCGCGGGCGGTGGCGGCGATTTCGAGCCGGTCCATCAGCACCTGGGCGCAGTGGTGGCCGGCGCGGACGGCGACGCCGTGGCGGTCGAGGATCTCGGAGACGTCGTGGGCGTGGATGCCCTCGATCTCGAAGGAGACGGGTCCAAGGCGGCCCTCGCCGCGGGGCGGGCCGAAGAGGCGCATGCCCGGCACCTCCGCCAGCCGCTCAAGCGCGTAGTCGGCGACCTGCTCCTCGTGCTCGCGCACCTTCTCCATCTCGACCATGTCGAGCCAGCGGAAGGCGGAGGCCATCCCGATCGCCTGGGCGATCGCCGGCGTCCCCGCCTCGAAGCGGGCCGGCGGATCAGCGTAGGTCGTGCCCTCGCGGGTCACCTTGCGGATCATCGAGCCGCCGCCGAGGAAGGGCGGCATCTCCCGCAGCAGGTCTAGCCTTGCCCAGAGCGCGCCGATCCCGGTCGGGCCGTAGAGCTTGTGGCCGGTGATCGCGTAGAAGTCGACCCCGAGCTCGGCCATGTCGAGCGGCAGCTTCGGCGCTGCTTGGGCGCCGTCGACGAGAACCGCCGCGCCGGCCGCGTGCGCGAGGCGGGAGATCTCGGCGATCGGGTTCTCGGTCCCGAGCACGTTGGAAACGTGGGTGACGGCGACGAGCTTCGGCCCGCGCTCCAGCAGTGCCTGGAACGCCTCCATGTCGAGCCGCCCCTCCTCTTCGATCGGCGCCCAGTCGATCTCGGCCCTGACACGCTCGGCGAGCTGCTGCCAGGGGACGATGTTCGAGTGGTGCTCCATCTCGGTCAGGAGCAGCCGGTCGCCGGCGGCGACGTTGGCGTCGCCCCAGGCCCGCGCCACCAGGTTGATCGCCTCGGTCGCGTTGCGGACGAAGGTCACCTCGCGCCGGTCGGCAGCACCGATGTGGTCGGCGACCGTGGCCCGCGCCCCCTCGTAGGCTTCGGTCGCCTCCGCCGAGAGGGTGTGGGAGCCCCGGTGGACGTTGGAGTGATGGCGCCGCTCGTAGCGGTCGACCGCCTGGATCGAGGCCAGCACCCGCTGGGCGCTGGCGCCGCTGTCGAGGTAGGCGACCGGCCGGCCGTTGACCTCGCGCTCCAGCGCTGGGAAGGAGGCGCGCACCTTCTCGACGGAGAACGGCGCCGCCGCGGCGGGACTCTTGGCGCTCACCGGCTCCATCTCAAACGAGGTCAGGCGACGGCGCCTGCCTCCACCTCCTCGCGGATCCAGCCGTAGCCCTTCTCCTCCAGCACGCCGACTAGCTCCGGCCCGCCTTCTTTGACGATCCGGCCCTCGAACATGACGTGGACGAAGTCGGGCTTCACCATGTGGAGGATGCGCTGGTAGTGGGTGATGATCAGCACGCCCATGTCCGGCCCGGCGAACTTGTTGACCCCCTCGGCGACCGTGCGCAGGGCGTCGATGTCGAGGCCCGAGTCGGTCTCGTCGAGGACCGCGATCTCCGGCCGCAGCAGCGCCAGCTGTAGCAGCTCCATCCGCTTCTTCTCGCCGCCCGAGAAACCGTCGTTCAGATAGCGGCTGGAGAAGTCTTTGGGGATGTTCGCCAGGTCCATCGCCTTCTGGGCGACGCGGGCGAACTCTTTGATCTTGATCTGCTCCTCGCCGCGCGCCTCGCGGTGGGCGTTGATGATCATCCGCAGGTACTTGCTGACCGAGACGCCGGGAATCGCGACCGGGTACTGGAAGGCCATGAAGAGCCCGGCCTGCGCCCGCTCCTCCGGGTCAGCCTCGGTGATGTCCTCGCCCTTGAAGGCGATCGAGCCCTCGGTCACCTCCAGCGCCGGGTGGCCCATGATCGCGTTGGCGAGCGTCGACTTGCCGGAGCCGTTCGGACCCATCAGGGCGTGCACCCTGCCCTTCTCGACGTCGAGGTCGAGGCCGCGGAGGATCTCCTTGTCCTCGGCCTTCACGTGCAGGTTGCGTATCTCCAGCTCAGCCATTTCGCTCCGTTTCTGGGGTTTTCAAGTTGGTCAGGCGGCGCTGCCGACGGTGGCCGTCGGCTTCGCGGCGCTGTGCGACGAGAACTCGACCAGCTCCGCCAGGGTGGTGCCGGCAAGGGCCTTGGTGACGCCGCCCTGCACGCGCATCCACAGCAGCTTCGTCGAGCAGGCCTGATCGCCGTCGCTCTCGTGCGAGCAGAGCACCTTGCCTTCGGGAGAGTCGTGGAAGCACTCCATCGGCGCGATCTGTCCTTCCAGCGCCTCGACCACCGCGTCCATCGTGATCTCCTCGGCCGGCTTCGCCAATCGGTAGCCGCCGTGGGCGCCGCGGGTCGAGGTGACCAGCCCGGCTTTGCGCAGTTTCGCCACCAGGTGCTCGAGGTAGGACAGGGGCAGCTTCTCGGCTTCGGCGACCGATCCCAGCGAGACGGGCCGCGAGCCAGGCTGGCGCCCGAGCTCGACCATCAGCCGCACGCCGTACTCCGCTTTCGTCGAAAACAGCATCGATTTAAATCCTACCGAAGAGGTCGGTTATCCGGCCATGCGCCGAAACCGCAACAGCGTCCGCATATCGGACGCTGTTGCGGTTTCGCGGCTACGGCTCGATCAGGCCGCGGCGGATCGCGTAGCGCACGAGCTCGACGCGGTCGCGCATCCCGAGCTTGCGCATCGCGTTGGCGCGGTGGTTCTCGACGGTCTTCTCGGAGAGATGGAGGAGCTCGGCGATCTCCTTCGTCGTGTGCGCCTCGGCGACGAGCTTGACGATCTCCTCCTCGCGCGGCGTCAGCTCCTCCTCGCCGCTGGAGCCGCGCTCGAGCACGTCCTTGATCAGCGTCCGCTGCGCCTCCGGGGTGAGGAACGGCTCGCCGCGCTCGACCGCCCGGATCGCCGCCAGCAGGTCGGTATCGGCCTGCGCCTTCAACACGTAGCCGGAGGCACCTGCTTTCAGCGCCTCGAACAGGTAGCGCTCGTCGTCGTGCATCGAGAGGATCAACACGGCGACGTCGGGCGCCTGCTTCTTGATCTCCCGCGTCGCCTGCAGCCCCGTCAGCTTCGGCATCTTCACGTCGAGGATCGCCAGGTCCGGCCGCTCCCGCACCGCCAGGTCCCGCGCCTCGGCGCCGTCGCCGGCCTCGGCGACGACCTCGATGTCCGGTTGGCGCTCCAGCAGCAGCCGGATGCCCGAGCGGACTATCCCATGGTCGTCTGCGATCAGGACCTTCATCGCTTCGATTCTCCAGGCACGCGGAGGCGGGCGGTGGTGCCGCGGCCGGGGCGTGACTCGATCGTCAGCTCGCCCCCCACCAGCAGGGCGCGCTCGCGCATGCCGCTGATCCCGAGGCCCCGTTGGGACTCATCGAAGGCGAAACCGCGGCCGTCGTCGGCGACCTCGAGGATGACGCCGCCTTCGTCGCTGCGCCGCATGCGCACCTCGATGCGGCCGGCGCCGCTGTGCCGGGCGGCGTTCGAGAGTGCCTCCTGGGCGACGCGGTAGACGACCAGCTGCGCGTCGTCGCCGAGGTCGGAGAAGTCGCCCTCGACGCTGAGAGCTGCATCTACCTCGCCGCGTCCGAGCTGCTCGACCTGACCTCCTATCGCCGCCGCCAGGCCGAGGTCGTCGAGCGCCGTCGGCCGCAGCTGGCGGGCAAGCGAGAGCAGCTCGGTCATCGCCTGGTTGGCCAGCGCCTTCGTCTCCGCCAGTTCGCCCTCGAGCTCCGGTGGCGCCGCTTCCCGCGCCGCCTCGAGCCGCAGCAGCAGCCCCGTCAGCGACTGGTTCACCTCGTCGTGGAGGTCGCGGGCGACCCGCGCCCGCTCCTCCTCCTGGGCGTGCAGGGCGGCGGAGCCCGCCCGCCGCCGCTCGGCTTCCAGCCGCCGCATCATCCGCAGGAAGGCGAGCTCGATTCGCTCCACCTCCTCGGTCTCGGCGACTCCGTCGATCGAGGCGGGGAGGAGGAGGCTGGGACTCGAGAGGTCGACCTTCTCCATCGCCTCGACCAGGTCCTCGAGCGGCCGCAACCGCCGCCGCTCCCGCACCAGCGCCAGCGCCAGCGCCAGGACCACCAGGCAGAGCCCGATCACCAGCAGGGTCATGGGGCAAGCCTAGAAGCCGGGGCTATAGGTGGTGCTCCGGGGTCTATAGAGGGGTGGCACCTATAGGCGATTCGACGGTTTCGGCGGATACTTGGACGGCAACCCCAACTCTCAGGAGCGACTAGACGATGACCACCACCAAGCAATCCACCTGGGGCGCGACGCTGCGGACCACGATCCTGATGGCTGCTCTGGGCGGCCTTCTCGTCGTGATCGGCGCCGCGATCGGCGGGCCGAGCACCGCGCTCACCTTCCTCTTCATCGCGCTCGGGATCAACCTCCTCATGTACTTCTTCAGCGACAAGATGGCGTTGAAGATGAGCGGCGCCCAGCCGATCGAGGAGTCCGAGGCGCCGCGGCTCTACCAGATCGTCCGCGAACTGACGACGCGCGCCGGCCTGCCGATGCCGCGTCTTTACATGATTCCCCAGGACCAGCCGAACGCCTTCGCGACGGGGCGCAACCCGAAGAACTCGGCGGTGGCGGTTACGCGCGGGATCACCAAATTGCTCTCCGAGGACGAGCTGCGCGGCGTCCTCGCGCACGAGCTCGCGCACATCCAGCACCGCGACATCCTGATCCAGACGGTCGCCGCGGCAATCGGTTCGGCGATCACCTACATCGCCTACATGTTCATGTGGTTCGGCGGCGACGACGAGTCCCCGCTCGGTCTGATCAGCGGTCTGGCGATGATCCTGCTGGCCCCGATCGCGGCGAGCATCATCCAGCTCTCGATCTCGCGCCAGCGCGAGTACGCGGCCGACGCCGGCGGCGCCGAAATCAGCGGCAACCCGGAGTCGCTGGCGAGCGCGTTGCTGCGGCTCGAGCAGGGGGCGGAGGCTATCCCGATGCGGGCCAACCAGGCAACCGAGCCCCTCTACATCGTCAAGCCCTTCCGGGGTGGGGGCATCGCAGGGCTCTTCTCGACCCACCCGCCGATCGAAGAGCGGGTTCGCCGGCTGCGTCAGATGCGCCCCAGCTTCGCCTAATCGGCGCTCCTTACGGCCTTTGAGCGGTGCGAGCACGACTCGCACCGCTCGCTATACTTTTTGAAGTAAAGCTGATCCGAATTTAGGGGATTTCTGTCCATGGCCATCGACACCACGCGTGCCCAAACGATCGAGGAGATCGAACCCTTCGAGGCCGCCGAGGAGATCAACGGCGGCGACGTCGTCCTGATCGACACGCGTGAGCCGCACGAGTATCAGGAGGCTCACCTCGAGGGCGGCAAGCTAGTGCCGCCGGGCCTGCTCGCCGACGAAATCGCAACGGCCGCGCCCGACAAATCGGCCCGCACGATCCTCTACTGCCGCTCCGGCAACCGCTCGGCGATCGCCGCCGCGCAGATGCAGCAGCTGGGCTACGAGAACGTCGCCTCGATGAGCGGCGGCATCGTCCAGTGGCAGGAGCAGGGACTACCGGTGGTCGCCGCGCATGGGATGACCCCCGAGCAGCGGGAGCGCTACTCGCGCCACACGCTCCTCCCCGAGGTCGGGGTCGACGGGCAGGTGAAGCTGCTGAACGCGAAGGTGCTGCTGCTCGGGGCCGGCGGGCTCGGCGCCCCGACCGCGCTCTACCTCGCAGCTGCCGGGGTCGGCACGATCGGCCTGGTCGACGACGACGTGGTCGACGCCTCCAACCTGCAGCGCCAGGTGATCCACAACACCGAGCGGATCGGGATGCCGAAGACCAAATCGGCGCGCATCTTCATCGAAGCGCTGAACCCCGACGTCAAGGTCGTCGAGCACAACGGCCGCCTCGACGCCGGGAACATCCTTGAGATCATCGGGGACTACGACATCGTCGTCGACGGTGCCGACAACTTCCCGACCCGTTACCTGCTGAACGACGCCTCGGTGCGGCTGCGCATGCCGGTCGTCTCCGCCTCGATCCTCGGCTTCGACGGGCAGATTTCAACCTTCGTCCCCTTCGAGGGGCCCTGCTACCGCTGCCTCTATCCGACCCCGCCGCCGGCTGAGCTGGCGCCGAGCTGCTCCGCCAACGGTGTGCTCGGCGTGATGGCCGGGACGATGGGCACCCTGCAAGCCAACGAGGTGATCAAGCTGATCATCGGCGCCGGCGAGCCGCTGGTCGGGCGCCTGCTCCTCTACGAGGCCCTCGGCACCCGGTTCACCGAGCTGAAGGTCCGCCGCGACCCCGACTGCCCGATCTGCGGCGAGAACGCCGAGGAGATCCCGGAGTCGGAGATGGGCAAGTTCCCGGACTACGACGCGTTTTGCGCGGGCGCCGGCGGGGATCGTTAGCCGGTCGGCTCCACTAGGATCACCGCCTTCATGGCAACGGTTCGCATTCCCCCAGTGCTGCGCCCGAAAACGGGCGGCCAGCCCGAGGTCGAGGCCGCCGGCGGCAACGTCGGCGAGGTCCTGCGTTCGCTCACCGGCGAGTTCCCCGACACCGAGGGCCAGCTCTTCGGTGAGGGCGGCGAGCTCAACCGCTACGTCAACGTCTACCTCAACGACGAGGACGTCCGGGTGCTCGACGGGCTCGAGACCTCCGTGAAAGACGGCGACACCGTCGTCATCTTGCCGGCGATGGCCGGCGGCGGCTCCTAGCGCTCCAGGACCAGACCCAGGAACCTTTGGGTTCGCTCCTCGCGCGGGTTGTCGAGGACCTGCGCCGGCGGGCCCTGTTCGACGATCTTGCCTTCGTCCATGAAGACGACACAATCGGCGACCTCGCGGGCGAAGCCGATCTCGTGGGTGACGACGATCATCGTCATCCCCTCGTCGGCCAGCTCCCGGATCACGTCGAGCACCTCCTTGACCAGCTCCGGGTCAAGGGCGCTGGTGACCTCGTCGAAGAGCATCACGTGCGGGTCCATCGCCAGCGCGCGGGCGATCGCCACGCGCTGCTGCTGACCGCCAGACAGCCGTTCCGGGTACTCGTTCAGCTTCTCGCCGAGCCCGACCCGCTCGAGCAGCTCGGTCCCCTTCGCCCGCGCCTCCGCCGCCGCCCGTCCCAGCACCTTTTCCTGCGCCAGCGTCACGTTCTCCAGCGCCGACTTGTGGGGGAAGAGGTTGAACTGCTGGAAGACGATCCCCACCCGCTGGCGGACGAAGTCGAGCTCCCAACTCTGCTCGCCGGTGCCCGAGCCCGGGCCTCTGCAGATGCTCCGTCCTTCGAGATGGATGTCGCCCTCCTCGGGAGGCTCGAGCAGGTTGACGCAGCGCAGCAGCGTGCTCTTGCCGGAGCCGCTCGGTCCTAGCACGCAGACGACTTCACCCTTCTTCACCTCGAGGTCGACCCCGCGCAACACCTCGAGTTTGCCGAAGCGCTTGCAGACCCCGCGCAGGCTCAGCATCGAGCCGCCCTCGTCGCTCCCCTGGGTATCCATCAGAGTGCCTCCACCCGCGGGGCGCCGCGGGTGAAGCGCCCCTGCTCACGCGCGATCAGCTTGTCGACCAGGCGCGCCATCGGCAGCGTGACGACGAGGAACATGATCGCGCCCAGCGTCAACGCCGAGCTGTTGAGGGTGTCGGATTGGAGGTCGCGCCCGACCAGAGCGACCTCGCTGAGGGCGATCGCGCTGACCAGGGTCGTGTCCTTCATCAGGGCGATGAAGTCGTTGAGCAGGGGCGCGAAGACCTTGCGGATCGCCTGCGGGAGGATCACGTTTCGCATCGCCTGACGGTGGCTCATGCCGAGCGACCGTGCCGCCTCCATCTGGCCCTGGGGCACCGCTTCGATCCCAGAGCGGTACACCTCGGCCATGTAGGCGCCATAGGTGATCGTGATCGCAAACACCCCGAACCAGAAGTTGTCCGGTTTGCCGAACCACTGGGGAATTCGCAGCGACTCCGGGAGGAACTGGAGGGAGGGAATGCTGCCGGAGATCAGCAGGATCATGATCAGCAGCGGGATCCCCCGGAAGACGTCGATGTAGGCGATCGTCGCGAAGCGGACGGGAAGGAGGGCTTTGCCGGGAAGCTGGCGCAGCTGCGCCAGGACGAGACCCCACAGCAGCGAGAGGACGCCGGCGACGATCGAGAGCTGGACGGTCAGCCAGAACCCTTCCAGCACTTCGTCGAAGTGGTCGACCATGAAGCCCACGTCGAAGTACTGATTGAAGAATTCCTGCATGCGGTTCCTCGTGTGTCAGCCTAGAGCCGGAACGTGAAGGGGCGCCAGTTGGCGCCCCTTGTATTGCCGGCTAACGCGCCGCGTCAGCTCGCTTTGTGCGTCGCATCGAGCAGCTCTTTGGTGGGCGCCCGTTTGAACCACTTTTCGTAGATCGTCGTGAAGGTTCCGTCCTCCTGCAGTTCGTCGAGCGCTTCGTTCATTTCTTCCAGCAGCTCATCCTCGCCTTGGGGGACGACGAAGCCATAGTCTTCTTCGGTCGGGATCGCCGCCGAGACTTCGACGCCGCCGGCTTCGACCGCGTTTTCGGCAACGGGGATGTCGATCACGACCGCGTCGAGGACGCCGGACTTGAGCGCGTTGACTGCGTCAGGCCCCTGCGGGTAGGCCCGCAGTTCGCCCGCGTCGGTTTTTTCTTCGACGAATTCCTCGCCGGTGGTGCCCTGCTGAGCGCCGACCGTCGCCCCGCTCAGTTTCTCGACCGAGTCGATTTCGCTCTCGCCTTCTTTGACCAGGATCGCCTGTTCGGAGAAGTAGTAGGGGTTGGTGAAGTCGACGGTTTCCTCACGTTCGTCGGTGATCGTCGTCGCCGACGCGACCGCTTCGAACCGTCCCTGCGCGAGGTCACGGAAGATCGTGTCGAAGGAGGTGTCCTGGAATTCGGCTTTGCGGCCGATCTTCGCCGCGATCGCTTCCATCAGCTCGACGTCGAAGCCGGTGTAGTTGGGCGCTTTGCCCTGCTCGAATGGCGGATAGGGGATGTCGGAGCCGACGGTGAGCGGCTCGCCACCGCCTCCCGCTCCGGTGGTCCCGTCGTCGCCGTCGCCGCAGCCCACCGCCGCGATCGAGACCACGGCGAGGATGAAGACCGCGATCAGGGCGGTCAGTCTCTTCCTCATTCGAATCTCCTCCCCAATGATTGAACAAACGCCCCTTGGATAAAAGAGGCTGGCCGTCACCTCCCCGTTCCAGGGCTTTTCCAATCCGCCGCCGGGGCTCCCTACCGTCGCTACACTTTCTGAAGTAAGGGGCGGGCGAATGGCGCGAGACCAATTACTGAACAAACCGTGTGGAGGTCGCTTCGGCAACATCGTCGAGTCGATCGGCAACACGCCGTTGGTCGAGCTGCCGCGGCTCTCGCCGAAGCCGGACGTCCGTATCTACGCCAAGCTCGAGGGGCATAACCCGACCGGCTCGGTCAAGGACCGGGTCGCGAAAGCGATGATCGAGGCGGCGGAGGCGGAGGGCGCGATCGAGCCGGGCCACACGATCCTCGAACCGACTTCCGGCAATACGGGCATCGCCCTGGGCATGATCTGCCGCCGCAAGGGCTACCCGCTGAAAGTGGTGATGCCCGACAACGTCACCGAGGAGCGGACCGAGCTGCTGCGCATGTACGGGGCGGAGATCGTCTACTCGGAGGGGGCGAAGGGGTCCAACGGCGCGGTCGAAGTGGCTTTGGAGATGTCCCAGGACCCCGGCTACTACATGCCCTACCAGTACGGCAACGAGGCCAACCCGCTCGCTCATTACAACGGCACCGCGGTGGAGATCCTCGAGGAGCTCGACGAGGTAGCCGCCTTCGTCGGCGGCCTCGGCACCGGTGGCACGCTGATGGGCAACGGCCGCCGCCTCAAGGAGGCGAATCCAGAGACGCTGGTCGTCGCCGCCGAGCCGATGCAGGGCGAGCTCGTGCAGGGCCTGCGGTCGCTCGACGACGGCTTCATTCCGCCGATCATCGACCTCTCACTGCTCGACCGGAAGATCATGGTCTCCAACCGCGACGCAATCGTCTGGACCAAGAAGATGCTCGAGGAGGAGGGCGTCTTCGCCGGGGTCTCCGCCGGCGCGATCGCCGCGATCGCACACCGCATCGGCGGCGAGCTCGATTCCGGCAACGTCGTCTTCCTGATCCCCGACGACGGCTGGAAGTACCTCTCCTCCGGCGTCTACACCAAGCCGATCGAGGAGATTGAGAACCTCGATTCGACGGTTTGGTGGTAGGTCTCCCGCTCCGGCGATGAAAATTTCCAACACTTTGATCGATGAGTTGGTGACGCACGCGCGCGAGGATCTGCCGAACGAGTGCTGCGGGATGATCGGGGGGAGGGACATGGAGGCGACCAGGGTGGTACGGGTCGAGAACGCCGCGGCTAGCCCGCTGCGTTACGAGATGGACCCGCAGGGGCAGTACGACGCGTTGAAGGCGATCGAAGACGCCGGCGAAGAGCTGCTTGGGATCTACCACTCCCACACCCGCAGCGCCGCCTACCCCTCCCAGACCGACGTCAACGAGGCGCAGATGTGGCCCGAACAGGTCTACGTGATCGTTTCGCTTGAGGACGCCGATGCACCCGACGTGAAGGCCTACGACCTGGCTGACCTGAGGATCGCCAATGTCGAGCTCGACGTCCAAGACGCATAGTCCGAGCGGTTACGAGCACGGCACTCACGGAGGCGGCGGCCACTCAGGCGGCGGTGACGAGGGCGGCGGAGGAGGCGGCGGCGGAGGAGGAGACCTCGTCAAGGTCGCCTTTGCCCGCAATCAGATGGAGGGGGAGATGCTGCAGGGGCTGCTGGGAGAGGCCGGGATCCCCAGCGTGCTGAAGCGGACCATGGGCTTCGACAACCCGGAGTTCCTGGCCAGCGGGCCGCGCGATGTGATGGTCAACGCAGCTGATGCCGAGCGCGCGCGCGAGGTGCTTGCGGAGACGGTGATCGAGGACGAGCGGGATGAGGCAGTGGAGCTGGAAGAGGAACGGCGCCTCGCCCGCGGAGAATCTGGCGTCGTCTCACCCGGGCGCCTCGCGTTCTGGATCCTCGTCGTCGCGATCGGCGGATTCCTGCTGGCGTGGCTGCTCTACCAGGCCGGCTGAGCCGGGCTCACCTGACCGCGACCGGTCCCCGCACCATCTCGCGCAGGTAATCGCGCCAGGCGCCCTCGATGTCGCGGAAGCGGGCGTCGAAGGCGTCTTCGAGCTGCACCTCGGGGCCGCCGGGGAGGAGGCGGTCGACGAGGCGCTCGCAGGCCTCCGGGCCGCGCTCCTCCTCGAGCAGGTCGAAGATCGTGCCGCCGAGGATGACCGCGTCGCGGCGCGAGGGTGGGAAGGACGGGCGGGCGCTCTCGCGCAGGCGGCGGATCGTCGCCGCTCGGTAGAGGCCCACCTGGCGGGAGAAGTACTGGGCGCCGCCTTCGACTAGCCAGGCCCAGCGCAGGTAGCGGGCGAAGCGGCGCGGCGTCCAGGAGGGGGGTAGGGCGGTGTTGTTGGCGGCGATCACCATCTGGGCGTAGAGGCGCTCGGCGGTGCCGCGCAGGGCTTCGTAGGAGTCGTCGCCGGCGGCGCGCTTTTCCATGTGCGGGTCGTTGAGGACGTGCAGCTCGGTCGACATCGGCCAGCCGGCGAGGTAGCGGCGCCCGGCAGGGGCGGCCGACCAGCGCGCGGCGGGCAGGAAGGGATGGGCGGCGGTCAGCAGGAAGGGGTTGGTGTGGACCACCACCGTCACCTCCTCCGGCACCCGCTCGAAGCGGTCTTCGAGTCGCAACCGCAGGTGCTCCAACCGGTCCAGCGTCCGCTCGGCGAAGGCGGCGTCCTCGGAGTCGTGCCGCGCGGTGAACGAGAGCGAGTCGGTTTCAACCCACGACATGGGCCCAGGCTAGTGCCTGCTGTGGCGGGTCGGCCGACTCAGACGAGCGCAGGCTCTGCGGAGCCGCAGCGATCGATGATCTCGCTGCGGGCGCGGTCGAACTCTTCGTCGGCCATCACCGGCGTTCCCTCGAAGGGGAGTTCGCGGTCGATCTCAACCCAGGAGCGGCAGCCGTGGTACTCGTCTCGGACGCGGACCGTGACCGGGCGCGGGATCCGGTGGACCCGCAGCAGCAGTACGTGGAGCGGGTGACGGCGCTTCCAAGCGAGCCGCTTTTCGGCGTAGTCGGGCGTCCAGATGTAGTACGGCGAAAGCGCGTCGAGGGACCGCCGATCGTTGATCGTCACGTGATCGACCACCTCCGCCCAGGCACGCAGCCGCACCCTGTCCGGCTGGGGGATGCCGCCATCCTGGAGCAGCGCTTTCGGCGGCGGCTCCTCGTCGGGCCAGACACCCTCCTCGAGCGCGCGGCGCAGCTCGGGGTGGTGGGATTCGCGGACTAGGTTGTTCCGCTGATGGTCGAAGGTCGGGTAGAGGAAGAAGCGCTCGTGCTCGAGCTCGAAGTGCTTATTCTCCTCCCGAATACCGCCCTTACGAAGCGTCAGGAGCTGCTCACCCTCGGCGAGGGCGCGGACCGTTACGGCCCATTCCTTGAGAGCGATCGGCATTGGAGTGGTTCAAATCGTTTCGTAGCTTGAAGACTGGGCTAGGCCGCACAAAACGGGGCCATTTCAGGCCGTTTCCGCCCGCCCGGAGGCGCGCATTCTAGACGAGTGCAGCGAAATCTCAACTAAAAAACTCCGAAATTTCCGCTGTGTGACTTAACTCCGCCCCCCTCCGCCGGGGGTTTCGAGCCGCAGGCGGTCGCCCGGCTTCAGTTCACCGGCCGCCTTGCTCGGCAGCGGCGACCCGTTCAGCAGGTCGACGCCGGGAGCTCCATCGCCGCCGCCGTCGCGACCGCGCGGGGCGTGGCGCCGGCGCTCGGTGATCAGGGTGAAGCGCATCGGCGCCAGGGCCTCGATCTCCCGCACAATCCCCTCACCGCCGCGGCGCTCACCGTTGCCGCCGCTGCCCGATCGCAGCGAGAGCTCCCGCACCCGCAGCGGGAACTCGGTCTCCAGCGCCTCGGTTGGCGTGTTGAGGGTGTTCGACATCGCGACGTGGACGGCGCTAGGGCCGTCGGCCTCCGGGCAGGCGCCCTGGCCGCCGCCGATCGTCTCGTAGTAGGTGAACTCGTCGTTCGCCAGGGTCAGGTTGTTCATCGTCCCCTGCCCCTGAGCCGGGGCCGGGCAGGCCTGCGAGAGCGCCGCGATCACCAGGTCGGCGACGCGGCTCGAGGTCTCGACGTTGCCGGCGGCGACGGCGGCGGGGAAGCGAGCGTTGAGCAGCGTGCCGGGAGGGACGACCACCTCGATCGGCCGGTGGGCGCCCGCCGAGGGTGGGGCATCCGGGTCGGTCAGCACGCGGACGGCGAAGAAGGCCGCCGACTTCGTCACCGAGAGGGGGCAGTTGAGGTTGCCGTCGACCTGGCCGTGGCTGCCGCCGAAGTCGAGACGCAGCTCCTCGCCGGCGATCGTCGCCTCGAGCCGCAGCGGCAGATCGCGCTCCCCTCCATTCCAGTCTGCCTCCAGAACGTCCTCGGCGCGGTAGCTGCCGTCTGGAAGGTCGGCGAGAGCGGCGCGGGTGCGGCGCTCGGTGTAGGCGAGGATCTCGGCCATCCCCTCGCGCAGCGCCCGGGTCCCGAGGCGCCTGCTGAGCTCGGTCAGGCGCAGCTCGCCGATCCGGTTGGCGGCATGCTGCGCGCGCAGATCCGCGAGGCGCTGACGGGGGGCGCGCATCTGGCCGGCGAGAGTCTGGAGAGCGTCATCGTCGGCGACGGTCGGCGGGATCACAAGGCCCTCCTCCTCCAGCGAAGTCGAGAAGGCCGGCATCCCGCCCGGGGTGGGGCCGCCGACGTCGGCGTGGTGGGCGCGGCTGGCGGCGAAGCCGAGCAGCTCCCTTGCGACGAAGACCGGAGAGATCAGAGTGATATCGGGGAGGTGGGTGCCGCCGCGATAGGGGTCGTTGAGGATCCAACTGCGCCCGGGCTCCTGCTCCTCGCCGAGGACGGCGGCGACGGCGTCCGGCATCGAGCCGAGGTGGACCGGGATGTGCTCGGCCTGCATCACCAGCTCACCGGCGGCGTCGAAGAGAGCGGTGGAGCAGTCGTGGCGCTCCTTGATGTTGGCCGAGTAGGCCGAGCGGATCAGAGTCGCGCCCATCTCGTCGCAGGCGGCGCGCAGCCCCCCGACCAGAACCTGGAGCGCGATCGGGTCGAGCCCGCTCATCGCCGCTCCCGAGCGACGATCGTTCCCTGCTCGTCGACGGTCGTGCTCCAGCCGGGTGGGACGATGAAGGTCGCCTCCGGCAGCTCGAAGACGACGGGGCCTTCCGCTTCGGCTCCGGCGGCGGGCTCGCCGCGCAGGATCGGCGTCTCGAGCCAGCCGTCTTCGAAGCGCACGTCCCGAGAGGTCGGCTCGAACGCTCCCTCGCCCGCCGCAGGCCGCGGGGCGGGACCGGGGACAACCATCGCCAGGTCGACGTCGACCAGGATCACCTCCCCCTCCGGGTCTCGGTGGCCGTAACGCTCCTCGTGGGCGCGCTCGAACCCCTCGACGAGCTCGGCTGGGTCGGGATCGACCGGCCCCGGTACGGGAAGCTCGAAGGCCTGACCCGCGTAGCGCAGCTTGTAGGTGACGCGCGGCTCCGCTTCTTCCTCGATCCCGGATGCGGTCTCCTCGACCAAGGAGGCGACCTCGGCGGCGATTCGATCCGCGGTCAGGTCGCTGCGGCCGAGCATCACCGTGCGGGCGGTGTCGCGGCGGCGGTCGGACGCGCAGAGGCCCAGCGCCGAGAGGACGCCGCCGGTGCGGGGGCAGAGGATCTGCTCGATGCCGAGCTCGCGGGCGATGTCGGCGGCGTGCATCGGCCCGGCTCCGCCGAAGGGGAGCAGGGCGTAGTCCCTCGGGTCGACCCCGCGCTCGACCGTCACCACCCGCAGCGCCCGGACCATCTCCTGGTTGGCGACGCGGAGGATGCCGGCGGCGGTCTCGAGCGGGTCGAGGCCCAGCGAGCTCGCGAGGTCGGCGACGGCTCGCTCGGCCGCGTCGGCGTCGAGCGCCACCCCGCCGGCCAGCTCGGAGTCCCGCCCGAAGCGGCCGAGCAGGAGGTTGGCGTCGGTGACGGTGGGCTCGACGCCGCCGCGGCCGTAGCAGGCGGGGCCGGGGTCGGCGCCGGCCGAGCGGGGACCGACGCGGAGCGCGCCGCCGCTGTCGCGCCAGCCGATCGAGCCGCCGCCGGCACCGACCGTGTGGACGTCGACCATCGGCAGCTGGATCGGGCGGCCGTCGATCATGCGGGAGTCGGTGCGGCGCACCTCGCCGCCGTCGACGACGCAGACGTCGCAGGAGGTTCCACCCATGTCGAAGCCGAGGGCGTTGCCGTCGCCGCTGAGCCGCGCGAGCAGGCTGGCGCCCACGGCTCCTCCCGCGGGTCCGGAGAGGACGTTCCAGGCGCCGGCGCGCGCCGCCTCCTCGGCGGGGGCGACGCCGCCGGAGGACCGCATCACCAGCGGCCGCGGCAGCCCGGCCTCGGTGGCGGCTTCGCCGAGCCGGCTGAGGTAGCGCCCGAGGAGGGGACTCAGGTAGGCGTCGATCACCGTGGTCGAGCAGCGCTCGAACTCACGGAAGCGGGGCAGAACCTCGTGCGAGACGGAGACGTGGACGCCCGGGAGGCGCTCACGCAGCTCGGCCGCGATCCGTTCCTCGTGGGAGGGGTCGAGATAGGAGAAGAGGAGGCAGACGGCGACCGACTCCGCTCCGGCCGCCTCGATCGCCGCCGCGAGGCGCGAGGGCTCGCCCTCTTCCAGTGGCTCGACCACCCCGTCCGGCCCGATTCGCTCGGCAGCCTCGAAGCGCAGATCCGGCCCGATCAGCGCCGCTGGCTTCGGCGCACAGAGCCGGTACAGCTGGGGCCGGTCCTGGCGGCCGATCTCCAGCAGGTCGGCGAAACCGCGGGTGGCGACCAGCGCCGTCCGCGCCCCGCGTTCCTCGAGCAGCGCGTTGGTGCCGACGGTCATCCCGTGGGCGAAGACGTCGACATCGCCGGCCCCGGCCCCGGCCCGCTCCAGCACCGCCGCGACCGCCCTCATCACCCCGTCCGACTCATCCCGCGGCGTCGTCGGCACCTTGGCGGTGTGGACGGTGCCTTCGTCGAGCAGGACGGCATCCGTGAAGGTCCCGCCGACGTCGATTCCGAGGAGCATGTGCCGACGCTAACGCCCCGACAGAGGCGGCGAATTTGCGCCTAAGCAAATTCGCCCTGACCAAGGTCGCCTAATTCAGTGCCACTCCTCGTCGCGGACGGTGCCATCCGACGCAACGACGACATGGATCCCGTCGAGGGCGTGGTCGACCTCGGGGCAGTCGCGGCGCAGGTGACCGCCGCGCGACTCGCGGCGGTCGAGGGCGCTGGCGGCGATCGCGTGGGCCAGGGGGTAGGGGCTCGAGATCAGCCGGGCGAGGTCGTCGGGGTTACGCATCGGCCCGGCATAGCGCCAAACCGCGTCGCGGACTTCGTCGCTGGGCGGGTCAAAGCGCCAGGAGGGAGGCTGCGGCCGATCGGTTGCGGGTTCCTCGCCGACCGCCGCCGCCGCGGCGCGGCCGCCGAAGACGAAGCACTCGCTGAGCGAGTTCGAAGCGAGGCGATTGGCCCCGTGCAGCCCCGTGCACGAGCACTCTCCGACCGCGTAGAGACCCGGCAGCGACGAGCGCCCGTCGATGTCGACGGCGACCCCGCCCATCGTGTAGTGAGCGGCGGGGGCGACGGGGATCGGTCGGCTGTGGGGATCGAGACCGGCTGCGGCTAGGGAGGCGAAGACGTTGGGGAAGCGGGCCGGGTCGATCTCGCGCAGGTCGAGCTCGACCGCGGGCCTGTCGTCAGCCCGCATCTTCTCCAGGATCGCCGCGGTCACCGCGTCGCGGGGCGCGAGCTCGTCGGTGAAGCGCTCTCCGTCGGCGCCGAGCAGCTTTGCCCCCTCGCCGCGGACCGCCTCGGTGATGAGGACGCCGTCATGGGGGGTCCCGGGCATCGCCAGAGCGGTCGGGTGGAACTGGCAGAACTCGAGGTCGGCGAGATCGGCTCCGGCGAGGGAGGCGAGGACCATCCCGGCGCCGATCGCCCCGCGTGGGTTGGTGGTCCGGCGCCAAAGCGCCGCCGCGCCGCCGGTGGCGAGGATCGTCGCCGGGGCCGCCACCTCTGCCTCGCCGGTGATCACGCCGTGGCAGCGCTCGCCGTCGCTCCAGAGGGCGAGCGCCGAGGTTCGCTCCACCACCTCGATTCGCTCCTGCGCCGCCACCATCGCCGCCAGCTTCGAGGTGATCTCGGCCCCGGTCTGGCTGCCACCGGCGTGGACGATGCGGCGGCGCGTGTGGCCGCCCTCCAGCGCCAGCCCGAGCCGTCCCTCATGGTCGACGTCGAAGACGACGCCGCGCGCGATCAGTTCGCGCACCACCGCCGGCGCCTCCTCGACCAGAGCGCGCACCGCCGAGGTCCGGCAGAGTCCGCGGCCGGCGGCGATCGTGTCGGCGGCGTGGAGGTCGGGGGAGTCGTCTGGTTCGAGAGCCGCGGCAAGGCCGCCCTGCGCCCAGTAGCTGGCGCTCTGCGAGAGGGGGGTACGGGAGATGACGCAGACGCGAGCGCCGAGCTCGGCTGCCCGCAGCGCGCTCCACAGGCCGGCGGCGCCGCCACCGACGACGGCGACGTCGAACACGCCGCTTGCGGCTATCGCCCCTCAGCCTCTCGGCGGATTGTCTCCAGCTGCGTCCGCAGCCAGCTCGCGGCGCTCTCGCGAGCGCGGGTGAGCTCGTCGGCAATTGTCTCCTCGGAGACCTTGGCGCGGCGCTCGGCGGCTTCCACCCTCCGCTCGGCCTCCTCGACCTGCCGTTCGATCTCGCCCAGTCGCTGCTCCGCAGCCTCCAGCGCCCGCTCCTTCTCCTCGCGCTCGCGCTCGAGATCGGCTTCGAGCGCCCTGATCTCCTCTTCGGCACGGTGCTCTGCCTCCGCGGCGAGGGTCGCCGCCTCCTCCAGCCGCCGCTCGGCCTCGCGGATCTGGCTCTCGAGCCTCTCATCAGCGGCACCCGGTTCAGCGCTCATCGGATCTCAATCTATTACCGCTCCGGCGGTTGCGTCGGCACCGCTTCGGCGACTACCGCTCGATAGGCCTCGATCACCCGCTCGGCCATCCGCGCGGCCGAGAGGGTCG
>DASSVR010000066.1:0-7330 GCA_035705945.1 Solirubrobacterales bacterium
AAAGGGTACGCCTCGGGTAATACCGGCCTGTGACGAGCAGGGGCAAGACGATCCTCCTCGTGGCTCTGGCCGCCGCCGTTCTCGCTGCCATGGCGTCGTCCGCGGCCGCCGGCCTGGTCGCGCCCACCTCGGCCTGTCCCGGCCAGCTGAACGCAAACGCCCGCCCCGGAGTGCAGGAGCGGGCGATGCGCTGCCTCGTCAACCACGCTCGTGAGCAGCGGGGCATGGCGCCTCTCCGGGCCGTCCCCTCGCTGGCTCGGGCCGCGGACCGCAAGAGCGGCGACATCCTCCGCTGCGACGAATTTAGCCACGAGGCCTGCGGGCGCGAGTTCACCTACTGGATGGAGCGCACCGGCTACATCCGCGGTGGCTGCTGGCAGGCGGCGGAGAACATCGCCTGGGGCACCGGCAGGCTCGGCAGCCCGCGGGCGATCTTCAAGGCCTGGATCCGATCATCTGGGCACCGGCGCAACATCCTCGGCCCCTTCGAGGACATCGGCATCGGCCTCCAGGTTGGCGAGCTCGAAGGGACGAGCGGCGCCCACGTGTGGACGCAGCAATTCGGCACCCGCGGCTGCTGAGACCTAGGATCTCCGCCGTGTTCCAGGCCTTCTACGAGCGCGACGGGGAACTCTTTGCAGCGACCGAGCTGACGCGCGGGCCATGGGATCCGGGGGCGCAGCACGCGGGGCCGCCCGCCGCCCTGCTTGGCCACGCGATCGAGCAGCTGCCGGAGACGGACGAGTTCCAGCTCGGCCGGGTCACCTTCGAGATCCTGCGCTCGGTTCCCATCGCCCCGGTCAGGGTTGAGGCCCGGGTGGCGCGGCCGGGACGGCGCGTGCAGATGGTCGAGGCCGAGTTGAGCGACCGCGACGGGGAGGCGCTGATGCGGGCCCGCGGCTGGCGGATCCGGACCGCGGAGATCGAGATCCCGGCCGAGGCGCTCGTCGCCGGCGACCCGCCGCTCCCGCCGGAGCAGGGATCGGAGGTCGGCTTCTTCCCAACTGGGGAGGAGCACGGCTACCACTCGGCGATGGAGGTCCGCTTCGTCGCCGGCGGCTTCCTCGAGCCGGGGCCGGCGACCGTCTGGCTGCGGATGCGCCAGCCGCTGATCGCCGGCGAGGAGCCGACTCCGTTGCAGCGCACCCTGGTCGTCGCCGACGTCGGCAACGGCGTCAGCGCCTCGCTCGACTTCCGCCGCTTCCTCTTTATCAACGTCGACCTCACCGTGCAATTGGAGCGGATGCCGGAGGGGGAGTGGATCTGCGTCGATGCGGTGACCTTGCCGCAGGGGAACGGGATCGGCACCGCGGAGTCGGTCCTCGCCGACCGCGGCGGGCGGATCGGCCGGGGACTGCAGACGCTGCTTGTCGGGGAACGATAGGACGGCCGCCGCTGCGGCGGCTAGGTCCGAACCCGCGACCGCCGCCGGCGGCGCGAGGCGAGGACCAGCAGCGCCGAAGAGACGCAGGCCCCCGCCGCGAAGAAGAAGGCGGCTTCGTAGCCAGCGAGGGCGGCGACCAGCCCGGCCATCGGCGCCCCGAGCCCGACGCCCAGGTCAAAGAAGGCGGTGTAGGTGCCCATCGCCGCGCCCCTGGCCCGCTGCGAGACGCGGCCGAGGGCGATCAGCATCAGCGCCGGGTTGAGCAGCGAGAAGGCGGCGCCCATCGCGACGCCGCCGGCGAGGGCGACGGGGAGGCTGTGGGCGACCGCGATCAGGACCAGCCCCAGGGCCTCACCGAGCGTCGCCGCGATCGCCACCGGCGCCGCGCCGACCCGATCGGGCAGGTGGCCGAGGAACAGCCGCGTGATCACGATCGTCGCCGCGAATGCGCCGAAGACCAGGGCGCCGTGGCCGATCCCGCGGGCTTCCAGGTGCAGGACGATGAAGGTGGCAACGGCGGCGTAGCCAACCGAGGCGAGGGCGATCGCGACCCCCGGGCCGACGGCCTCCGGCGCCACCAGGGGGTGCGGCTCGGCGTGCTCGGTCGGGACGAAGGGATCGCGGGCGCTGACCGCGATCAGGGCGCCGAGAGCGGGAACCACGGCCGCGAACAGCCAGACGCTGGTGTAGCCGCCGACGTCGAGCAGCAGCTCGCCGACGAGCGGCCCGACGCTGAGGCCGCCCCAGACCGCGAGCCCGTAGAGGCCGAGCACCCGGCCGCGGCGCTCGTCCGGCGCCAGGTCGACGATCCAGGCCGAGCCGGCGGTGTAGACGGTCCCCTCGCCGGCGCCGAGCACGATGCGGGCGAGCACGAGGCCGCCGATGCCGAGGCTCGGCAGGTAGAGCAGCCCGCCGATCGCGACCAGCGCCGCGCCCCCCAGCACCGTCGGCTTGCGCCCGCGGGTGTCGGCGAGACGGCCCGCGACCGGCCGCAGCAGCAGCCCCGTCACCGCGTAGGCCCCGATCACGATCCCGACCGCCAGGTCGCCCGAGTCGAGTGGGCCGTGGATGTAGCGGGGCAGGACCGGCAGCACCGAGCCGATCGCGACTACGCCGCAGAAGGTGACAGCGAAGATCCCCGCGAAGCTGCGGCCGGGGCGCGGGTCGACGCTCGCCGCTGGCTGCGCGGTGACGCTCACGTCAGCAGGCCTGGTAGACCCTCGAGCACGTGGTTCGGCCCTGGATCGGCCGCTTCCGCGTCGCCGCGCGGGGTGGTCCCGCTGAGGACGAGGACCGTCTCCAGCCCTGCCCGCCGTCCCCCTTCGATGTCGGAGGAGATCCGGTCGCCGACCATCGCCACCCGGCCGTCACCGCCGATCGCCTCGAGCGCCATCTCGAACAGGTGCCGCTCAGGCTTGCCGGCGATCTCGGCCGTGCGTCCGGAGGCAGCCTCCACCGCCGCCAGCACGGCGCCGGTACCGGGTACCTCACCCCCCGGCATCGGCATCGTCGCGTCACGGCTGGTGGCGATCAGGGCGGCACCGCGGTCCAGCGCCCGCTTCGCCGTCAGCAGCTCTCCGTAGTCGAAACCGCGGTGACCGGAGACGACGACGACGTCCGCCCCGCGGCCCGCCTCGCCCGCCAGCACCCCAAGCCCGGCGGCCGCCACCAGCTCCTTCAACGCCGGCGCACCGATCACGAAGGCGCCGCCGCCAGGCACCGCCTCGGCGGCGAGCCGCGCCGCGACCACCCCCGCCGTCACCACCCGCTCGGGCCCGACCTCGACCCCCATCTCCCGCAGCCGCTGCGCGTATGCCTCCGGGTGGCGGCCCGGGTTGTTGGTGACGAAGACGAGTCGCTTGCCGGCCTCCAGCAAGCCCCTCAACCCTTCCACCGCCCCCGGCACCGGCTCAGGGCCGATCCAGACGACGCCGTCGAGGTCGACCAGGAATCCGTCGAAGCGGTCAGCCAGCGGCATCGGCGGCAGGCTAACGGGCGACCAGGGGAAGGGCTCTGGGGAAAAGGACTCCCCGGCCATCCTTTCTCGATACCGTGCCCTCCCAGTGAGCGCCAACGGACCAGTCGTGGTCGCCACCGACCTCCACCGGCGCTTCGGCGAGGGCGATGCCGCCGTCGACGCGCTCAACGGGGTCACGACGGGCTTCGAGCGCGGCCGCTTCACGGCGATCATGGGGCCCTCCGGATCCGGCAAGTCGACCCTGATGCACATCCTTGCCGGCCTCGACAAGCCGACCTCGGGGACGGTGGAGCTCGACGGCGTCGACATCACCAAGCTCGACGACGCCGAGCTGACGCGGCTGCGCCGCGACAAGTTCGGCTTCGTCTTCCAATTCTTCAACCTACTCCCCGTCCTCACCGCCGAGGAGAACCTGGTCCTGCCGCTCTCGATCGCCGGCCGCAAGCCCGACCAGCAGTGGGTCGACCAGCTGATCAGCACCGTCGATCTCGGCGACCGGCGAGGCCACCGTCCCTCTGAGCTCTCCGGCGGCCAGCAGCAGCGCGTCGCCGTCGCCCGTGCCCTGGTCACCAAGCCGGAGGTCGTCTTCGCCGACGAGCCGACCGGAAACCTCGACTCGAAGGCCAGCGAGGAGGTGCTGAAGCTGCTGCGCGCCGCGGTGGACGACTACGGCCAGACCGTGGTGATGGTCACCCACGACCCGGCCGCCGCCGCCCACGCCGACCGCCTGATCACGTTGCAGGACGGCCGGATCGCAGGCGACGCCGCTCCCGGCTCGACGGACGAAGTCATCGAGATGCAGAAGCGGTTTGACTAGCCTCAGCCTCAAGAGCCTCTGGGCTCGCAAGGTCCGGGCGATCACGACCACCTTCGCCGTGTTCCTCGGCGTCGCCTTCATGGCGGGGTCGTACGTCCTCACCGACACGATCTTCGCTGCCTTCGACGAGATCTTCGGCGAGTCGCTGAAGGGGACCAGCGTCGTCGTCAGCTCCGAGAATCTGGTCAAACAAGAAAGCGGCGAAACGCCGACGATCAGCGCCTCGCTGCTGCCGAAGATCGAACGGGTCGAGGGGGTGAAGCTCGCCGCCGGCGCTGTCTTCACCCTCGGCGGCTTCTTCAACGAGAAGGGCGACGCGATCGGCGCCAAATTTTCACCGAAGTTCATCTCCTCGACGATGCCCGGCCAGCTGGAGTCGCTGGAGTACGTGCAGGGACACCCACCCCGCACTCCCACCGAAGCCTCACTGGACGAAGCCGCCGCCGAGGAGGCCGGCCTCGCGGTCGGTGACCGGATCGTGATCGTCGGCAGGGTGCCGGCGAAGAGTTACCGCCTGGTCGGCCTGACCCGTCTCGGCGGCGCCTCCGTCGGCGGCGCCAGCATCGCGCAGCTGACCCTGCCGGAGGCGCAGAAAGTCACCGACAAGCAGGGGGAATTCGACCAGATCTTGATCGCCGCCGAGGAGGGCGTCTCGCCGCTCGTCCTCAAGCGCAGGGTCGAAAAGCTGATGCCGTCCTCGGTGCGGGTTGAGACCGCGCAGGAAAACGCCGAACGCGGCTCCGACGAAATCCGCGAAAACCTGGGCTTCCTGCAGACCCTGCTGCTCGTCTTCGCCTTCGTCGCGATCTTCGTCGGCGCCTTCCTGATCTTCAACACCTTCTCGATCACCGTCGCGCAGCGAATTTCGGAGTTCGGGATGCTGCGGGCGCTGGGAGCCTCGCGCGGGCAGATCCTCCGCTCCGTCGTCGCCGAAGCGGCGACGATCGGCCTGATCGGAGCGGCGATCGGGATCGCCGGTGGCTTCGGGATCGCCCTTCTCCTGAAGACCCTCTTCCAGGCGATCGGCATCGACCTGCCGACGACCGACCTGGTGATGAAGAGCCGCACGGTGATCGTCTCGCTGCTCGTCGGATTGGTGGTCACCGTCGTCTCTTCGCTGATCCCAGCGCTGCGGTCGACGCGGGTGCCGCCGATCGCCGCCCTGCACGCCGAGATCACCCAGCCCGGCCGGCGCCGCCGGGTGGTAAACGCTCTGCTCTCGGTCCTGCTTGGTCTCGCCGGGTTGGGCCTCGTCGCGGCGGGGCTCTTCGGCGGCGCCGACGGCGATGCCGCGGCGGGGCTGATGGGCATCGGCGCGGTCCTCTTCGTGATCGGCGTCTCCCTCTTTAGCCCCGTGCTGGTCCGGCCGCTGGCGGCGGTTGCCGGGGTGCCGATGGAGCGGCTGCGCCACCTGACCGGGAAGCTCGCGCGTGAGAACGCGCAGCGGAACCCGGGCCGCACCGCGATCACCGCGGCGGCGTTGATGATCGGCCTCGCCCTGGTCGCCTTCGTCACCATCTTCGCCGCCGGCCTCAAGAGCTCGATCTCCGAGGCGGTTGACAACACCTTCCAGGGGGACCTGGTGATCCAGAACACCGACGGCTTCTCGCCGATCCCCCCGGGGGCCGCGGCCGAGGCGGCGAGGGTCTCGGGGGTGGAGCTGGTGGCGACGTTGCGGGGGGCGGAAGCGGAGCTCATCGGCTCCGGCGCGAAAGCACGCGTCAACGGCCTCTCCGGTGACGCCGGCGAGGTCTTCGAACTGGAATGGGAGGAGGGGGGACCGGCGAGGCTGCGCAACCTGCGCGACGACGAGGCGTTGCTCGAGGACTCCTTCGCCTCCTCCCACGATCTCGAGGTCGGCGACCGTTTCCGGCTGCTGAGTCAGGCGGGCGCCCAGCCGGCCTTCCGCGTCGCGGGCACCTACGAAACCGAGGTCGGCCTGGTCGGCCAGGCGATCCTCACCCAGGCCGTGCTGGCCCGTGACTTCGGCCAGATCCAGGACCTGATCGACCTCGTCAAGACCGACCCCGAGGCAAGCGCCGACGACGTCCAGAGCCGGATCGAGAGCCTGCTCGAAGACCGCTTCCCCACCGCCGAGGTGGTCAACCAGCAGGAACTGAAGGAGAACCAGGAAGATCAGGTCAATCAGCTGCTCGCCCTGATCTACGCGCTTCTGGCTCTGGCGGTCATCATCTCCCTGTTCGGGATCGCCAACACCCTGGCCCTCTCGATCCACGAGCGCACCCGCGAGCTGGGGATGCTGCGGGCGATCGGGATGTCGCGTCGCCAGGTGCGGACGATGATCCGCTACGAGGCGGTGATCACGGCCCTGATCGGAGCGATCCTCGGCATGGTCCTCGGGATCGTCTTCGCGGTGCTGATCGCCCAGCCCCTCAAGGACGAAGGCTTCACCCTCTCCTTCCCGGTGATCTCACTCGCGGTCCTGCTCGTTCTCGCCGCCCTGGCCGGCGTGCTGGCGGCGATCCTGCCCGCCAGGCGCGCCTCTCGCCTGGACGTGCTGCAATCTCTGCAGTACGAGTAGACGCTCAGGCGGCGAGCCCCATCCGCAGCGCTCCGGCCGCTTCCAGCATCGCCTGGCGCGCCGAGGGGCAGATCGCGGTCAGGTTGGCGAAGGTGTGGACGAGGCCGGGGTGCCGCCGCAAGGCCACGAGGTTGCCGGCCTCCCGCAGTCGCCGCGCATAGTCCTCGGCCTCGTCGCGGAGCGGGTCGAAGCCGGCGGTGGCGATGTAGGCGGGGGGCAGCCCGCTCAGGTCCTGAGCGCGGAGGGGGGAGATGCGCGGATCGTCCCGGTCGGCGCCGGAACCGAGGTAGTGCCCCTCGAAGAAGTCCATGTCGCGCCTGGTGAGGAGGAAGCCCTCGGCGAACAGCCGGCGTGAGGGGGTCTCCTCGCCGGCCTCGGTGACCGGGTAGATCAGTAGCTGCATCCGCGGTGGCGCGAGGCTCTCCTCGCGGGAGAGCAGGGAGACGACCGCGGCGAGGTTGCCGCCGGCGCTGTCGCCGCCGACGGCGACCCGCTCGGGGTCGGCATCGAGCTGGGCGGCGTTGTCGGCTGCCCAGGCGTAGGCGGCGATGGCGTCTTCAGCGGCGGCCGGAAAGCGGTGCTCGGGCGCGAGGCGGTAGTCGACCGAGA
>DASSVR010000067.1:0-18384 GCA_035705945.1 Solirubrobacterales bacterium
AGGCGGCCGCGGCCCTGCGCGCCGTCGACCCCGAGGCCGAACCCGCGTCTATATCCTTGGCTCTCCGGAGCGCCGCACCCGCGTTGCCGCGCTAAGGGAAGACTTCCAACAACCTGAAACAGGAGCCATGGCCGTAGACACCGTCGCGCACCGCGAAATGACCGACGAGCAGCAGGCGATCACCGAGATGGTGCGCCAGTTCGCCGACGAGCAGATCATCCCCAACGCCGAGCACTACGACCACGAGGACTCCTTCCCGGAGCCGATCGTCGAGCAGATGAAGGAGCTCGGCCTCTTCGGGGTGACGATCCCCGAGGAGTACGGCGGCATGGGGCTCGACCTGACCACCTACGCGATGATTGTCGAAGAGCTCTCGCGCGGCTGGATCTCGATCTCCGGTGTCGTCAACACCCACTTCATCGGCTCCTACCTGCTGATGAAGTTCGGCACCGACGAGCAGAAGGAGTACTTCCTGCCGAAGATGGCCACGGGCGAGATCCGCGCCGCCTTCTCGCTCTCGGAGCCCGAGGTCGGCTCCGACGTCCAGGGCATCAAGTCGACCGCCAAGAAGGGCGACGACGGCAACTGGGAGCTGAACGGGCAGAAGATGTGGGTCACCAACGGCCTCGGCTCCAGCGTCGTCTTTGTGCTGATGAAGACCGACACCCAGGCCGACCCGCCCTACAAGGGGATGACCTGCTTCATCACCGAGAAGGAGGCCTGGAAGGACCAGAACGAGGGCGACTTCAAGGGCCTCGATGTGCCGCCGAAGATCAAGAAGATGGGCTACAAGGGCGTCGAGTCAACCGAGCTCGTCTACGACGGCTACAGGTGCCCGCCGGAGCGCATCCTCGGCGGCGAGGAGGCGGGAGTCGGCCAGGGCTTCGTGCAGATGATGGACGCGCTCGAGGTCGGCCGCGTCAACGTCGCCGCCCGCGGCGTCGGCATCGCCCAGCGCGCGCTGGAGCTGGCCCTCCGCTACAGCCAGGAACGGAAGACCTTCGGCAAGCCGATCGCCCAGCACCAGGCGATCCAGTTCAAGCTCGCCGACATGGCGACCCAAGTCGAGGCCGCTCGCCTCGTCACCCGCAAAGCGGCGCGGATGAAGGACGCCGGCGAGCGCTCGGACCTCGAGGCCGGGATGGCCAAGCTCCTGGCTTCGGAGACCGGCAAGTTCTGTGTCGAGGAAAGCTTCCGCATCCACGGTGGCTACGGCTACTCGAAGGAGTACGAGATCGAGCGCCTGTACCGCGACGCGCCGCTGCTGCTGATCGGCGAGGGCACCTCGGAGATCCAGCGGATGGTGATCGGCAAGAAGCTGCTGCAGCGGCACAAGATCTAGACGCGGGCACTTGAGGCCGCAGCGGGGAGAGGACCCTCCTCTGGGCTAGCATCACTCCGATGGCCTCAACCTCGGAGCTGATCCGCACCGCCGTCGAGCGCTTCCAGGCCGAAGTACCCGCGCTGCAGAACCTGAAGCTGGTCTTCGGCCTCCAACTGAAAGCCAAACACGACATCCAGCTCTACCGGGTGGAGCTGCCCGGGCTGAAGATCAGCAAAGACCTCGCCCAGGACGAGCGGGTGCTGGTCGAGATCGACCGCCCCCAGTTCAACGAGCTGGCCGAGAAAGGGACGCTGAAGAGCTACCGACGCGCCGCCGAGACCGGCCACATCAAGGCGACCGGCGACTCAAACGTGATCAAGCTGATCGTGCAAGTGGTGGAGAAGCAAGAGGAACGCTCCCGCCTCAGGAAGGTGCACTGAGCGGGGTCGGGGAAGCCCCGCCCTCACAACAGCGGGGAGGTTCGGTTGGGGCTTCCCCGACCCCGTGGGCATTGCGGAGTCCTAGGCGCTAGAGCCGGACGAGATTGTCCGCGGTGATCCCCCGCGTGACGCCGCGGAAGTCGACCACTAGTGGTGCCGCGGCGACCACCCGCTCGTAGTCGACGTCGGGGTGGGCGGTGACGATCGCGGCGATATCCGCGTCGCGCAGCGCCTCGTCGAGGTCCACCGAGGAGAGGCCGTGGCCCGGCAGCTCCGCCACGAAGGAGTCGTGGTAGGAGACCTCGGCGCCGAGGTCCTGGAGGCGGCCGATGATCTTCAGCGCCGGCGATTCGCGCGTGTCGCCGACGCCGCCCTTGTAGCTGACGCCGAGGATCAGGATGCGGGAGCCGTTTATCGGCTTCCGCACGCCGTTGAGGGCCCGCTCGATCCGTTCGACGCAAAAGCCAGGCTGGGCCTGGTTCACTTTGCCGGCGAGCTCGATGAACTCCGGGTAGAAGTCGTGCTGGCGCGCTCGGAAGGCGAGGTAGAAGGGGTCGACGGGGAGGCAGTGGCCACCCATGCCGGGACCGGGATCGAAGCGCATGAACCCGAACGGCTTGGTCGCCGCCGCTTCGACCACCTCCCAGACGTCGATCTCGAGCCGATCGCAGAGCTGGGCCAGCTCGTTGACGAGGGCGATGTTGACCGAGCGGAAGATGTTCTCCAGGAGCTTCGAGAGCTCGGCGGCCTCGGGATTGGAGAGGACGACCACGGTGTCGCAGATCTCCGAGTAGAGGCCGCGGGCGCGCTCGGTGCAGGCCTCGGTCAGTCCGCCGACCAGCTTCGGGGTCGTCTTGACGGTGTAGTCGGTGCGTCCGGGGTCGATCCGCTCTGGCGAGAAGGCGAGGTGGAAGTCGCTGCCCGCGGTGAGCCCGGAGGTCTCGAGGAGCGGCAGCAGCCGCTCGCGGGTGGTGCCCGGATAGGTGGTCGACTCCAACACCACCAGCTGCCCGGACCGCAGCACCTTCGCCAGCGCCGTCGCCGAATCGACCAGGTAGGTGAGGTCCGGCTCGCGCGAGTCGCTCAGCGGGGTCGGCACGCAGAGGATCACGGCGTCGCAGGAGGCGAGGTCGGCGTAGTCGGTCGTCGCCCGCAGCCGCTCGCCGAGCGGCGCCAGCGCGGAGCCGGGTACGTCCTCGATGTAGCTGTCGCCGGCGTTCAGCGCCTCGACCTTGAAACGGTCGACGTCGAGGCCGACCACGTCGCATCCCGCTTCGGCGAAGGCGACGGCGAGCGGCAGCCCCACGTAACCGAGGCCGATGATCCCGATCTGCATCGCGCCCAGTCTAGATACAGCCTCCGGATGGGAGCGGCAGATAGCATCCGGCGCCGCCAAACTTCCAAGGGGGACGAAACCAAGCTATGACCGAGAAGTACGAGCTGACCACCGACCAGGCTGAGCGCGAGGCGACCGGCGCGCACAGCTACGGCCGCTACCTCGAGGAGTTCGAGGTCGGCGCCGTCTACAAGCACTGGCCGGCGAAGACCGTGACCGAGGCGGACGACCACCTTTTCTGCCTGATCACGATGAACCACCATCCCCTGCACATCAACGACGTATACGCCCAGGGCTCACAGCAGGGGAAAAACGTCGTCGTCGGGCCGCTCGTCTACTCGCTTGCGCTCGGCATGTCTGTCTCCGACGTCTCCGGCAAGGCGATCGCCAACCTGGCGACCGAAGAGCTCAGCCACCCGAACCCGGTCTTCCACGGCGACACCCTCTTCTGCGAGACCGAGGTGCTTGACGTCAAGCCCTCGAAATCGAAGCCGGACCGCGGCATTGTCAAGGTCCACACCCGCGTTCTCAACCAGGACGGCGTCCTCGTCGCCGAGTTCAAGCGCCTGGTGCTCGTCCCCAAGCGGGACGCCGGCGAGTCGCCGGAAGCCGCGGCCGACAACGTCGACTAACACATTTGGTCAGTTAGCCCGGCTATAGGCGGTCTAACTGACCAAACGCCTAATGCGCCTCGCCGGAGGCGTGGGCCGGAGGGCGGGACTCCTCGGCCAGGGAGGTGATCTCCAGTTGGCCTTGGGCGGCGTCTTCCAGGACCTCGGTCGCCTCCTGGGCTGAGCGGGCGTAGAGCTCGACCAAGAGGTGGATCACGATCCGCTCCTCGTCGTGCTTGTGGAAGCGGACGTGGGTAAAGAACTCGCGCACGCCGGCGTCGCCGAAGGCTCCGTAGGTGAGGAACTCGATCGATTCCGGGCCCGAGCAGCTCTCGACGCGGTCCTGGTCGACGGTGACGGTGCAGGAGGCGACCCAGGGGGTGCCGGCAACCATCCGCTCCCAGCGGTCCTCGATCGGCACCACGTGGTCACCTTCAAAGGTCAGGTGGGGCTGGTCGTGCATGCAGTTGAGGCACTGGACGACCGATTCCTGGACCTCGTCGACGCCGTCGGCCAGCGCCCCCGACTCGGGGTCGACCCGGCGGATCGCGTCGTAATGGATCTGAATCTCGAGGTTCTGGGACCAACAGCGATAGCAGCGAAGCCAGGCGGTCCGGTCCCCGTTGAGCTCGCTCATCGACCCATTGTTGCGAGCGAGGCCGCTTGGCGCCAGGCGGGGTGAATCGGCGGCGGGCTCAGGCGGCCGCGCCTGCGCCGGCGCGCTGGCCAACCAACTCGACGATCTCGCCCATGATCCTGTTCACGTCGAAGTCCTTCGGCGTATAGACGCCGGCGACGCCGGCCTCGCGCAGGCGCTCGGCGTCGGCGACGGGGATGATCCCGCCGACCACCACCGGCACCTCCAGCCCTTCGTCCCGCAGCAGTCGCACCACCTCGGGAATCAGCTCCAGGTGGCTGCCGGAGAGAATCGAGAGGCCGACCACGTCGACGTCCTCCTGGACGGCCGACTCGGCGATCTCCTCCGGGGTCAATCGGATCCCCTGATAGATCACCTCCATGCCGACGTCGCGCGCCCGCAGCGCCACCTGCTCGGCGCCGTTGGAATGTCCGTCGAGGCCGGGCTTGCCGACCAGGATCTTGATCCGGTGGCCGATCTTCTCGGAGGTCTCGTCGACGCGGCGGCGGATCTCCTCCAGCTGCTCGCGCTCCCCTGGCGCCGAGGCCCCGTCGACGCCGGTGGGCGCCCGGTAGGCGCCGAAGACGTCGCGCATCGTCTGCGCCCACTCGCCGGTCGTCGCGCCCGCCATGGCGGCGGCGATCGTCGCCGGCATGATGTTGACGCTGTCGTCTGCGGCGGCCTTGGCGAGCTGCTCCAGGGCCGCTCGCACCGCGTCCTCGTCGCGCTCGGCCTTCCACTCCGCCAGCGCCTCGACCCGCTCGCGCTCGACCTCGGGGTCCGGGGTCAGGATGCCGCCGTCGGCCCCCGCCGTCAGCGGCGAGTCCTCGGTCTCGGTGAAGCTGTTTTGGCCGACGACCTTCTGCTCGCCGGCCTCGATCCGCGCCACCCGCTCGCGGTGCGACTCGACAAGGCGCGCCTTCATGTAGGGGACGGCGTTGACGGCGCCGCCGTGCTCCTCGACCACGGCCATCTCCGCCCGCGCCCCCTCGGTCAGCTCCGCGACCAGCCCGTCCATGACGACGGAGCCCTCGAAGATGTCGGGGTACTCGAGCAGGTCGGTCTCGTTCGCCAGCACCTGCTGGATCCGCAGGCTCCACTGCTGGTCCCAGGGGCGCGGAAGGCCCATCGCCTCGTTCCAGGCCGGCAGCTGGATCGCCCGCGCCCGGGCGTCGCGGCTCAGCGTCACGGCCAGCGCCTCGAGCACGATCCGCTGGATGTTGTTCTCCGGCTGCGCCTCGGTCAGTCCCAGGCTGTTGACCTGCACCCCGTAGCGGAAGCGCAGCATCTTCTCGTCCGTGACCCCGTAGCGCTCACGGCCGATTTCCTGCCAGAGCGCCGCCATCGTCCGCAGCTTCGCGATCTCCTCGACGAGCCTGATTCCGGCGTTGACGAAGAAGGAGATGCGTCCGAAGACCTTGGGGAAATCCTCGTCGGCGACCTGCCCGCGCGCCTTCACCTCGTCGAGAACGGCGATCCCGGTCGAGAGCGCGTAGGCGATCTCCTGCACCGGCGTCGCCCCGGCCTCCTGCAGGTGGTAGCTGCAGATATTGGTCGGGTTCCAGCTCGGCACCTCGTTGACGCTGAAGGCGACCATGTCGGCGATCAGCCGCATCGAGGGCTCCGGCGGGAAGGCGTAGGTGCCGCGCGAGAGGTACTCCTTGATGATGTCGTTCTGGGTCGTGCCCTTGAGCTGCGAGCGGTCGACGCCGTTCTCCTCGGCGACCGTCACGTAGAGGCCGAGCAGCCAGGCCGCGGTTGCGTTGATCGTCATCGAGGTGTTCATCTCATCGAGCGGGATTCCGTCGAGCAGCTGGTGCATGTCGCCCTTGTGGGCGATCGAGACGCCGACCTTGCCGACCTCCCCGCGAGAGAGGACGTGATCCGGGTCGTAGCCGGTCTGGGTCGGCAGGTCGAAGGCCACCGAGAGCCCCGTCTGCCCCTTCGCCAGGTTGCGCCGGTACAGCTCATTGGAGCGGCGGGCGTCGGAGTGGCCGGCGTAGGTGCGCATCACCCACGGCCGGTCGGGCTGGGAAAGTCGGTGGTCGCTCATGCGCCAAATGATATTTGGGATCGGCGTTCGTCCTTTGTTAGCTTCGTCACGAATAAAGGACGAACGCCGGGTTGGCGGGGCCCGAAATCCCCCGTTCAGTCCGCCGCGGCCCGCATCTTTCGGCGCCGCCTGTGTTTAGGCTGGCGACTCGATGAGGCTTCGAATTCCCGCCCTCCTCGCCGTGCTCGCGGCCAGCCTGCTCGCCTGCGCCATCGCGGGAGCGGCAATGATCGGCATCTACCGCAACAGCATGGAGACGCTCGCCCAGCGCAGCCAGCTGATCAAGCTCGCCGGCCGCAACTGCGACCGCGCCGGCGCCAACGGCGCAATGCGGATCACCCTCGGCAAAAAAACGGCTGCCTGTTCCTTCCGTACGCCGGTCCTCGGTCGCGATCTAGAGATCGCCGCCACCGAGCGCCTCCTCAGCGGAACCCCCACCGACCTTCAGCGCAAGGCCTTCCTCGGCCTCGAGCTGCGAGCCGGCGGTGGCGCCAAGTACCAGCTGCTGGTCTTCCCGCGCCAGCGTAAGGCGCAGCTGATCAAGGTCACCCAGGGGGAGACCAAATATCTGGCGATCGCCAAGAACGAGCAGGCGGTCAAGGGGATCAACGAAGCCAATGTCCTGCGGCTGCGCGCGGTCAACGTCACCAGCGGCCCCGAAAAAGGCCAGGCGCGCCTCGTCGCCTACGTGGGTAAAACGGTCGTCGGCGAAGCCGTCGACGCTGGCGCGGGCGACCTGACCGGCCGCAACGCCACGGTGGTAGTCGGGACGATCAAGAACGGCAACGGGATCATCGCCTCGGTCGATGATGTCGTCGTCCGCGTCCCCAGCCCGTTTTAGCCGCCCGCCGAAGTCGTCGATGTAACGAACGGGGGTCATAATTCGCCCATGTCGACGAGCACCATCGAGCGCCCGAAAACCGCCGGTCCCGACTCCGGCCTGGGCGGGAACTGGCGGATAATCGTCTGCAACGACAACCACAACACCTTCGACCACGTGGCTCAGACGCTGGCCCGGGTCCTGCCGGGGGTAAGCCTCGAGCAGGGGCACCGGATCGCCGACCAGATCCACAACGGCGGCCAGGCGATCGTTTGGACGGGGCCGCGCGAGCCCGCCGAGCACTACTGGGAGCAGCTCGAGGGGGCTGGGTTGACGATGGCGCCGCTGGAGCGCGCGTGAGGAGGCGGGGGCCGGTTCGCACGACGATCTGCAGCACCGCGGCCGTGCTTATCACGCTGCTCGCGTTGCCGACGGGCGTCGCCGCCGAACCGGCCCTGCCGGAAGGCTTTCAGGACGAAGTCGTCTTCGGTGGCCTCGAACAGCCGACCAACTTCAGCTTCGCCGCCGACGGCCGCGTCTTCGTCGCCGAGAAGCCCGGCCGGATCCTCGTCTTCGACGACCTCGAAGACGCCACGCCCGATGTTTTCGCCGACCTCCGCGCCGACGTCTACGACAACGGCGACCGTGGCCTGCTCGGGCTGGAGCTGGATCCGGAATTCACCACCGGGCGGCCCTACGTCTACGCGCTCTACACCTGGGACCACGTTTTGGGCCAACCTTGGGACCCGGAAGAACCCGAATACGGGACCCCCGGCGTCAGCGGCGATCCCGGTTGCCCGAGCCAGAACAGCAGCGCCTCCTGCCTGGTGAGCGGGCGCCTCGTGCGCCTCACCGAGAACCTGCTCGATCCCAACCACGCGGTCGAGGAAGGCGGACTGCCGAAAGAGGAAGAGCTGCTCCAGGGCTGGTGCCAGCAGTTCTCCTCTCACTCCGTGGGTGAGCTTCAGTTCGGCCCCGAAGGGGCGCTGTACGTCAGCGGCGGCGACGGTGCCGCCTACGAATCGATCCCCGATTGGGGTCAGCTGGGTACGCCCCCCAACCCTTGCGGCGATCCGCCGAGTCCAGCCGGGACCACTCCAAGCCCGATGTCGGCATCAAAAGGAGGGGCTCTGCGGGCGCAGAACCTGGAAGTCCTCAACGGCGCCATCCTCCGCCTCGATCCCGATACCGGTGCCGCCTTCGAAGGCAACCCGCTGGCGGCGAGCGGCGACGAAAACACCCGCCGCACGGTCGCCAAGGGCTTCCGCAACCCGTTCCGCTTCACCTTCGACTCCGCTTCCGGCGAGATCTACACCGGCAACGTCGGCTCCTCGGAGATCGAGGAGATCGAGCGTTTTGAAGCGCCCCCGAAAGCGCTCTACAACTCGGGCTGGCCCTGCTACGAGGGAATCCAACGGCAGTTCCAGTTCAAGAACCTCGGGCTCAACGTCTGCAATGCCATGTACTCGCCCAACCCGAACCCCACCTCGCTGCCCCTCTTCAGCTACAGCCACAAGCAGACGGTGGTGCCGGAAGACGAATGCCCGACCGAATCGGGCTCGGCGGTCGGCGGCATCTCCCTTTACGAGGGAACTCAGCTCCCCGCCCCCTACCAGGGCGCCCTCTTCTTCGCCGACGCCGTTCGCGGCTGCATCTGGGCGATGCTCGCAGGCGAGGACGGCAAACCCGATCCGGCGACGATCGTGCGTTTCCTGCGGGAGGGCAAGGTCTACCCCGGGGTGAAGATCAGCGAAGGGCCCGGCGAATACCTGTACTACGCCAACCTCCTCAGCGAAGAAGGCGTTGGCGACGGGGAGATCCACCGAATCGCCTATCGCCCCAACTCACCAACCGCCCGCCTCGAGGCGGAACCTCCCTTCGGCCTCTATGACTCCGGCGGCGATTTCGAAACCCTCCTCGACGCAAGCAAATCGACCGATCCGACCAGCGATCCCCTGACCTACGAATGGGACCTCGACGAAGACGGGGTCTTCGAGATCTCCGGCAGCGAAGAAACCCAGACGCTGATCTTCACCGAGGCCGAACAGGAAGAACGGGAAGACGACGATCTGAGCCCGAACCGGGTGATCGCGGTGCGGGTGGAAGACGACGAAAGCTTCTCCAGCGTTGCCCGAATCACCGTCTACCCGGGGGACAAACCGCCGACGGTGACGATCACCGAACCGGCAGCCGGCTTCCAGTGGGGGGTTGGGGATGAGATCGACCTCAACGCGTCGGCTGTCGATTCCAACGGGAACGGCATCTTCGAGCCGCTGCCCTACTACTGGGTCACCCGTATGGCGCACTGCCCCGACCCGGCGAACCCGACCGCCTGCCACGTGCACCCGCTGCAGACCTTCTCGGGGATCAAGCACGCGGAATTCGTCGCCCCGCAGCACGACTACCCCTCCTACATCGACGTCGTCCTCCGGGTCTCCGACAAACGTGGCCTCTCCGGGACCGCCACGCTCAAAATCAACCCGCGGACGGTCAACCTCTCGCTCACCTCGAATCCGCCGGGGATCCCATTGCTGGCCGCCTCGACGGAAGCGACCTCGCCCTTCTCCGTCCCGGCGATCGACGGCTCCGAAATCCTCATCTCGGCTCCGCCTACCGCCGTCCTGGGCGGAAGGACCTACACCTTCGCCGGCTGGTCCGACGGCGGCGCCCGTGAACATCCGATTGTGGTCAGCTCCGCGCAGACGGGCTATACGGCCTCCTACACGACGCCTGGAGGGCCACCATCTCCAGTCCCCAACACGAAACTGGGCCGTCATCCGCGGCCTAAATCCGCGAAAACGACGGCGACCTTCACCTTTTCGTCCAACGTCGCCGGCGCCGGCTTCCGCTGCAAGCTTGACGGCAGAGCCAAAGCCCGCTGCCGCTCGCCGAAGACCTACCGGAAACTGAAACCAGGACGCCACACCTTCAAAGTCTGGGCGACCGCGGGCATCCTCATCGATCCCACCCCAGCCCGATTCAGCTGGAAAATCCTGCCACGCTGACGCTACTCAGCCGCGACGAGGGTGTGCCAGGTGGGTAGCAGCGGGATGTCGTAGATGTCGATGATCGCCGCGCGGGCGTGCTCGATCTCGTCCGAGTACCAGTAGCGCTCGAAGTCCGAGCGCTGCTCCCAGACCATCGTCTGGCGGAAGGCGAGGGGATCGTCGGTCGAGCGGGTCAGCGACCAGCTCTTGGCGCCGTAGGCGGGAGCCTTCGCCGCGGCTGGTTCCCAGAGATCGAGGAAGCGGTCGGCCCGCAATGGGGTGATGTGCCAATCGAGCGTGCAGACCTCAGCCATCGGATTCGCCTTTCGCGTAGGGGATTCGGGAGCTTACGCGCCGACCTCGGCGCGGATCGCGCCGGGGCCCTCCTCGTGCTTGCCCTCCTCCTCGGACTCGGCGCCGACGAGGATCGAGATCTTGCCGAGGTGCTTGTTTTCGTGCATCAGCTGGTGAGCGTGGGGGACGCCGTCGAAGCCCATCGTCTCCGAGAGGACCGGTCGCACCTTGCCCTCCGACATCAGCTGGTTCGCCCGCATGCACTCGTAGGCGTTGGCGAAGTGGGAGCCGATGATCTGCTTCTGCTTCATCCACAGGTAGCGGACGTCGAAGTCGAGCTGGTAGCCGGAAGTGGCGCCGCAGATCACGACCTTGCCGAACGGCTTGACGGTGAAGACCGAGGTCGGGAAGGTGGCCCGGCCGACGTGCTCGAAGACGATGTCCGGCGCGTCGCCGAGGATCTCCTTGACCCGCTTGGCGAAGCCACGCGACGCCTTGAAGCGCTCCTTGTCGGCGGCGGGGTCGGCGAGGTTGGCGTCGGTCCGCATCATCTCGCCGAACTCGTTGCGGTTGACGTAGTCGACAGCGCCGAGCTGCTTGACCAGCTCACCCTTCTCGTCGGAGGAGACGACGCCGACCGCGTTGGCGCCGGCCGCTTTGCAGAGCTGCACCGCGAAGACGCCGAGGCCCCCCGCGGCGCCCCAGATGAGCACGTTGTGGCCGGCCTGCAGGTTGCACTGGTCCATCAGCATCCGGTAGGCGGTGAAGTAGGTGAGTCCATAGGCGGAGGAGTCGACCCAGGAGAGGTTGCGCGGCTTCGGCAGCAGCTGCTGGGCCTGGACCTTGGTGAACTGGGCAAAGGAGCCCCAGGTGGTCTCGTAGCCCCAGATCCGCTGGCTCGGCGCCGCCAGGGGATCGAGCCCGTGCACCTCGACGTCCTCGTAGGAGGCCTGGTTGCAGTGGATCACGACCTCGTCGCCCGGCTGCCAGCGGGTTACACCCTCGCCGACCTTCCAGACCACGCCGGAGGCGTCGGAGCCGCCGATGTGGTGGCCGTACTCCGGGTGGTCGCCGTAGCCGAAGACCGAGACCGGCTCGCCCAGCGAGGCCCAGACGTTGTTGAAGTTGACGCCGGCCGCCATCACCCGCACGATCACCTCGAAGGCGCCAGGCTCCGGCACCTCGATTTGCTCCAACTGGAACGCGTCCTTCGGTTCCCCCTCGCGCTCCTGGCGGATCACCCACGCCGCCATCGTCTCCGGCAACGTGCCGGGCTCCACGTCCAACTTCGAGACTTCACTCGTATCTACAGCCAAGACCAGGTTCCTCCACGGGTCGCTTTCCGCGGCCCATCCTAGTTAAGACCGGACTCAGGCGGCTTCGGCTTCGCGGGGCTCCGGCTCCGCCTCGCGCAGCTCCGGGGCCGTGATCTCGCGCACGGTCGCCTCGACCGGTTGCGGCGCCTCGATCTCCTTGCCGGGGGCGACGCCGAGCCCCTCGACCTTGCGCAGCTGCGGCAGCAGGCGCCGTTCCATCGAGCCGACCGCGGTGTCGTAGGCGCCCGTCGCCGTGCGCAGGCCGCGGCCGATCTTGTCGAACTCGCCGAGGAACTTGCCGAAGCGGGCGTGGAGGGTCTTCGCCGCCTCGGCGATCTCGGCCGCCTCGGCGACCATCCGCTCCTGGCGCCAGCCCAGCTCCATCGTCCGCAGCAGCCCGATCAGCGAGGTGGGGCTGACGAGGAGCACGTTGCGCTCCAGCGCGTAGTCGAAGAGGCCCGGGTCGGCGCCGAACGCGGCGTGCAGCGCGGGCTCGTTGGGGATGAAGCAGATCACCAGGTCGGGCATCGCGCCTGGGTTGAACTGCCCCTGGTAGTCCTTCGAGCTGAGGCTCCGGACGTGCTCGCGGGCCTGGCGCGCGTGGCGCTCCAGGTGGGTCCGGCGCTCCGCTTCTATCTCACACTCCTGGGCGTCGAGGAAGGCGTCCAGCGGCACCTTCGAGTCGGCGACGAAACTGCGTCCCTCCGGCAGGAGGAAGCGCGCGTCTGGCCGGAGACGCCCATCTTCGGTGCGCAGCGTTTCCTGCAGCTCGAAGTCGACGTGCTCGGTCATGCCCGCGATCTCGACGCAACGGCGCAGCTGCAGCTCGCCCCACTGGCCGCGCGTCTGCGGCTGGCGCAGCGCCTTCTTCAGCCCGGCGGTCTCGTTGTTGAGGTTGCCGATCGTCTGCCCCATCTGCTCGAGCAGGGTGCGGGTCTGCAGGTCCGTCTCGCCGCGGCGCCGCACCTCGGCTTCGATCTTCTCCTGCCCCTTGGCGATCCGCTCGGCCAGGTTCTTGATCTCGGCCTGCCGTTTGTCGAGCGCCTCGGTCGCCGCCTCCGCATCTCGATTCCGCAGCTCCTCGTTGATTTTGAGCAGGTCCCTCATCGCGCGAGAGGTCGCTTCCTGTGCGGCCTCCTGGATCGCGGGGGCGAGGTCGGGCTGTTCCGCGGCCTCGGGCTGCCGGCCGATCAGCAGGTAGATCAGCCCGACGGCGAGGACGAGGACGGCGACGGCGAGTGCGACGGTCATGCCAGCCAGGCTGACGGACTCGCCAGACGGAACCGGCCGATGTGAAATCCCGCTTGCAGCGACTTCGGGCGGGGCGGGGGAGGCAGGCGTGCTCGCGCTCTTCTTAAAGGCTTTTGAGTATTCGACTTGGGGTGGTACGAATCAGTGGGGCCTATCTAGGTCCCGTCCGTTCTACTCGAATTACTACCGAAGGGAGATCCAGATGACTCGCATTCTCAAAGCCCTTGGCCTTGCCGTGGCCACGGCGGCCGCGCTGGTTGCGCTGATGGCGCCGGCAGCTCAGGCCGCAACAGGGGTCCTGACAGCCGAAGCGTATCCAGCCATGCTGACAGCGCCGAAGCCCGGCGCCGGCGTCACCTTCGACATCGGCGAAGGGCCCCTGAAAACGGTCCAGTGCGGCCCCTCGAAACTCGACGGCACAATCACCGAACCGACCGACCCGGTCACATTTACCCCCACATACAACGCCGGCTGCGTCGCCGAACCGGGCGCAATGCCGGTGACAATCACAACCAACGGTTGCGACTACAGTTTCGGGTTCACCAAACCCGCTACGACAGGCTGGGGACAGACGACAGGGGCGATGCAGGCATGGCTCAACTGCCCTGTGGGAACGCAGATGGAAATCCACATCTACGAAAACGCGGCCATGCACGCAGCCGGAATCTCGCTCTGCACATACGACATCGGCCCGCAGGGACCGGTTGCCGCGGGCGTCTACCACAACCGCCCCATGGCAGTACCGCCCGACGTCGACATGACAGTCAACGCGAGGTTCACAGCTAAAAGCACAATCGGGCCGGAATTCGTCTGCGGCGGCGAAGGCCTGCTCCAGCACCTCCCGATCACTCTGACAGGCACCTACACACTGCGTGCCTTCACGGACGTCGGCGGTGTCGAGGGCGCTCAGATCGGTGTGGACGTCGGCTAGCTGTCCAGATTGAGACGCCTCGATCACGGTTATCGGAGGGCGCGGGCGATGCTCGCGCCCTCCAGCGCTTCCGGCGCCTCGCTTACGGCGCTCAGGCTTGAAACCCACCTATAGCGGGATCGGCCGAGTCATCCCGTTTAACAAAACTTCTTGAGCATCGGCCTCCCCACTGTGGTAGGAAACTCGGGGGCCTTTTCTGGTCCTGCTCGTTACTCCATGTCAAAACGGAAGGAGAGTCCAATGACTCGCATTCTCAAGGCCGTAGGCCTGGCAATGACCGCAGCGGCCGCGATCGCCGCGATTATGGCGCCGGCGGCTCAGGCCGAAACAGGGGTCCTGACAGCCCCGCAGTATCCGGCGATCCTCACAGGGGAACAGCTGGGGGGCGTCACCTGGGACATCGGCGAACTGCCGAACCACGAAGTGACATGTGCCTCGACCCTCGACGGGACAATCACCAGAGCCATGGACCCCGTCACATTCACGCCGACATACGAAAATTGCATCTCCGACCCGGCCGGCACACCGACGACAGTCACAACCAACGGTTGCGACTACACAATCGGGTTCACCCGTCCGGGCACGACAGGCCAGCCCACGACCACAGGCACGATGCAGGCCTGGCTCGAATGCCCCGTTGGGCAGCAGATGGAAATCCACGTCTACGAAAATGCAATCCGGCACGCTGAAAACGTCTCGCTCTGCACATACGACATCCCGGCCCAGGGGCCGGTCGAAGCGGGCGTCTACCACAACCGGTTCGCCATGCCCAGGGACGTCGACCTCACAATAAACGCGAAGTTCACAGCGACAAGCACAATCGGGCCCGAACTCATTTGCGGCGGCGAACTCCCGCTGCAGCATCTCCCGATCAGGCTGACAGGCACCTACACACTGCGTGCCTACCAGGACATCGGTGGTGTCGAGGGCGGCCAGATCCCCGTGGACGTCGGCTGATTTCTGCCGAATTCCGGGGCTTTCAGGAGGGCGCGGGCGATGCTCGCGCCCTCCTCCTACGGCAGAAGGACGTCGTTCTGTGAGGAGGCGCGGTAGCGGCCCACGGTCAGGTGGGCCGGCCGCGCCCCCGGCAACCCGGCCGCCGAGATCACGTACGACCCGGTCGGCAGGTTGACTTGGAAGGTGCCGGGGCTGCGGGCATAGACCGTTTCCGATTCATGCTTGGTGCCGCGGATCCGCAGGCGCACGTCCTGCGGCGTCTGATTGGCGGCGACGAAGACCACGTCGAGCGGAACCTTGGTATCGATCGGCGGCTCCGGGTGCTGCTGGTTCTGCGGGATCTCCTGGAGCTTTTCCGGCCCCATCGCGATCTTCACCGGCTGGACGATCACTTCGTTCGGGTTGATCGTCACGCTGACCCGCGTCGAGCCCTGCGGCCGCTGCTCGTTGGCGTGGCGGGATTCGCCGCATCCGGCAACTAGCAGCGCCGCGCCGATCAGCCCCGCAACCGCCGCCGCTCTCGCTCTCCCGGGCCCCATCGGGGCTGAATCTAGCCGAAGGGGAGGGCGACGACCTCAGCCGTAACGCCATCTTCACCTACGGCAACCGTGGCGCCCGGCTCCGCCTCGCGGCGCAGGATGGCGAGGCCGATCGGCCCGAGGGCTGGGGAGACGGCGGCGCTGCCGACCGTCCCCACCTCCTTCTCGTCGACGCGAAGGACGTCGCCCGCCGCTGCCGGCGCGCTGAACCTCAGCCCGCGCAGGTGGCGGTTGGGCTTGCCCTTGTAGTGGAGGCGCGCGACCGTCTCCTGGCCGATGTAGCAGCCCTTGGTGAAGCTGACGGCCTGCTCGACGATGCCGGCCTCGGCGGGCATGGTTGCGGTCCCCATCTCGGCGCCGAAGCGCGGCCGGCCTGACTCGATCCTGAGAATCTCAGCAGCAGCCGGCGAGACCTCGACGGCGCCGGCGTCGAGCAGGGTGTTGCGCACCCCGGCCTGCTCGGCGGCCGGGACGAAGAGGTCGATGCCCTCGGTGGTGCCTACCGCCAGGCACCTGGCACCCCCGATCGTCGTCTCCTCGCACGCCTGCTCCGGCAGCACCGCCGTGCCGGCGACCTCCACCGCGCGCGGACCGATCAGGGAGAGGAGCGCATGCCGGTCGCCGACGTCGTGCACGTCGACGTCACGGCCGATCTTGTACGTCTGCAGGTGCCGGCGGGTCGCCTCGAGCCCCTCCGGCTCCAGGTCCAGCCACAGTGCGGGCTCCTCGCCCGGACGCAGCACCCGCATGTCCGCCTGCATGTGCCCCTTGCGGTCGAGCAGCGCCGCATAGACCACCTCGCCGGGGAGCAGCGACTCGATGTCGTTGGTCAGCTGCCCCTGCAGGTACTCCGCCGCCTCAGCTCCGGCGACGATCAGCAACCCGCGCCCGGTCCGCTCGACCAGCCCACACTCCTCCCGCAACTGCCGGTACTGGGCGTCCAACTCCACCGCGACAGATCCACTCATCTGCCGAAGTCTAAGAACCGGCCCAAGTGGGCGAGGGGGATGACCCGGAGGAACCTCCCAAATTCGTGACGGAGGGTCATCCCCCTCGCCCCAAGCGCACCCCCGTTTTTAGGCGAATCGAAATCCGCTTTTAGATATGTCAAAATCACCGGCATGGACCCCGAGAAGCACGGAATCAGCCGCCGCCGGCTGCTAGGCGGCGCCGCCCTGGCGGCCCCGGCCGTCGCCGGCCTGACCGCGCTCACCCGCAACGGCGACAGCGCCGTCGCCGAGACCAACGGCGCCCACGGCGCCCACGCCGGCCACTCCGAGTTCCCGCACGCGACCTTCGCCGCCGGCCGTACCGTCGACCACAAGGCCAACGGGTTCAACCCGACCGAGATCCTGCGCGACTTCGACTACGGCCGCACGCGGCGCCTCGCGAGCGGCCAGGTTCTGCGCGAGTGGGAGATCGTCGCCCACGACCGCGAGATCGAGGTCGCCCCGGGCGTCAGCTTCGAAGCCTGGACCTACAACGGCCGGGTCCCGGGGCCGACCCTGCGTGCCCGCGAGGGCGAGCGCCTGCGGATCAAGTTCGTCAACGCCTCCGAACACCCCCACACGATGCACTTCCACGGCATCCACCCCTCGCTGATGGACGGCATGCCGGGGATCGGCGAGAACCGCGGCGCCGGCCAGGTCGAGCCGGGGCAGAGCTTCGCCTACGAATTCGACGCCGCCCCCTTCGGCCTCCACCTCTACCACTGCCACGTCGCCCCGCTCGCCGCCCACATCGCCCGCGGCCTCTACGGGGCCTTCGTCATCGATCCGAAGCAGGGGCGCTCCGAAGCCGACGAGATGGTGATGGTGATGAACGGCTTCGACACCAACTTCGACCTCTCCAACGAGGTCTACGCGGTCAACACGATCGGCTTCCACTACATCGACGAGCCGATCCAGGTCGAGCGCGAAAGCCCGGTCCGCATTTACCTCGTCAACGCGCTCGAGTACGACCCGCTCAACTCCTTCCACATCCACGGCAACTTCTTCCACTACTTCCCAACCGGCACCTCGCTGGAGCCGACCGAGTTCACCGACACCGTGATCCAGGGCCAGGCGCAGCGCGGCATCCTCGAGCTGCAATTCCCCTACGACGGCGACTACATGTTCCACGCCCACGTCAGCGAGTTCGCCGAGCTCGGCTGGTCGGGCTTCTTCCGCGTCGGCGACCCCTCGCGGCTGACCGCCGCGGCCGCGGCATCGATGTACTGCGACCTGCCCTGGGGGAAGGGAGCGCCGGCCTGATGGAGGCGGGAGCCCGCGCCGAGCGCAACCTGGGAGCCGGCCTGCCCGCCTGGGCGCTGGGGCTGATCCCGCTGGCGCTGATCGCCGCCGCGATCGGCGCCTTCGCCCTGCTCGGCGGCCCCGGGCTCGGCGACCGAACCGGGCCGCCGGTCGAGGAGGTCGCGGTCGAACGCACCGTCCTGCGGCCGGGGGAGATCGAGCTGACGCTGCGCAACGACGGCCCCGACCCGGTCGAAATCGCGCAGGTCGCCGTCAACGACGCCTACGCGCCGTTCGCCGCCGAGGGCGGTCGCGAGATCGGGCGCCTCGGCTCGACCACGGTCCGCATCGACTACCCGTGGATCGAAGGCGAGGCCTACGAGATCTTCATCCTCACCGCCAGCGGCGGCACCGTCGACGCGGAGATCCCGGTCGCGGCGGAAACGCCGGAGAACGACCTCGACTTCTTCGCCCTGATGGCGTTGCTGGGGATCTACGTCGGCGTCATCCCGGTCAGCCTCGGAATGCTCTGGCTGCCGTTCGTGCGGCGGCTGGGGCGGGAGTGGATCAGCGCGCTGCTCGCCTTCACGGTTGGCCTGCTCGCCTTCCTCGCGATCGACGCCGGGTTGGAGGGCCTGGAAATCGCCGGCGAGGCGC
>DASSVR010000068.1:0-9885 GCA_035705945.1 Solirubrobacterales bacterium
CCCGCTTTTGTCCGGGGGACCCCTCCCCCGGCTCCCTCTCAGCTAGACCGTAGAACGCTGCTTCAGGTCGTCCAGCAAATCCCCCGGGAAGCCCGCCACCTGATCGAGGTCATCGACCGACTTGAAACCGCCAAGCCGCTCGCGATGCGCCAGCAGGCGGGTCGCCTGCGTGACCGAGAGATTCTGCTCGCGCAACTGCTCGAAGGTGACCGTATTGAGGTTGATCTGCTCGCCGCCGCTGGGGGCGCCAAAGCTGGGCGGAGGCGTCGGCGGCGCGAACGACTGCTCGGCGGCGGGCGGCGGGCCCGGCGGCGGCTGGGGCGGTGGAGGCGCGGCCGGCTGCGGCGGCGGCGTGGGTGGATTGAAGGGCTGCGACTCGGCCGGGGCAGGTGGAGGCGTGGGCGGCTCCGCGGGGGGCGCGGGCGGTGAGAACGACTCCTGAGGGGCCGGCGCAGGCGCGGGAGCCGGCGGCACCTGGGCGCCTCCGCCTCCACCCTGCACGGACCTGACTACGGCCTGCTCGGCTTCAGCCGCGCGCTGCTCGGCCAGACGGGCCCTCTCTTCAGCCTCGGCGACGCTGCGGCGCATCTCCTCCAGGCGGCGGTCGCGGGCTGCCTCTTCGGCCTGGCGTTCTTCCAGCCGTTTCGCCTCGGCGGCGCGTTCTTCGGCCGCTTTGGTGCGCTCTTCGACCTGGCGCAGGCGCTCCTCGGCCTCCTGCATCGCCCGCTCGCGCGCCTGCCGTTCGTCCTCGAGCCGCTGCTCGGCGGTCCGCAAATCGACCGGTGGCGCGGGCGGCACCGCGACCGGCTGCGTGTCCTGGATCGGCGGAGGCGTCGTCCCGGCGCCCGGCACCCCACCCTGCTGCTGCAGGCGCGCGGCCTCTTCAAGGCGCCGATCCGCCTCGGTGCCGATCCTCTGGCTCTCGCTGCGCACCTCGTCGACTTTGTCGCGAACCCGCTGTTCGGCGAGGGTCGGGTCGTACTCGCCTGGCCCCGGCGCACCGCCGGGCACGGGGGGCGGCGGGACCGTCGGCACTCCGGAGAGCTGGCCCGTCCCCGGCTGCACGGTGGTCGCCTCCTCCCAGGGGGGCAGCTGCCCTGACGGCAGTACCTGCCCGCCGGCCTGAGCTTCGGCAACGGCGCGTTCGTTTGCTGCCCTGGCGGCGGCGAGCCGCTGCTCGGCCAGCGCCGCTTCGCGCTTCTGCTTGCCGGACCCGATCTTGATCCCGAAGAACTTTTTCTGTTTGGGCATTTCTGCCTGGGGCGGCGCGGCTGGCGCTGCGCCAGGCATGCCTCCAGGGGCGGCCGCCGGTGCGCCGCCGCGCTTCTCGGCCTTGCGCCGAGCCCGCTCTTCCTTGCGCCGTTGCAGCTCGGCTTTGCGCGCCTCGCGCATCTGCGCCCGTTTCTGGCGCCCTTCCTCGCGCTGGCGACGCTTACGGTCCTTGGTGCTCTCACCGGCCGGCGCGGCCGCCTGGCCCGGAACCGGCGGTGGGACGGAAGCCCCGGGGGGCGGGGCCGCTTGACCCGGAGCCGTCCCTGGGGCGGCAGCCCCCGCCGGGGCCATCTCGGCGGTCGGAGCGGAGGCGGCGGTCGGAGCGGAAGGGACGGGGGGTGCGGCGGCGGGTGGAGGCGTCGGAGTTTCCGCGGGGGCGGCGGCCCTGCCTGGCTGCTGGGCCTGCTTTTGCTGCTTTTCCCTGTTGCGCCGCTGGTTGATGCGGACGATCAGCAGCAGGAGGAGGATCGCGGCCAGCAACGCGGCGACGAAGTAGCCGGTGTTGTCGCTGACGTAATCGCTCGCTTCTTCGGGGAAGGAATCGGCGCCGGCCTGGGCGGGTGCCACCATCAGCACCGCGATGATCCCAGCGACGGCGGCGGGGAAGCTCTTCCTGGTCCGCATCGCCCTGCATCCTTGCATGTACTCCGTCAGTTTCAACTTCACCGCATCCTTCCCTTGAACTCGCGCTCCACCTCTCTACGAACGTCGCGGTCGGCAATCTCGCGGCGCCGGTCGCGACCCTCCTTGTTTCGCGCCAAAGCCAGCTCCACCTTCGCGCGCGGCCCTTTGAAATAGATCCTGGTGGGGATCAGCGTCAAGCCTTTCTGAGCCGTTTTCCCGACCAGGCGCTCGATCTCCTCCCTATGGAGCAGCAGCTTGCGCGGCCGTTCGGCGTCGTGGGCGTCGACCGCGGCGAACTCGTACGGCGGGATATGCAGCTTGCGGAGCCAAACCTCGCCGTCCTCGACCACCGCGTAGGCGTCGGTCATCTGCGCCTTACCTCCACGCAGCGCCTTCACCTCGGAGCCGGTGAGGACGACCCCCGCCTCCATCTTCTCGACCAGCTCGAATTTGTGGCGGGCGCGGCGGTTGGTGACGACGTCGCCCGAGGCCGGTTCCCGTTTCTTCTTCTTGTCCTTCGCCATCAGGTGCGCTCCCCGGCCGGCTCCAGCTCGGCCCGCCCACGCGACGGGTCGACCCCCGCCACCCGGACGGATATCGGATCGCCGAGGTTGATCCTGCCGCCGGAACCGCGCCCGACCAGCGCCACCTCGGCCCGGTCGAGCTCGTAGCGCTCCCCCGGCAGCCGCCGGGCCGGCAGCATTCCCTCGTAGACGTCGCCGAGCTCGCCGCCGAAGGAGACGAAGGCGGCCGAGCGGATCACCCCGGAGACCTCGCCGTCGAAAACGGCGTCCAGCCCCCGCTCCCCCAGCTCGCGTTCGAGCAGGAAGGCGGCGCAGACGTCGTCGGCGGCACGCTCGATCTGAGCCGACTCGCGCTCCCGCGCCGAGCAGTCGGCCGCCGCGTCGCGGCATTCGGCGAGCGTCGGCGCCTCCTCCCCCTCCCCCAGCAGCGCCAGCAGCGCCCGGTGGCAGACGAGGTCGGGGTAGCGGCGGATCGGCGAGGTGAAGTGGCAGTAGGCGGGGCTGCCGAGCCCGGCGTGACCGATGTTCCGCTCGCTGTAGTAGGCCTGCTTGAGGGACCGGAGCACGAGCGAGGTATACGCCTCCCGCCCATGTCCGCGTCGGGCGGCCTCCCGGCGCGCCAGCTTGCTCGCCTCGGCGGCGAGCCGTCCAGCCTCGCGCGGCGCCAGCCCCTGTTTCAGCGGCGGGGTCGGGATACCCAGGGCGGCGAGCTGCTCGAGCAGGCGCTCGACCCGCGCCGCGTCCGGCTGCGGGTGGACCCGGTAGATCGCCGGCGCCCGCTCACGCTCCAAGAGCTCTGCGACCTGCTCGTTGTTGAGGATCATCAGCCGCTCGATCAGCCGGTGCGCCTCGGTCTGCTCGACTCCGTGGGCAGCGACCACGTTGCCCTCGGCGTCGAAACGGAACTCGGGCTCGAAGGACTCGACGTCGAGGGTCGCGGCGGCGCGCCGCTCGCCGAGGCCGGCGGCCACCCGCCGTGCCGCCTCCAGCGGTTCAGCCACCTCGGCCGGAGGCCGCTCCCGCCCGGCGAAGATCCCGTCGAGCTGGTCGTAATCGAGGCGCGCGTCGGAGCGGATGCGGCTGCGGTAGAAGCGGGCCCGGCGCGGCTCCATCCCCGGCCCCAGCTCGATCTCCGTCGTCACCGCCAGTCGCTCGACCCCCGGCACAAGGCTGCAGGCCTCGCTGCTGAGCGGGTGCGGCAGCATCGGCTCCACCGTCCCTGGCACATAGGTGCTGTTGCCGCGCCGTCGCGCCTCCTGGTCGAGCAGCGAGCCTGGCTTGACGTGGGCGGCAACGTCGGCGATGTGGATCCAGACGCGGGCCCCGTCTCCCTCCAGCTGGGCCGAGACGGCGTCGTCGAAGTCGCGCGCGGTCGCCGGGTCGACGGTGAAGGTCGCCAACGCCGTGAGGTCGCGTCGCGCCCCGCCTTCCCGCTCCGCCCACTCCGCCGCTTCCCGCGCTTCCCCCTCGATCGTCGGGCGGAACCCCCGAAACCCGAGCTCCCCCCGCAGCAGCTCCTCAACCGTCCCCCGAGCCGAGCGAGCCGCATCGTTTCCACCTTTGGCCTCGCTATAACGAGGAGAAGGGTGGAAACGATCGCTGCCGGGCTTGGTGGGCGCGCGGCGGCCGCGGCGGCCCCTACCGCGTCCGCGCATCAGTCGCCGACCTGCTGGGCGAGGACCCGCAAACCGCGCTGGCGCACCTCGTCGGCCTTGGTCGCCTGGTCGTCGCGCACCCGCACGTCGGGGTGGATGCCGCGGCTCTCGGCGAGGTTGACGCCCTCCGGCGTGAAGTACTCGCCCACCGTCAGCTTCAGCGCTCCGCTGTTGGCCAGTTCCCGCTCCTCCTGGAAGACCCCCTTGCCAAAGGAGCGGGTGCCGATCACCTCGGCACCGCGGTTGTCCGCCAGCGCCGCGGCGAGGATCTCCGCCGCTGAGGCGGTTCCGCGGTCGATCAGGACCACCAGCGGTAGCTTCGAGATCTGGCCTCCGGTCGTCTCGTAGACCTTCTCCCCCTGGCTGCGCGACTCGGTGGAGACCACCACCTCGCCCTCGGGGAGGAAGAGGCTGGCGGTGAGCACCGCCTCGTCGAGCAGGCCGCCACCGTTGTGGCGGAGGTCGAGGACGATCCCCTCGGCGCCCTCGCGCTGAACCTTCCGCACGGCCCGCGCCAGCTGCGCGTGTGCCCCTTCGCTGAAGCTGAGCAGACGGACGTAGCCAAGCTTGCGCCCATCCACCGTCTCGACCTGGCTGGCGACGTTCGGCAGGGTCACCTCCGCCCTCGTCAAGGTCAGCTCCCGCGCCTTCCCGCTCTTGCCTTCACGGACGCCGATCGTCACCTCGGTCCCTTCCGGGCCTTTGATCTTCGAGATCGACTCGTTGCTGCTCTGGCCCGCGATCGGCTCGCCCTCGACGGAGACGATCGTGTCGCCGGGCTCGATCCCCGCCTCGGCCGCGGGCGAGCGGGGGAAGACGCTGGCGACCCGCAGCCCGCGCTTGACGCTGACCACCGTCAGCCCGATCCCCGAGAACCGCCCTTCGATCTGCTCGTTGAAGCTTTGGAGGCTTTCGGGAGAGAGGTACTCGGTGAAGCGGTCGTCATGGCGGCGCCGCAGCTCCCTCACCATCCCCTGGAGGGAGGAGTTGGCCAACTCCTCCTCCCCGACCGGCCGGAAGTAGCTCTCCTCGAGCGCTTCGGCGGCTTCGGCGACCAGCCCCGAGGGTTCGGCGACGAAGGCGTCGCGCAACGGCTCGGGCAGCGAGCGCGGGTGCCCGCCCAGCCAAAGGCCGGCGGCGAGCACCGCCACCAGCGCCACGGCGAAGGCCACGGCCCCGCGTCCGCTCACCCCGGCCTCAGACCTTGAGGAAGCGGCGCAGCGTCACGCCCGAGCCGATCGTCGAGACGAGGATCGAGGCGCTGAAGAGGATCGCGACCATGGCCGGGAAGCCCAGGGTCGAGCTGTTCTGCGCCGCGAGGAAGGGGAAGGTGTCGCCCAGCGGGTCGACGATCGTGACCTTTCCGATCCACAGCACAAGTATTGCCAGCGCAGCGCCGACGAAACCGACGATCACGCCCTCGATCATGAACGGCCAGCGGATGAACCAGCGGGTGGCGCCAACCAGGCGCATCACCTCGACCTCGCGGCGCCGGGTGTAGATCGAGAGCCGGATCGTGTTGCCGACGAGCATCACCGAGGCGAGGACTAGCAGCGCCGTGATCACCGTCAGCACGACCCTGAGCGCCCCCGTGACCTCCTCGATCTCAGCGGCCGCCTGCTGGCGGTCGAAGATGTCGCTGACGATCGGCGAGAAGTACTTGCCGCCCCCCTGATCGACTTCGATCGCGGCCCGGATGCCGGCCAGGTTGGCGGCGTCGTCCGGCGTGATCCTGAAGCTGGCCGGCAGCGGGTTGTGGTTGAGAGCCGAAGTCAGTTCCTCCGACTCCTCGGCGCCGAGCGTTTCCCGCAGTTCCTCCAGCGCCTGCGGTTTGGAGATGTACTCGACCGAGGCGACGTGCGAGAGAGCCTGGAGCTGGTCCCGCAGCTCGGCGATTTCGCCTTTGGTCGCGTCGGCGTGGATCGAGGTCTGGATGTTCAGCTCGCCGCGCACCTCTTCGCTCTTGGCCCGGGTGGTCTGGAAGATCGGGATCAGCATCCCGAGCAGGACCACCGTGACGACCGTGGTCACGATCGCCGCCAAGCTGGGTGCGCCGTTGCGCTTCAGCGCCCGCAGGGCCTCCTGTGAGAAGAAGACGAGACGGCCCATTACTCCAGGCCCTCGTGATCGGCGTGGCCGTTGGTGTGGCGCTCGCCCTCGGGCCCGACGCCCATCTCGGCCCGCATCCGCAGCCCGAATTCGCTCGTCGACTCCTCGGTGTAGCCGCCGCTGACCTCGTCGCGGACGACGCGGCCCTCGTAGAGCTCGATCACCCGCCGGCGCATGTTGTCAACCATCTCGCGGTCGTGGGTGACGACGAGGACGGTCGTGCCGGTCTTGTTGATCCGGTAGAGCAGCTGCATGATCCCGATCGAGGTGACCGGGTCGAGGTTCCCGCTCGGCTCGTCCGCCAGCAATAGGGGCGGGTGGTTGACGAAGGCGCGGGCGACGGAGACGCGCTGCTGCTCGCCGCCGGAGAGCTCGTCCGGGTAGCTGTGGAGCTTGGTCGAGAGGCCGACCAGGCGCAGCGTCGCCGGCACCTGCTCGCGGATCTCGGCGCGGCTGGCGCCGATCACCTGCAGCGCGTAGGCGACGTTGTCGTAGACGGTGCGGTTGGGCAGGAGCTTGAAGTCCTGGAAGACGGTGCCGATGTTGCGCCGCAGCTGCGGGATCCTCTTCTCCGGCAGCGCGCCGATGTCGCGGCCGGCGATCTTCACCGCGCCTTCGGTCGCGTCCAGCTCCCGGATCAGCATCTTGATCAGGGTCGACTTGCCGCAACCGGTCGGGCCGACGAGGAAGACGAACTCGCCGCGGCCGATCCCCAGCGAGACCCGGTCGAGCGCCATGTGGCCACCTGGGTAGACCTTGGTGACCCCGTCGAGCTCGATGATCGGCGCCCGACGCCCGCGCGGGCGTCGCGGCTCCTCGCCGTCGCGATTCTTCTTCTTCCGTATGGCCATGCGTGGGTGCCTTCTGCGGAGACAGGGTGACTCCTCCGCCACCCCATCTCCGCAAGAACCCGCCCACGCAGGCGATGTTTCAGTGCCCTAGTAGACGGCGAAGCCGGTCCCCATGCCTCCGTGATCGGCTTTGACTGTGGTTGTGCCGGTGTAGGTGCCGTTGTTGTAATTCCCCACCACCGGGCAGCCCGGGTCAAGCCGGTAGGTCAGCCCTTGGACGTTTGTGTTGAGGTGGGCGTCCGGGAACATTGTCGAGTTTTGGAATTTCACCGCGAGCCCTTCCTGCGCCGGAACTGTCAAATGGCAGAACATCATCGCTGTGATTTCGAAGTCGATCGCGTTGCCGACGGGACATTGGATGTCCATCGTTCCTCCGACCTCGTGTTCTCCCAATGTTTCGCCTGCGTGGAGAAGGAAGTCGCAGCCGTTGTTCGAGACGTGCACCATGAGGCCTTCAATGGTGCAGCCTGTGCCGTAGGTGGGCACGACTGTCAGTGTTTCGGACGGTTCGACCAGGGGGCCGTCGAAGGTCATTTCGCATTCCATGACGCCGATTTCCGTCGTCAGTTCGTGGACCCCCACGTTCTGGCCTGTGATTGTCGCTGGGTATTCGGCCGCTGTGAATTCGCCGGCCTGGGATTGCGCCGGCCCGAGGGCGGCGAGCGCGCAGAACGCGATCAGCGCCAGCAGCGCTGACCTGAGCTTGCGAGACGTCTTCATTGCTCCTCCTGTCGTTGGATCGCCCCGCCTCCCGAGAACGATCCATACCGCAGGAGGAACCTATAGTCAAAAAACCTTGATGTATCTAGCCGATCGCGACCATTCGCTCGATCGGGATCCGCGCCCGCTCGGCGATCTCCGGGGAGACCTTGACCTCGAACTTCATCTCCAGCAGCGAGTCGCGCAGCTTCGGCAGCGTGATCATCTTCATGTACTTGCAGAAGGCCATCCGGTTGGCCTCGATCAGGTTCGCCCGCGGGGCGGCCTGCTGCAGCGGGTAGAGCATCCCGTTCTCGGTGGCGACGATGAACTCGCCGTCGGGGTGGGCTTCGACGTGCCTCTGCATCCCCGAGGTGGAGAGCATGTGGACGCCCTCGGGGTCGATGTCGCCGGAGGCGACGTACTCCATCGCCTGGGTAGAGCAGCCGCACTCCGGGTGAATGAGGAACTCGGCGTCGGGGTGTTCTTCGCGGGTGCGGACGATGTCGAGCGGCCTGATCCCAGCGTGGACGTGGCACTCGCCATCCCAGATGTGGAAGTTGCCGCGCCGCTCCGGTTCGTCGATCAGGCCGGTCTCGCGCTCGACGAAGGCGCCGAGCCACAAATCGGGGCCGAAGAGGATCTCGGTCTCGGGCCCGTGCTCCCGCCAGATGTGCTTGACCACGTCGACCGCGTTCGAGGAGGTGACGCAGTAGTCGGTCTCCGCCTTCACCTCGGCGGAGGTGTTGACGTACATGACGACGAGCGCCCCCGGGTACTCCGCCTTCCAGGCGCGCAGCTGGTCCGCGGTGATCGAGTCGGCGAGCGAGCAGCCGGCGTCGAGATCGGGGATCAGCACGGTTTTCTCGGGCGAGAGGATCGAGGCCGTCTCGGCCATGAAATGAACCCCGCAGAAGGCGATCGCCTCGGCGTCGGTTTCGGCCGCCTGGCGCGAGAGGCCCAGCGAATCGCCGAGGTAGTGGGCGACGTCCTGGATCTCGGGCAGCTGGTAATTGTGGGCGAGGATCACGGCGTTGCGCTGCTGCGCGAGCAGGCGAACTTCCTCGCTGATCTCGGCGACCTGCTCCGGGCTCAGCTCCGGTGCGAGCGTAGGTTGGATCGTCGGGAGCTCTTGCATTGAGCCCTTTCCTTTCCTGATGTTCGCCGGCGGGACTGGTATCCGGACCGGTCGAATGAACGTCTCAAAATTCTAGCCCACCGGAACCCGCGTCTAGCCTTCTTGAGGTGCCGGAGCTGCCCGAGGTCGAGATCGTCACGCGGCGCCTTGATGCTGCCCTCGCGGGGACCCCGGTGGAATCGGCGCTGGCGCCCGGGATGAACGTGATGAAGACGTTCGACCCGCCACTAGAAGCGCTTGCCGGGCGCGTGCTGACCGGCGTGCGGCGGGTCGGCAAGATGCCGGTCGTCGAGTTTGGCGACCTCGCTCTGCTGATCCACCTGATGTCGGCCGGGCGGCTGCGGGTCTTCGACAAGCGCGCCTCGATCAAAGACAGGGCCTCCCGCGTCCTGATCCGACTGGCGGATGGCCGCGAGCTGCGGCTGCGCGAGTTCGGAACGAAGCAAAGGGCCTGGGCGAAGCTGCTGCCGACCGATGCCATCGCCGCGGACGAGATGGTGGCGTCGCTGGGCCCCGAAGCCTGGCCCCCTCCCCCGCTCGAGGTCTTCGCCGCGGCGATCGACAAACCACGCCACCTGCACCCGCTGCTCCGCCACCAGAAAGACGTCGCCGGGATCGGCCGCTCCTGGGTCGACGAGATCCTCTGGGAGGCCCGCCTCTCCCCCTTCAAGAAAGGGTCTGAGCTCGAGCCCGAGGAGGTCGAGCGCCTTCACGCCGCCCTCCACGTCCTCGGCGACGCGATCGACCACTACGAGGAGACCATCGGCCCCGAGGTGCCCGACAAGGTCCCAATGCCCCTCAAGATCCACAAGCACGAGGGCGACCCCTGCCCCCGCTGCGGCACGACGATCGAGGCGGTGTACTTCTCAGAGCACCAGACGAACTACTGCCCCGAGGAGCAGACCGGCGGCCGGATCCTCAAGGACCGCCGGCTCTCGAAACTCCTGAAGTAGCACTGTTCTCTTGAGGGGAGCCGGGGGAGGGGTCCGGCGGACAACAGAGGGGAGCGTCCG
>DASSVR010000069.1:0-54693 GCA_035705945.1 Solirubrobacterales bacterium
GAGATAGGCATCGACTAGCTCGCGCGCCTGGTCGCGGGCGCCTGGCATCAGGTGCCCGTAACGGGAGAAGGTTTCCTCGATGGTCGAGTGGCCCATGAAAGCCTGAATTGCCTTCGCGTTGACCCCGGCATCGATCAGGAGTGACGCAAACGTATGGCGGCACTCATGAAGCGTGATCGGGCGAAGCAGGATTGGCTCCCTGCCGTCCTGCTTCGCTGCCTCGCGCTCACGCTGATTCGCCTTGTCCCATGCGCGTCCAGCCCGCTCGCTGATGCTCTTTGGGGCGAAAGGCTCACCGCCCTTTCGGCCAAAGAGAAGCTCCGAGCCGGTGTCCGTCTCCATCGCCTCCAAATAGGTTTGTAGGACGCCGATGATCGGCACCGTTCGACGGCCTGCCCGCGACTTGGTGGGGATCGGTCCCTCGTATTGATCCCAAGAGCGATTGACCGTGATCTCAGACGAGGAGAGGTTCACGTCGCTAGGCCGCAGCGCTTGTAACTCCCCACGGCGAAGGCCCGCATAGAAAGCGGTCGCCCAAATCGGACGATCTGCAACCGGCAGGGCGACCAAGAGGCGTTCCGCTTCGGCCGCAGATGCGATTCGGTCCCGCCGCGACCGATCTGCCGGTAGCTCAACTTCACGCGTGGGATTCACGGCTACCAAGTCGCGCCGTACCGCATGGCGGTAGATCGCCTGTAGCGGGTTGAGCGTGTTCCCCACGGTGCTCGGGCTAAGCCCTTCGCCAAGCAGCTTGTCTACGAAGTTCTGAACTTCGGCGCGGGTCAGCTCCGAGAGACGGGCCTCTCCGAACTCAGGGAGGACACGCTGTGCCAGGGATCGCTGGTACTCCCGCAGCGTTCCCGGCTTGTAAGCGTGGCCTGAGCGGTCGCGCACGGCGCCGCTTCGCGCTGCCTCAAGCCAAAGCCAAGCTGCCTGCTCAATGGTGGTGGGGGAGGGGGTATGCAGCGTTCGCTTGTTGACTGCCCCTAGGGCATCTGCCCGCCACGACTTCGCCTCTGCCTTCCGAGCGAAGGTCTTGCGGACCTTCTTCTTCTCGTGCGGCAGGTAGACCCAGGCCTCGTATCCGGCTCGACAGCGGCAGCTTCCGCCGCTCTTGGCGGGACAGCCCGCCGAATGGCGCTTGACGATGCCCTCAGCCATCGCTCAGGCCACTTCCTCTGCCAGAGGTGCGCCCGCCGACTGCGCCACCCAGCGTTCAAGCTCGATCACCGGGACCAGGCGCTTACGGCCTCTGCGGATCAGTCGCAATTCGGGCGCCACGTTCTCATCGAAGAAGTCAGGGCCGACGCCTATAGCGGCAGCGGCCTCAGGCGGTGTAAGCGCAATGCGAGGGATCGAGGTTGCGAGCTTGCGAGCCATGCCTAGGACGACACCTCCCCCACGTCCAAGACAGCGATATGGCCCTTCGCACCAGCCCCCAGGACCGCCCGCTCCACTGCCCGAAACGTCTGCCCCGGCGCACATAGGTAGTGGACCTCCGAAACAGCGCCCGAGTGGATCGCCATCAGCCATGCCCTGACGATCTGCCGCAGACGAGCCGGTGCCTTCGGGGTCAACTCGACCTCGATCGCGATAGTGCCGCTGTCCGAGAGAAGGGCGATATCGGCGCGGTGCACCCTCGGCTGACCCCGGAACATCCCGACCCTTACGCTGGCGAGGGGCTTGCCTCGGATCTGCTCCTCGAAGAGGATCTCGCGCTCGGTCAGGACGCGCTCGTGGCCCACCCTTTCCCCGACGTGGAGTGCAGCGGAAGTGCAGCGCACCATGTGCCCGACGGTAGCCGGGGAGATCGCGGCCACCGGCAGGCCGAGGCCCGCGTAGCGCAGGCCCTCGCGGGTGGCGCGAAGGACAGAGGACTCAAGGCCAGGGATCGGGCAGCGCTCGACGAGGCCGCCGCTCTCGCAGCGGGCGAAGCGCCGATAGGTCGCGGTGCGCCCGCAGCCCATCGCTCTCATCACCTGCTCGATCGTCATTGCCCCATGGCGACCGATCAGGCGCACCAGCTCCCGGTCTCGCTGATAGCGACCCGCTCGCAACTCCTCCCGTACCTTCATGACGAGCCCCATACCGATACGAGACGCAGACCACTTCGATTTCGGTCCTTTTTATTCTTGTAATAAGAAGAATTACGACTATCGACACCGACCCCAACTGATCCACCGAACGCCCCGGTTTCGCAGCCACCTGGAACCCCGGCCACTCGTCGTTTTCTGTTTGCCGACCACAAGCGGACACTCAACTCAGGCTCCGGCTGATTGATGGATCGTGTGCGGTTGTGGTCGGCAAACAGAAAACGATCCCAACCGCTTCGGAATCCCAGGTGGCTGCGAATGACCGCTCTAGGGGTCAGTCCACACCTTCGTCCACCCTTCAGTGTCTCGCTCCCCGCCGCCCTACCTGCCAGTTTTGCGCGGCGCAGACAGGCAGTCAAGGGCGCGCAGCGCCCGACCCTTTTAGGGGTTGACGGCCTGCCTGTGCCGCGCTTCGGTTTCAGGTAGGTCGGCGGGGTGAGTTGCACCGAGCCCCCGTGATCCTGGCTGTAGCCTGAGCCCATCCACACCGCCAAAGGCGCAAAGGCTCGTCCTCGCCCGCGACCCGTTCCAGCACCGGCAGGTCTTCCTCAAAGCGGCGGTCCAGCCGCTCCATGAACTCGGTGTCCTTGCGCCGCTCGGCGATCTGCTCGTCTACCTGCGCGATCTCCTCATCAGTGAGGAGCCGATCACCAGGTATCAGGCCGAGGCCGATCATCGCCCATTGCGTGCCGATCAGCGCCTCGGTCGCCTCGTAGCGGTGGCCTGCCGGACGCCACGGCCACAGCGCTTCAGAGACCTTCAACGCGCCAAGCATCTCCATCTCTTCGGCGTGGTATCGGAGTTGGAAGCGCGGCTTTTCCATCGACGCCGCCAGCTCGTTCAGGCTCACCGGCCTGCCTGCCAGGACGCAGCGCCGAAGCAACTCCTTCCTGACGGGATGCCGCAGCGACTCCGCCAGTGCCAGGGGAACTCGCCGCTCCCTAGCGCAGCGCATCGGGAAGAACCTTCGGAGTCGTCGCCATAGAGGCCGGAGGCTCCACGGCAAAGCCTCCCGGCCGGGTCGGCGCGGGGATCGTCCACTCGATCCCCGCGAGCAGATCATCGGCGCTCACGTCAAGGACGCGGACGAGCTTCACCAGCGTGTCTGCGCGGGGGATGCGACCTCCTTTCTCGATCAGGCCGATCTCGGTGCGATGCAGCGAGCAGAGCGCCCCGAGTTCCGCCTGCGAGTAGCCGACTCGGCGACGGGCCACCCACAGGTTTCGCCCGAGGCGCTCTGCTACTGCATCGCGGCTCATGCTTCGTAGAGGGAGCCGCAGAGAACAGCGGCCCTGGTCGGCAGGACGAGATCACCGACGAGGTGAAGCACCCCGCCGCTGATCAGGTCGCGGACGGCTCGCTCGATCCGATCTCGCCTGCGTGGTCGGTCGAGTCCTGGGTCATTTCCCGCGTCAACTCCGCGAGCGTCAGCGGCTCCGGGTGGAGATCGAGGATTTGACGGAGGACGGCCGCCTGGTCGCGGTGGTCTTCCTGGGCGGTGGTCGTGGCGCTCTCATCGCCAGCGCCACTAGGCTTGTCGTGCATGGGAGCTAATCCCTCCTGTGCCACGCCCCCGGCTGTTCCACCAGCGCGGGGGCACTTTTTGTATGAGGGACGGAGCCTAGCAGGTTTGGAGAGTTAAACTCTCCAATTTTGCCTATTTGCCTCGGATGATCTGGCCGACCCGCGTGTGATGCAGGCCGACCTCCTCCGCAATCTCCCGCAGGGTCAAGCCTTCCTTCTGAGCCTGGGCGAAGGCTTTGCGCCGTGCCTTGTCGGCAGCGCTGGATTCGCGCTCAAACTGCTTCTGAGCCGCGCGGACCGCTTTGCGGGCTTTGCGCTTGGTGTCGTCGGACATCGATGGAGCTTATTCACGCCTATGCCCTCATGGCAGTGACTGTCAGGAGGCCGCCGCTCGGCAACTAAAAACGTAGGCCGAAGAGGCCGCCCGCCTCGCCCTCATCTGAAAGTTCAAGGCGTACAAACTCCCGCAAGTCGAAGCCCTCTGGGAGCTCATCCCAAGGCACTGCGTCTGAGTTGAGGCAACAGACGTATTGAAAGCCACATTCGCGCGATTTGCGCTCGGCCAATGCTAGACCTAGAGCAATCTGACGCTCGTCAACCCCGTCGAAGATGGTGCTGTCGTGAATTAGGAACCCCGGCGAAGGGTTGCGCTCCGCCCAAAGCTCAGCCAGCGTTAGGTCGTAGCAGAAGACCATCATCTCCTGAACACCCTGACTTGCCCCTCGCTCAATCTCATACCCCAGCTTGAGCCCGCCGCTATCAGCCACGCTAATCATGAGCTCGCCGGGGCTCTCGTATAGCTCGGCAGTGTTGGCGCCAAAGAGGTCCACCGCTCGGCTCCATTGCGGTCGGCGCTCCTGAAAGTCCTCCCGGGCGGCAATCGCGTTTTGGTCTCGCCGTAGCCGCAGATTGGCTAATTCGCGGTCGAATTTCCGGATTTGATCAAGCTCGGCAGTAATTTGACCAAGCTGTTCAGACCGTTCGTTATGAAGCTCCTGTAAACGGACGTGCTCTCCAAGAGCAGTGTGCTCTCGGAGGACGCCGAGCAAGGTGGCGCGGCGCTCGGAAAGCGATTGAATCTGCCGCTCTCGCTCAGCAATTACACCCTGCAGACGTTGCAGCTCCGTCTCAAGATAAGCACGACGATTGGAATAGATCTGGTCATGGAAAGCTTTTACGGCATCAAGACGATCATTGAGCTGATCCGAGAAATAGATACCTGCCTCCGCATACATGGCCTCAATCGCCTGCGGGTCAGCCGGTCGGTCAGCTTCTAGTGAAGCCTGGTTGAACTCAAGGAGCTCCCGATCGGAGACGTTTTGGCCCGAAAGATCGTGGATCTGTCTGGTGAGATCACTTGCTTCCGACTCAAGCTCCTCGTATTGAGGATGCACCTCGAAGGTCTCGAGCTGACGCGCTCCCTCTCGGATCTCGCGTTCCAGATTGATCTTCATGGCCTCCAGCCGACCCTCAAGATCCTCAGCATCAGAGCCTCCAGGATCGGCGGCCTTGCGCATGGCCTCGATTGCCTTTCGCGCTTCACGGATGCGCTTTTCCTGAAGTTGGAAGAGCTCAGCATCGCGAACGATCTGCCAATCGAGCCCTAGAAGGACAGCAGCCGAGGCTTGACGACTCCAACTTTGCTGACCCCTAAAAAAGGTGAAGGGATCGCTAAACGCATCGCGTCCGCGTCGCGCAAAATATGGAAGCAGCGTGCGGGCGGAGGGCGTATAGGTCTCTTCAAGTAGCTCGCGAGGGAGGTCGAAGTAGATGTCGCTGAGAGCTTCCTTCCAGTCGTCCAAGCCGAAATAACGTTCGCCCGTCTCCTCGTCGACTCTCCGGTGAAGATGCCAGGGCTCCTCAACAGGGTCGACTCGGACCCGATTCGGCCGAGAGGTATTACGGGACACCGTGGCCTCAGTCTCGCCAAGGTCGAGTCGCGTTGAGAAGGTCCAGTCGGCGAGCGCGGACTCATTTAGAGTCGCGCCTAGGCTTGCCCCAAGACAAAAGTGAAGGATCTCGATCAGCGAGCTCTTCCCTGAGCCATTGCGGGAATCGCGCTCACTCGACTCAGCAGTGCGTTCGGCGAGGACCACATTGAAATGCTCGCTGAACCGCACCGGCTTGAAGGAGTCGTGCGACGCGGTTATCTCATGGATCATGAGGCTCGCACCACAACGCCATCCTCTACGCGAACCAAGCCGATCGCGAAGAGGAAGCTAAGGCCTAGACAGAACTGGTCAAACGATCGGACCCCGGGCGTCTCACGAGCGGAGGCCCAGAGCGCATTCACGGTCTGGGGCTGAGATAGTCGCGAAAGCAAGAAAGCTCCCTGGTTGAGCAGGGAGCGGTCTGGCTGCAGGTGCTTGGTCGGAAGGATCATCTCTCGAAGATGTCGCAAAGCTCGAAGTAATGGGCAACTATGGCAACCGCGGCCCATCGCTCCTTCGTCTCAGGCGTCGCCGCCCCGGAGATCCGGTCCAGCAACCCCCCGAAGATCGCGTTGGCGTCACCGTCCAGAGACTCGGTCATCTCCTCGTAACGCTCCCCGAGAGAGACAGCAACCCGCTGAGAGAAGCGTTGATCAGGATGATTTGAGACGTAGTGCTCGACCGTTGGGACGATCGGCATCGCGGCCTTGATCAGGAGGCGCACTCCTTCGCCGAAATCATTGCGATCCATCTTCTCCTCAAGGGAAACCAACTCAAGGTCAGAGTCAAGATCAGGAATCGGCTGCTCAGCTATGTAAGTGAGAAGCGACTGAACCTCGTGGTCGGTCGTTGCCGTGACCGCTGCCGGCTCAGGAACTGGACCGAGCAGATCGGTCCGATCCGCCTCGGGCAACTCGCAGCATTGCTGCCAAAGGCGCTCACGACCCCACTGATCAATCTCTATCTCCTCGTTGTCCTCGGAAAGCTTGTTCAAGCAATTGAGAACCGCCGCAGGAAGCCCCTCCTGCCGGGCGCTCCAGACGAAGATCCAGCTCTTGAGGTCGCCATTCCATTTGGCTAACGCTCCGGCGAAATCAGCTTCGATCTTGGCCACAGTGGTAGCGACCGTCAGCTCCTCAGGGGCATAGACCTGAAAGCACGTGCCAGACCCCGGAAGCCAGCCATCGCTTTTCCAGTCCCCTTCCTGGCCGGACGGCTTGATCCGAACAAAGGCCGGATCGACCTTTTCCATTAGGTCCTCAAAGAAGCTCTGGAACTCCGTGCCAGTGCGCCGCAGGCACTCGTTGATGAATCGCAGGTAGTGCCAAGCGCGGACGATTTCGTCGCGGTCCATCAGATCCACTGCCAGTTGGTCAAACGCAAAATCGCTGCGTCGTCGCCACTCCAGATGCCTCGCTTCACCACAGCCGCTGCCCCCGAGCCCTCTTTGTTCAGATCTCGCGTAGAGCAATGTAATGAACTCAAAGGTCGTAAAGACGGCGGGGGGCAGGGAAACTGCGCTATGCATTCAGGCGCTCGTGAGCCACCTCATACACGGACCAAGCGGTTGACCCGAGCGGGTGATGGCGGACCCCAAAGGCGATAGTTCGGAGAGCCAGTGGCCGGTTCGGATGGGTCACGGCGACGAAGACTGCGCCGAACCGGCCGTCCGGCCAGGGAATGTAGGTCTTGACGCAGCCGCCGAGCCTGGTGCCGTCGCGGCCTTCGGCCTGGCAGGCCATCAGGCGCGATTTCGGAATTCCGCCGAGACGGCGGACCTCTTTATGAAACAGGCGCAACGCCTCCTCGGCACTCGCCGACAGATGGGCGAGATCCTCTCTTAAGGCGTCGTCGTCAAAACCGACCGGGAAGACCGGCTCCGACGAGGTTTCCGCCACCGTCAGCCCTCGTCGTCGGTCGGCAACGACCCGAAGTGACGGTCAAACTCCCGCGGATCAAGACGCTGCTCACCGTGGCGGGCGAGGATCGCCTCAACGGAGATATCGCGCCCCTCTACCGCCTCAAGGGCCGCAAGTGCTGCGTCCACTCGCTCCTCGGGCAGATGATCTAGGAGGGCGTGGGCTTTCTCGCGGGTCGTCACAGCAGGAATGGTAGCCGCCGGTAGAAGCGATTAACAGGCGAGAGGCCATCTGGCAGACGCCCAGCGGCGACGTGCCGAAGGCTGAGCTCTTCTGGCCTTTGGTGGCCGGGTAGTTGGGAGTCATGACGAGGCCGATCTCGTTTTCCCCTGCATATGGCGATTTCTCCCTACATCTCTCGTCGAGAAGGTCGGAAAAAACGGTCGCCGAATCAAGTCAAACGCGAAGAAGATCGCTCCGATCATCTTCACGTATGACTTTCAACGGCCTCCCTGGTTCCCGTTGTCGTAGTGCAAGAAGTTCGGCTTCGCGTGTTCCGTCGGCGCTACTCTGCTGGCATTGACGCCAACGTTCACGACCGACCAGTCATTGGGCGTCAGGTGTCGGAGGCGGCTCAGGAGATCTTCGGCTCTGCCTGTCGGTTGCCCGTCTCATGCGCCAGTTATGCGCCAGTTGGACCCTGAAAGACCGAAAACAGCCGGGCGTAGCCGGAGCCGATTTGGCTCTGCATTACGGATTCCGCTCTAGCAAGCCAAGCTGGGGCAGGTTTAGGTCCTGGTGGGCTTCGGCCCGTGGGGGTTCAAGTCCCTCCGCCCGCACTCCTCCTTTACGATCAGGCTCCCTGGGGCAGTGGCCAAATTGGATAAGGCTCCGGTCTCCAAAACCGGCGATTCTAGGTTCGAGTCCTAGCTGCCCCGCTCAAACCCGCTTGCAGAGCCAATAAACCGGATTTCCTCCCCACTTGAGGCACCGGTCTAATTTGAGGAAATTGCTCGCAATTTGCGGGTTTTCCCCCCAAAGATCGGCCGTTTTAAACCTTTCGTTCCCCCGAGGCTGTTTCGAGCCGTCCCGAAGAAGGGATCTGGGCCCGCTGACGGTAGGGCTGGCTTAAGCTTGGGGGAGAGTCAGATCACACTCAGGAGGTCGAGCTGGTCTTCGAGCCCCAGGAGGAGGGCGGCTACCACGTCTACGCACCCGACCTTCCGGGCCTCCGCACCCAGGGCGACGATCTCGACGACGCCATGTCGAACGCCAGCGAGGCGGTCGCTCTCTATGTCGAGGGACTGCGCGAAGACGGTGAGCCGCTCGACAGCGGTGTGATCCGCCGCACGATTCCCCTGCCGGCGTGAGCCCACGCCAGCCGGTCGTCTCCGCTTGAAGAAGAACGGGCGCCGGCACGCCCGGGAAATACGTCGCGGCACCCTCGCCGGCATCCTGCGCGATGCCGATCTCAGCGCCGATGATCTACGGCGCATGCTCGACTGAGCACCTGGGGCGAAATGCCTCAGAGGAGAGCGAACCCTCGAACCGACGACCTCCTGGGTGCGATTCGCCGACCTCAGTCTCGGTGACCGTGCCGCCCCGGGTCGCCTCAAGCGCTGCGGCACTCGCTTGGTCGAGCGCGCGACCGGAGATCGGAGCCTCAGAATCCTCCCCAACGCCCGTCGCCTTTCGCCAGGGATTCGGGCTGGAGCCGGTACACGAGCACGAGGGGGTGCTGAGTTGACAGGACATTCAGCCGAAGCTATATTGGAGCGGTCTATTGGCGCGTTCCAACACCGGCGGACAGATCGCTCTGGAGACAACGACGGCTCGGTGCTAGCCGCGCATCGAGGCCGATCAAGAAGTTGACTTGAGACCAGGAGGAGAGTGGGAAATTGCACAGCAGCACGCACAAGAAGCAGCGCCGAATCGTGGTGATTGCGGGCTACAAGTTTTCGCCGCAGGAGGACTGATGGCTGCGCAGATCGTCACTACTACGCAGCGGATCGGCGTGATCGGCGTCGGGCGCATCGGACATATGCACGCCGAGCTCCTCGCCGGACAGGTGCCGGGCGCGGCCCTCGGGGCGGTCTACGACCCGGTCGGCGAGCGCGCGGATGCGACGGCCTCGCAACTCGGCGTCCGTGCCGTGGCCAGCGTCGAGGACCTTCTCGCGAGCGACATCGACGCCGTCGCCATCTGCTCTCCGACCGACACGCACCTCGAGTACATCCTCGCCGCGGCCGAGGCCGGCAAGGGGATCTTCTGCGAGAAGCCGGTGTCTCTGGACCTGGCTGAGGTCGACAGCGCCCTAGCTGCCGTCGAATCCACAGGCGTGCCCTTCCAGGTCGGTTTCAACCGCCGCTTCGACCCGGCGCACGCGTCGGTTGCAGCCGCGGTCGCCGATGGCACCGTGGGCGAGCCCCATCTCGTGCGCATCACCAGTCGCGATCCCGAGCCGCCGCCTATGGAGTACGTCCGGCATTCCGGCGGCTTGTTCTGCGACATGACGATCCACGACTTCGACATGGCGCGCTTCGTCACCGGAAGCGAGGTCGTCGAGGTGTTCGCCCGCGGCGCGATCCGGATCGACCCCCTCCTGGCCGACGTCGGAGATATCGATACTGCCGTGATCACGCTGGTCCACGCGAACCGTTGCCTCACGACGATCGACAACTCGCGTCAGGCGGTCTACGGCTATGACCAGCGGGTCGAGGTCTTCGGCTCGGCTGGTACCGCCGCTTCGGACAACGCGCTGGAGCACAGTGGCAGCGTTCGAACTTGCGTGGGCGCCCTAAGCGCCCCGCTTCCGTACTTCTTCATCGAGCGGTACACGCAAAGCTACGTGCGGGAGTGGCAGGCGTTCGTAGCCAGCCTGACGACTGGCGCCCCACCGCCGGTGAATGGTCGCGACGCGCGGGCGCCACTCGTGATTGGGCTCGCGGCCCTGCGTTCACTCCGCGAGGACCGACCGGTCCAAATCGAGGAGGTCGAATCGCGTGTCTGATCCGTCTGCGAGCACGCATTTGGCGCCGGAGGTCGGTGTGGTGTCGCCGGCGGATGGAGCAACGGTGCGGCTCACGACCGCACAGGCGATCGTGCGCTACCTGGGCCGCCAGTACAGCGTCCGCGACGGGAATCGGCAGCGACTGCTTCCCGCGATGCTGGGCATTTTCGGCCACGGCAACGTCGCCGGCATGGGCCAGGCGTTGTGCGAGTATCAGGCCGACCTGCCGTATGTTCAGGGCCGCAACGAGCAGGCGCTGGTGCACACAGCAGCGGGTTTCGCGAAGGCGAGCCGGCGCAAAGCCACGCTTGCGGTCACGTCGTCGATTGGGCCGGGAGCGACGAACATGGTGACGGGAGCTGCCCTGGCCACGGTCAACCGCCTTCCGGTCCTGCTGTTCCCCGGCGACACGTACGCGACGCGCCGTCAGGGCCCTGTGCTCCAGCAGCTCGAGCACCCGATCGCCGGCGATGTCAGCGTCAACGACTGCTTCCGGCCCGTGGCGCGGTTCTTCGACCGCATCACGCGACCTGAGCAGTTGCTGACCGCGCTGCCGGAGGCGATGCGGGTGCTGACCAGTCCCTCCGAGGCAGGCGCGGTGGTAACCGCGCTGCCGCAGGACATCCAGACCGAGGCCTATGACTTCCCGGCCGCATTCTTTGCTGAGCGCGACTGGGTGATCGGCCGACCGGCGCCCCAGGCCGATCAGATCGAGGCTGTGGCTGCGCTGCTGGCGGAGGCGCAGCAGCCGTTGATCATCGCGGGCGGCGGGGTCCTCTACTCCGAGGCCGAGGCGGAGCTCGCCGGGCTTGCCGACGAGCTTGGGATCCCGGTCACGGAGACGTTCGCAGGCAAGGGCGCGGTCCAGGTCGACAGCTGGTGGAATATGGGCGGCATCGGTCTCGAGGGCAACCCCGCGTCAAACGCGCTTGCGGCTGAGGCCGATCTCGTCCTCCATATCGGTACCCGCTTGACCGACTTCGCCACCGGGTCGCAGTCCTTGTTCGCGAATCCGGAGGTGCGATTCGCCTCGATCAACGTAGTCGACCGCGACGCGCGCAAGCAGGGTGGCGTGCCTATCGTCGCCGACGCCAAGCTCGCGCTTACCGCCCTGCTAGAGGCCGCGCGTGGCGCTGGCGCCGCTGTCCGGCGGGACTGGGGGGCACGCGTCCGCGCTGAGCGGAGCCGGTGGCTGGCGACCCGCGCTGAGGCCCTGCAACCGGGTGACGCAACCCCGATGACGCAGGGGCAGCTGATCGGTCTCCTCAACGCCGACGCCCGATCCGGCGACACGATTGTCGCCGCCGCTGGCAGCCCGCCCGGCGATCTGCAGAAGGTGTGGGAGAGCACCGACGGCCGGAGCTGTCACCTCGAGTTCGGGTTCTCGTGCATGGGCTACGAGCTGCCGGCGACGCTCGGCGTGCGACTCGCCCAACCCGAGGGTGAGGTGATCGCGCTGATCGGCGATGGCACGTTCCTGATGCAGCCGACCGAGCTGGTCACGGCCGCTCAGGAGGGACTGAAGATCACCATCGTCGTCTCGGATAACCACGGCTTCCAGGTGATCCGCCGCCTGCAGCTGGCCGCCGCGGGCCGTCACTTCGGCAACGAGCTGCGCTACCGGTCGGGCAGGCTCGGCGAAGGTGCGCTCGACGGTGATTACGTCCAGCTCGATCTTGGCGCCGTCGCCTCGGGCCTGGGCGCGCGCGCCTTTGCCGCAGCGAGCGCCGACGAGGTTCGTGCCGCCCTCGCCGCGGCGCGCGAGCACGAGGGCCCCGCCGTCATCGTCGTGCCGACCGCTCCCCACTCGTTCCTACCCGGCTCGGGCGTGTGGTGGGACGTTGCCCCGGCCGAGGTCTCGGAGCAGCCTTGGCTCGCCGATTCGCGAGCCACCTACGAAGAGGGCCTGGCCGGTCAGAGGTGGTTCGGATGACGTCCGATTTGCGCAGCCGCATCCGGTCGGTCGAGCCGACGGTGGGTACGTTTCTGAATCTGGGCTCGCCACTGGCTGCGGAGGTCTGCGCCTTGGCCGGTTTCGACTGGTTGCTGGTCGACCTCGAGCACGGCGGAGGCGGCGAGGACTCGCTCCTGGGCCCGATGCTCGCCGCCGCGGCTCATCGCGTGCCGGTCATCGTGCGCGTCGAGAGTTCCGAGCGAATCCGCTCCGGGCGTGTACTCGACCTCGGTGCGGCCGGCGTGATGTTCCCGCGCTTGGACACGGCCGAGCAGGTGAGGGAAGCGAGCCTGCACCTTCGCTATCCACCGCAGGGCGATCGCGGTGTTGCGACCTACAACCGCGCCTGCGGGTTTGGGCTGCGAGCCGACGCGCTCCAGCGCGCCAATGAGGAGATCGTCGGCATCGTCCAGATCGAGACCGCCGCGGCGCTGGAGGAGGTCGAGGCGATCGCGCAGATCTCCGGCGTCGATGCGCTGTTCGTCGGACCGGCGGATCTCTCGCATGCGCTCGGCGTCCCGGGTCGGCTCGACGCGCCGGAGTTCTGCGCAGCGCTCGAGCGAGTCGTCGCCACCGCGCGGGCGGCGGGGATCGGGGTCGGCATGCTGGCCCGGGACCGCGACAGCGCGCAGCGCTACGTTGACGACGGGTTCACGTTCATGGCGATCGGATCGGACTCCACGCTGCTGGCCGCCGCGGCGGGTTCGGTCGCTAAGCCACTCGGGGCGGCCACCGGAGTTGAGGGTCTGTAATGCGCATGTTCGTCGCAGGCGAATGGATTACGGGTACGCAGGAGGAGGAGCTGCGCGCCCCCTACAGCGGTGAGGTGATCGACACCGTCCCGCTGGCGAGCGTCGACGACGTCGATCGCGCGATCGCGGCCGCCGTGCGCGGCGCCGAGCACCAGCGGCGGGCCACCGGGTACGAGCGCGAGGCGATCCTGCGCCGCGCCGGTGACATCGCCGACGAACAGGTCGACGCGCTCGCGCGGATCATCTCGAGCGAGAGCGGCAAGCCGATCGCGGAGGCGACCGCCGAGGCGTCCCGCGCCGGCCACATCCTGCGCCTCTCGGGGTTCGAGGGCTCCCAGCTCTACGGCGACAGCCTCCCGCTCGACGCGGCGCCCAACGCCGGGCTTAGCCGCCTCGGCTTCACGATGCGACAGCCGTGTGGCGTGGTCGTCGCGATCACGCCGTTCAACTTCCCGCTGCTCCTGGTGTTGCACAAGATCGCGCCGGCGCTCGCCGCTGGGAACGCAGTGGTGCTCAAGCCCGCCCGTCAGACGCCGCTGACCGCGCTCAAGCTCACCGAGATCCTGCTCGAGGCCGGTCTGCACCCCGAGGCGATCTCCTGCGTCACCGGCGCCGGCGGCGTGCTCGGAGACGCCCTGTGCGCCGACCCGCGCGTCCGCAAGGTCAGCTTCACTGGCAGCACCGCCATCGGCGAGCGCATCACGGAGGTCGCCGGAGTGAAGATGCTCTCGCTCGAGCTCGGCGCGAGCTGCCCCGTCGTGATCCTGCCCGACGCCGACCTGGAGCTCGCGGCGCGGGCCATCGCCGTCGGCGGCTATGCCAACGCCGGTCAGGTCTGCATCTCGGTTCAGCGTGTCGTCGCCGACCGCGCCGTGGTCGGAGACTTCCTCGACGCGCTGGTCCCGAAGGTGGAGGCGATCAAGGTCGGCGACCCCTCCGAGCAGGACACGGGGCTGGCGTCGCTCATCTCCGAGCACGAGGCGATCCGCGTCGAGACGGCGATTCGCGACGGATCTCACAACGGCGCCCGGCTCCTGACCGGGGGCGAGCGGGATGGTGCCGTCCTGACGCCGGCGGTCGTCGCCGACGTCGACCCCGACAGCCCGCTGAGCCAGGAGGAGCTGTTCGGGCCCGCGGTCGCGGTGAGCGCCGTGCCCGACGTCGACGCGGCGATCGCCGCCGCTAACGCGACTTCGTTCGGCCTGGGCGCCGGGATTTTCACCGGCGAGGTCACGAACGCCGTGCGGTTCGCCCGCGAGGTCGAGGCAGGCAACATCCACATCAACTGGACGCCGCTCTGGCGCGCCGATCTGATGCCCTACGGCGGCCTGAAGGGCAGCGGGATCGGCAAGGAGGGGCCGCGCTACGCGGTGGAGGATATGACCGAGCTCAAGACCGTCGTGCTGCACGGTGCGACCTGAGGTGCGAGAGACGATGACCAAGCCACGTCCGCGCATCGCCGCCGCCCCGATCTCCTGGGGGCAGTGCGAGGTCCCCGGCTGGGGGCACCAGATCGCCCGCGAGCGGGTGCTCGAGGAGATGGTCGCACTCGGCATCGGCGCCACCGAGGCCGGGCCGGACGGCTTTCTGCCCGACGACCCGTCCGAGCTGCGGGAGTTCCTCGCCGCCTACGCCATGTCCTTGGTCGGCGGGTTCACGCCGCTGGTCCTGCACGGTGACGAGGCCCGCTGGCGCGCCGCGATCGACACGGTTTCGCGGCGCTTCGCCGCTGCCGCCGGAGAGGTCGTCGTGATCGCCGCCGCGACCGGCATGGACGACTACGACGCACGTCCCGAGCTGTCCGCCGACGACTGGACGCGGTTCCTGCGCGCCTTGGACGGCGCCGCGGAGATCGCCGCGACCCACGGCGTGCGAACCGTGCTCCACCCGCACCTTGGCACGATGGTCGAGACGCCGGAGGACATCGACCGCGTGCTCGAAGGCTCCTCGGCCGCCCTGTGCCTCGACACGGGCCACGTGATGCTCGGCGGAGGCGACCCGGTCGCCCTCTCCCAGCAGGCACCTGAGCGCATCGCACACCTGCACCTCAAGGACGTCGACGCCGACCTTGCCGCTCGCGTCGTCGCTGGTGAGCTGACGTTCAGCCAGGCGGTGCCCGCCGGCGTCTTCCGCCCGCTGGGGGACGGCGACGTCGACCTCGCGGCGATCATCGACAGTGTCCGCGCCGCTGGCTACGGCGGCTGGTACGTCATGGAGCAGGACGTCATGCTCGCGGCCGAGCCCCCCGCCGGTGAAGGGCCGCGCACGGACGTCGCTCGCAGCCTGGACTTCCTAGGGCATCGACTCTTCGGGGTGGCGCCGTGATCCTCGCGATCGGCGGCGCGGACGACCTGGTGCGCGATCGTCTCGCCGACCACGGCCCCTACATCGAGGTCGACGCCGAGGACCGCGAGGCGATCGAGCGGCACCTCCCACAGGCCGTCAGCATCGTGGCCCGTGCGACGGCGTTGCTCGACGGCGCGACGATCGCCGCCGCGCCCCGCCTTCGCGTGATCGGCCGCAGTGGCGTCGGCGTGGAGCGCATCGATCTGGCGAGCGCGACGGAGCGCGGCATCCCCGTCGTCATCGCGCCGAACGCCGGGGCCCGTGCGGTCGCGGAGGGGACGCTGGCTCTGATCCTGCATCTCGTCAAGCGGCTCGGGCCGCTAACCGAGCTCGTCCGCGACGGTCGGTGGCAGCTGCGGGAGGAGCTGCCGCTCGGCGACCTCGATGGCGCGACGCTGGGGATCATCGGCTACGGACGAATCGGCCGCCGGCTGGCCGAGATCGCGTCGGTGCTCGGCATGACCATCCTGGCCCACGACCCGTATATAGCGCTGCCGGAGGGCGATCCCACGGTGACGCTGGTCGACCTGCCCACGCTGCTCGGCGCCGCGGACGTCGTCAGCCTGCACGCGCCGCTGACCGAGGAGACCCGTCACCTGATCGGGCCCCGTGCGCTGTCTGAGGTCAAGCACGGCGCCGTGCTGGTCAATTGTGGCCGGGGCGGTCTCCTCGACCTCGACGCCGCCTATGACGCGCTGCGCGACGGCCGGCTGTCCGGCATCGGCCTCGACGTCTTCGACCCCGAGCCCCCCGAAGGCCACGCGCTGTTCAGCCATCCGGACGTGGTCCTTACGCCTCATGTCATGGCGCTCACGCGGCGCGCCCGCCGCCTCCTGTTCGCCGAGATGGCGGGCGGCATGGCGGATGTGCTGGCGGGCCGACGGCCGCCCTCCGTCGCCAATCCCGAGATCTACGAACATCTGGAGGTAAACGCCCCATGAGCACCCTGGCAGTCAAAACCATCCAGCACCGCCTCGGCGGACAGGAAACCGCCGGGAGCTCGTCGCGTACGGCGCCGATCTGGGATCCCGCAAAGGGTCGTCAGCAGGCCGAGGTCCTACTCGCCGAGCCGCAAGACGTCGACCTCGCCGTCGCCATCGCGCGCTCGGCGTTCGAGAGTTGGGGCGAGGTCTCCGTCACCCGCCGTGCGCGCGTCATGTTCGCGTTTCGCAACCTGGTGAACGAACACATCGAGGACCTGGCTCGCATCGTTGCCTCTGAGCACGGCAAGGTGCTCGATGACGCCAAGGGTGAGGTCATCCGGGGCATGGAGGTCGTCGAGTACGCCTGCGGGATCGCGGAGCTGCTCAAGGGCGAGTACTCCGAGCAGGTCTCCACCGACATCGATGCCTTCTCCTTCCGCCAGCCCCTCGGCGTCTGTGCGGGGATCACCCCGTTCAACTTTCCCGTGATGGTGCCCATGTGGATGCATCCGGTGGCTATTGCCACCGGCAACACGTTTGTGCTCAAGCCCTCCGAGCGCGACCCGTCCGCCTCGAACTTCATCGCCGAGCTCTACGCCGAGGCCGGGCTTCCCGACGGGGTGTTCAACGTCGTGCACGGCGACAAGGTCGCCGTCGACGCGTTGCTCGATCACCCCGACGTTGCGGCGGTTTCGTTCGTGGGATCGACGCCGGTCGCAAGGTACGTCCACGAGCGGGCCACCGCCTCGGGCAAGCGGGTGCAGGCGCTCGGCGGCGCCAAGAACCACGCCGTGGTGATGCCCGACGCGGACCTCGACTTCGCCGCCAACCACCTCACCGCCGCCGGCTATGGCTCGGCGGGCCAGCGCTGCATGGCGATCTCCGTCGCCGTCGCTGTCGGATCGGCGGCAGACCCGCTGGTCGAGCTGCTCGCGCGCAAGGCGGGTGAGGTCAAGGTCGGGCCGGGACTCGACCCCGGCAGCGAGATGGGGCCGGTGATCACGCCGGAGGCGCGCGACCGCATCGTGGGGTTCATCGAGCAGGGCGTCAAAGCCGGCGCACGTGCCGTGGTCGACGGCCGCGAGCTGAGCATGGAGGGCGAGGGCTTCTGGGTGGGGCCCACGCTCTTCGACCACGTCGAGACCGACATGTCCATCTACCGCGAGGAGATCTTCGGGCCGGTGCTGTGCGTCGTGCGCGAGGGCTCGCTCGAGCGCGCCATCGAGCTGATCAATGGCATCTCGTTCGCGAACGGGACCGCCATCTTCACCGGCAGCGGTCAAGCGGCTCGGACCTTCCAGCGCAAGGTGCAGGTCGGGATGATCGGCGTCAACGTCCCGATCCCGGTCCCGATGGCGTTCTACTCCTTCGGCGGATGGAAGGACTCGCTCTTCGGCGACCACCACATCCATGGGCCGGAGGGCGTGCGCTTCTACACGCGTGGGAAGGCCATCACGGTCCGATGGCCGCAAGAGGCACAGGACCCGACCCACCACAGCGGTCATATGCATTTCCCGACTGCCGTGTGAGAAAGGAATCGAGTGGTGATGCGAAGCATTGAAACCATGCCCAGCGAGCTCTATAAGACCGCGAGGGAGCTATACATATGGTCAAACCTCTCAAATGAGGATCTGGCGTCTGGGTTCCCGCTTCTGTTGGCTGAGGGTGAAGGAGTACGGGTAAAAGACGTAGATGGGAATACCTACGTCGACCTTACTAGCACCGCGTCGAGGGCATCTGCACTCGGTTATGCGGATAGAAGAATGGCTGACGCCATCTACGAGCAGCTAATGAGGCTGCACCACGCCGGATCGGGACCGTTGCAAGCGGATACCGTGATGGAGCTTTCGGCGCTGCTAGCGGACCTACTTCCTGGCGACCTCGCGTGTAGCGTCTTTACCGGAAGCGGCTCGGAAGCGAACGAGGTCGCGATCAAGCTCGCGAAGTTGTTCCAGAGATCCCGAGGCAAGCCGCGCGCGTACAAGGTAATTTCCCGCTGGAATGCCTATCATGGTTCGCTGGGCAGCGCACAAGAGGTTTCGGACTGGCTAGGAGTGCGTGTGCCATCCGAGCCCGGCCCTCCCGGTATCTCGCGGATTCCCGATCCGAAGAGCAGCTCAGCCGGTCCTAGCCTGGCGTCGGGCAACGCAGACCTCAGTTGCGCTGATTTCCTCGCCGACCACATAGAGCATGAGGGGCCCGAGCTGGTTGCGGCATTTATCCTCGAGCCGATCGCCCAAGCCAATGGCGTGCAGATACCGCCCCCTGGTTATCTCCGGCGAATCAGGGAGATCTGTGATCACTACGACGTTTTATTGATCGCGGACGAGGTGATCACGGGATTTGGCAGGACCGGGAAGTGGTTCGCGGTACAGCACTGGGATATCGAGCCCGACATCATGACCCTGGGGAAGGCCATTACTGCAGGCTATATGCCCCTTGCCGCGACGGTGGCGCGGCGCGAGATCGGAGAAGCCCTAGCTTACTTTCCGGATGTGCATACGTACTGTGGTCACGCGAGCGCCGCAGTTGCAGCTAGCACCGCGATTGCGATCTATCAGTCTGATGGCCTTGTTGAGCGGGCCGCCACGCTTGGCCCCGACCTTCTCGAGGCACTCCAACCTCTGAGCGACCTACCCTGCGTAAAGGATGTTCGCGGTGTTGGTCTCTGGGCAGCCGTAGAGTTCGACCTCGATGATGCGGGCATCGACCGTCAGACACTGAGAAAGATAGTGATGAGGGCGAGGCAGCTAGGAGTAATCGTGAGTCAGAATGGACGTTCCATTGAGGTTGCCCCTCCGTTCGTAATTTCTGAGGAGGAGCTGGCTGAAGGCGTCGCGGCGTTTGTGGCCGCCGTGGATGAAGTATGCGCCTAGTGACCCGCCAGCCCGCGGGGGTCGGCCCAGCAACAAGCTCGCCGCCGAGCGGCGCGTCGGTCGCTTCAGGCCCCCGACAGGGCCGTATCGAGGCCACCCTGGCTCGGTAGCCGATCTGGCCGCCGACGTGTGCGTGCTCTGCGGGCTTACCCGCGGTATATTTCGGGCTTAGGCTGGACCGTTCCAACTGGGAGGTGCTGAGCGTGGCTCAAGACACTCGGAGAATGGCAGCGACGAAAAGAGGGAACCGCGGCAGCAATGGACCGACCATGGTCAGCGTCGCCGAGCGGGCGGGAGTGTCGAAGTCGCTCGTCTCGCTGGTCATGCGCGACTCGCCGAGGGTCAGCGACGCCAGCCGGGAGGCGGTTCTCAAGGCCGCCCAGGAGCTCGGGTACCGGCCCAATCTGATCGCCCGAGGGTTGGCGGAGAAGCGGACCCGCACCCTCGGGGTGTTGATCTTCGATCTACACAACCCCTTCTTCGCGGAGGTGATCGACGGCCTGCAGGAGCAGGCTCACGAGGACGGCTACCGCCTCCTGATCGGAACCGGGAGGGGGCGTGCCGAGGAGGAGGAGGAAGTGCTCGAGTCGTTCCTGCAGCAGCGCGTCGACGGGGTCGTCCTGCTCTCCCCAATCGTCGAGCGCAGCGTGCTCCTCGGTGCCGCCCAGGAGGTGTCGACGGTGATCATGGCGCGCCATGGAAAGCTTGTCGCCCACGCCGACTCGGTCGTGACCGACGACCAGGCCGGAACCAGGCTGGCGGTCGAGCACCTGATCGGGCTCGGGCATGAGGCGATTGCTCACATCGACGGTGGCGAGGGCGCCAGCGCTCTCGAGCGCCGCCTCGGCTACGAAGCGGCGATGGCTGACGCTGGACTGACGGAGCTGATCCGGGTCGAGCCGGGAAGCTTCACGGACGAGGGCGGCCACGCCGCGATGCAGGTCTTGCTCGCCGGAGAGGAACCGCCAACTGCCGTGCTCGCCGGGAACGACCTGGCGGCCGTGGGGGCCCTGACCGCCCTCGAGGAACATGGCCTGCGCGTCGGGGAGGACCTCTCCCTGATCGGCTACGACAATTCCTACCTTGCCCGCATCCCGCACATCTCCCTGACCAGCGTCGCGCAACCGCGCTCCGAGATGGGGCGGCTTGCATTCGATGCCTTCAAGCGACGCTCCGCGAATCCGAACCGCCGCGCCACAAGGATCGTGGTCGAGCCGAAACTGGTCGTTCGTGGGTCGACCGGCCCCCGGCCGAGCGGCGCCGGTCGGTAGCCGAATCAAGAGGTGCTCGGTTGACAGCCGGACTCGTGCCGGCTAGTATTGGAGCGGTCTATTGGCACGCTCCAATAGATCAAGGAAATCTGGGCCGAGGGTCCAGGAGTTGAGCTACTGGAGGAAGAGATGAGGTTTTGCAGTGTGGGCCAAGATCGCCGCCTGAGCGGCGAGGGAAAAATATGACCCAAATGAGCAAGGAGGAGGCTTTTGCACACCCGGATCCGCCTGCTGCAGGAGTCGAGGCATCACGGCGCCGGAAGGTAGTGAGAAGCTTGAAGCTCAGCTCCAAGGAGCTTCGCACCGGTCATCTTCCCCTTCGCATCGGCATGGGCATCGTAAGGACCGGCCCGCTGTTGATGCTCGCCGCCATCTTTGTCACGGCCGCGCTAACGGTACCGGTGTTTCTTACCACCACCAATCTTACGAACCTCGGCTTTCAGGCCTCCATCGTCATATGTTTAGCCCTCGGTCAGCTCGTGGTCATGGTTACCAGGGGAATCGACCTGTCGGTCGGGTCAGTCGTGGCCCTGTCCGGGGTCACCGGATCGCTAGTAGCCGACGGATCCCTCTCCGGGGGCCTTCCAGTAGTGGCCACGATCGTCCTGACCGGTGCCGCCGTGGGGCTCGTGAACGGGGTCGTATTCGTGAAGGGAAGGATTCCCCATCCGTTTGTGGTCACGCTGGCTACGTTCACGATCGCTCGCGGTATTGCACTGCTGCTGGCTAATGGCGATCCGAATACGGGAATGCCTCACCTTGTGCAGGAACTCGGCGCGGGCACGGTGGGCGGATTCCCTATCCCAATGATTCTGGTAGCCGTGCTGGCAGCCATAACCTTCGTATTGCTTCAGCGGACGCAGTGGGGGCGCTGGATCTACGCAATCGGCGCCAGCGCAGAGGCTGCCCGACGCACCGGGATACCGGTCGGGCGCCTCCTGATCTCTGCGTACGTGGTGTGTGGCGTTGCGGCCGGCTTCTGCGGGCTGATCGTGGCTGGGAGGACGAACGCTGGTTCACCTACCGCGGGCAATCTCTACGAGCTGGACGCGATCGCGGCGGTAATTATTGGTGGCGCAAGCTTTGCCGGCGGGAGAGGTACCGTCATGAATGCAGTTGTGGGCGCGCTGATGATCAGTGTGATCCGCAACTCCATGGACCTGATGTCCATCCAGGCATTTTGGCAGCTGGTGGTCATTGGTGTCATCATCGTAATAGCCGTGGAGTTCGACGTGCTCCGGGGATACCTGGAGGATCGGACGCGCGTATTGCGAGCGAGGGGAACGCTGTGATGCCCCGCTCAAAGAATTCCTCTACGGGCATTCTCGAGGTAGTTAACGCCAGCAAGAATTTCGGAGCAGTACGTGCACTGGATGGCGTTGACTTCGCCCTCCGAGAGCGTGAGATTCTGGCCCTATTGGGCGACAATGGCGCCGGCAAGTCCACCCTCGTCAAGGTCCTCAGCGGCATCCATACCCTCGACGAAGGAGAGGTGCTGATCGACTCCAAGCGGTGCCGCTTTCACTCCTCCGTCGACGCCCGGGCGCACGGCATCGAGACCGTCTATCAGGACCTCGCACTGTTCGACAATCTGAGCCCCATCGCCAACTTCTACGCGGGCCGCGAGTTGAAGAAACCTTCGTGGCTCGGGTGCCTGGGGCTGCTTAGCGAGAAGAGGATGAAGCAAAATTGGGCGGAGTTGGCCGACCAACTGAAGGTGAACATCCCGGAGCCGTCGGAGCCGCTCGCCCTGATGTCCGGTGGCCAGAGGCAAGCGGTCGCTGTCGCGCGGGCGGTGGCCTTCGCCAGCCGGTTCGTGATACTCGACGAGCCTACCGCTGCGCTTGGAGTCCGCGAGTCGGGGCAGGTGCTTGAGCTGATTTCTCGGCTTCCGAGCGCGGGCGTGTCAGTAATTCTGATCTCGCACAACCTCGAACACGTAATGCAGGTCGCAGATCGCGCGGTGGTACTTCGCCAAGGGAAAAAGATCGGCGAGGTTGAGGCCACGCCTGAGAATCGCACTCAGATGGTGTCGATGATAGTTGGCTGACCGAGCAGCACTGTGTAGATGAATCCTTCTAACAGACCGGTTGTGCCACATAGCAAGGCCCGTGGGGCCCCTACAAGGAGGAGTATGAGGTTGATGTCTCCATATAAGTCACGTTGGACGCTGTTAATGTCAGCTGCAGTAATCACGAGCATACTTGTACTGGGTACCGCGGGGTGTGGCGGGAGCTCGGATGATTCGGACGGCAAACCAAATATCGCCGTGGTTATCCCCAATCCCGGGAATCCATATTGGGGCGATGTACTCGAGGGCGCTGAGTCGGCGGCGGAAGCCAGCAAGGATGCGAATGTGTCGTTCACGACCTCGACCCGGGAAGACCCAACCGAACTCCTGCTGAAGATCGAAAACGCGCTAGCGAGTCAGCCCGATGCCCTCGCGGTTGTCCCGCAGTACCCAGAGGAGCTTGAAAGCATCATCGCCCGCACGATTGAGGGTGGAACGCCAGTTGTGATGATCGACACGCCTGTGGAAAATGTTGACGCAAGCTTCGTCGGCACGGATAACGTCAAAGGCGGACGTGTGGCGGGCGAATACGTCGCTGAAAATCTAAAATCAGGCGGAACCGCTGCGATTATCCACTGCGTCCCGGGTATCACCACCTCGGACGAAAGGGTCGAAGGGTTCGAAGAAACGCTGGAGGGTACCGGGATCGAGATCGTTGCTGTGCTCGACGGCAAGTGCGAACTCGAGAAGGGTCGCGAAAAGATGGAGAACATCCTGACCGCCCACCCCGATCTGGGTGCCGTGTTCTCGGTGAGCGATTCGCAGACGCTCGGCGCGCTTCAGGCGGTGGACGAGAGCAATCGTCCTATCATCGTGTCGTACGACGCTCAGGAAGAAATGCTCGAAGCGCTAGGTGAAGGCAAGCTTGACGGTGATGTTGCCCAGTTTCCTGTGAAGATGGGAGAACAGGGCGTCGAACTTGCGATTGAAGCTGCACTTGGCAAAGAAATCCCGGCAACCACCGACACGGGTGTCGAACTGGTAACGAAGGAAAATCTCGCATCCTTCTCGGGGAACTAGGCCCCACTGACCCTAAGAGATGTCGTGACATACGGGGAGGCCCAGCCCGCCTCCCCGTTGTCGCGGTTGCGGGCGAGGGCCGCGTCAGGGTGTGGTCGCGGAACGCAGGGAAAGCCCAGCCCCATGCCGCCCCGGAGTCCAACCTCGGTTCCCTTCGCAAGGCCATGAGCAGTCCGTTACGGAATTGGGTCTACGACTTCGCCGAGGGCTCGCGGGAGATGCGCGACCTGCTCGGCGGCAAGGGCGCCAATGTCGCCGAGATGACCCGCGTGCTCGGCCCCGAGCGCGTGCCCGCCGGCTTCACGATCACCACCGAGGCCTGCGTCGCCTACCTGCGTTCGGGCGGCGAGATCCCGGCCGGGCTCGAGGAGGAGGTCGCGGCGGCCCTGGCGCGGCTCGAGGAGCACGCCGGCCGCGTGCTCGGCGACCCGGTCGACCCGCTGCTGGTCTCGGTCCGCTCCGGGGCGCGCGAGTCGATGCCGGGGATGCTCGACACCGTGCTCAACCTCGGGCTCGGCGACCGCGCCGTCGAGGGGCTCGCGGCGGCGACTGGCAACGAGCGCTTTGCCTGGGACTCCTACCGCCGCTTCGTGCAGATGTTCGGCAACGTTTGCAAGCAGATTCCGGGCGAGCGCTACGAGGCGCTGATCGCCGCGGCCAAGCGCGAGGCGGGGGTTACCGAAGACGTCGAGCTCTCGGTCGCCGACCTTCAGGCGCTGACCGGGCGCTTCAAGTCGCTGTACGTGCGCGAGACGGGTTCCGAGTTCCCGCAGGACCCGGCCGCGCAGCTGAGCGCGGCGATCGCCGCCGTCTTCGACTCCTGGCGGGGGGCTCGGGCTGTCGAATACCGGCGGATCTACGGCATCCCCGAGGAGTGGGGCACCGCGGTCAACGTCCAGCAGATGGTCTTCGGCAACAAGGGCGAGCGCTCGTGCTCGGGCGTCGCCTTCTCGCGCGACGAGATCACCGGCAGCCCCGAGCCGAGCGGCGACTTCCTCCCCAACGCCCAGGGCGAGGACGTCGTCTCCGGCATCCGTACCCCGCTCGACCTCACCGAGATGGCGACGCTGATGCCAGAGGCGCATGCTGAGCTGCTCGAGATCCTGCGCACGCTCGAGCGCCACTACGGCGACATGCAGGACACCGAGTTCACGGTCGAGGAGGGCAGGCTCTTCATGCTGCAGACGCGGAACGCGAAGCGGCCTGCGCAGGCCGCGGTTCGCTTCGCGGTCGACGCGGTCGGCGAGGGCCTACTCGACCGCCGCTCGGCGCTGGCGACGATCGACGCCGGACGCCTCGACGCCCTCCTGCATCCCACGTTCGACCCCGAAGTCTCGCACGGGGTGCTGGCGAACGGGGTCGCCGCTTCGCCCGGCGCGGCAAAGGGCGAGATCGTCTTCACCTCGGCCGATGCCGTCGCCGCCCACGCCGCGGGCCGCGACGTGATCCTCGTCCGTCCCTTCACTGAGGCAGAGGACGTGGCCGGGTTTCACGCCGCACGAGGGATCGTCACAAGCGAGGGTGGCAAGGCCTCGCACGCGGCACTCGTCGCCCGTGGCATGGGCAAGCCCTGCGTCTCCGGCGCGCGGGCCCTGGAGATCGACCCCGAGGAGCGCACGGTGCGGGTCGGCGAGACGGTCCTGCGCGAGGGCGAGCGCCTCGCGATCGACGGCTCGGCCGGCGTCATCACCACCGACGACGTGCCGCTGCGCGAGGCCGGGATCGGCGAGCACCTCGAGACCGTGCTCGGGTGGGCCGACGAGATCCGGCGCCTGCGCGTCCGCGCCAACGCCGACACGCCACAGGACGCGGCGCGCGCCCGGCAGTTCGGCGCCGAGGGGATCGGCCTCTGCCGCACCGAGCACATGTTCATGGCGCCCGAGCGCCAGCCGTTGATGCGGGCGCTGATCATGGCCGAGGGCAGCGACGAGCGCCGCGCCGCGCTCGACGCGCTCCTCCCCCTGCAGCAGCGCGACTTCGAGGGGATCTTCGAGGCGATGGCGGGTCTCCCAGTCACCGTGCGGCTGCTCGACCCTCCGCTGCACGAGTTCATGCCCCGTGCCGAGGATCTCGCCCGGGAGCTCGAGCACGCCCACGCTGCGGACAACGAGGCGGAGGCCGCGCGGATCGAGCCGATCCTCGCCCGCGTCAAGGTCCTCTCGGAGACCAACCCGATGCTCGGCACCCGCGGCGTCCGCCTCGGCCTCCTGCACCCGGAGATCTACGAGATGCAGACGCAGGCGCTGCTGCGCGCGGCGCGCGTGGTCGGCGCCCGCTCGGGCCAGCCACCGCGGGTCGACCTGATGATCCCCCTGGTTGCCTACGAGCAAGAGCTGGAGACGATGCGGAAGCTGGTCGAGCGGGTGGCCGCAGAGGAGGGCGACGCGGCCGAGCTCGAGATCGGGACGATGATCGAGCTGCCCCGCGCCTGTTTCGTCGCCGACCGCATCGCCCGCATCGCCGACTTCTTCTCCTTCGGCACCAACGACCTCACCCAGACCGCGCTCGGCTTCTCCCGCGACGACATCGAGGGCCGGATCGTCGACCGCTACATCGAGTCCGGCATCCTCGACAGCAGCCCCTTTGAGACGATCGACAAGCCCGGCGTCGGCTGGCTGGTCCGCCTCGCCGCCTGGGTCGGCCGCGAGGCGCACCCCGGCCTCTCGCTCGGCGTCTGTGGAGAGCACGCCGGCGACCCCGAGTCGATTGAGTTCTTCGACCGCGCCGGCGTCGACTACATCAGCTGCTCGCCCTACCGCGTCCCGATCGCCCGGGTCGCGGCGGCCCAAGCGGCGATCACGATGGGAACCTAGCTTCAGTCCGTGCCGCGCCTTGCGATCGCCACCTCAGCCGAGCTCCCGGACCTGGTCCCTGACGATCGCATCCTCTGCGCGGCGCTCGAAAGCCGCGGGGTCGAGCCGGTGCCGGTGGTTTGGACCGCGACGCGGCCCGAGCGGTCGGAGTTCGCCGGCTGCCTGATCCGCTCGGTCTGGGACTACCACCTGCGGCACGAGGACTTCCTGCGCTGGCTGCGGGAGGTCGAGGCGGCGATGCCGCTATGGAACCCGCTCGAGCTGGTCGAGTGGAACGCCCGCAAGGGCTACCTGCGCGACGTCTCGGACTGGGGCGTGGAGACGATCCCGACCCGCTGGATCGAACCGGCCGCGGGACCCGTTCGCATCGACGAGCTGCTGGCGGCCGAGGGCTGGGAGGAGGTGGTCCTCAAGCCGGCGGTCGACCTCGGCGCGGTCAACGTCCGTCGCCTCGGCAGGGGGGACGATGTCGAGGCCGCCCTCGGCGAGCTGCTAACGCGCGGCGACGTCCTCGTCCAGCCCTTCCTGTCCTCCCTGGAAGGCGAAGGCGAGCTGTCGGTCGTCTGCATCGATGGCGACTTCTCCCACGCCGTGCGGAAGGTCCCGGCTCGGGGCGACTTCCGAGTCCAGCCCCGCTGGGGCGGCAGCTCGACGCCGGCGCGGCCGGCCGCCGAGGACCTGGAGATCGTCGAGCGGGTGCTCTCGCGACTCCCGCTCGAGCCCCTCTACGCGCGGGTCGACATCGTCCGTGGAGAAGGGGGCGAGCGGTACTTGATCGAGCTGGAGCTGATCGAGCCGAACCTCTTCCTCGGCGAATGCCTGGGGGCGGCGGAGCGGCTGGCGACGGCGATCTCGCGCGCTCTCTGAGATGGACTTGACTGGCGTCGCGCGGCTCTTCTATGCTGCTTAAGTGGAGCGCTCCAACAAGGCGACCGCCGCGAAACCGGGGCAGGAGGATTTCGGACTGGCCTTCCCGGTGTCCAGATGAGGATCGCCCTGCTCGGCACCGGCCGCATGGCACAGATCCGCGGCGCTGCGCTGAGCGCGCTGCCGGAGGTCAAGGAGGTGCTCGTTGCAAGCCCCGACGCCGAGCGGCGCGAGGGGTTTGCCGCCGCGATCGGGGGTTCGCCCTGCGCGCCCGCGTCGCTTGCCGCCCGCGAGTTCGACGCGGTGGTGGTCTGCACTCGCACGAGTGAGCACCGGGAGGGCATCGAGCTGGCCGCGACCCGTCGCCTGCCGGTCTTCTGCGAGAAGCCGATCGCCCTCGGCTTGAAGGAGACCGCAGCCGTCCTCGCACTTTGCGCGAGCCAGGGGATCGAGCTGCAGGTCGGGTTCCACCGGCGTTTCGACACCGAGATCGCCCGGATCCAGGAGCTCTGGCAGGGGGGCGACCTTGGGGTGCCCTACGTCGCGCGCGTCGCCGCCCACGATCGCGATCTGACCCCCGAGCACTACATCCCGACCAGCGGCGGGATCTGGAGGGACCTCCACGTCCACGACTTCGACACCCTGCGCTTCCTCTCCGGCGAGGAGGTCGAAACCGTGTCCGCCGCCGCCGCCGTGCGGCTGCACGAGCGTTTCTCCGCGCACGAGGACTTCGATTCCGCCGCGGTCCTGCTGGTCACCGAGAGCGGGTTTCCCTGCGTCGTCACCGGGACCCGGCACAACCCCGCCGGCTACGACGTGCGGGTCGAGGTCGTCGGCTCGCAGATGAGCGTCGCCGCCGGGGTCGCGCCCCCCGCGGTCCTCCAGGATTGCGGAGGAGAGGAATGGCTGGGGTTCGCCGAGCGCTTCGCCGGCGCCTTCGCGGCGGAGATCGAGGCCTTCGTCGAGCTGGTCGCGGGGCGGGGCCCGAACCGGTGCCCCGCGGGCGCCGCCCTGGAGGCTCTGCGGGTCGCCATCGCCTGTGAGATATCGGCGCGCGAGGGGCGCACCGTGCGCCTCGACGAGGTCCCGGTCGCCGAGGAGGCGGTCCAGTGAACCGCCGTATCGCCGTCGCCGCCGTCGGCGGCGGCTGGATGGGCGACCTGCATGGGCAGCGGGCCGGCGCGGACACGCGCTATGAGGAGGTGCCCCCGAAACCTGATCGGCCGGAGGCTTCGATACCAAACCCCGTTTTGGCGTTCGCCGCACCCGGACCGGCGTGGCGTGGCGGGGGACGAGCGTGACCCCTCGCATCAGCACGGGATCGGGACTCGGCCGGATGGGTTTGAGCGGGAGAATCGTCATGCCGGCGTCGAGGAGGGCGATCCGGCCTCCTTCGCTGGAGCCTGTGATCGCCGTTCGACGCTGATCGCAGCGCATCCGCCAGCCAGAGGAGGATCAACATGAGCACACCCAGCCAGATAGGGCAAGGGGAGGGCCGGAGCGGACCGGTGAGGATCGAGTTCGGACCCCGGGGTCGGCGGGGTGCCGGGTTCCGAGGCTGCTCCTCACGCGAGCGGAGGCGGCCCGCGCGTTGGGCATGAGCCTCAGCCACTTCCAGCGTCATGTTCAGCCCGACCTTCGATGCGTCCGCTCGGGGCAGCTGCGGCTGTATCGCCCACGGGATCTGGAGCGCTGGCTGGAGAGCGCCGTTCCCAGCGTGGTCGCGGAGAGGCCGCTCGAGCCGCGCAGGAGCATGACGCTCGATGAGGCCAAGGATCGCTTCATCAGGGAGGCGCGGGAGGGTGTCGCGCTCAACAAATGGCGTCGTCCCTATCGGCCTCGCTCGGTCGAGGACCTGGAATCTCTCAATCGGCTGCCTTTGAAGATGCGCTGGCGCGATCTCGATGCGGTGAGTCCCGGCGAAGTACAGGAGTTGGTCGACGAGCTGATCCGCAGGCATCTGTCTGCTTCGCGGATCGGCTCCGTCGTAAGCGCACTTCGAGCGCTCTATAGGTTCGCTCGGGAGCGCGAACTCACCTCCCGCGACCCGGCTCAAGACGTGAGGTTGCCGCTCGACCAGCGGATCGTCGAGCGCCGGGTCGTAGCTCCCGCTGATTTTGCTCGCCTGCTCGAGGTCCTTTGGAAGCAGACGCCCGAGGAGATCGACGACGACAAGGAACGAGTTCCGCCCGATGCGCTGAAGGATGCGCTCCTAGCTGCCCCGCTTCGGCGCTCCGCAGTGGCCCAACTGCACAAGCGAACTGCCATGTTTGGGCCGGTCGGGGACTTGCCACGGGAAGGTTCTGCCATTTAGCGTTGATTGGTCCGGTCGAGGAGAGGTGGTATTCACCGGGCGGAGATCTTCGGAGCCTCATCCGCGTGTCAGCGCGCGCTATTCCCACGAAGGGAGCCAGTGATGGGTGCAGAGGAGAACAAGCGAAAGGCCGAAGAGGCCTATCAGGCCTTCAATCAGGGAGACGTCGAGGGGGCGATGCGGAACATCGACGACGGAGTGGTCTGGACCGCCCGCGGCGACAGCTCCCTGACCGGCACCTACGAAGGCAAGCAGCAGGTCGCCGAACTCTGGGTCAAATTGGCCGAGAAAGGGCTGCGGACCGAACCGCACGACTTCGTCGCCGACGGAGACAAAGTCGTTGTCCTCACCACGGTGGTGATCGACGGCGAGCGGATCGAGGCGGCCGACGTCCTCTCCTACAACAGCCAAGGGAAGCTCGTCGCGTTTGACCAGCTGGGTGATCCGACGGTGACCAATCGCGTCTTTGCGGCTTAACCAGCTGCCCCCTTCGTCGAGGGCCTGAGGATCGATAGCGTCCTTCCCCGATGGGCGCCCCGGTCGCGGCAGTCACCTTCGATTTTTGGAACACGATCGCCCGGGTGCCCGCCGGCGCGATGACCGAGGCGCGGCGACGGGCGGTAGCAGCAGCCTGCGACGCGTGCGGCGTCGAGGTCGAGGCAGAGGCGCTGGCGCTGATCCTCGACGAAGTGGGGGCACGGTACCAGGGCTCCTGGGAAGCCGGTGAGCACTTCCATCCCGACGAGGGAGTCGAGCTGCTGGTGGGGGCGCTCGGGGTCGAGGACGCCGCCCGGGAGGCAGTCGGCGAGGCGTTCCTTACCGCGGCGCGCACGGTCGAGATCGGGCTCGCGCCGGACATCGAGGTCGCGCTCGAGGACCTGGGGGGGCGGGGAGTCCGGATCGGCATCGTCTGCGACGTCGGCTTCACCGGCGGCGAGCAGCTGCGGAGGCTGCTGGGGGAGCGGGGGTTACTAGCGCACTTCTCCGGCTGGGCCTTCTCCGACGAGGTTGGGCACTACAAGCCCTCGCCGCGGATCTTCGAGGCGGCGCTGGAATCGCTGGGAGCGCGGCCCGAGCAGTCGATGCACGTCGGTGACCTGCGGCGCACCGACATCGCCGGGGCCAGCGCCCTGGGCATGAGGACCGCTCGCTACAAGGGCCTGCACGACGATCCCGACCTCGACGCGGGCCCGGAGGCCGAGTTCGTGCTCGCAAGCCACCGGGAGCTGCCCGGGCTGATCGATCATCTCAGCGGCGCCTACCGCTGACGTTCGCCTCGCGGCTCTAGGTCTCCACCGCGCTCGGCGCTTTGGCCCCGGCCGCGGTGATCTCCAGCCCGTCGGCGAGAGCGAAGAAGGCGCGCGCGAACGGGCTAGTCGCGGTCCGTGCCCGCAGTTCCTCCCAGTCGATCTGCTCGCGCAGCGACCTAGTAATGAGGATCAGGTCGCGGTAGTCGGCGCTGTGCTCGTCGAGGGCGAGCAGCTTGGTGACGAGAATGTCGCCGAGGTCCATCACCCGGATCTGCATTGCCATCACGCTCAGCTCCTCGCCTCGTTCGAGCACTTCGTCGTCGATCCGTATCCCCGACGGCTCGAAGATCAGGTCGATGAGGATGTCGCCGTCCCAGGCCTTCAGCAGCCACTGCTCCGGCGGCGTCTCTGGCCTCATCCCGGCTTCGGCAAGCGCCTCCTGCGCGCGCTTGGCATCGCCGGGCTTGATCATCAGGTCGATGTCGTTGCTAGAGGGCGGCCCCCCGCGCGCCCAGCAGCCGAGCCCGCCGCCGAGGAGATAGGGAATGCCTGGCCCCTCCAGCGCCGCCACCGCGCGCTTGAGGCTGTCGGTCAGCTCTTCGGCGACCTCGCTCTTGCCTAGGTTCTCCGCCACGCCCCTTCGCTGCCCCGCGGCGAGCGGCGGTAAACGTGCCGGCGGGTGCATGTGGGGGCGGGGCGGGTAGGGAGCGGACGATGACTGCTAACGAGGGCAACGGACGTCGGCGCGAGGACGAACGGCCGCTGAGCAAACGGCGGTTGCGAATCGCCGCCACTGGCGACATCCACTGCCGCGACTCGAACCGGGAGGCGATCCTCGCCTCGTTCGCGGCGCTCGACGAGGACATTGACCTCGTCTTCATCGCCGGCGACCTGACCAGCCACGGTCGCCTCGACGAGGCGGAAATCCTCTGCGCGGCGGCGGCCGCGACCGAGGCGCCGATCTACGCCGTGCTCGGCAACCACGACTGGCACAACGGCGAAGCCGAGGCGATCCTCGGGCGCCTGGCGGAGGGCGGCGTCGAGATGCTCGACCGCCGCGCCGCCGTATGCCAGGTCGGCGAGGTCGAGGTCGGGATCGTCGGGGTCAAGGGTTTCGTCGGCGGCTTCGCGCCGCGCCATCTGCCGGACTTCGGTGAGCCCTCCCTGCGCGCGGTCTACGCCGAGGCGACCGCCGAAGTGCAGGCGCTGGACGAGGGGCTGCGGGAGATCGCGACCTGCCCGCTGCGGATCGTCCTTCTCCACTACGCGCCGATCGAGGGAACTCTGGAAGGGGAGCCGCGGGAGATCTGGGTCTTCCTCGGTAGCGACCGCTTGGCGGCGCCAATCCTCGAGCACGGACCCGACCTCGTCCTCCACGGCCACGCCCACGCCGGCTCACCCGACGGGATGATCGGCGAGACCCCGGTCCACAACGTCTCCCAGCCGGTGCTGGGAACCGACTTCCGCATCTTCGAATTGGACGCGAGCCACGCGTACAGCCCGATCCCGTAGCGCGGGCCGTCACATCGGCCTGAGAGCGGCGGACGGGAATTGAACCCGCATCATCGCCTTGGAAGGGCGAGGCTCTACCGTTGAGCTACCGCCGCGCGGAGGAAGCCGCCCCGCTCAGCGGTGCGACGTCGATGACAGTTTGCACAAACGACATCGCACTTTGCAATCTCGTCGAGCACGTCTTGCCAGGGCCGGCCCTGCATGCCCGCTGAGATCGAGAACTTCTTGTCTCGCAGATGGTCGAACTCGAGGACGATCGGGTCGTCCTCGCCGCAGTCGACGCAGGGGTGCTCCCGCAGGAAGGCGACCAGGTACTGGGTCCGCTCTTCCATCACCGCTTTCCTGCGCTGTCGCGCAGTGGCGATGTATCGGGATTTGTTCGCCGCGTAGTGCTCCTGCTTGTACTCCGCGCGGCATGGTCGGCAATAGTTGTCTCGCTGTCCACGCGCCCGTCGGCGCCAGGCGAATTCATCCAGCGGTTTCTCCGTCTTGCAGCGCCCGCACCTCCTCATGAACCGAGCATATGGATACGAACAGACGTTCCCATAGGCACCACGCCACCAGATCCGTCAAAATGAAAGACCCCACGGGGAGTGGCGCAGTCTGGTAGCGCACTCGGCTGGGGGCCGAGCGGTCGCAGGTTCAAATCCTGTCTCCCCGATTGGAAGTGCCCGCCAGCAGGTGCGTCGAATCCGGACGAAACCCCGCCCTCAGCAGTCGCTGGCTGGGAGATACGTTTCGAGGCCGGTGATCGCGGTCGAGTGCAGGTCCTCGCTGAGCACGGCGATGCCGACCGGATCCGTGGGGTCGGCGAGGTCCGGCTGGCTCGCCGTCGGGCAGGCTTCGGTCCCGCGTACGTAAAGCAGTCGTTCGGGTCCGCCATTGACCGCGCCGAGTATTTCCTGGACCGCGCTCGGCAACGAGGTGACGCCGGAGCCGAGGAGGAAGCGGCCCCGATCCGTCTCGATCGGTATCCCGCTCTCGAAGATGCTGATCCGGTGCAGGCTGGACCGGCTGGTCGGGGTGCAGTCCCCCGCGCCGCTGGCGGCGAAGGTCAGTTCCAGGTACCAGCGATCCCACCTGGCACTCCAGTATCCGTCCCCCGGCGCTCGCACCATGCAGCTGTCCCACGTCCCGAGCGCTCGCAGGAGCCCGGGTACGACGCCGTTGAGCGGGGTCGCCGCCGGCGCCTCGCCGATCCGCACGCCGCTGATCTCGACGCTCTGCCCGCCAGGCGTCAGGCCGAGACTCAGCTCCAGCTCGCCAGGCGGATAATCCGTCGCGCTCGGCGGCTGCACCGGATAGGAGGTCCCGAGGCCGTCCGGGCAGGCCTTCGAACGTGCGGTGTAGCTGCCGTTCACCCACGGGCTATTCGGAGTCGGCGTGCACTCGTTGGCGAAGACCCCCAGGCGGTAGTAGCGGGCGAAGCGGGTCTGATAGGGGTCCTCGTCGCCGCCCACGATCGTGTAGGCAGGAGACTTGGCGACAAAGCGCCGATCGGCGGATTTGCCTTCGGCAACGAGCTGATAGCGAATCGAGCGCTGGGACGTCGCGAGGACGGTGAGATCCAGCGGGTATACCTCGCCCGGGCTGAGGGCGATGTACGTACTCTGGAAATAGGGGGTCGAGAGGTCGGGTCGATTGGGGTTGACGACGCCCTTGAAAACCTGCCCCGTGCTGCCGGTTCGGTCGCTGGCGATCAGGGCGGTCATCTTCCCCACCGCTTCCTCGCCCTGCGGGGGGTGCCAGGCGAGCGTGCCGCCGGGCGGCGGCCCGGAATCGAGCACCACCGGGTGAACCCTCAACACCGAGATCGGCCTCGAGCCTTTGTTGGCGAGGATCAGGCGAAAACGAGAATCGCCGATGTCGATCCCTCCGCGGCGGTGCAGCTCCCGCCACCCTTCGTCCGCGGCCGGTTGACCTATCTCCTCTTGGAAGGCGACCGTGAAAAATTCCGGCTCGACCGGCGTCATGCTGATGCGCAAGCCGCCGCTGGGGACCGTCGCTTTGTGGTCGGAAGCCGGGAGCACGGCGATGACCAGAGAGACGATCGCCAGGCCGGCGCCGGTCACGCAGGCCAGCTTCCAGCTCTCGCTCTCGCGGATCCGGTTGACGCCCTCGACTAGCAGGAAGACTCCCGCCGCGCCGAGAGCGATCGCCAGCAGGAGGCGCAGGCCAGCGAGATCCTTGTTCGTGGCCGGGTAAAGGGCGATGATGATCCCGGCGCCGATGGCGGTACCGGTGGCCAGGGCCCCGATCGGGGCAACCAGGCGCAGCCGCTTCCGCGGCCGACCCCTGCCCTCTGCCTCCTTCGATCCGTCAGTCAAGGTCCCTGTCCCTCCTCTGCGATGGGAATAGTAGGAGGCGGGATGGCGGCGAAGAGGGGCGGGTATTGCCGCAATCTGGGTAGAGGAAACGCGTGGCGAGCGCGATCGGAACCGGAAAGCGGCTGAAGGGTCGCTATCGGCTTGAGCGCACGCTGGGGCGCGGGGGGATGGCGGCTGTGTGGCTCGGGCACGACGAGGTGCTCGACCGGCCGGTGGCGGTGAAGGTGCTGTCGGACACGATCGCCTCCGACCCCGACTTCGTGGCGAGGTTTCGGCGCGAGGCGAGGACGGCGGCGGGGCTTTCGCATCCCAACTTCGTTGGGGTTTACGACTTCGCCGAAGAAGGTGAACGGCCGTACCTGGTGATGCAGTTCGTCCCCGGCGAGGACTTGGCGATGCTGGTCGCGCGGGGGGAGCGGATCGATTGCGAGAAGCTGGCGCGGGAACTGCTCGATGCGCTTGCCCACATCCACGAGGTGGGGATCCTGCACCGGGACGTGAAGCCGGCGAACATCATCATCGAACCGGATGACACGGCGAAGCTGATCGACTTCGGGATCGCGCTGCCGCGCGACGCGACGTCGTTGACCAGCACCGGGCTGGTGCTCGGGACCGAGCGCTACGCGGCACCGGAGGTGATGGAGGGTAGGCCGGCGACCGAGCGCTCCGACCTCTACTCGTGCGGGGTCGTGCTGCGGTCCTGCGCGGGCCGGCGCTCGCCGGCGTTCTCCGCGCTGATCGACAGCATGCTGAGCAGGGATCCGGCAGACCGTCCCCTTTCGGCCCACCATGCCCTCGCGAGGCTGGAACAGCCTCACGCCCCGGTCGACGAACCGACGCAGGTGCTGGCCCGGCAGTCGCCCCCGCCGGTGTGGCGAAGGGATCCGGCAGCGCCCAGCGGCCGCCGAGCCGCGGCGGCCGCGGCGCTGGGACTGGTCGCGGCGGTGGTGATCGTCGCCCTGGTGGCGTTGAGCGGAGGCGAGGAGCGCGCGCCCAGCGGCGGGCAGCAGGCCGCGCCGGCGAATAAGGCGAAAGGCGAGGGATCCCAAACCGAACGCGGCGGCCGCGCCGCCGGAAACGAGGCGCCGGTGACGACGGAAGCCTCGGTGCCGACGGCGGAAGGTGAAGACCCGGCGCTCGGCGCCGCCCTCAACGAACAGGGCTTCGCGCTGATCCAGGCCGGCGAATACGAAGCCGCGGTTCCCGTTCTGGAGGAAGCCGTGAGCGCCTTCCCTGAAGGCACTGAAGACCTCAACTACGCCTACGCGCTCTTCAACCTCGGCAATGCCCTGCGCCTCAGCGGCCGCGCCGAGGAGGCAATCCCGATCCTCGAACGCCGCCTCGAATTCCCCAACCAGACGGGAGAGGTACGCCGGGAGCTCGAAGCCGCCCGCGCCGAAGCGGATTGACATCGTTTCCACCCTTGACCTCGTCATAGCGAGGAGAAGGGTGGAAACGATCATGCGATGGGGCTTATCTACCCTTTCGGTGAGGTTGACCGGTATGCGAACATATGTTCGTGTCCGCGACGGAGAGAGACCGCCCCCTACGAATGGGTCCTCTCCTGCGCCGGCAGGCGGGACGACCGCGTACCCCAAAGAGTGGGATACCGGCGTGTTTCCGACCCAGCCTGAGCTCACCTCTATGGACGTGGGGGCGGGAGGCGCATTCCCTTCCGTAGATGCCCCGCCGCGACGATCCCCAGATCGGCCTCAGCAAGGCCATCCGCCAACTTCGCATGGAGTTCCAGCTGAGCCAGGAAGCGCTTGGTCTTCGAGCAGACATCCATCCCACCTGGATCTCGCACATGGAGTCGGGACGGGTCAACCCAACCTGGGGAAACGTGCGCCGGATCGCGATCGGGCTGCGGGTCCCGCTCCCGGTTTTGGCCGCGCTGGCCGAGGACCTCGAGGCGAAATACAACAGTGCCCCCCGGCCGGGGCGCGGCGGCGGGGGGCAGTAGGAACGGCCTTGGGGTGTTTGAGTGCACTCTATACTGTCCTGTACCTAAATGGAACTCGTGTGGACTCAGACTTGCTCCCGCCGGTTGGAGCACTGGCGTTTTCTGGCGGAGGATGGCGTTCCGCTGTTCCCTTATGGCCCTGGGGCGTTCGGCGGCCTTAGTCCGTAGCGCCGAACCCGGTTTCGCCACCAATTCCAGGGAATTGATCAAATTATTTGACGCGCGCGGATGATGTCGTTATGCTGCCGCCGCACTGAGCATTCAGGGTTATCGCTCAGGGCAGGGAAGACATAGCTAGCACCCGTGCCTTAATCGGTTAAAGGGTTGGCGTTGTAAGCCAAAGATCCGGGTTCGAGCCCCGGCGGGTGCATTTCGAACAACCAAATTCGAAGGCGAAAAGTTCGAAATCACAGCTATGGGCGAGAACATCTTCACCACTTTCGAGAGGGTCGCGGCGGGGGAGAGCGGCAAGGCGCTTTGGGCGGCGCGGGCGCCCTATCGACCGGAGCCGGGCTTCGACCTGATGCTGATCCCGCGGCTGCCCAGGGACGCCGACTGGCGGGAGAACGACGAGGCGAAGGCGGCGCTGGACCGGCTCGAGGCCGAGCCTTGGGTCGCCTCCCTCGACCGCGAGGGCGAGCAGCCGACCATCCGCCTCGCGGACGAGTGGATCGAAGCCGAGGGCGAGGCGATCCGCTCCGGCGCCCGCGGCGGCGACGAGTTTGCCGACATGGCAGCCGACAACCGCTACGCCGTCTACTTCTGGGGCGCCAACACGACCAAGGCGCTCCACATCGGCCACCTCCGCAACCTCGCCGTCGGCAACGCGATCGCCGGCTCGCTGAAGCAGGCGGGGGCGACGGTCGAGAACCGCAGCTTGATTTGCGACGTCGGCCGTAGCATGGGGGAGGCTATGGCCGGCGTCGCCACCCGCGCCGGCGAGGACGCCGGCCCGGACGCCGACGAGAAGAGCGACCATTTCGTCGGCTTCTGCTACGCCGACTACGTCACCGCCAGCCGCAACGGCGGCCACGGCGACGACGGCGCCGAGGACTCGGTCGCCCGGGAGTCCACCCAGTACGACGACAAGGCCGACGAGATGATGATGCGGGTCCTCGCCGGTGACCAGAAGGCGCTCGAACTGTGGTCGAAGACGCGGTCCTGGGTGATCTCCGGCCAGCGCAAGACCCTCGCCCGCCTCGGCATCGCCTTCGACAAGGTGATCTTCGAGTCCGACTACCTGCCCGAGGTCGCCGAGTTCACCAACCAGGGCCTCGCCGCGGGCATCCTGACCAAACGCTGGGGCGACGACATGGTCATGTACGAGACCGAACGCGAGGAGCTGGAAGAGATGCCGCTCGTCCGCTCCGACGGCCTGCCGACCCAGCACATGCGCGCCCTCGCCTACTGGGCCGCCGCCGACGAACTCGACGACGCGATCTCGATGCAGGTCTGCGGCAACGAGTGGGTCGCCCACGTCACCTGCCGCCGCAAGCTGATCGACGAGATGGGTCTCGAGAATGGAAACGGCAACGGCAGCGCCCGCGGGGGAGGCCCGCCGACCCACGACATCTTCCACGGCATGGTCGCCCGCGAGAACGAATCGATCAGCTCGAGTAAGAAAGGGGCGCTGCTGATCGATGACCTCGTCGAGTGGCTGGAGGAGCAGCTGGCGCGGAACCCCGAGCTCGCGGAGGAGATGTCGCGCCACCCGCACCCCGAGACGGTGCCGGCCCAGGTCGCGCTCGGCTACTTCCTCCTGCAGCCGACGACCAAGCAGGTCAAGTTCGGCAAAGAGAAGCTTCTTGTTGAAGGCAAAGGGAGCCTTGGTTGGGACCTGGCGCGCGCGCAGGCCCACCACGCCTCCACCGAGATCCAGGGCGAACGTCCGGCCGAGGACCCGGACTACCGCTTCGCCGTGGTCCAGTCGGAGCACTACCGGGTGCATTTGCGCAGCGCCGTCGACGAGTTCGACGTCGCTCCGCTCTCCAAGTACCTCTCCCACTTCGCGCGCTGGTACCGAGAAGACGAGCGAGCTCCGGAGGTCGAGGCGGTCGTGCAGCCGGTGCTCGAGCAGGGCCTGAGCGGCCTGGGGCTAGAGGGGGCCTAGAGATGAAAACGCTGCTGGTCGACAACCACGATTCCTACACCTACAACGTCTTCCACCTGCTGGCCGCGGCCTCGGGCGAGGAGCCGATGGTGGTCAACAACGACGCCGTCTCCTGGCGCGTGCTGACAAGAATGGACTTCGACGCGATCGTGCTCTCGCCCGGGCCGGGTCACCCGTCGCGCTGGCACGACTTCGGCGTCTGCCGCGACATCCTCCGTTACAGCGAAGTGCCGGTGTTCGGGATCTGCCTCGGCCACCAGGGGATCGGCAACCTGCTCGAGGGCACGGTCAACCGGGCGCCGATGGCGATGCACGGCCGCCTCAGCCGCGTCAACCACGAAGGCAAGGGCCTGTTCAAGGACGTTCCGCAGGGCTTCTCGGTGGTCCGCTACCACTCGCTGGCGATCACCACCCCACCCGGTCCGGAAGGGCACGTCGTCGCCTGGGCCGACGACGGCGTCGTGATGGGCGTCGAGCACACCAAGCGGCCGATCTGGGGAGTCCAGTTCCACCCCGAGTCGATCTCCACCGAGTACGGCCTCAAGATCGCCGAAAACTTCTTCGAGCTGGCGTCCAGCTACAAGCGCCCGCAGGCGCGGCCCGCCGGACGGGCGACGATCGTCCCGCGCGCCGTCAAACCTGCTCCGAGGGCGGACCAGGAGGAGGCACACGGCGAGCTGGAGCTACGGATGCGCACCCTCCAGGGCGAAGCGCCGACCGAGTACGTCTACGAAAAGCTCTTCGCTGAGCACAACCCATCCTTCTGGCTCGACAGCGCCGACGCGCCGACCTGGCTCGCCCAGTGCTCCTACATGGGCACCACCGCCGGGCCGGACCGCTGCTTCGTCGAGTACGACGTGGACAGCGGCGAGACCCAGGTCCATCGCGGCGGCGTCGACACGGTCGAGCACAAGTCGATCTTCGATTACCTGCAGCGCGAGCTGGAGCGGATCAAGGTCGACCCGCCGGAGGGGGTCGAGCGCGGCCTCGTCGGCGGCTACGTCGGCTATCTCGGCTACGAGCTGAAGGCCGACTGCGGCTCGCCCAACGTCCATAGCTCCGACATGCCCGACGCGGCGATGATGCTCGCCAACCGGGTCGTCGCCGTCGACCACACCAAGAACGAGACCTATCTCTTCGCCCTCTGTCGCGGCGAGGACCCGGAGGCGGAGCTGTGGCTGGACGCCGCCGAGGACCTGATCGCCAAGGCGATCGCCGAGCCCCCGGCCGAGCGCCCGCTGGCGCCGCCCAGCGACCCCGGCAGCCACGTCAGCTTCCGCTCCGGTCGCGGCCGCGAGCGTTACCTCGCCGACATCGCCAAGTCGCAGGCCGAACTGCTCGCCGGCGAGTCCTACGAGGTCTGCCTCACCGACCAGTTCTCGACCGACGCCAGCCCGGAGCCGTTCGACCTCTACCGACAGCTGCGCCGCAGCAACCCCTCGCCGTTCGCCGCCTTCCTGCGCCTCGGCGAAAACGCGATCGTCAGCTCCTCGCCGGAGCGTTTCATCTCCGTAGACCGCGAGCGCCAGGTGATGGCGCGGCCGATCAAGGGGACGATTTCGCGGGTCGACGACCCGGCCGAGGACGAGGCGCGCGTCAAGGAGCTGGGGGAGGACGAAAAGACCTACGCCGAGCACCTGATGATCGTCGACCTCCTGCGCAACGACCTCGGCGTCGTCTGCGACGTCGACAGCGTCACCGTCCCGCACCTGATGGTGATCGAGCCCTACGCGACCGTGCACCAGATGGTCTCGACGATCGTCGGTCGGCTCGAGGACGGCCGCAGCCCGATCGACTGCGTCCGCGCCACCTTCCCCGGTGGCTCGATGACCGGCGCCCCCAAGGAGCGGACGATGGAGATCATCGAGGACCTCGAGGAGGAGGCGCGCGGCGTCTACTCCGGCTCGATCGGCTACTTCGGCGCCGACGGCAGCACCGACCTCAACATCGTCATCCGCACGATCGTGATGCGGCCCGGGCGGACGACGATCGGCGCCGGCGGCGCGATCGTCATGCAGTCCGACCCCGAGGAGGAGTTCGACGAGATCCTGCTCAAGGCGCGGGCGCCGATGGCGGCGATCGCCCGCACGCTTACCGGCGAGGATGGTCCCGACGCCTGGAGCGTCGAGGTCGAGCCAGCTGCCCAGCACGCGGAGGCGGCGTGACCGACCCGGTGGCGACGGAGGCGTCCGTTCGCGAGGCGGGGGCCGGCGACGTCGAGGGGGTCGCGGACGCGATCGAAAGCCTCCTCGTCGAGCTCGGCGGCCGCTGTCCCGAGCGCGATGAGCTTGAAACTGAGGTCCGCACCCAGCTGGAGGATCCAGCGGGGAGCTCGGTGCTGATCGCGGAGGCCGACGGCGGCATCGTCGGCGTCCTCAGCGCCAGCTGGCAGCGGGCAATGCACGTTCCCGGCGTTTACGCGACGATCCAGGACCTCTGGGTCGATGAGGCTTGGCGCAGTCGCGGAGTCGGGGCGGAACTGGTCGAGGCGATCGCGTCCCAGGCGCGAGCGCGCGATTCGAGCCGGCTCGAGGTCGGCCTGCCGCGCGAGACCTTCGCGGCGATTGCCTCGACCGAGTCCTTCTACCGCCGCAACGGCTTCGAGCAGCTCGGGCCGCGGATGCGGAGGCTGCTCGATGACTGAGCTTTTGATGATCGAGCAGCGGCAGGGGAGCGGCGACGCCGCCTTCTGGGTGCGCGAAGGCGAACAGCTGATCGAAGGCCAGGACAGCAACCGGCGCCTGGTCGAGCTGCGCAACGGGCTGGTCCGCCACTCGGGGGTGCGCTCGGTGGAGGCCGACGCCCCCGACGCCGAGGTGCAGCGGACGCTCGAGGCCCTGCACGAGGCCGCGTACCTGCAGGCGCTCGCGGACGTCTCCTCCGAGGAGCCGGTGGTGATGCCGGACTTCGCGCCACCCGGGCTCGATCCCGACATCCCGGTCAACGCGGCACTGGTCGCCGCCGCCCGTGAGGGCATCCGCACCTCGATCACCGCCGCCGAGCGGCTGCTGTCGGGCGCCCGCTTCACCTATGCCGTCTGCCGCCCGCCCGGGCACCACGCCGGTCCCGCCTTCCACGCCGGCTACTGCTACCTCAACAACGCCGCCGCCGCGGTGCGCCGGCTCTGCGACGGGGGCCTCAAGCCGGTCGGGATCGTCGACCTCGACCTCCACTACCCGAACGGGACCTCGGCGCTGCTGGAGCGGATGGGCCGCGACGCCGCGCTGCACTCGCTGCACGCCGCCCCGGTCACCAACCTGCCGCCGGGGACGCCGCTGCCGCGGCTGGCCGGCGAACGCGCCGTCGCCTTCGCCAAGAGTCCCGACGAAGACACCTACCTGGAAGAGGTGGCGCACTCGATCCACGACCTCTCGGAGATCGCCCGGGCACTGGTCGTCTCGCTCGGCTACGACACGGTCGAGGGGGATCCGCACGGGGGCTGGAGCTTCCGGCCGGAGATCTTCGCCGAAGTCGGGCGCCTGCTGGCACAGTCGGGACTGCCGGTCTGCGTGATCCAGGAGGGCGGCTACGCGCTTGGCGAGCTCGCCGCCTGCAGCCACGCCTTCGCCACCGGCCTGCTCGGGGGTGACGGTCGATGAGCGCCGCCGGCCTAGAGCCGTTCCGCGAGCGTCTCGACCAGATCGACGACTCGATCGCGAAGCTGCTCGGCGAGCGCCTGCAGATCTGCCGCGAAGTCGCCGTTTACAAGAGCGAGCACGAGATCCCGATGATGCAGCCGCAGCGGGTCAAGGCGGTCCGCGAGCGCTACCTCGCCCGCGGCGCCGAGCACGACCTGCCCGAGGACTTCTCCTCCGACCTCTTCGACTTGCTGATCGCGACGACCTGCCGACTCGAGGACGAGCTGATGGACGAGCTCGCCGCCGAGAACGGCGACGGCAGGAGGGACGCCGCGTGACTCTGCCGCCCGGACCTCGAATGCCGCGCGCGCTTCAGGCCTGGGGCTGGACGCAGCGGCCGCTGCCCTGGCTCGAACGCTGCCACCGCCGCTATGGCGACACCTTCACCCTGCGCATCCGCCACTACGGCGACTGGGTCATCCTCAGCGACCCCGAGGACGTGAAAAAGGTCTTCACCGCCGGGCCGGCCGTCGGCGTCGCCACCGCCAACCCGCTGCTCGGGCCGCTGTTGGGTCCGCGCTCGGTGATGTTGCTGGAAGAACCCGAGCACATGACGCGTCGCAAGCTGATGCTGCCGTCCTTCCACGGCAAGGCCGTGCAGGCGGACGCCGAGATGATGGCCGAGGTGGCGCGGCGGGAGATCGGCCGCTGGCCCGTCGGCGAGCCGTTCGTGCTCTGGCCGCGGATGCAGGACGTCACCCTCGACGTCGTCATGCGGGCGGTCTTCGGGCCGGCGTCGCAGACGCCCCGCTTGCAGCCGTTGCGCGAACGCTTGCGCACGCTCACCACCTGGATGAACGAACCACGCAACCTGGCGATGCTCGCCGCCTTCGGTCCCGGCTGGGTGACCCGCAGTCGCGGCTACCGGGAGTCGATGGGTGCGGTTGAGGAGGCGGTGATGGAGGAGGTGCAGCGGCGCAAGTCCGAGCCCGACGGCGGTGAGCTCGGGGTCGTCTCGATGCTGGTCGCAGCCGAATACGAGGACGGCTCGCCGCTCTCCGACCAGGACCTCCGCGACGAACTGGTGACGCTGCTCTCCGACGGGCCGACCTCGAGCACCCTGGCCTGGACCTTCGAGCGGCTGCTCCGCAACCCAGACAAACTCGAGAAGCTGCGCGACGACATCGACGGCGGCGACGGCTCCTACCTCGATGCGGTGGTAAAGGAGACCCTGCGGCTGCGGCCGCCGGTCCCGGTTGTCGTCCGCACCCTGCTCGAGCCGATGCGACTGGGCGGCTACGACCTGCCGGCAGGGACGATCGTCGCTCCCTGCATCCACCTGCTGCACCGCGACGAGCGCCACTACCCGGAGGCGCACCGCTTCCTGCCCGAGCGCTTCGTCGGCAAGCAGCCCGGCACCTACACCTGGATCCCCTTCGGCGGCGGCACCCGCCGCTGCCTCGCCGCCAGCTACGCGGAAATGGAGATGAAGCGAGTGCTGCGGATCGTCCTCGAGACGACCGAGCTGCGCGCGGTTGACGCCAGCGGCGAGCGGGCGCGCAAAAGCGCGATCTCCTTCGCCCCCGACCAGAAGGGGCTGGTGATCGCCGAACCGAGGGAAACCGAACCCGCCGGGGAGCGGACCCTGGCGCCCGTCTAGGAGGAACCGTGAGCGACAGCGACATCCTTATCGTCGGCGCCGGCGCCAAGGCGGCCGCGATCGGCGCCAAGGTGCACACGATCAACAGCCTCGGGCTTGGCGAGATCTCGATGACGGTGATCGAGAAAACCGAGCCCGCCGCCTCCTGGAAGGGCCGCAACGGGATGACCTCCGGCGAGGAGCCGCTGGCGATCCCGCCGATCAAGGACATCGGCTTCCCGTACCAGAGCTCGCGCCAGTTTGGCGAGGTCGGCGACGAGATCGACGCGGCGCTGCTGCCGTTCAGCTGGCAGCGGTACGCGATGGAACGCCACGAATACGCGGCCTGGGTTAACTCCGGCTCGCCCTCTGTGCTGCACCGCGATTACGGCGAGTACCTGAGCTGGGTGCTGGAACGGGCGACCGAGGGGATCACCCTCTACGACGGCAGGGTCACCGAGGTGACGCTCGCCGGGGATCACGATCGGTGGCAGGTCGAGGTCGCCGAGCGGGGGCGCCCCGAGGACCCTGAGCGGCATACCGGACGCGTCCTCGTCCTCACCGGCCCCGGCGTCCACCGCCACTTCCCCCACGATCCGGAGGTCGAGTCGCACGTATTCCACTGCGACAGCCGCCGCGAGGAATTCGCCCGGGTGCCCGCGGACGAGCCGGCGGAGATCGCAATCGTCGGGGGAGGGGAGAGTGCACTCAGCGCCCTCGTCTTTCTGCGCGAGATGCGGCCGGCGGCCCGGCTAACCATCTACACGCCGACCCTGCCACTGAGCCGCGGCGAGAGCTTCCTCGAGAACCGGGTCTTCGCCGATCCCGACAACGTCGGCTGGGAACACCTCGACATCGAAACCCGGCGCGACTTCGTCAAGCACTGCGACCGCGGCGTCTTCGACCAGACCGTGCTTGCCCGCATCGCCGACGACGATCACCTCTCCTTCGTCACCGGCCGCGCCATCCACGTTTCCCTCAGCGACGACGGCGAGGGAGCCATTCTCGACTTCGAGAGCCCATCCGATGGCATGCAGTCCCAGCGCTACGACTTCGTCGTCAACTGCACCGGCTTCGACTTGCTGCGCCAGCTCCGCGGTCTCTTCCCGGACGCGGTCCGCGACGAAGTCGAAGAACAGTGCGGTCCGCTCTGGGACGGCCCGCCGAAAATAGAGGTCCCGATCGGCCGCGGCCTGGAACTGGAGGGAGTGCGGCCGCGGCTTCACATCCCCGGCCTCGGTGGCCTCCGCCAGGGTCCCGGGTTCGCCAACCTCGGCAGCCTCGGGCTCCTCGCCAACCGCGTCCTTCATCCACTGTTGGCCGAACTTGGGGCCCCTTTTGCAGGGATTTCTGAAACGATAGAAGATAAGTCCTTATTACTCGATTAGGGAGGGTGTGGGATGTCGGAGTCGTCTAGGTTGAAGAGGTTGCCGCTGCTTGCGTTGGCGATTGCGGTGGCGGCGCTGCTGGCGGGATGCGGCGGCGGCGATTCGTCTTCGGGTGATGCAAATCTCACCGGCGACGGCTATCCCAACATCGACTTCGCCAGCACCCGCGAAGCGAAAGCGACGATCGACAGCGGCAACGTCGCGCAGCTGAAGACGACCTGGACGCTGCCGATCAAGGGACAGAGCACCTACGGCAGCTACGCCTGGGCCCCGATCATCATCAACGGCGTCCTCTACTCGCAGGACCTCGCCTCGAACGTCTCCGCGATCGACATGGAGAGCGGCGAGGTGATCTGGGAGAAGACCTATGAATCCCCCAGTCACGGCCCCAACGGCCTCGCGGTCGCCGAAGGCCTCGTCTTCGGCGCCACCGTCGACAGCGGCTTCGCCCTCGACCAGGAAACGGGGGAGCAGATCTGGAAAATCAAGCTGACCCGCGGCAGCACGGAAAGCATCGACATGGCGCCCGGCTTCCACGATGGCAAGGTCTATCTCTCGACCGTGCCGGTGACGCCGGAAGCGACCTACCCGCCCGGCGCCGTAGGCACCCTCTACGCCCTCGACGGCAAAACCGGCAAGAAAGTCTGGGACTGGGACACGGTTCCGAAAAGCCTCTGGGGCCACCCGGAGATCAACTCCGGCGGCGGCCTCTGGTACCCGCCCTCGTTCGACGAGAAAGGCGACGTCTACGTCGGCACCGGCAACCCCGGGCCGATCCCGGGCACCGGCAAATTCCCCTACGGATCGAGCCGACCGGGGCCGAACCTCTACGCCGACTCGATGGTCAAGCTCGACCCGGACAACGGCAAGATGATCTGGTTCTACCAGCAGACCCCGCACAACATCTACGACTGGGACTTCCAGAACCCGCCGGTGCTGGTCAAGTCCGGTGGCAAGCAGCTGGCGGTCGGCTCCGGCAAGTCCGGGATCGTGGTCGCGATCGACGCCAAGACCGGCAAGCCGGTCTGGAAGCGCCCGGTCGGCGTCCACAACGGCCATGACGACGACCCTGTCTACGCGATGCGCAAGGAATACTCGAAGATCAAGTCGGGCGCGATCTATCCGGGGGAACTCGGGGGAGTCATCGCCCCGATCGCGACCGACGGGAAGCTGCTCTTCGTACCGGCGATCAACCTGCCGATGAACGGCGAACCCGAAACCCCGAGCGAAATCGTCGCCCTCGACGTCAAAACCGGGGTGATCCGCTGGAACGCGGAAGTGGCGGCCGCTCCCTACGGAGCGCCGACGGTGGTCAACGACTTGGTCTTCGTCACCACCTCGGACGGCGTCGTCCGCGCCCTGAAAACCGAAACCGGCGGCGAAGTCTGGCAAACGGCTTTGCCTTCCGGGACCAATGCCGGGGTCTCCGTCAGCGGCGACATGCTGATCGCGCCGGCCGGCCTGCCGCTCGAAGAAGGCCAGAAACCGCAGCTGGTCGCCTTCAAGCTCGGCGGTTGATCTCAGTACTTGGGCGGCTGAGTCACTAGCGCCGATCGGCCCGAGTCGATATGACTCGGGCCGATGGCCACCGCGCGCAGTGCCGGGATCCTGCTCTTCCGTTGCCCCAACGGCGGCGAGCCGGAGTTCCTACTGGTGCACCCCGGGGGCCCTTTCTGGGCGAAGAAAGACGCGGGCGCCTGGTCAATCCCCAAGGGGCGAATCGAGGACGAGGAGGAACCGCGCGCCTGCGCCCTTCGCGAGCTTGACGAGGAGCTGGGCGCGGCGCCTGCCCTCGATCCGGAGGACCTGATCGAGCTCGGCTCGATCCGCCAACGTGCCGGAAAAGTCGTCGAAGCCTGGGCGGCCGAAGCGGAGTTCGACCCCGCCGCCCTTGCCAGCAACACCTTCAAACTCGAGTGGCCGCCGCGGAGCGGCAGCGAACGGGAGTTTCCGGAGGTTGACAGGGCGGAGTGGTTTGACCTCGAGACAGCTCGGGGGAAGATCCTCCCCGCCCAGGCTGAGTTGCTCGACCGTCTGATCGAGACCTTGGCAAAACGCTGAGCCCGGCCTATGCTCGCCGGGGATGGAGAACAGCCAAAGGTCGCGGTCTGAGGTCGCGGGACAGCCGCATCAGAATGGCCGACAGCCGATCTCGGCGCGTCTGCTCGGGGTGGGCGCGCGGGGAGCCCGCACCGTAACGAAGGCCGCCGGCATCGATCGCGCCGTCGCGATCGCCGCCGAGGAGGCGATCGTCGCCGCGGTCGAGAGCGAAGCCGTCGAACGGGCGATGGTGCGGGTCCTGGAAGGGCCGGCGTTCGAAGAGGCGGTACAGGGCGCGCTCGAGAGCGAGGCGGTCAAGCGGGCGCTGCTCGAGGCGATGGACAGCGAGCTGGTCGACGAGGTCTGGCGGCGCCTGCTGGCAAGCGAGGAGGCCCAGCAACTGGTCGAGCGGATCGCCGAGGCGCCCGAGGTTCGGGCCGCGATCAGCGCCCAGGGGATGGGCCTGCTCGAGGACATCGGGCGGACGATCGGAGGGCTCGCCCGCCGCCTCGACGATCGCTTCGAGCGGATCGCCCGCCGGATCTTCTTCCGCAAAGCTCGCCTCGCTCCCACCGATCACGCCGGTGCGGTCAGCCGGGGCCTGGCGATGGCGATCGACGGCGTCTTCGTAAACCTCGCCTTCACCGCCTTGGTGGCGCTGGTGACGCTGGTCGGCAACGCCTTCGCCGGCGGCGACGGCGGCGGCTCTCCATTCGCGATCGCCATCGGCTCGGCCGCCTGGCTCTCCTTCGGGGCGATTTACCTGCTGGCGTTCTGGTCGCTGGCGGGCGAGACGCCGGGGATGCGCTTCCTCGGCATCAGGCTAGAGCCCGCGCGGCTGTCGTTGGGGCGCAGCGTCAAGCGGCTGTTCGGCCTCGGCCTCTCGATCGTTGCCCTCGGGATCGGTCTGCTCGGCATCGTCTTCGGCGCGCAGCGGCGCGGCTGGGCCGATCGCTTCTCCTCGACCGACGTCGTCTACGACGAGCGCCGGCCGCAACCGGCGCCGTGGTCGCGGCTGGACGAGGCTGGAGAAGCTAAAGCGGAGCGCCCGAGCGATTCGGAAGCCACCGCCGGACCAGCGGCGTGAGGACTCCGCTCAAGAGACGAGCTTCACGACTTTGAACGAGCGGTCGCCTTTGGGCGTCTCGACGACCACCGTCGAGCCGACCTTGGCGTCCATCAGCGCCCGGCCGATCGGCGACTCGGCCGAGAGGCGTCCCGCGGCGAGGTCCGCCTCGGTCGAGCCGACCAGGGTCCAGACGGCGGTCTCGCCGTTGGACTCGTCGAGGACCTCGGCGCTGCGGCCGAAACTGAAGGAGTCGCTGTGGCCGTCTTCGACCTCGACCACGATCGCGTTGCGCAGCCGCTCCTGCAGCCGCTTGATCCGCGTCTCCAGGTGCGCCTGGTCCTCTTTGGCGGTGTGGTAGTCGGCGTTCTCCTTGAGGTCGCCGAGCTCCCGCGCGACCTTGATCCGCTCCGCCATCGTCTTCCGCGCCGGCCCTTCCAGCTCGGCCAGCTCCGCCTTCAGATCTTCGATTCCGGCCTGGGTGATCGGCTCACCGGACTGATCCTGCCCGTTCATCCATGGGAGCGTGGCAGATCTCAGCGCTGGGGGCGGGGGAGGGAGTCACCGAGGATCAGGCGGCAACCCCGCCCGAATGCACAAATGAACCAGCCTGTTTGGGCCGAGCGGGAACTTGCCGCTGCCGCCGCAGACGGTTAGCTTCGATTGGGTACCGGCGAGGTGAGGTGGATTCGCCGGACGAAAAACCTCTCGGAGCCTCGTCTGCGCGCGAGAGCGCGCTAAGGAGGTTCCTATGCGTCGATTTATGTTGTTCGCACTCGCGGCGCTAATGACGGTTGCCGTGGCGGCGCCGACCGCCCTTGCCGGTAACCCTCACTTCATCAGCGTGACGGCGATCCGCTCGGGCGACTCCCTCACCGTTTCCGGCAAGGAGGCGGGCCTGGGCAACGAGACGCAGGTGCACATCGAAGTGACCGCGACCGCCGAATGCATCAACAACGGCGGCAAACACCCGAAAGCGGTCAACAAGGAATCGGTCTCGGCTGAGGGCGACTTCCCCGTCCAGAACGGAAAGGCCCTCTTCGAGCTGACCCTGACGGCGGACTTCCAGCCCGATTGCAGCCCGCCGATGACGGTCAGGTTCTCGAACGTCGTGGTGCGCGACACCGAGCACAACATCTCCAAACGGCTCGGCTCCTTCTAGCGAGAATGGCGAATTGGGGCGGGGCGTCACCCGGCAAGAAGACGCCCCACCCCGTTCGCCTCTTCAAACGGCTGCAGATACCTCTGCATCGCCGCCGTCCTGGGACCCACGGGGAGTCGAGGCCCCATGGGGAAGGGACGGAGACGAACCGTTGAAGCTCTTTGCCTGGATCGGGCGCAGGTAGGCGATCTGGCCCTCGCGCAGCTCCAGCCGCTGCAGCTCGGCGCGGGTCAGTTGCGCCCAGACCTCGGTCCCGTCGGAGAGGACCAGCTCGACCCGCACCTCGAAGCCGAGGGTGACGATCCGCTGCACCAGGCCCTCCTGGGTGTGCTCGTCGGGGTCGAGGACGACTTCCATGTCGTGGGGCCGCACGAAGTGGTCGCCGAGCTGGTTGACCTCGCCGACGAAGCTCATCACGAACTCGTTGGCGGGATGGTCGTAGAGGTCGTCGGCGCTGCCCGACTGCTCGACCCGGCCCTGGTTCATCACGACCAGCTGCTCGGCGACGTCCATCGCCTCCTCCTGGTCGTGGGTGACGAAGATCGTCGTCACGTGCATCTCGTCGTGAAGGCGCCGCAGCCAGGTGCGCAGGTCCTTGCGGACCTTGGCGTCGAGGGCGCCGAAGGGCTCGTCGAGGAGCAGCACCTGCGGCTCGACCGCAAGCGCCCGCGCCAGAGCCATCCGCTGGCGCTGGCCGCCGGAGAGCTGGTCGGGGTAGCGCTCGGCGAGCCCGTCGAGCTGGACGAGGCGCAGCAGCTCATGTACCCGGTCGTGGATCCGGGCCTTGTCCCACTTGCGGATCTTCAGCCCGAAGGCGACGTTCCCGAACACGGTCATGTGCTTGAAGGCGGCGTAGTGCTGGAAGACGAATCCGACCTCGCGCTTCTGCGCGGGCGTCCGCGTTGCGTCCTTGCCGTTGATCACGACCGTGCCGGCGTCGAGCTCCTCGAGCCCGGCGATTGCCCGCAAGAGCGTCGACTTGCCGCTGCCGCTCGGGCCCAGCAGGGCCGTCAGCGAGCCATCAGGGACGTCGATCGAGACGTCCTCAAGCGCCTGAAAGTCACCGAAGCGCTTGTGCGCTCCCTCGACTGCGATTCCCATCAGGAACCCTCCTTGGTGTTGGAAATGGGGACTGGTACTTCGGCCACACTCGGGACCGGCGCGCCGCTGGCCTTTGCCCGGCGGCCGCCGATGCTCATCAGCAGCAGCGTGGTCAGGGCGAGCAGGGCGAGGACGATCGCGCCGGCGTAGGCCGCTTCCTCGTTGAACTGCTCGAAGGCTCGACCGACGAAGAGGGGCAGGGTCTCGGTCTCGCCGGTGATCCGACCGGAGACGATCGTGACCGCTCCGAACTCGCCGAGCACCCGCGCCGTCGTCAGGACGACGCCGTAGGCGACGCCCCAGCGGATCGCCGGCAGGGTGACGCGCCAGAAGGTCTGCCAGCCGTTGGCCCCCAGGGTGGAGGCCGCCTGCTCCTGCTCGGTGCCGATCTCGTGCAGCACCGGCACCACCTCGCGGACCACGAACGGCAGCGAGACGAAGATGCTGGCGAGGACCATCCCCGGCCAGGAGAAGAGCACCTGGAAGCCCCATTCGCTCAGGGTCGGCCCGAACCACCCGTCGTTGCCGTAGAGCAGGAAGAGCGCGAGGCCGACCACGATCGGCGAGATCGCGAAGGGGAGGTTGATGATCGCGTCGATCCATCGGTTGGCCCACCAACGGCTGCGGACCAGCAGCAGCGCGCAGGTGACGCCGAAGATCGTGTTCAGCGGCACTGCGATCGCGACCATCAGCAGGGTGAGCTGGATCGAGTGGAGTGCCTCCGGAGAGGTCATGGCCTCGATGGGAGGACCGAAGCCGTTCTCGAAGGTCTTGTAGAAGATCATCGCGACCGGGGCCAGCAGCAGCAGGCCGAGGTAACCGAAGGCGAGGCCGCGGAGGCCCCACTTGGCAGAGGTGGACGGAGTCATGCGCCGTCACCTCCTGCGACCTGGGAGCGGCTGAAGATCCGGAAGAGGATGCTTCTGAAGCGCCCTTTGTCGCCGCGGTGCCGGCCACTGCTTGCGAACAAGCTGACGCCGATCAGCATCAGCACCGAGAGCGTCAACAAGATCACTGAAACGGCGGAGGCGCCGGGGACGTTCCCTGACTCGATCTGGCTGCGGATGAAGACCGAGGAGACCTCGGTGTCGAAGGGGATGTTGCCCGAGATCAGGATCAGCGAGCCGTACTCGCCGAGCGCCCGGGCGAAGGCGAGCATCACCCCAGCGACGATCCCCGGCAGCAGGTTGGGGAAGATGACGCGTCGGAAGGTGACGAAGCCGCCGGCGCCGAGCGAGGTCGAGGCCTCCTCCATCTCCCGGTCCATCTCCATCAGCAGCGGCTGCACCGAGCGGACGACAAAGGGGAGGGTGATGAAGCAGAGGGCCATCACGACCGCGATCCGGGTGAAGGCGACGTTGAGGCCGATCGGACTCTCGGAGCCGTAGAGGGTGAGCAGGGTGAGGCCGGCGACGATCGTCGGCAGCGCAAAGGGGAGGTCGATCAGCGCGTTGACCGCGCCCTTGCCGGGGAACTCGTCGCGGACCAGGACCCAGGCGATGATCGTGCCGAAGAAGGCGTTGATCGCGACCACGATCAGCGAGCAGATCACGGTCAGTTTCAGGGCCGCCATCGACCGCGAGTCCGTGACCGCGTTCCAGAAGCTGTCGAGCCCGTTGCTGAGCGAGGAGTCCACCACCGCCGCCAGCGGCAGCAGCACCATCAGCGAGAGGTAGAGGACGACCATGCCTCGGCCGAGGCCGGTGCCGACCCCGGGCAGGCGGAGGCCTGCCCGGGGTGCCGCGGAAACGGGGGGGATGTTTGCCGGGTGCGCCTCCATCAGCCGCTCGTGGAGACTCCGAGTTCCTTCTCGATCTCGGCTACGGAGCCGGTTTCGTCGTCGAAGAACTCATCGTTCACTATTTCCCAGCCGCCGAACTCGTCGATCGTGAACAGGTCCCCGGGGGTCGGGAACTGCTTCGGGTCGGCCAGGGCGGGGTTGACCGGGCGGTAGCCGTTCTCCGCCCACAGCTCCTGGCCCGCGTCGGACCAGATGAACTCGAGGAAGGCAATGGCCGCTTTGGGAGCGGTATTGGTGACGGCGATCGGGGTTTCGATCTGGATCGTGCTGGGCGGGATCACGTAGTCGACGTCCTCGCCCTCTTCCTGGGCCTTAATCGCCTCGTTCTCGTAGCCGAGCAGCACGTCGCCCTCGCCCTGAGTGAAGGCAGCAAGCGCGTCGCGGGCGCTGCCGGGCTGCACCACGGTCTTCTCGAGCACGGCCTTGACCGCGTCGAGGGCCTCCTGCTCGGATTTGCCCTGGTGCAGCTGCGAGCCGTAGATCGCCATGATGTTCCAGCGGGCGGCTCCGGAGCTGAACGGGTTCGGGGTGATGATCTCGACGTCCGCGGTCAGCAGGTCGTCAAGGCTTTTCAGGCCCTCGGGGTTGCCCTTGCGGACGGTCATGACGACGACCGAGTTCTGGGCGATCCCGTTGAATTTCTGCTTGTCCCAGTTCGGGGCGACGTCGCCCGATTCGACCAGTCGGATCATGTCGCCGCCCTGGGCGAAGTGGACGACCGACGCGGGCTGGCCCGCCTCGACGGCGCGGCTCTGGTCGCCGGAGGCGCCGAAGGAGTTGCTGAAGCTGACGCCGCCGCCCTCGGGGGTCGCCTCGAAGCCGGGCTCGAGGGCTTCCTCGTAGACCGCCTCCGGGGTGGAGTAGCCGACGACGTCGATCTCGCCGCCGCCGTTCGCTCCGGTGGCGTTATCGCTGCCCCCTCCGCAACCGGCCGCAATGAGTCCCATCAGCAGGGTGAGCAGGGCGAGCGGCAGAACTGCCGTCGCTCCACGCCGCCGGGTGTCGAGAGCAATCCGCATCTGCAATTCCTTCCTTTCATGAGTCATTTAGTTTGTTGAGCAACTTAGTTCTAAATCGTGGCGCGTGACCCTAGCACAAAGTCGATCAAGAAAGTAAAGAAAGCTGATCTGGCTATGTAGCCAGGTTCTGCATAGACTCCTCGCCGATGAGCCTGGACGCCGTCCGCACGCCGGACGAGCTGCTGGAGGGACTGCCGGACTACGCGTTCGAATCGCGCTACCGCGAGATCGACGGGCTGCGGCTGGCGCACCTCGACGAGGGGGAGGGGCAGCCTGTCGTCTTCTTCCACGGCGAGCCAACCTGGTCGTTCCTCTGGCGCAAGGTGATCCCGCCTGTGCGGGACGCGGGGTTCCGCTGCATCGCGCCCGACTACGCCGGCTTCGGCCGCTCCGACAAGCCCACCGACATCGCCTGGTACACCTACGACCGCCACGTCGAGCTGATGGCGCAACTGCTGGAGGAACTCGACCTGCGCGACGCCACCGCGGTGGTCCACGACTGGGGCGGACCGATCGGGCTGCGGCTGGCGGTCGAGCACCCCGACCGCATCTCCCGCCTGGTGATCATGGAGACCGGCCCCTTCACTGGCCACCAGAAGATGAGCGACGCCTGGTTCGCCTTCCGCGACTTCGTCCGCGACAACGAGGACGTGCCGGTGGGCTTTCTCGTAAGGGGTGGCTGCAGGAACGACCCGGGCGACGAAGTGATCGCCGCCTACGACGCTCCCTATCCGGAACCCGCCTCGAAGGCGGGGGCGCGGGCGTTCCCGCTGATCCTGCCGACCACTCCCGAGATGCCGGGGGCCGCCGAGGGGAAACGAGTGGCGGACGCGCTGCGCGAGGACGACCGTCCCGCACTGGTCCTATGGGCGGACTCAGACCCGGTGCTCCCCTTCTCGGTGGGGGAGCGGGTCTCGAGCGAGCTCAACTTCCCGCCGCCGCGCCCGATCGAGAACGCCTCGCACTTCCTGCAGGAGGACGCGGGCCCGGAGATCGGCGCGATCATCGCCGAGTGGTTGGGGTGAGCGCGCTGTGAGAGTGCTCTCTCAATAGGTGGACGCGGCGCGGAGGACCCTCGTCCTCCAGCCAGGTGACGGTTCCGGGCCAGTAGGG
>DASSVR010000070.1:0-4737 GCA_035705945.1 Solirubrobacterales bacterium
GAGTTCGGCACCCACGAGCCCGAGTACTACCGCTGGACCCAGTGGATCTTCCTGAAGCTCTTCGAGCGCGGCCTCGCCTACCGCGCCGAGGCGCCGGTGCAATGGTGCCCGAAGGACGCGACGGTTCTGGCCAACGAGCAGGTCGTCGACGGCCGCTGCGAGCGCTGCGGCACCGAGGTCGTCCAGCGCAACCTCGAGCAGTGGTTCTTCCGGATCACCGACTACGCCGACCGGCTGCTCGCCGACTTCGACCTGCTCGAGTCCTGGCCCGAGCACGTGATCACGATGCAGCGCAACTGGATCGGCCGCTCCGAGGGTGCCGAGGTCGTCTTCCGGTGCGAGGAGGCCGACCTCGACTTCCCCGTCTTCACCACCCGTCCGGACACCCTCTTCGGGGCCACCTTCTTCGTCCTGGCACCCGAGCACCCGGATCTGGAGCGGCTGGTCGCCGGCACGCCGGCCGAGGCGGAGGTGCGCGAGTACGTCAACCGGGTCGGCCGCGAGTCGGCCGAGGAGCGCGGGGCGGAGGACCGCGAGAAGACGGGGGTGCCGCTCGGGCGCTCGGTCGTCAACCCCGTCAACAAGGAGTCGATCCCGATGTTCGTCGCCGACTACGTGCTGATGGAGTACGGCACCGGCGCGATCATGGCCGTTCCCGCCCACGACTCGCGCGACTACGAATTCGCTCAGAAGTTCGGACTGCCGGTCCGGCGCGTGATCGGAGGCGAAGATCCCGAGGCAGCGCGCGACGACGAGGGGCTGCCCTATTCCGGCGACGGCCCGATGACGAGCTCCGGCCGCTTCGACGGCAAGCACAACCGCGAGGCCTACGACGAGATCGTCACCTGGCTGGAGTCCGAGGGCCGCGGCGAGACGGCCGTCAACTACCGGCTGCGCGACTGGCTGGTCTCCCGCCAGCGCTACTGGGGCGCGCCGATCCCGGTCGTCTACTGCGACGAGTGCGGGATCGTGCCGGTCTCCGAGGAGGAGCTGCCGGTCGAGCTGCCCGAGGTCGAGGACTACGCGCCCCAGGGGAAGAGCCCGCTTGCCGCCGCCGAGGACTGGGTCGCGACCGAGTGCCCGCGCTGCGGCGCCGCGGCCCGCCGCGAGACGGACACGATGGACACCTTCGTCGACTCCTCCTGGTACTTCCTGCGCTACCTCGACGCGCGTAATGCCGAGGCGGCTTGGGACCGCACCGCGGTCGACCACTGGATGCCGGTCGACCAGTACATCGGCGGCGTCGAGCACGCGATCCTGCACTTGATGTACGCGCGCTTCTTCGCCAAGGCGCTGGCCGACCTGGGCCAGCTCGGCGTCCAGGAGCCGTTCGCCAACCTCTTCACCCAGGGGATGATCACCCGCGACGGGGCGAAGATGTCGAAGTCGAAGGGGAATACGGTCAGCCCCGGCGAGTACGTCGAGCGCTACGGCGCCGACACGGCCCGCACCTACGTTTGCTTCATGGGGCCGCCGGAGCGCGGCGGCGACTGGACCGACGAGGGGGTCGAGGGGGTCAACCGGTTCCTCTCACGGCTGTGGCGACTCTGCGAGGAGGTCGAAGGGCGGACCGAGATCGAGGCAGGGATCGAGCCGAACTCCGAGGCCGGGGGGGAGGCTCGCGAGCTGATCGCCAAGGCGCACTGGGCGGTCGACAAGGTGACGCGCGACTTCCAGCGCGGCTTCCAGTTCAACACCGCGATCTCCGCCGTGATGGAGTTGGTCAACGACGCCTACCGGCTCAAGGACGGCCTCTACGGCATGCCGGAGGGCGGTTCGGCGTTGCGCTTCGCTACCGCCACCGCGGCCTCGCTGATCTTCCCCTTCGCGCCGCACTTGGGGACCGAGGTCTACGCGCGGCTGACCGCCGAAAGGGTGTGGGAGCAGCCCTGGCCGCAGGCCGACCCGGCGCTGCTGGTCAGCGACACGGTGACGCTGGTGGTCCAGGTCAACGGCAAGCTGCGCGACCGGATCGAAGTGCCGGCCGAGGCTCCGAAGGAGGAGCTGCTGCGGCTGGCGCGGGAGAGCGAGAAGGTCGCCCGTCATCTAAATGGCCAGCAAATAGTCAAGGAAATCGTTGTACCAGGCAAGCTGGTCAACCTCGTGGTTCGCTAGGGCCCTTCGCGACGACACTCGGTTCTGCTAGAAAGCCGCCGATGCTGGTCAGGCGCATGCAGGACGCGGCGGTTGAGGAATGGCACCGCATTCGAGCCCACGTCCTCATGGACCCGGGTGAACTGGGCTCGCGGAACCTCTCGGTTACCTGGGTGACGGTGCCGGGCGGGGCGAAGCAGACGCTGCACTCCTCCGGCGAGGCGGAGCAGGCCTACGTAGTCGTCCGCGGCCGCGGCACGATGTCGGTGGCCGGCGACACCCAGGAGGTCGCCGAGGGCGACCTGATCCTGGTCCCGCCGGCAACCGAGCACTCGGTTGGCAACGACGGCGATGCCGAGCTGGTCTGCGTCTCGATCCAGTCGCCGCCGGTATCCGCGGCCGAGTTGTACAGCGATCAGCTGGCAGAGGTAGCGGGTTATGACGACGATGATGATTTCTGACGTTCTCGCCTGAGAAGTTTTTGATTCTGCGCGCCACGTGTGCGCCGGGGCGACTCATGATCGGCGGCGATGCCGGATATGAGTCGGAGCCAGATCGTGGTGTACGCCGCCGTTGCTGTTGCGCTGCTGCTCGTCGGGGCGCGGGCGATTCGCGGGGAGGAGGGCGCCGCGCCGACGTTCGCGGCCGCGTCGGGAGGTGGTGCGGGAGAGGCGAGCTTCTCGATCGGCGGCTCGGGTGGCGATCTCATAGTGCACGTGGCCGGGGCGGTGCGGCGCCCCGGCGTTTACCGGATGCCGGCCGGGAGCCGGGTAGATGACGCCGTTACCCGCGCCGGCGGCGCCGCGCCCCGGGCTGAGCTGGAAGCGGTCAACCTGGCCGCGCGGCTCGCCGACGGCCAGCAGGTGGTCGTCCCGGAGCGAGCTCCCGCGGGCGCGGCGGGCGCCGCGACCGTCGGCGATGGTCCGATCAGCCTCGGCACCGCCACGGTCGAGCAGCTGGAAGAGATCGACGGGATCGGCCCGGTGACGGCGGGAGCGATCGTCGAGTTCCGCGATGAACACGGTGGCCTCTCCTCGATCGAGCAGCTCGACCAGGTCTCGGGGATCGGCCCGGCGACGATGGAGTCGCTGCGCGCCCAGCTCCAGCCCTGAGCATGGCGTCGCCACGCCCGCCGTTGCCGGTCCTGCTTGGGATCGGGGTGGTGGTCGTAGTGGCACTGGCGCGCAGCGACGAGATCCGGGAGCGGGCCTCGGAGGGCGTCGGCCGTGGGATGCCGGCGCGGGAGGCGGCCCTGGCTAGGGGTTTCGTCCTCGGCGAAGACGAGGGGGTCGAAGCGAGGACGACCGAAGACTTCCGCCGCGCCGGGCTCAGCCACCTCCTCGCGGTCTCGGGTCAGAACGTGACGCTGCTGGCGTTGCTGGCGATGCCGGTCCTCGCGGCACTCGGCGTTCCGCTGCGCGAGCGCCTGCTCTGGGTGCTTGGGTTGATCGCCGTCTACGTGCCGGTCGCCGGCGCGGGCCCCTCGATCCAGCGGGCGGCGGTGATGGGCGCGCTGGGGGTGCTTGCGACCTTGGGCGGTCGCCGCGGCTCGCGCCTCTACGGACTGGCGCTGGCGGCGCTGGTGACCCTCGCGATCGATCCCGGCCTCGGTGCCGACATCGGCTGGCAGCTGAGCTTCGCCGCGGTGCTGGGAATTCTGCTGCTCGCTTCGCCGCTGCGGGCGATGATCGGGACGTGGCTCGGGCGGGGCCGATGGCAGCGCGCCCTGGCTGAGGGGGTGGCGGTGACCGTGGCCGCCACCGTGGCGACGGCGCCGCTGATCGCCTTCCACTTCGAAGCCTTCTCGACCACGAGCCTCCTCGCCAACGTGCTGGCGCTGCCCGCGGTGGCGCCAGCGATGTGGCTGGGGATGTGCGCCGCCGGTCTTGCGCAGGTGCCGGGCGTCCCCTTGGAGGCGCTGAACGGCCTCAACGCGCTCCTTCTCGCCTACATCGCCCAGGTAGCCGCCTGGTGCGCGGCGCCGGAGTGGGCCGAGCTGCGGGTCAGGGTCGGCGGAGCCGGGCTGGTCGCCGCATACGTGGCGATCGGATTGGCGGGGCTGCTGCGTGCCCGTCTCGCTCGTGCGAGGCGAATCGCGCGGGCCAGGTCCGGAGCGGCAGCGGTTGCTTCTCGCGCCGGCCGTTCCGGCATGCGGACGAACGCTGGGCTCGCCGCGGCCGCGGCGGCGACTCTGGTGCTGGCGGTCCTCTGGCCAGCGGGCGGCGGAGCCGACGCGCCTGTGCGGGGGCTTCGGATCGAGGTGCTTGACGTGGACCAGGGCGACGCGATCCTCCTGCAGCCCGCCTGGGCGCCGGCGATCCTCGTCGACGGCGGCCCACCGGGGGAGGGCCTGGCGCGGAAGCTCGCGGAGGCGGGGGTAGTCCGACTCGGGGCGGCCGTCGTCACCCATGAGCAGTCCGACCACGCAGGTGGGATCGAAGAGCTGCTCGGCGAAGTCCCGATCGAACGCTTGGTCTTCGCCAACCTTTCGCGCCGGCTGGTCGCGGAAGCGGCGGCAGCGGGGGCCGTGCCCGAACGCGTCGTGGCGGGTCGCGAGCTGCGTTCGGGGGCGCTGCGGCTGCGCGTGCTCTGGCCGCCGCCCCAGCTACTGCGGGACGGGGCTCCGAGCGAGGATCCGAACCA
>DASSVR010000071.1:0-68291 GCA_035705945.1 Solirubrobacterales bacterium
AGGACGAGCTCGTCCTCGACCTCTGGGGCGGCTTGGCCGACCGCCCCGCAGCCAGGCCCTGGGAGCGCGACACCCTGCAGCTGATCTTTTCCGGCACCAAGGGCTTGGTGGCGATCTGCCTGTTGATGCTGGTCGACCGCGGCAAGCTCGACCTGGAGACGGAGGTCTGTCACTACTGGCCCGAGTTCGCCGCCGCCGGCAAGGGGGAGGTGAAGGTCCGAGAGATCGTCTCCCATACCGCCCGCCTGCCTGGCTTCGCCAAGCCGGTGTCCGTCGAGGAGCTGACCGACGACCGCCGCATGACCGAGCTCTTGGCGGGCCAGCCTCGCTTCGACGACCCGAGAGCGCCCCGCGTCTACCACGCTCTCACCTTTGGCTGGCTCTGCGGCGAGCTGATCCGACGGATCGACGGGCGCAGCGTCGGCCGGTTCTTCGCCGAGGAGATTGCCGGCCCGCTAGAGCTCGAGATCTACATCGGCCTGCCCGTGGAGCTCGAGCCTCGCGTTTCGCGCCTGGAGCTGGCCGGGAACTGGAACGCCCGCGGACTCTTCGACGGCAGCCTCGAGGACGAGCTGGCGCGGGCGGTCTGGGCCAACCCGATCACCTTCGCGGGGGAGGACCTGCCCTGGAACAGCGCCGCCTACCACCGTGCCGAGATCCCCGGCGCCGGCGGGATTGGTACCGCGCGGGCGGTCGCCACCCTCTACGCCGGTCTCCGCCGGTTGCTCTCCCCCGAGGCGCTGGCGCTCGGCGCCAGCGAGCTCGAGCGCCGCCGCGATCCGCTGCTCGACGAGCCTCAGCGGTTCGGCGTCGGCTTTGAGCTCCAAACCGAGTTGGGGTACTTCGGCCCGCCCTCGGACGGCTTCGGTCATACCGGGGCCGGCGGCTCGGTCCACGGCCGCTGGCCGGAGCAGGGGGTCGGCTTCTCCTACGCGATGAACCTCATGCACGACGACCATCCCGAGGGCGATCCACGACCCAGGGCGTTGCTGGAAGCGCTGTATCGCTGCTTGGGGAACGAAGCAAGCAGCTCCGGCTAAAACCGTTCTGCCAGCCAAATCTCTTGTCATCCTGCCTGCGCAGTAGGCACGCGACACACACGCCGGGGCCGAAAAGTCCAACTCGACCAGCTCGAGTTGTACGTATGTGCCGTGTGCTGCACAGAAGCGTGTCACACGGGGAAACGAGCCTCGACGCATTCATAAGCATCGCAAATTGTTTATGTCGTAACTACAATTTCACCTGGCGAATTACCGAGAATAGACTCATACACATGAGCCTAGAAGCAGTATCCCATGACCGCCGAAACTCGAACCCGCGTTCGTCGATCCGCCCTGTATCGGATGGCGACTGCATCAAAGGAATTACTACCAATCGCCGCAGGGCCGTAACCCGTGTGTGTTACGGCGTAGTACTCGTTTTGATAGCTCTAGGCTTGGCGGCGTGCGGAAGCGGTGGAGGGAGCGGAGCGGGAGACGAAAAAGCCACCGGGGAAAGCTCAGGCGGGACGCCTCAGCGCGGCGGCACGCTTGTGTTCGCGCGGCCCGCCGAGCCCACGACGCTGGATCCGAACACCGGCCAGACCGAGAACTTCACGATCCAGAGCCAGATTCAGATCTTCGATCAGCTGCTCGAGCTGCGACCCGGAAGCGACGAGGTACAGCCTGGTCTCGCCAAGTCTTGGGAGCAGAGCAAGGACGGGCTCAGCTGGACCTTCCACCTCCGGGACGCCAAGTTCTCCAACGGGCGCCCGGTGACCGCCGAAGATGTCGCCTTCTCCCTCGAACGGGTCCTGGACCCGGAGATCGACGCGAACTTTGCGGAAGTCTTCGGCACCTTCATGAAATCGGTCAGTGCCCCCGATCCACACACCGCCGTAATCCATCTCAAGCATCCGACGCTGGGGCTGCCGTACTGGCTCGTTTTCAACGTGCCCAGCATTGTCTCGAAGGTCGACTTCGAACGAATGGGAGCGGATCGGTATGCAGTCGAACCAATCGGGTCGGGACCCTTCAAGGTCGAGAGCTGGCAGAAGGGGCGGCAGTTGACGCTTGTCCGCAACCCGCACTACTGGCGGAAGGGGCTGCCATATCTGGACAAGGTGGAATTGACCACCGTTCCAGACGGGAACACCCGAATTCTGCAGGTGACGACCGGCGAAGTCGACATCGCGGACGATCTGCCGTACTCACAGTTCGACGCGCTGGAGTCAAACCCGGACGTAACTCTGCTTGCTGAGTCGGTTGTCGGGACGGTCTTCCAGATCGCCTTGAACATCAACGAGGACCCGATTGACGAGGCCAAGGTCAGGCAAGCCCTCAACTACGCGCTGCCGAAGGAAGAAATCAACGATGCGGTCTTCCAGGGACGTGGCGAAATCGCCAACTCGGTGATGCCCCGTGTGGGTTATTGGTCCGAGGACGTCGAACCGTACCCCTACGACCTTGACAAAGCCAAGGAACTGCTCGAAGAATCCAGCGTCCCCGACGGCTTCACGGTACCGATGGAGATCGTGGGGAGCGACGAAGCGTCCAAGCAGACGGCGCAGATAATTCAGCAGGCATGGGCGAAAATCGGTGTCGATCTCGAGATCGTGCAGACCGATGCCGGGACCTCGATCGGGCATATCTTCGAAAACGACTACACGCTTGCGCTCTCGCTGCCATCGACGTGGTCGTCCGATATCCCATCCGAGGATGAGTTCGCCGTAGCCGTCACGTCGGAACTCGGTGAAACGGTCTTTGGCTTCAAAGACGAGGGGATCAAGAGCCTCGTGGAAGAGGTGACCCAGACCACCGACGAGTCGGTCCGTGTCAAGCGGTTCCCTGAGGTGCAGCGCAGGTTGCTGCGTGACAACCCGCCCTTCGCGCCTATCGTCTTCATCCCGACCAGTGCCGCGTACGGCAACGACGTGCATGGTTTCGAATACGCGGAAACCGGTTGGTGGTCGCTTGACTCGGTCTGGATCGGTGAGTAGTGCACGGTGAAGCGGTTTCTCGTCATCCGCATCATCCATGCCACGCTCACCGTCATCGCGATCTCCATTGCCGTCTTCGTGCTCCTGCGCGTGGCCGGGGGCGACCCTGCCCGGCTCGTCCTCGGCCCGCTGGCGCCGCCGTCCGCCGTTGCGGCGCTGCGCCAGGAGCTCGGCTTGGACGCTCCGATCCCCGAGCAGTACGGGGCCTGGGTTGGCGGGCTGGTCAGGGGCGATTTCGGCGATTCGATCAGCAGGCGGACCTCCGTCAGCTCGCTGATCGGACCTCGGGTCATGCCGAGCGCGCTCCTCATCGCCTATTCGCTTGTCCTATCTGTGGCGATCGGCATCCCGCTCGGGATCTTCGCGGCGGTGAGGAGGAACCGGCTTGGCGATCAACTCGTGCGCCTCGCGGCGACGGTGGCGCTCGCAATGCCCGCGTTCTGGGTGGGGCTGCTGCTGATCCTGCTCTTCAGCCTCGAGCTTGGGATCTTCCCTCTCGCCGGCTACGGCGAGGGGTTCGGTGAGCATCTGGTAAGGCTTACCTTGCCCAGCGTCACCGTCAGCTTCCTGGTGGCGCCGCTGATCATCCGGACCGTGCGCGCCAGTATGTTGGAGACGCTCTCCTCGGAGTTCGTCGAAGCTGCGGAAGCGCGCGGGTTGGCGCCGACGCGCATCCTGTACAAGCACGCTCTCCGCAACGCGATCATCCCGACCATCACTCTGCTCGGGGTCATCATCGGTTATCTGTTGAGCTGGACGGTCGTGGTGGAGAACGTGTTCGCGATCCCGGGGCTCGGGTCGCTTCTCATCTCCTCGGTCCAGTCGCGTGACTACCCCGTGATCGAGGTGGTTGCGGTGCTCTTCGGAGTGGTGGTCGTAATCGCCAGCCTGGTCACGGACCTCGCTTACGCGGCCATCGATCCCCGGGTCCGGCTGTGAACACGGTCAGCAACCAGGCTGGCCTTCCACAGCTGTGGCTCGCTGAAGCCACCGCGCGGGTCGCTCGGCGAGGGCAGAGACAGGGACGATGGGCACGGGCGCTGGTCGCGGTGGGCATCGGAATCCTCGTCCTGATCCTGTTCCTGAGTTTCGCCGCGCCCCTGCTTGGTCTCCCCAGTCCGTACCAGCAGGACCTCGCCAACGTTCTGGCCCCACCGTCCTGGGCACATCCGTTCGGGACGGACAATTTGGGGCGCGACGTATTCGCACGAACCCTTGCCGCCGCTCAGCTCGATCTCGGCGTTGCATTCGCCGTCACCGCCGTCTCGCTGATCATCGGGCTCACGCTGGGGTCGCTCGCCGGGTTCTTCGGTGGGTCGGTCGACGCCGTGATCATGCGCAGCGCAGACCTCTGCCTGGCATTCCCGTTCATCGTCCTCGTGCTCGTCATCATCGCGATCACGGGGCCAGGACTGACCGGCGTTTACATTGGTGTGCCGCTCACCTCATGGGCGTTGTACGCGCGCCTGACTCGGGGAGAGATGCTCGTCGTGCGCGAGAAGGAATGGGTCCTGGCCGCGCGCACCCTCGGCCTCCCCGTTTGGCGCCAATTTGCCAGGCACTCCTTTCCCCACGTGTGGAAACCGGCCCTCGTCTTCAGCACGGCGGATTTCGTCCTCAATATCATGATCCTCGCCACGCTCTCGTATCTTGGCGTCGGCGCTCAGCCGCCACGTCCGGAGTGGGGCGCGCTGATCGCCGAAGGGCAGCCCCAGCTGCTGAACGCTTGGTGGATCTCGACGCTGCCCGGGCTGTTCGTCGCAACCGTCGGCGTGGCGATCAGCCTGATCGGCGACGGCGCGGCCGAGCTCAGCGGTGAGGACATGAAGGTGGTCGCATGAGTGGGATCGGCGCTCGGATGATTTCTGAACAAATGCCCGCCGTGCCCCGTCCGCCTGAAGCGGTTGCGCTGTCGGTGCGCGATCTCTCGGTGTTGTTCCCGGCTGGCGAGCGGGTGGTTCGTGCCGTCGACCGGGTGGCGTTCCACGTTCGCGCCGGGGAGAGCCTCGGACTCGTCGGCGAGTCCGGCTGCGGGAAGAGCGCGACGCTCAGAGCAGTCATGGGGTTGATCAAATTTCCCGGGGAGGTCGTCTCGGGAGCGGTGGAGCTCCAAGGCGTCGATCTGCTCGCGATGACGCCGCGCGAGCGACGACGGGCCCGCGGTCGGTCTGTCTCGATGGTGTTCCAAGATCCCGGAGCGAGCCTGAACCCGGTCTTCTCGGTTGGCGACCAGCTGGTCGAGGTGCTGAGGGTCAACCTCGGCCTGGGTCGCCGAGAGGCACGCGCTCGGGCCCTCGAGCTGCTTGAGCAGGTTGGGATCCCGGCCGCGAAGGATCGGCTTCGCAGTTATCCGCACCAGCTTAGTGGCGGTATGCGTCAGCGCGTGATGATCGCGATCGCGATCGCCTGCTCGCCGGCGGTCCTGCTGGCCGACGAGCCGACCACGGGTCTCGACCTCACCGTCCAGGACCAGGTCCTGCGCTTGTTGGTCGATCTGCAGGCGAAGCTCGGCATGGCGATGGTCCTCGTCTCGCACGATCTGGGCGTGATCGCCGGGGTCTGCGACACCGTGGCCGTGATGTACGCCGGGAGGATCGTGGAGTACGGCCCGGTTGGAGAGGTTTTGGAGGCCCCGCGCCATCCGTACACCCGCGCCCTCCTCAGCGCCGAGCCGACCGTCGATGCGGCCGCGAAATCGCGGCTCAACGCGATCGGGGGCCAACCCCCGGACCTGACGGCGCTTCCGGAAGGCTGTTCCTTCGCGCCACGGTGCAAATTTCGCATCGACGCCTGCGGCAGCGCTTCGATGGAGCTGGATCGGCAGTGGCCGGATCACGGGTCTGCGTGCATCCGAGCGGATGAGGCGTCCGGATGACCGCCGGGCCGCTGCTCGACATCTCCGATCTCCACGTCTCCTTTCCGGTCGGGCGTAAACGGCTGATCGCGCTCGACGGCGTCTCCCTGCAGCTACGTCCGCACGAGACGCTGGGAGTGGTCGGCGAGTCCGGAAGCGGCAAGAGCACGCTCGCGAAGACCATTGTGCGCTTGGTCAAGGCCGATCAAGGAGTCGTCTCTTTCGCGGGCGAGGACGTGCTCGGGCTCACCGGCCGCCGCCTGGCGCAGGTGCGTCGGCAGATTCAGCTCGTCTACCAGGATCCTTACGCCTCGCTCAACCCCAGTCTCCCGGCTTGGAAGGCGATCGCCGAGCCTGCGCTCGTGCACGGGCTCGCCGAGCGATCCGGGGCGCGGGCGCTGGCCGGGGCGCTGCTGGAGAAAGTGGGCCTTTCCGGCTCGGTCGCGACGCGGCGGCCCGCTCGTCTTTCCGGGGGCCAGCGACAGCGTGTGGCGATCGCCCGGGCGCTCGCGGTGGAGCCCACCGTGCTGATCGCCGACGAGGCGGTGAGCGCATTGGACGTCTCCGTCCAGGCGCAGATGCTGAACCTGTTCCGCGACCTTCAGGTCGAACTCGGGCTCTCGATGTTGTTCATCTCCCACCAGCTCGGGGTGGTCAGGCACGTCGCCGACCGTGTCGCCGTGCTCTACCTCGGTCGGGTAGTCGAGATCGGGCCGACCTCCCAAGTCTTCAGCGAGCCCGCGCATCCCTACACGGCTGGGCTGCTTCGCGCGCAGCCCAGCCGTCGCCGTCGGGCCGGCGATAGCGAGCCCGTCCTGAAGGGAGAGATTCCCTCGCCGTTGGCGATCCCGGGTGGGTGCCGCTTCCGCACGCGCTGCCCTCTGGCGACCTCGGTGTGCGCCGAGGTAGATCCGCCTCGAGTCGATCTCGATCGCGGGCACTCGGCCTGGTGTCATCACGTTCACACCCAGGGCACATGAAATCGGCCGTGAGCGCGAAGACGAGGGCCGGCGGTGTGCAGGTCGAGCTCGACGTGCCGGTGCGGATGCGGGACGGAGTCACGTTACGGGCGAACGTTTTTCGCCCCGAGGGACCGGAGCCCCGCCCGGTCCTGCTCGCGCGCACTCCCTATGGCAAGGACGACCTCACCGCGATCGGCTGGCCCGGCTTCGATCCGGTGCAGGACGCCGCGAGGGGCTTCATCGTCGTCGTCCAGGACACCCGTGGCCGTTTCGCCTCCGACGGCGAGTGGGAGCCGTTTCGCTTCGAGGGCCAGGACGGGTTCGATTCGGTGGAGTGGTCGGCCCGGCTGCCAGGCTCGAATGGCTTGGTGGGTATGTACGGAGACAGCTACAACGGCAACACGCAGTGGCTCGCCGCCGCGGAACGGCCGCCGTCGCTGGCGGCGATCTCGCCAGCGCTCACCTGGGCCGAGCCGATGGACGGTCTCTTTGCCCGCGGGGGCGCGGTGGAGCTCGGGCTTGCGCTGATGTGGGCGTTGGCAACTGGGCTGGGTGACCTCGAGCGGCTCGGCCTGCAGGGGAACGCGGTCCAGGATCGGGTGGACGCCGTGATAGACGAGTGGGACCGGCTTGGAAAGGCCGGCTATCAGGAGCTGCCGGTCGAGCAGGGCGAGGTGCTACGGCGGCTTGGTGTGCTCGATGTCGGCGCCCTTCGCGTACTGGGCGACTCCAGAATCGCCGAATGGTGCCGCGTTACGGACGCTTGGGACGACGTCAGCCTGCCAACCCTCCATACCGCCGGCTGGTACGACCCTTTCCTGCAGGGGACGCTCGACAACTACGAGGCGATGGCCGCCCGGGGGCACGACGCCCGCCTCATAGTCGGACCCTGGGCGCACAACACCTTCGCCGACCCGATCGGCGAAGGTGTCTTCGGCATGCGCGCGGGCATGGACGGTGCCCCCGTCCACCCGCTTGGTAGCTGGAATGACCTGCAACTCGCGTGGTTTCGCCAGCACCTCGAGCCCGAGACCACCGCGCAGCTCCCCGACGCCCCGGTCCGCATCTTCGTGATGGGGCGCAACGAATGGCGCGAGGAGCCAACCTGGCCGCCAGAGCGCGCCGTCACACAGCGCTGGTTTCTGTGCGCCGACGGCTCCCTATCGAGTCTCAGCCCCGCGGGGGAGGAACCGGCCAGCGAGTTCGTCTATGACCCGGCGGATCCGGTCCCGACTGTCGGCGGCAACGGGGTCCTTTGGCCGGGCTATCGGAGCGGACCCTTCGATCAAGCCGAGGTCGAGGCACGCGAGGACGTGCTCCTTTTCACGTCCGATCCGCTACGAGAGGACTTCGAGGTGACCGGCAGGGTGCGCATCGTCCTCCACGCGGAGAGCTCCGCTCCGTCCACCGATTGGGTGGCGCGCATTTGCGACGTGCATCCCGACGGGCGCTCGATCAACATCTGCGACGGGATCCTGCGTGTGGCCGATGGCGCACAGGTACCCAAGCGTCACGAGATTGACCTGTGGTCGACGAGCAACGTCTTCCTGCGCGGCCACCGGTTGCGCGTGCACGTCACCAGCAGTTCCTTCTCCCGTTGGGACCGCAACCTCAACACCGGGACCCAGGGTGATACCCGAATGGCGGTCGCCCACCAGCGGGTCCACCACGGAGTCGACCGACCTTCCTACATCGAGCTCCCAGTGATCTGGGGCGAATCGGGTTGAGCGGAGGCGGGACTTATCGAGTCCATCGCACGGCGAGCGTTTAGATCACCTTACAAATCGCCGGAAACTGTAATGAGTGCGATGAGGGCAGGCGGCTAACGTTCCAAGTGCCTCAACGCGATCGCAGGCGAGAAGGTTCCCGCGGAGCTCGCCGAGCCGTCGGTGGTGATCGACGAGACGAACGTAGATAAATACCTGGAAGAACTCGAAAGCCGTTAGCGAACTGATGAGCACCGGGGGTATCGAGGTCGGGGGCACCAAGTGGGTCTGCGCAGTAGCTGACCCGGACGGGGGGATCGTCGCCCGCACCACGTTCCCGACCACGACCCCCGATGTGACGATTTCGCAGGCTTTGGAGTTCTTTCGTGCGAACGGGCCGCTGAGCGCGATCGGAATCGGCGCCTTCGGCCCCATCGATCTCCACCCCTCGTCGCGCACGTTCGGGCACGTCACCACGACGCCGAAGCCCGGGTGGGCGCATACCGATCTGGTCTCCCCCTTCGCCGACGGGCTGGAGGTTCCCGTCGTGTTCGAGACGGACGTCAACGCCGCGGCGTTCGGCGAGTGGCGTCGGGGATCGTGCGTGGGGCTGGACACCTTCTGCTACGTCACCGTCGGGACCGGGATCGGCGGCGGGGCGGTGGTGAACGGCCGGCTCCTGCACGGGCTGATGCACCCGGAGCTCGGCCACGTCCGCGTGCCGCACGACTGGAAGCGCGATCCGTTCATGGGCAGCTGCCCCTATCACGGGGACTGCCTGGAGGGTCTCGCCTCGGGGCCCGCTCTGCTGCAGCGCTGGGGGCAGCCTGCCGAGCTGCTCTCCGACGGAGCGGCCTGGGACCTGGAGGCCGAGTACCTGGCGCTTGGCCTCGCCAACGTCGTGCATGTCCTCGCGCCGCAGCGAATCGTCGTGGGCGGCGGAGTGGCGAAGCAGGCGAGGCTTCTGCCGCTCGTCCGCTCTCGGCTGCGGGAGGTGCTCGCCGGCTACCTCGACGTTCCCCCGCTCAGGGACGCCGCGCTCGACAGCTATGTGGTCCCACCTGGCCTCGGCGATCTCTCCGGCGTGATCGGCGCGATCGAGCTGGCGCGGGGGGGCGACTAAGCGACGTCGCCGACCGGCATCGGCTGCGAAGTCCGTTGGAACTCTGCCTGCTGGGCTTTCGCAACCTCCACCAGGCGCTCCGCCGCCCCCGAGGCCCGCTCCGGCCACCACGCCAGGGAGATCTTGCACGGGGCAACGTCGGACACGGGGACGAAGGTCACGCCGGGCCGGGTGTAGAAGCGGGCGGCGGTGAGGCCGGTGATCGAGATCCCGCGGCCGGCCGCAACCGCCTGCAACTCCGCCTCGAAGGTCGCCGCCTCGACGACGACGTTCGGCGACTCCCCGCCCCGCTCCGGCACGAGCAGCCAGTAGTCCCGCCAGACCGGGTCGCCGGCAGGTGCGGCGACCATCGGCTCCGTCGCGAGGTCGCGCATCGAGACCTGCTTCCGCGCGGCGAGGGGATGGCCCGTCGGCATGCAGGCCACTCGCGGCTCATCGAGCAGATCCAGGTAGGCCAGGCCCTCGAGGCTCAGCGGCGGACGGACGAAGGCGACGTCGACCTCGCCGCTGTCGAGGCCGGCGGCCGGCTGGGTGAAGTCATATTCCCGCAGCTCGAGGCGTGCCCCCGGAGTCGAGCGCTCGAAGGCGCGGATCACGGTCGGCATCAGGTCCAGGACGGCGCCGATCACGTAGCCGACGGTCAGTTCGCCGACTTCCCCGCGCCCGACGCGCTCCATCTGGCCGATCGCTTCGTCGAACGCGGCAAGCGCGGCCTTGGCCCCCTCGAGCGTTTCCCGACCCGCCGCCGTCAGCTCCACCTGCCGGGTGGTGCGGTGGATCAGCTTTGCCCCCACCGCCATCTCGAGCTGGCTCAAACTCTGGCTGAGGGCCGACGAGGTGAGATGGAGGCTCGCCGCGGCTCGGCCGAAATGGAGGTCCTCGGCGAGCGCGACGAACGCTCGGAGGTGGCGGATGGTCAGCTGCAGGGAGGCGGTCACGAATGCCTTCAAAAAGGGCCAGCACGTCGCCGACCGGGCGGGCCTGACAAGTCTACGCAGGCCTGGAGGCAGCCATTCCTTAGGGCTCCTTATGAATTCCCCTCGACGTTCGAATTAGTGGCCTGAATCTCCGGCGTAGTGTCGTAAGAGCGGTGCCGCACCGGCATCGCGGGACGCATCGAACGAGGAGAGTGATGATGAAAACGCGTCATACGATGACGTTGTTGGGTCTGATGGCATTGTTCGCAGCGCTGACCCTGGGTATCTCAGCCTGCGGCGATTCGGATGCGACCGGGGAGGGCGACTCCCCCGACGTATTCCTGATGACCCTTCCGCCAGGGGACGACTGGGCGTACACGCTCGAAAAGGCGGCCAAGAAAGAAGCAAAGCACCTCGGCGTGAACTTGGAAATCCAGCAGGAGCCGAACTTCGAACCCTCCGCGCAGGTATCGATCCTCAATGCCGCTATGGCCAAAAACCCTGACGCGATCCTCGTCCAACCGCTCAGCGTGGATGCTTTGCAGGCCCCGCTGGAACGCGCCGTCGATCGCGGGATCAAGGTCATCACCTACGACCTCAACACCGGCGAACCGGACGGCGTGGTCTCCACCTTCGTCGGAGCCGACTACGGCGAAATTGGGAAAAAAGCCGCGGAACTGATAGTCGATGAAATCGGCGGCGAGGGGAAGGTGTTCTACCAGGGCGGCGCGACCGGCATCTCTCAGTTCGACCTCCTCCGGGAAACGTGGAAGGAGACCATGGATCAGCAGCCGGGGATCGTGCAGTTGCCCCCCGTGTACAGCAACTTCGAGCCGGCGAAGGCAAATTCCCAGATGGCGGCGACGCTGACGGCGCATCCGGATGTGGCCGGAGGCTTCGCGTCGGTGATCTACGACCAAGAGGGAATCGTGCCCGCCCTCGAACGTGCCGGCAAGATCGGCAAGGTGAAGCTGGTCGGCCTCGACGGCGCGCCGGGCAATATCCAACGCCTGCGCGAGGGGGCCGTCCAGACGATCATTTCGGTGCGGACGGTCGACTTCGGGACCACGATCATCCAGGCGGCAGTCGAAGCGATCGAAGGGAAGGACCTCCCGGCTGAAACGAGGATCGGACATTGCGTGCTCACCGCCGAGAATGTCGATGATCCTGAGAACTCCGCCTGCATCTACGAAAAGGCGCCATGACGGCAGTCCCGGATAGCGACAACGGCTCGGTTCCGGTGCTCGCCGCCAACGACATCCGCAAGGTCTATGGACACGTCCAGGCCTTGCGGGGTGTGGACCTCACCCTGCACGCGGGTGAGGTCCACGCCCTGGTCGGCGACAACGGCGCCGGCAAGTCGACGCTCCTGCGCATACTTGCCGGCGCCACTCGCCCAGACGCGGGTGAGCTGAGTCTGAACGGGAAACCGATCAGCCTCGACGGGCCACTGCGCGCCCGCGAACTCGGAATCGAGACCGTCTACCAGGACCTGGCGCTCGCCGACGACCGCTCCTGCTCTGCCAACGTCTACATCGGGCGCGAGCTGCGCCGCCGCGGCCCGCTGGGCCGGCTCGGCTTCCTCGACCGCAGGCGGATGAACGAGACGACGCGGAGCCGCTTCCAGGAGCTGTCCGTCCCGATCACCCAGGTCGAGCGGCCCGTGCGCCTGCTCTCGGGAGGCCAGCGCCAGGGAGTCGCGATCGCCCGCGCGGCGATCTGGGCGAAGCACGTGCTCTTGCTCGACGAGCCAACCGCCGCGCTCGGGGTACGCCAGCGCGGCGCCGTGGCGGCGCTGATCGAGCGCTTGCGCGAGATGCGCCTCGCGGTGGTGCTGATCTCTCACGACATCCCCGAGGTACTGAAGCTCGCCGACCGCCTCACCGTGCTGCGCCAGGGTCGGCGGGTCGCCACCTGTCCATGCGCAGACGTCGATACCTCATGGGTGGTCCACGCGATGGTCGCGGAGCCGTCCAATGCCTAGCGATCCGGAAAACCAGCTGATGCCAACCGAGTTGTCCGTTTCTGCTCCCCCCGACCCTCCAGGCGAGCTGCCGCCCGTCGACCCGGTGCCCCCCGGGTCACGTGGGCAGCGGCTCGCCCTAGGGGCTGTCCGCTCGAGCGCCTTCTGGATCCTCTTCGTCCTCCTCGTCGAGGTAGTCACGTTCTCGCTCGCCTTGCCCCCCGACACTTTCATCAGCACCTTCAACGCGCAGACGATCGCCTCGGACGCATCTGTCCTGCTGATCCTCGCCGCGGGCGCGACGTTCGTGATCATCTCCGGCGGCCTTGACCTCTCGATCGGGTCCGTGATGACCCTGGCGGCGGTCGTCGCGGCACTGGTCATGAATGATGTCGGCGGCTCGGAAGCGACCGCGATCATCGCTGGCGTAGCGGCGGGCGTCGGGGTCGGGATGGCATGGGGCTGCCTCAACGGGCTGCTCGTGGCGGTCGCGAAAGTGCCGCCGTTCGTCGTCACGCTCGGCTCGCTCGGCGCGGCGCTTGGCGTCGCCCGCCTGCTCAGCGAAGGCAAAACGGTCGGCGGCACCCCCCCGACCCTGTCGCGCGATATCGGCCAGGGGGTGGTCTTCAGCGTGCCGGTCCCCTTCCTGATCGGCGCCGCCGCGATGCTCGTCTTTGGCATCGTCCTGCACCAGACCCGCTTCGGCGAGCACACCTATCTGATCGGCTCCAACGAAGAGGCTGCAAGGCGCGGCGGCATCCATGTGAAGCGACACGTGATCGCCATCTACGCCATCTCCGGAGCCCTCGCTGGCCTCGCGGGCCTGGTCGACCTGGCGCGCTTCGACAGCGCCAACGTCGCCACCGGTCACGTGAGCGAGCTGCTCGCCGCGATCGCGGCCGTCGTCATCGGCGGAGCGAGTCTCTTCGGCGGCGTCGGTGTCATGGCCGCCACCGCGGTCGGCGTCTTCATCCCCGTCGTGCTGTCGAACGGGCTCCTGATCGGAGGGATCGAACGGTTCTGGCAGGACATCATCATTGGGGCCTTCCTCGTCACTGCTGTCGCCTTCGACCAATGGCGTCGCGGCCAAGAGCTGAAGGGGCGCTGATGTCGGGGTCGGGGACGGCCCGAGCCCGGGGATCGGCCGCCCCGGGCTTCGAGCGGGTGGTCGAGGCCTTCGAGCGCAACTTCGCCGAGCGAGGCGAGCTCGGGGCGGCCTTCGCGGCGGTCGTCGACGGCGAGCTCGTCGTCGACCTCTGGGGCGGTATCGCCGATTCCCGTGAGGAGCGTGCCTGGCAGGAGAACACCCTCGTCGGGGTCTTCTCCGGCAGCAAGGGGCTGGTCGCGACCTGCATGGCGCTGCTGGTCGAGCGCGGGCAGCTGGCGCTCGACGTCCCGGTCCGCGACTACTGGCCGGAGTTCGGCGTCGAGGGCAAGGAGCGGATCCTGGTCGGCGACGTGCTCACCCACGAAGCCGGCCTGCCCGGCCTCGATACCCCCGTCACCGTCGAGGAGGCGACCGACGCGTTGAGGATGGCGCAGCTCGTGGCTGCTCAGCGCCCGTCCAGCGCCCCGGGCGCCGGCCCCCGCTACCACGCGATGACCTTCGGCTGGATCTGCGGCGAGCTGGTGCGGCGGGTCGACGGCCGCAGCGTCGGTCGCTTCCTCCACGAGGAGGTCGCCGAGCCGCTCGGGCTGGAGGTCTGGATCGGCCTGCCCGCATCCCGCCAGGAGGACGTCGCGTTCCTCGAGCGCGGCCCGGGCTTCGTGCGCGAGCAGAGCGAAATCGTTCTCGATCGCGAGGCCGATCCGCTTGCCTGGTCGATCTGGTCGAACCCGCCGCGGTTCTCGGACGGGGAGTTAGCGGCCAATCTGCGCGTCTGGCGCGCCGCCGAGGTTCCGGCGACGAGCGGGATCGTGGCGGCTCGCTCGTTGGCGCGGCTCTACGGATGCCTCGCCCGGGGTGGGGAGATCGACGGGGTGAGGCTGCTGAAGTCGGAGACGCTCGACCGGATGCGGGGCCGCCTCGCCCGGGGCGAGGACCCCTATCTCGGCGAAGTGGCCTTCGCCGCCGGCTTCGAAGTGCAGACCCCCAAGATGCCGCTCGGTCCCGCCGAGGACGCCTTCGGCCACGCCGGGGCGGGCGGCTCGGTCCACGGGGCCTGGCCGGGCCTGCGGACCGGGTTCTCCTACGCGCCGAACCTTCTGGACAGCGTCGGGGAGGCGGACCCGCGAGCTGTCACTCTGCTCGACGCGCTGCACGACGCCGTCATCAGCAGGGAGGCGCGCCGATGACCGAGTTTCGGCTCCCAGCGGAGGCCGTCGTCGCTCCGGGGTTCGAGCCGGTCGCCGAGGAGTTCGAGCGGAACTTCGAGGAGCGGGGCGAGCTTGGCGCCGCCTTCGCCGTCCACCATAGGGGGGAGCTGGTGCTGGACCTCTGGGGCGGCGTCGCCGATCGCGAGTCCGGCGCGCCCTGGGAACGCGACACCCTGCAGCTGATCTTCTCCGGCAGCAAGGGCCTGGTCGCCATCTGCCTGCTGTTGCTGATCGACCGGGGGCTGCTCGACCTCGAAGAGGAGGTTCGGGCCTACTGGCCGGAGTTCGCCGCGGCCGGCAAGGGCGAGATCACCGTCCGGCAGGTCGTCACGCACACGGCTGGGCTGCCGGGGTTGAGCGAGCCTGTGACCGTCGAGGAGCTGACCGACGACCGTCGCATGGCAGAGCTCTTGGCGGCCCAAGCCCCGCTCGAGGACCCCAGGACGGCAACGGCCTACCACCCGATCACCTTCGGCTGGCTCTGCGGCGAGCTCGTCCGCCGCATCGACGGTCGCAGCGTCGGGCGCTTCTTCGCCGAGGAGATCGCTCTCGGGCTGGAGATCTTCATCGGCCTTCCACCCGAGCTGGAGCCCCGCGTCGCGCGCCTGGAGGTCGCCCCGGGCTGGGGTCAGGCAGGCCCCTTTGATGCGGCCGCCGCCGAGGAGGACAACCTGCTGCGGACGGTCTTCCACAACCCGGTCGTCTGGACCCGCGAGAGCTTTCCCTGGAACAGCTCCACCTATCGCCGGGCCGAGATTCCGGCCGTAAACGCGATCGGCAGCGCTCGGGCGCTCGCCGCTCTCTACGGCAGCCTCGACCGGTTGCTGTCTCCGGAGGCGCTGGCGCTCGGCGCCAGCGAGCTCGGGCGCCGCCACGACCTCCTCCTCGACGAGCACCAGCGCTTCGGCGTCGGCTTCGAGCTGCAGAACGAGCTGATGCCGTTCGGCCCACCCGCCGACGCCTTCGGCCATACCGGCGCCGGCGGCTCCGTTCATGGCCGCTGGCCCGGCTCCGGCCTCGGGTTCTCCTATGCGATGAACCTGCTGCACGACGACTACGCTGATGGCGACCCCCGCCCTGCCGCCCTGCTGCGAGCATTGAGCGAGTGCGTGGAGGCCGGGGCGTAAGATCGAGGACGTGGCCCGCGTATCGGCGCCGAAGTCGTCCCTGACGCCGCCGGCCCTGCACCTGTCCATCCGCCATCTTCGAGCCTTCGTAGCTCTGGCCGAAGAGCTCCACTTTGCTCGGGCGGCGGCGGGCCTGCACGTCACCTCGTCGGCGCTGAGCCAGACCCTGAGTCAGCTCGAGGCGGCGATCGGCGCCACCCTCATCCATCGCACGACCAGGAAGGTCGAGCTGACGGCGACGGGCCGGGACGTGCTGGAGAGCGCGAAGGAGGCGCTCGCCGCTTTCGACGAGTCGGTCGACCACATGCACCGGGTCGTCCGCGGCGAGGTCGGGCAGCTGGTCGTCGGCTACGTGATCGGGGCCGGTCTCGAGCTGATGCCAAGCGTGATCCGGGCATTCGAGCAGTCGAGACCGGAGGCCCGCCTGGTCCTGCGCGAGTACGACTTCAGCTCTCCGGCCGCCGGCCTCGACAGTGGAGAGGTGGAGATCGCCTTCGTGCGCCCGCCCCTCAACCTCGAGGGCCTGGCGTACCTCGACCTCCTCGACGAGCCGCGCGTGGCCTGCGTGCCGACCGGGCACCCGCTCGCCCGGCGGGCGAAGGTTGCGACGCAGGAGCTGCTGTCGCAGCCGATCGTCGCGGCGCCCTCCTCCGACGAGGTCTGGCGGGACTACTGGCTGCTGGTCCCCGAGCGCGACGGGCGGGCGCCCGAAGTCGTTCTCGAAGCCGCGACCTTCGAGGCCGAGCTGCAGGCCGTCGCCGCCGGCCGCGGGATCTCGATCACCGGCCTCACGGCCGCTCGCTACTACGCCCGCCCGGGGGTCACCTTCGTGCCGATCTCCGATCTGGCGCCGTGCAAGATCTGCCTCGCCTGGTGGCCGGAGCGCGCCTCGGCGGCGGTGGACCACCTGGTTGCCGTGGCCAAGGTGAAGCGAGCGGAGCTGCCTCGCCTTGACCCGGTCAAGGCCGACAACCGCACTCCTTAGCTCGACTTACCAATCGCCCGCATACTCGAATGAGTACCGCGAGCAGCGTGCGTAGGGTCGAGAAACTCCGATGCACACGAAGGCCGACATCCTCCTCACCGGCACCCAGACCATGGGCGCCCGCTCCCTGATTCATGACCCGATCGAGGGTGCCGACAAGCTCGTCCTGACCAAAGCGCTGGGTTCGCTGGTGTGGGACATCGAGGGCAGGGAGTACATCGACTGCACCGCCCAGGCGTGGTCTAACAACCTGGGAGCCAACGACCCACGGGTGATCGCCGCCGCCGCGGCCCAGCTCCACGAGATGACCCACGCCCGCCCGAACTTCCACACGCCGGTCCTCCTCGATCTGACCGCGAAGCTGCGCGAGATCTCCCCCGGCAACCTGAACCGGGTCGGGTACTGCCTGCACGGCAGCATCGCCCCGGAAATGACGATGAAGCTGGCGCTCCGCAACCGGCCGGGGACGCAGAACGTCCTCGTGCTGCAGGACGGCTACCACGGTCGGACGCTGACGACGATGGCCGCGAGCTGGCCGCACCCGGACAACCGCTTCGGGCCCCTGCAGCCGCGCTTCACGCGCGTGCCGCACCCCGATCCCTACCGTCCGCGGCTGGGCCTCACCCCCGAGGACGACGCCCAGCTCTGCCTCGAGCTGCTGGAGGACGTGATCGTGAAGGGGATCGACGGCGGGGTCGCCGCGCTGATGATGGAGCCGATCCAGGGCAACGGCGGCCACATCGAGTTTCCCGCCAACTACTACAGCGGCGTGCGGGAGCTCTGCGACCGCCACGAGATGCTGCTGATCTGGGATGAGGTCCAGACCGGGTTCGGCCGCCTCGGGGCGATGTTCGCCGCCGACTACTACGGCGTGGAGCCGGACATGATCGCCTTCGGCAAGGCCGTCGGCGGCGGCTTCCCGCTCGCCGGGATCCTCGTCGCGGAAGACCTGGATGGATTCGCGGAGGGGGAGGACGGGCTCACCTTCGGCCAGTTCCCGGTCTCTCTCGCCGCCGGGCTGGCGACGATCAACGCAATCGAGGAAGACGGCCTCTGCGAGCGCGCGCGGGAGCGCGGCGAACAGGCGACCGCGCGTCTGCTGGAGATGCAGGCAAGGCATTCTTTGATCGGCGACGTCCGCTGCCCGGGCCTGATGGTCGCGATCGAGCTCGTCGCCGATCCCTCCAGCAAGGAGCCGGCGCCGAAGGAGACGCGGGAGGTGTGCCGGCTCGCGGTTGAGCGCGGCGTCATCTTCGGCGAGAGCCGCTACGCCGCGCTCGGCAACTTGATCAAGGTCAAGCCCCCGCTCGACATCAAGGCTGAGCAGCTGGACCGCGCGCTCGACGTGCTCGACGAGGCGCTGGGCTTGGTCGAAGCAGGCCGATCGCGATGAGCGGCGGCGGGCTGCGCGTCGCCCGTCCGGTTCGCTGACTCGGGTCGACATGGAGCGATTCGTCGGGGTAGACGTCGGGACCTCCGGGACGAAGGTCGTCGCCATCGACCGGGAGGGGAGGCCGCTGGCGCGGGCAAAGGCGCCCCACTCAAGCAGTCATCCGCGGCCCGGCTTCTCCGAGCAGGACCCGGAGGATTGGGTGCGATCGGCGACCCGGGCGCTGGGCGAGATCGGGCCCGAGCCGTGGAGCGGCCTCGCCTTCACCGGCCAGATGCACGGGCTGGTCCTGCTCGACGGCCGGGGACGGGTCCTGCGGCCGGCGATCCTCTGGAACGACGGCCGTTCGGCGGCCGAGCGCGGGCAGATCGAGGCGAGCGTGGGGAGGGCGCGGCTGCTGGACCTGGTCGCCAACCTCCCGATCCCCGGCTTCACGGCGTCGAGCCTGCTGTGGGTCCGGGAGCACGAGCCGGAGGTCTGGAAGAAGGCCAGGCAATTGATGCTGCCGAAGGACTACGTGCGCTGGCGGATCGGCGGCGGGGATCCGGTCACCGACGTCTCCGACGCCTCGGGGACGCTGCTCTTCGACGTGAGGCGACGGCGCTGGAGCGAGGAGGTCGTCGCCCGGCTCGAGCTCAATCCTTCCTGGCTCCCCGGTGTGGTCGAGTCGACGGCAACTGTGAGCAATTCAGGCGATCGCACCCCGGTCGCCGCCGGAGCCGGGGACCAGGTGGCCGCGGCCCTCGGCGTCGGGCTCGTAGCGGGCGGCCCGATCGGCATCTCGCTGGGGACGTCGGGAGTGCTCGCCCAACTGCGCGCCGAGCCTCCCAGCGAGTGCGACGGAAAGCTCCAGCAGCTGTGCGCTTATTCCCCCGATACCTGGCAGACGATGGGGGTCACCCTCGCCGCGGGAGGATCGCTCGCCTGGTGGCAGAGCTGCTGCGGCGGCGTGGACACCTACGCCCTGCTCGCCGAGGCGAGCGGCTGGACGGCCGGCTGCGACGGCCTCACCTTCCAGCCCTACCTGTCCGGCGAGCGCGCCCCCCACAACGACGAGACCCTCCGCGGCTCCTTCACCGGCCTCGCCGCCCACCACAATCGGGGTGCCCTCACGCGCGCCGTGGTCGAGGGCATCGCCTGCTCGCTCGCCGACGTGCTCGACCTGATCGGTCCCCAGTCCGCCTCGACCTCGGCTCGAATCTCCGGCGGCCTAGCCGAGAGCCCCCTCGTTCGCGAGATCATCGCCTCCGTCACGGGCATGTCGCTGGAGCTAATGACGATCGCCGACAGCACCGCCTACGGCGCCGCCCTGATCGCCGGCGTAGCCGCCGGAGCCTTCGCCGATTGCGACGAGGCCGCGGCGCTGTGCAAGCCGGTCGGCGCCACCGACCCAGTCGAAGCCGATCGGGACGCCTATGCCGAGGTCCTCGGTCGCTACCGCGGGCTGCACGAGAGACTGTCGCCTCTCGTCGAGTAGGCCGCCGACCCGGCCAGAGAACTTGCATTTTCCCGATACTACTGCGACAGTATCCGAATGCTCGGGTTTTCTTATCTTTTCGAAACAGGCTGATCCCATGACCCTCCGGGCCAAAGCCCTCGTCTTGTGCCTCCTGGCCCTCCTCGTCCCCGCCGCGCTCGCCGGCACCTACGCCGTCGCTTCCTGTGGGCCTGGACCCGACATCGGCGATGGCGACCTGTTCGGCGACGGGAGCGACGCCGCTCCAGGCCTTGAGAACTGCCTTACGGCAAGACCGGTCAACTGCGCTACCGGCAACCAGACCGAGGCACAGACCGACCTCGTCCTAGGCGGCCGCGGTCCCGCCCTCCATCTCACCCGCACTTACAACTCCCAGGCCGCCGTCAAAGCCAAAGAAGCCGGCCCCTGGGGCTACGGCTGGTCTGGCCCCTACAGCTCCCACCTGGAATTCGACGAAGAAACCGGCGCGGTCACCGTCGTGCAGGAAAACGGCGCCACCGTCACCTTCCTGAACGAAGAAGGTTTCTACAAACCCGGCGACTGGGTCCAGGCCACCCTGTCCAAAGAAGGGGAAACCTACTTCTTCACATTGCCCGACCAGGAAATGCTTACGTTCAACTCTGAAGGCAAGCTGACCGAAATCACGGATCGCAACGAAAACACCCTCGACCTCTTCTACTTCTTCGGCAAGCTGTTCTGGGTCGAAGACGATGCCGAAAGGCGCTTCACGTTCAGCTACACGGGGAGCCAGGTTACGAAAATCAAAGACCCGATGGGCAACGAAGTCAAATACGCCTACGAATCGGGCAACCTCACCTCGGTGACGCTGCCGGGAGAAGAAGCCCCGCGCTGGAAATTCAAATACGACGCCTCCCACCAGTTGACCGAAATGACCGACGGGCGCGGTGGCGTTATCAAAACCGAATACGACGAAAAAAACCGGGTCAAAAAACAGACCGATCCGGCAGGACGGGTTCACAAATTCGAATACGGCGAATCGGGAGGCAAAAAGACGACGACGATCACTGAGCCGAACGGGTCGACCACCTTCCAGAAGTTCAACGAGGCGGGGGAGCCGCTTGAAGTGATCAAGGCCAAAGGCATCACGGGCCTCGAACGGAAAGCCACCTACGAATACGACTTCGCCTACCGGCTCACCAAAGCGACCGACGCACTCGGCCACTCGACTGCCTTCGAATACGACTTCGGCGGCAATCGGACGCTCGAAAAAGACGCCGAAGGCAACGAACGCAAATGGACCTACAACGCCACCCATGACGTCTTAACCGAAACGACGCCTAAAGGCGAGAAAACGACCTACAAACGCGACTTCGATGGCAACATCGAAGCGATCGAACGCCCAGCACCTAGCGAAGCGACCCAGAAATGGGTCTTCAAACACACCGCCAACGGCGACCTGGAATCTGTAGCCGAGCCGCTCGGCCGCGAAGCCAAATTCGAATACGACGCCTACGGGAATCTCAAAGCAGAAATCAATCCAGCGGGTGACAAGACGACTTGGACCTACAACAAAAACGGCGAGCAGCTGACTGAAGTCAGCCCGCGGGGCAACGAAGAAGGCGCCAAAGCCGAAGAATTCGAAACCAAAACCGAACGCGACGCCCAAGGGCGGCCGATCAAAGTCACCGACCCGCTCGGGCGCGAAACGAAATTCGCCTACGACAAAAACAGCAACCTTGAATCGGTTACCAACACCCTCGGGCAGACGACGAAATACACCTACAACGCCAACGACGAGCGGACCAAAGTCGAAAAGCCAAACGGCAACACCACCGAATTCGCCTACGGCAGCATGGGCGAAGTGAAAAGCCGCACCAACGGCAACGGCTACACGACTAAATACGAACACAACGTGCTCGAGCAGCTAACCGAAACGATCGACCCCCTTGAACGCAAAACGAAACGGGAATACGACGCAGTGGGCAACCTGAAAAAAACCGAAGACGCCCTCGGCCGCACGATTACCTACACCTACGACAACGCCAACCGGCTCAAAGAAGTCAACTACTCAGAAGCATCAACCCCTGATGTCACCTACGAATATGACAAAAACAGCAACATCGTCAAAATGATCGACGGTACGGGGACGACCACCAAGGTCTACGACCAGCTCGGCCGGCTGACCGAAGTCAAAAACGGCAAATCGGAAGTCGTCAAATACACCTACGACCTAGCCAACCAGCAGACCGAAATCGTCTATCCGAACGGCGAAACCGTCAAACGCGCCTTCGACAAAGCGGGCCGCCTAGAAAAAGTCACTGACTGGCTCGGCAAAGAAACCACTTTCTCCTACAACCGGGACTCGCAGAAGAAAGCGATCACCTTTCCCTCGGCGACTGAAAACGTTGATGAATACGTCTACAACCGCGCCGGGGAGATGACGGAAGTCTCGATGAAGAAGAAAGCCGAAGTCCTGGCGTCGATGACCTATACCCGAGACAAACTCGGGCGAGTCGAAAAATCCGTCGATACCGGCTTCTCTGAAGAAGCCGAACGCAACTACGAATACGACACCGCCAACCGCCTAACGAAAAGCAACGGCACGACGTTTACCTACGACGCAGCGAACAACGTGACGAAAATCTCGCCGACGACCTATACCTACGACAAAGCCGATCAGATCGCGACGGCCAGCAACGCGACCTTTGAATTCAACAAAGTCGGCCAGCGGGTCAAAGAAACCCCTACCGGCAAATCGGCGATTCCCTACTCCTTCGACCAGGCGGGGAACCTGATCTCGACCAAAAACGGGGAAACCGAAAACACCTTCAAATACGACGGGACGGGTCTACGGGCCACCGAAACCAGGAACACCTCGACCTATCCGATGGTCTGGGACCCTACGGCGGGTCTGCCTCTTCTGCTGAGGAAAGGGCAGGAATACTATGTTTACGGCCCCGGAGGTCTACCGATCGAGCAAATAACGTCCACCGGGACCGCGACCTACTTGCACCACGATCAGCTGGGGTCGACCCGCGTCTTGACGAACACGAGCGGCAATGTGGTGGGGACCTACCGCTATGGCCCCAACGGAGCGATCTGGAAAAAAACCGGCACCCAAGGCACCCAAATGGGGTTCGCCGGGCAGTACCGGATGCACACTGAAAATCAGCTGATCTATTTGCGGGCGCGGACTTACGATCCGGTGACGGCGCAGTTCCTTAGTGTCGATCCCTTGGTCGATATTTCGGGAGAACCGTACAGTTATGCTGCGAGCAATCCAATCAATCTGATAGACCCGATGGGTCTGATTCCAACTTCGGGGCAATGTCCTTGCCCGCCATGTCGGGAGCCTGCGGATGCTACGGCTGTATCTCCCGGAGCCAAACCTTCTGAGCCTGTGGATGTGAACGAGGCCATTTGGAATGAGTTGGCAAGGGGCGGTGAGGCAGCTTTGGTCAATCTTCCCAAGGGCACGCCTGGTGATGTTGTTAAGGACTATGTGCACTCCTTGGCGACGGATAAGGCGGTTGACTGGTTAAAGAGGAACGGGCTTGAACCAGTGGCCGGAATGGTTAAGACCGTCTCGGATGCTATTGACTTTGCAGGAAAGGTGGAGGCAACGCGGGCCGCATTAAGCTCTGCATGGTCAGTAGTGAGGACTCAAGGACCAGTGGTGTTGAGAAACTTTGGTAGGTCGGTTGCTGAGGTAGGAAAAATAGTTAGGTGCGCACGGGGAATGTGCTAGTAGGGAGTGCCCGCTCAGGGAAATTGGGGACTCCGGGCCGGTTTAGCTAAGCGATGAGAGTTGAGTCGATTATTTGCGTATAGGATCAGCGGCTCCGACTGATCACCATGCGCTACCTAGCGAGTCATGTGATGGGCCGTCGATGGCGTCCACCAGGTAAGTACGAGCACGTGAGTGCCGACGCCCGATTGGATCAGAATTGAGGAGATCTTGGCGTCGGGATGGCAGGCGTGAGCCCGATCACTGACTCGCTGCCGAATCTTCCCCAGGTTGTCTCGCCGAACGCTTTTAAGGCCGCAAGCGAGATGGCTCCCTGGTAGGAGCGGCAGCCCAATAGGTTCGTCCAAGTCGTGGCCGCGACCATGTAGGGCATGTCCGGATTGGGAAAGAGGAGGGTTCCTCCGTACATGGTGCCAAACAGACCGATCAATTCGAGCTGTGCGCGCTCCGGCAGGTCGGGCTGGTACTGGATCGCGAGGCGGCCGTGCTCGAGGGAGTGCACGACGCTGGCTGGGGGAGGGGTTTCGCGGTAGGCGCCGTCCGCCTGTTGTTCTTCGATGTGGTCACCGGACGTCGGGGGCGTCGTCTTGTAGCGTGGTTCTGGAGCGCTCGGTGGAATGTGGTCGCGGCCCTCGTCCCGCAGCCGCAGCCGGAGCTCGCAGTCTGCTGCTCGCGCTGCCTTTTGGAGACCCTGCTCTTCAAGCTCTGGAGGCTCGATTCCGGCGCGGCTGTCAGGGGCGATGCCGTTGGTGATCCCGCTATCCAGGTTGATGTGGGGGTTGCCGCGGGCGGCAGAGTCCGACCCGGAGGACAGAACGATGATGCCGGCGATCGCGATGAGCGACACCAGTGCGACGAGGACGTAGGCGGTAAGAAGGCGCCTCCCTCTCTCGGCGGGCTGCTCAGGCCCAGAGGCGGTTGACTCTTGTTCCCCTTGATCCCCCACCGCCAGAAACTCTATTGACCAATGGCCCAGGGCTTCAACTTGGTTCCGAAATTAGTTCCAACTCCGGCGAATCCAGCCGGGGGTGCTGCGGCGTTTGAGGCCGAACGCACGGGCCGTGTAGATCTGTGCAATCCTTGGATTCGTGGCCGCCAATCCTAAGCGCATCAACGTCACCTTGGATGAAGTGCATGCCAGGAAGCTCGCGAAGCTAGCGGAGCGGACCCACGTACAGGAGGGAACGCTCGCTCGTTCGCTGCTCGCGACTGCGTTAGACGATGCAGATCCGGATGCCAGCCGCATCACGGAGATTCTCGACGCAATTCCCGGCGCTTGGGAGCGTACGCAGGAGGGGCTCGCCCAAGCGAGGCGCGGGGAAGGTACTCCACTCGACGAGCTGGCCTGAGGGGCACAGGTGATCGTCAGCCCGCGTGCGAAGCGGGATGTGGATGACGCCATTTCGAGGCTGGGCCTTCCGGCTGATACCTGGAGCCGGATTGTCCGCTCCCTGCGGGTTCTTGAAACGTTCCCCCTTTCGGGGCCGGAGCTGGAGGGAAGATGGGCGCCGGCTCGCTTTGTCCTCGGTCCTTGGTCGTGGATGCTCCTGCTCTATATCTACGACGAGGCTTCCGATCGGGTCTTCATCGTCTCGACGCATGACGCTCGTTCAGCGGCGTCGCCCCGGTCTTCTGGCGGCTAAGAACAAAAAAGCCGGACGGGCCCAACAGGGGTGTGGGCCCGTCCGGCGGCCGGGCGACGAAGGGATATGGCGTCGCCCGTGTGCGCCCCTCCAGGGGGAGGAACCTTATGCGGAGGGACGTTGGTCGACCAGACTTGCATACTAGTATACGAGTCCGACTCAAGGAGCTGCGGCGCCAATTGCATGGACGCCGCCGTCGACGTGGATGATCTCCCCCGTGGTCCCTCGGGAGAGGTCAGATAGAAGGAAAAGGGCGGCGTCGGCCACGGTGCTCGGGTCCTCCACCTCCCAGCCCAGCGGCGCACGGGCCGACCAGGCTGATTCCAGTTCTTCGAAGCCGGGGACGCCGGAGGCTGCCGCGGTGCGGATCGGGCCTGCCGCGAGCAGGTTGACGCGCACCCCCAGGGGACCGAGATCGCGGGCGAGGTAGCGACCGACCGACTCCAGCGCCGCCTTGGCGACGCCCATCCAGTCGTAGGAGGGCCAGGCGACGGTGGCGTCGAAATCGAGTCCGACGAGGCTGCCGCCGTCCTCCTCCATCAACGGCGCCAGGCACTCGGCGAGGCTCTTGAAGGAGTAGGCGCTGGTCTCGAAGGCGGTAGTGGCGCTGCCGCGGGGGGTGGCGAGGAAGTTGCCGCCGAGCGCGTCGGCGGGAGCGAAGGCGATCGCGTGGACGGCGCCGTCGACCCGCCCCCAGCGCTCCCGCAGCTCCTCGCGCAGCGCCGCCAGGCTGGCATCGTCGTTGACGTCGAGCTCCAGCACGGCTGGCGGCTCCGGCAGGCGGGCGGCGCTGCGTTCGGTCATCCGCTTGGTGCGGCCGAAGCCGGTGAGGATGATCTCGGCCCCCTGCTCCTGCGCCCGCTCGGCGATCGAGTAGGCGATGCTGCGCCGGTTGAGCACGCCGGTGACAAGGATCCGCTTGCCGGCGAGGATCAAAGGTAGACCTCGCGCCGCAGGCTCTCCGGCGCGTGCTCGCCCTCGATCGCCTCGCCGCGCCTCCAGAGGACGCGGGCCTTGGCGATCGCGACCCCCTCGTCGCGCTGGTTGACGATCCGCAGCGAGAGGACGACGATGCCGCGAGCGCTGTCGAGCTCCTGGACCGCCTCGACCTCGCCCTCGACGTGGATCGTGTCGCCGATCCGCGCCGGGCGCTTGAAGGCGATCCGCTCGAAGCCGCGCAGGGCCAGCACGTGCTCGGGGTCGAAGGAGAGCAGGCCGAGGCTGTAGGAGAGGAGCAGGGCGCCGTGGGCGATACGCCCGCCGAACTCGCTCTCCGCCGCCCACTCGGCATCGGTGTGGATCGGGTGGAAGTCGCCGGTCAGGGTCGCGAAGGCGACGATGTCGGCCTCTGTCAGGGTGCGCCCGCGGGTGCGGAAACGCTCTCCCGGCTCGAGCTCGTCGAGCGGGCGGGAGAGGGAACTCATTCGTGTCCTCCTTGTAGTTCGCCATGGATTCCGAAATGGGCGCGCAGTGAGAAGGCGATCTCCGCCGCCGCGCGTTCGTGCCCGAGCGCCGACGGGTGGAGGCCGTCGGCGGAGAAGTTGGCCGGGTCCCTGAGTCCTTCGTGGCCCGCCACGTTGAGGCAGGGGACTCCGTGGGCGGCGGCGATCCGCCGCGTCACCTGGTTGAGGTCAGTGAGTGCCTGGATGAGCCGCGCCTTGGTCCGCGGCCGCAGCTCCATGAAGTGCCAGCTCTCGGGCGCGGTGGCGGTCATGATCGCCGCTTCCGGCAGCCCCTCTCGCAGCCGGCCGAGGATCTCGTCGAAGCGCCGTTCGTAGCCCGGGACGTCGGGTCGCGAGGTGAGGAGGATGTCGTTCGCTCCGCAGATCACGGTGACGAGGTCGGGCTCCAGTTCGATCGCCGTCGGGACCTGCGCCAGGACCGCGGCGCTGTCGGCTCCGTCGATGCCGAGGTTGCTGTAGGCGAGGCGCGGGTTGACGGAGCGCAGGGAGGCGGCGATCCGGTCCGCCCAGCGCTCGCCCTCTTCGCAGCCGCGGCCCGCGGTGAAGCTGTCGCCGAGGGCGACGTAGCCCTCGGGGATGCGCCTGCCAGCGAGGTCGGCGACGACGCTCATCGTCCCCCCAGTGCGCGCAGCGCCCAGGCGAGGCGGTCGCGGCTGCTGTCCGGCTCAATTACCTCGTCGACCCAGCCGCTGGCGGCGGCCGCGGCGGCGGTCAGGTGCTCTTCGGCGTAGGCGTCGGCGAGCTCCTCGCGCGAGGGGCCGCCGGGCTCGGCGAGGGCGCGGCGGGAGACGATCCCGACCGCCTGCCGGGCGGCCATGATCCCGATCTGGGCCTGCGGCCAGGAGAAGACCATGTCGGCCCCGAGCGCCTTCGAGTTCATCGTGATCGCAGCGCCGCCGAAGGCCTTGCGCAGGACCAGGGTCACCTTCGGCACCTCGGCGCCGGCGAAGGCGCGGAGCAGCGAGGCGCCGTGGCGGATCACCCCGAGCTCCTCCTGCTTTTGGCCGGGGAGGAAGCCGGGCGTGTCGACGAGGACGACGAGCGGCAGCCCGAAGCGGGCGCAGTCGGCGACGAAGAGGGAGGCCTTCTCGGAGGCGGCGGCGTCGATCACCCCGCCGAGCGAGCGCGGCTGGTTGGCGATCACGCCCACCGGTCCGCCCTCGAGGCGGGCGAAGGCGGTGACGATGTTGGGGGCCCAGCGGGGCGAGAGCTCGAGCAGGCTGCCGCGGTCGAAGATCGCGGCAGCGACGTCGCGGACGTCGTAGACCTTGCGCGGGTTGGGGGGGACCGCCGCGCCCGGGTCGGCGTCGTCGGTAGCGATGACTTCGGCGACCGGCAGCGGCCCGCCGATCGTCTGCGGCAGCAGGCCGAGCAGCTGCCGCACCGTCGCGGTGGCGGCGGCGGTGTCCTCGGCGACGAGACGGCAGACGCCGTTGCGGGAGTGCAGTCGCGGCCCGCCGAGGTCCTCCATGCTGATCTCTTCGCCCATCGCTTCGGCGACGACCTTGGGGCCGGTGAGGAACATCCGCGCCTCTTCGGTCATCACCACAAAGTCGGTCAGCGCCGGCGAGTAGGCGCCGCCGCCGGCGGAGACGCCGTCGAGGATCGAGATCTGCGGGACGCGGCGGGAGAGCTCGACGCTGGCGCGGAAGATGTAGCCGTAGCCGTCGAGGGCGGCGTGGCCCTCCTGCAGGCGGGCGCCGCCGGAGCGGACGAAGCCGACCACCGGCGCGCCGGCGTCGCCGGCCATCCGCATCACGCTGACGATCGTCTCGGCGTGGACGGCGCCGAGGGAGCCGCCGAGGAAGCTCGGGTCCTGCGAGTAGCAGAAGACGGGGCGGCCGTTGACCGAGCCGGCGCCTGCGACGACCCCATCACCCGGCGCCGCCCGCTCGCCCAGGCGGGGCGAGGAGACGCCGCTGCGCAGGGGCCGGAAGCTGCCGGGGTCGCAGAGCAGCTCCAGCTGCGCGCGCGGGCCTTCCGCGGTGGGCGCGGCCTCGGCGGCCGTGCGGCCCGAGTAGGCGACGACGCGGGAGTTGGCGAGGGCGACGCTCATGCGGCCAGGCAGAGGACGGCGTTGTGACCGCCGAAGCCGAAGGAGTTGGAGATCGCGACCAGCGGTCCCGAACCGTTCTCGATCGGCTTCGCGGTTCCCGGTACGTAATCGAGGTCGAGCTCGGCGTCGCGCTCCTCCCAGCCGACCGTCGGCGGGGCGGTGCGGCGGCGCAGGGCCTCGACCGTGGCGATCGCCTCGACCGCCCCGGCGGCGCCGAGCAGGTGGCCGATCGCCGACTTGGTCGAGCTGACCGGCACCTCGCCCGCCCGCTCGCCCAGCGCCAGCTTCAGCGCCATCGTCTCGGAGTGGTCGTTGAGGGGGGTGGAGGTGCCGTGGGCGTTGACGTAGTCGACGTCGACAGGCGCCACGCCGGCGTCGGCGAGCGCCAGTTCGATCGCCCGCGCCGCCTCGGCCCCCTGCGGCTGCGGCGCGGTCAGGTGAAAGGCGTCGCAGGTCGCCGCGTAGCCGAGCAGCTCGCCGAGGATCTCGGCGCCGCGCGCTTCCGCCGCGGCCTTCTCCTCGAGGATCAGGACGCCGGCGCCCTCGCCGATCACGAAGCCGTCGCGGCGGGCGTCGAAGGGGCGGGAGATCCCGGACCTGGAAGTCGCTTCCATCGCTCCGAAGGCGGCGACGGCGACGCCGGTGATCGCCGCCTCGGCGCCACCCGCGACGACCGCGTCGGCATCGCCGGCGCGGATGATTCGGGAGGCGTCGCCGATCGCGTGGGCGCCGGCGGCGCAGGCGGAGACGACGCCGTAGCACTGGCCCTTGAGACCGTGGCGCATCGCCAGCGCCGCCGCCGCGGCGTTGCCCATCATCAGCGGCACCGCCAAGGGCGAGACCGCCTTCTCGCCTGACTCGATCAGCTTGCGCTGGTTCTGCTCGAGCGAGGGAAGGCCGCCGATGCCGGTGCCGATCACGCAGCCGACCCGGTGCGGCTCGTAGGGAAGCTCCTCGCCGAAGCCGGCCTGCTCGGCGGCTTCGCCCGCGGCGACCGCCGCCATCTGGGCGAAGCGGTCCATGCGGCGAAGGTCCTTCTTCGAGAGGTGGTCGAGCGGCTCGAACTCGCGGCAACGGCCGGTGCCGTCTGAGATCCCGCACTCGCCCGCGGCCCAGCGCTCGATCAACGGCTCGGCGCCCACCCCGAGCGGGGTGACGGCGCCGACGCCGGTTATGACGACCCTGCGGGTCATCCCGACTTCGTCACGACGAGGCTGATGACCTCGCCCACCGTCTTCACGTTCTTGACATCGTCGCCGCGGAGCTCGACCCCGAACTCGTCCTCGACGATCTGCGCCAGCTCGACGAGGTCGAGCGAGTCGACGTCGAGGTCCTCGAGGGTCGCCTCACGGGTGAGCTCGTCGCGCTCGGCGCCGAGCTCGACCAGCCCGTCGTAGATCTTCTCCTCGACGTTCTCCGCGGTCACTGGGGTTGCCATGTATGTGTGTCTCCTTTGCTCGTTAGGCGCTGAGGCCGCCGTCGACCGTCAGCGTCGTTCCGGTTACGTAGGAGGCCTCATCGGAGGCCAGAAAGCGGATGCAGGCGGCGACCTCCTCGGCCGAGCCGGTGCGCCGGGCCGGGATCGCTTTCGCCATCTCGCCGTCGGCGATGCCCTCGGTCAGCGCCGTCTCGATCAGGCCTGGGGCGACCGCGTTGACGGTGACGCCGCGGCGCGCCACCTCGACCGCGACGGTCTTGGTGAAGCCGACCACCGCCGCCTTCGAGGCGGCGTAGTTGGCCTGGCCGGCGTTTGCGCGGGGGCCGACGATCGAGGCGACGTTGACGACCCGGCCGAAGCGGGCGCGCACCATCGTCGGCAGCGCCGCCCGGGTGGCGCGGAAGGTAGCGGTCAGGTTGACGTCGATCACCTGCTGCCAGTCCTCGTCGGAGAGCTGGGGGGAGAGGCCGTCGCGGCGCAGGCCGGCGTTGTTGACGAGCACTAGCACCGGCCCGTCCTCGCCCGGCTCGACCAGCCGCGCGACGGCCTCGGGGTCGCCGACGTCGCCCTGGGCGACCGTGGCGCGCCCGCCCGCGGAAGCGATTTGCTCGGCGACGTGGTGGGCACCCTCCTCGTCGGCGCGGTAATTGACGCGGACCGGCCAGCCCTCGGCGGCAAGCGCCACCGCGGTCGCGGCGCCGATCCCGCGCGAGGAGCCGGTGACGAGGGCGCAACCCTCGGGCCGGCCCATCAGGCGCTCCCCCAGGTGAGGGTCGTGGCGCCCCAGTTGAGGCCGGCGCCGAAGGCGGCGAGGAGGACTTGGGACCCGGGCAGCAGCCGGCCGTCCCGGCGGGCCTGGTCCAGCGCCAGCGGGATCGTCGCAGCCGAGGTGTTGCCGAGCTCCTCGATTGCCTCGACGACGCGCTCGCCCGGCAGCTCGAGCCGCTCTTCGACCGCCCGCAGGATCCGGGCGTTGGCTTGGTGGTAGACGAAGAGGTCGACGTCGGCGATCTCCAGGTCGGCCAGCTCGAGCGCCCTCAGGGTCGCCTCGGTCAGACGGGCGACGGCGTGGCGGAAGGTCTCGTGCCCCTGCATCCTGATCAGCCGGTCGCCGCCTTCGACGTAGATCAGGTCCGCGTTGGCCCCGTCGCTGCCCAGGGTGAAGGGGCCGATCCGCCCGTTGTCGGCGCCCCGCACCACGACCGCCCCGGCGCCGTCGGCGAAGAGGGCCGCGGTGGAGCGGTCGCCGGGGTCGGCGAGGCGCGACATCAGGTCGGCACCGATCACCAGCGCGCAGCCGGCCCGTCCCGCCTCGACCTGTCCGCAGGCGATCGAGAGCGCCGCGACGAAGCCGCTGCAGGCCGCGCTGACGTCGTAGGCGCCAGCCGCCGTTGCGCCGATCGCCGCCGCGACGCTGCCGGCGGCGGCGGGCATCAGCTGCTCGTTGCTGCTGGTGGCGACGAGGACGAGGTCAACGTCGGCGCCATCGAGGCCGGCGTCGGCGAGCGCCCCCGCCGCGGCGGCGGTGGCGAAGTCGGAGAGGCGCTCGTCCGGCGCCGCGACCCGGCGCTTGCGGATGCCAGTTCGCTGCACGATCCAGTCCTCGTCGATGCCGAGGCGGCGCGCGATCGGAGCGTTGTCGACGACGGTTTCCGGCAGGCCAATCCCGAGGCCGGCGATCTCGGATCCCGGCCGGGGGAGACGCTCGGCGGGCGCCGGCGGGGCTACGGCGAATGGCTCAGGCATGAGCGGCCTCCGCGGCGGCGAGCGAACGGGCCTCGACTTCGGGCAGGGTGCGACGGACAAGGCCGGTGAGGACCTCCCCGGGGCCCGTCTCAAGGAAGGTGGTCAGGCCGCGGTCCTGCAGGCGCCGCAGGGTCTTGGTCCAGATCACAGGCTGGGTCAGCGCCGCGGCCAGCCCCTCGCGAACGTCGGCGAAGGGCCTCGCCGTGGTGCAGGAGAACACGGGTACCGTCGGCGCGACGAAGGCGACGCTCTCCAGCGCCCGGCGGAAGCGCTCGGCCGCGTCGGACATCATCGGCGAGTGGAAGGCTCCGGCTACCGGCAGGAGGATCGCCTTCAACCCGATCGCCCGCGCCTCTTTCCGTGCCCGCGCGACCGCATCGGCGGATCCGGAGACGACCAGCTGGCCGGGGGCATTCTCGTTGGCGACGGCCAGCTCGAACCGCTCGGCCAGTTCCCGCGCCTGCTCGTCGCCGCCCAGCAGAGCCAGCATCGCCCCTGGCCGCTCGTCGGCGGCCTCTTCCATCAGGTGGCCGCGCACGATCGCCAGCCGAAGCCCCGCGCCCGCCTCCAGGGCGCCGCCGGCGACGAGCGCCGCCAGCTCCCCGAGCGAGTGGCCGCAGAACACGTCGCCCCGGGGGCTGCCGGCCTGGCGCCAGTGGGCGAGCGAGGCGACGTAGATCGCGGGCTGAGCGAAGCGGGTCCCGTCGGCGATCCGCTCGAAGGGATCGGCTTCCAGTTCGGCGCAGGCCTGCTCGAAGAGATCGGGACGCTCAGTCATGGCGACCTCCCTCATCCCAGGGGTCTGACTGCCTTGGCCGGGGAAGAGGATCGCCGTGCGGGGGGAGTGCACGTTCACTAAACGGATACTTCTCCCCGGCCGCGCCATGGTCACGGGGATCAGGCCCGATCCCAGACATCCGGGGGGTCGAGAATGGACGCTCGGGGGGTCCCGGGAGGCCGAGGCGTCAATTTCCCCCCTCATAGGAGGGTTTTTGACGCTTCGCGCCTTGGCCTAGACCAGGATCCGCAGGCGCTGGGCCTGGCGCGTCGCCTCGGCCCGGTTGCGGACGCCGAGCTTGCGGTAGATGGCGCTGGTGTGCTCCTTGACGGTGTGGGGGGAGAGGTGCAGGAGGCTCGCGATCTCCTTGTTGGTGGAGCCTGTGGCGATCAGCGCCAAGACCTCCTGCTCGCGTTCGGAGAGCGGCGAGGAGAGCGCTGCCGGGTCGGCGAAGACCTCGCTGCCGAGCGAGACCATCCGCACCGCCTTGACAACGTCGACGGCAGACCAGTCCTTGGAGATGAAGCCCGACGCGCCGGCGGAGCGGGCGACGTTGGGGGCGAGCGCTCCGGCGCCGGAGATCAGGAGGACCCGCGTGCCGGGGCTAACCTCGCGGATCTCCTCGCAGACCTCGGCGCCCGACTCGGCCCCGAGCAGCATGTCGACCAGCGCCACCTCGGGCTGCACCTGGCGGCAGACCTCTACCGCTTCCTCGCCGCTGGAGGCGGCCAGGCAGCGCTCAACCCAGCTCTGCTTGTCGAGCAGGAGCCGGAACCCCCACTGGACGACGTCGTGGTCGTCGACGACCAGGACCCGCAGTCCTCTCTCCGCCTCGCTCATCACGACTCCAACGGCACCATCAGCCGCACCCGCCAGCGTCCGCCGGGGAGAGGGCCGAACTCGACCAGCCCCTCGTAGCGCAACGCCTCCAGCGCGGCCAGGCGCAGGCCGATGCCGCCGCCGCGCGTGCCGCGGCCGTTACCGGCGCCGTCGTTTTCGATCGCGAGCCCGAAGGTCCCGCCGGCGGCTGCGACGCGGACGCCGATCGAAGTCGGGTCGGAGTGCCTGTCGACATTGCGCAGCGCCTCCGCCAAGACCGACTGGGCGAGCGGCTCGAGTGCGGGGGGGACCGTCAGCCCCTCCTCCCAGTCGACGCGCACCTCGGGCCGGCGCTCGCGCAGGCGGTCGAGGACCTGGGCCAGGGAGGCTTTCGGCGGGCGCCGGGTGGTGCCGACCGGGCGCGTGAGGGCGATGCGCAGGTCACCCACCACCGAGCGCAGCTCCTCCTGACAGCGCCGCCGCTCCTCCTCCGAGAGGCCGCGCTCGGAGCCGAGGGCGAGGGTGACCCCGAACAGCCGCTGGATTGCGTTCTCGTGCAGCTCGCGCGTCAGCTCGACCCTTTCGGCGAGGCGCCGCTCGCTTTCCCGCCGCTCGGTCGACTGCTCGACGCTGGCCGTCAGCGCCGCTAGGCGCCCGAGGGTCAGCATCGTCTCCCGCTCACCGTCCTCGAGCGCGAACGCCTCGCCGCCGCGGTCGGCGAAGATCACGCCCAGCCAGCGGCGGGCGGCGGAGATGGGGGTGCAGGTGATCGTCTGCGTCCCGGCGAGCTCGGCGTAGCGGGCCGGCATGTGGGCGGCGAGGTCCCCCGTGACCTCGACGACGCGGTCCTCTTCGAGGGCGCGTTGGGCGACTGGCGTCTCGTCGAGGGTTCCCTCGATCCGCTTCAGGAGCTCGGGCTCGAGGCCGTGGGAGCCGACCGGGATCACCGCGCCGTAGGCGCTGTCGTGCAGCAGCAGCGCCGCCCGGCTCATCGTCGTCAGCGAGCAGACCGCGCGGCAGACGCGGTCGTAGAAGACCCCCGATTCCGTCGCCGCGTCCAGTTCGGCCAGCAGCCCGACCAGCACCTCGACGGTGCCGACGCGCGGCCCGGTCGCGGTGGTGACCGTCACAATTCCTCGAAATACTCCGGATGCTCGTCGCGGATGCGGGAGATCTCGCCGAGGACCATCCGCAGGTGGTGGCGCAGCGTTTCCTCGGCGCGCTGGGCTTCGTGCCCCTCGATCGCCTCGACGATCGAGCGGTGCTCGAGCAGCCGCTGGGGCATGTAGTCGGGCATCGAGAGGCTGATCCGGCGGACCCGGTTGATGTGGGACTTGGCCCGCTCGCTGACCGACCAGACGGTGGGGTGGCGGCTGAGGTCGCAGAGGGCGTGGTGGTAGGCGTCGTCGAGCAGGTACCAGGCCTCGAGGTCATCGCTGTCGCAGGCCCGCTGCTGGGCGGCCAGGTTCTGCTCCAGCGTGGCGAGGTCTTCGTCGGTGGCCAGATCGGCTCCGTGCTTGACCGCCGCGCACTCGAGCGCCTCGCGGATGAACTGGGCTTCGCCGATCGCCTGTGTGCTGAGCCGGGAGACGAAGGTGCCGAACTGCGGCACGACCTCGACCAGCCGGTCGTCGCGGAGCCGGCCCAGCGCCTCGCGGACCGGCGTGCGGCTGACCCCCATCTGCTCGGCCAGCTCGTTCTCGGATAGGCGGGCGCCGGGGGAGAGCTCGGCGCGAACGATCGCGTCGCGGATCGCCGCGTAGACGAACAGCCTCGCCGGGCCACGGGGCGCGTCCGGTTTGGCGAGACGGCCGCGGGCAATCGGGATCGGCTCAGGCATCAGTCATACCTCCTCATGCGTGGATGGCCCACCCATCTACAGCACGCGCCGCATCGAGTACCGCCTCCGAGACAGTCGGGTGCGGATGGACGATCCGGCTCAGCTCCTGGTAGCCCCCCTCGAGCGCCATCGCCGCGACCAGCTCAGCGATCATGTCGCAGGCGCGGTTGCCGATCGCGTGCGCGCCGAGAAGCTCGCCGTAGTTTGAATCGACGACGAGCTTGACCAGCCCGTCCTTGTCCTCGTAGACGACGCCGGCGCCCTCGCCGGCGATCTTCTGCTTGCCGACCTTGACTTCGTGCCCGGCATCCTTGGCCTGAGCCTCGGTGAGGCCTACGCTCGCCACTTGCGGAGCGCAGAAGGTGGCGCCGACGATCAGTTCTTGGTCGACCGGGTGGGTCTCGAGGCCAGCTGCGCTCTCAACCGCAACAACCCCCTCCTCGGAAGCCTTGTGGGCAAGAGCCTTCTGGCCCACAAGATCGCCGATCGCATAGACCTTGGGGTTTGAGGTGCGCTGGTAGGAGTCGACTTTGATCTTCCTCCCGTCCTTCTCGAGTTCCACCCCTGCCTCGGCCAAACCCAGCCCCTCGGTGTCGGGAGCCCGCCCACCGGCGATCATCAGGTAGTCGACCTCGGTCGAGTTGTCCCCGTAGGTGAGCTTGACGCTGCTCTCAGAGGTTTCGACGTTCTCCACCGGCGCGCCGGTGGAGATCTCGATCCCCTGCTTCTTGAAAACCCGCTCGCAGAGTTTGGCGATGTCCTTGTCCTCGGCGGGGAGGATCTGCGGCAGCATCTCGATCAAGAGGACCTCGGTGCCGAAGCGCGAGTAGGCCGAGGCGATCTCCGCCCCAGACGCGCCGGCGCCGACCACGGCGATCTTCTTCGGCAGCTCCGAGAGAGACCAGGCGCCCCAGGTGTCGAGCACGCGCCCGCCGAACTCCACCCCGGGGATCGGCAGGGCGACCGACCCGGTGGCCAGGGTCACCGCCTTCGCCTCGTAGACCTCGTCGCCGACCTTGACGTTCGCCTCGTTGGTCAAGGAGCCCTCTCCCTGGATGAAGGTGATCTTGTTCTTCTTCCAAAGCCCTTCAACCCCGCCCGCCAGCTGCAGGGAGACCTCCGTCCTGCGCTTCTGCAACACATCCCAGTCGAGTGAGACGCCGTTGCCGACGACGCCGAGGTGGGCGCTGCTCTTGGCCTCGTGGAAGATCTCGGCCGACCTCAGCACCGTCTTCGCCGGGATGCAGGCGTAGTTGAGGCAGCGGCCGCCGGCTTTGTCGCGCTCCACCACCGCGGTCTTCTGCCCCAGCTGAGCGGCGCGGATCGCCGCGACGTAGCCGCCCGGGCCCCCGCCGATGACGATCTGGTCGAAGGAGTCGCTCGGCACGTGGATACTAGTATACAAGCGCCACGCACCTCATTTCCCGACTGGACCGCGCTGAGACTCTCTCTAGCGGCTCTTGAGCAGCCGGCCGACCGCCTCCATCATCTCCTCGGTTTTCTCCTCGCGGGCCTCGGGAGTGGCGGCGCCCACCACGCAGTGGCGGGTGTGTTCGTCGAGGAGGGCTAGGGCGACCTTGTCGATCGCGGCCTGGGCGGCGGAGATCTGGGTGAGGATGTCGATGCAGTAGCGCTCCTCGTCGACCATCCGCTCGATGCCGCCGATCTGGCCCGCGATCCGGCGCAGGCGGGTCTTGACTTTCTCCTTGTTCTCGATGTAGCCGGGGGGTTGAGGGTTCTCGTTCATCTCTCTCCTCGAACGCAGTAGGCAAATAAGAAATATACCCCCCTAGGGTATCTGATAAAGTCGTCCCGGTGAGCGAGGCGGTTGAAAAGGCGAAACAGGTGAAACTCGATCTGACGATCGAGGGGATGACCTGCTCCTCGTGCGCCGGCAGGGTCGAGAAGAGGCTCAACGAGCTCGAGGGGGTCGAGGCGACGGTCAACTTCGTCACCGAGTGCGCCAGCGTCAGCTTCGACCGGGAGCGGGTCGCCCCCGAGGAGCTGGTCGGGGCGGTGGAGGAGGTCGGCTATTCCGCCTCGCTGCCGATGCTCCCCGGGGAGCACGGGGGAGCTGAGGGGCACCTCGATCACGAACACGACTACGGCTCGGCCGACGAGCTGGGCCGGCGGGTGATCGTCTGCTCCCTCCTCTCGCTGCCGGTGCTGCTGCTGGCGATGATCGAGCCGCTGCAGTTCCGCAACTGGCAGTGGCTCTCCCTGCTGCTGGCGACCCCGGTCGTCCTCTGGGGAGGCTGGTCCTTCCACAGCGCCGCCTGGCAGAACCTGCGCCACGGCGCGGCGACGATGGACACGCTGATCTCGCTCGGCACCCTCGCGGCCCTCGGCTGGTCCCTGGTTGCGCTCTTCTTCCTCGACGCCGGTGAGCCGGGGATGACGATGCCCTTCGAGCTGGTCACCGAGCGCGACGCAGCCTCCGACCAGATCTACCTCGAGGTCGCCGCCGTCGTCACCACCTTCATCCTCGCCGGCCGCTATTTCGAGGCGCGGGCGAAGCGGCGGGCCGGGGCGGCGCTGGAAGCGCTGCTCGACCTCGGCGCCAAGGACGTCGCCATTCTCGACGCCGACGGCGGCGGTGAGCGCCGCATCCCGATCGAGGAGCTCGCGGCGGGCGACCTCTTCGTCGTACGCCCCGGGGAGAAGGTGGCAACCGACGGAGTTGTCGAGACGGGGTCTTCGGCGGTCGACCAATCTCTGGTTACCGGTGAGTCGGTGCCGGTCGAGGTCGGGCCCGGCGAGGAGGTGATCGGCGCGACGATCAACGTCGGCGGCCGGCTCGTCGTGCGGGCGACCCACGTCGGCGAGGAGACGGCGCTGGCGCAGATTGCCCGCCTCGTCACCGAGGCCCAGTCGGGCAAGGCGCCGGTTCAGCGGCTGGCCGACCGCGTCAGCGCCGTCTTCGTCCCGGTCGTGATCGCGCTCGCGCTCGGCACCCTCGCCTTCTGGCTCGTCGATGGCGCGGGGGCGACCTTCGCCTTTACCGCCGCGGTCGCGGTGCTGATCATCGCGTGCCCCTGCGCGCTCGGGCTGGCGACGCCGACGGCGCTGCTGGTCGGGACCGGCCGCGGCGCCCAACTGGGGCTGCTGATCAAGGGACCGGAAGTGCTGGAGTCGACGCGGCGGATCGACACCGTCGTCCTCGACAAGACCGGCACGGTGACGAGCGGCGAGATGGCGCTCGTCGCCGTCCACGTCGCGGACGGGGCGGACCCCGACGCGCTCCTGCGCCTCGCCGGCGCGGTCGAGGACGCCTCCGAGCACCCGATCGCGGCGGCGATCGCCGCCCGCGCCAAGGAGGTTGATGGCCAGTTGCCGGCCGTGGCCGACTTCGCGAGCACTGCCGGTCGCGGCGTGGAGGGAGTCGTCGCGGGGCACGCGGTGGTCGTCGGCCGCGCCTCCTTCCTGGCCGACCTGGGGATGGGGCTGCAGCCGGAGTTGGAGGCGGCGCGGGAGGGGGCGGAAGCGAAGGGGCAGACGGTGATCGCCGCCGGCTGGGACGGCGAGGCGCGCGGCCTGGTCGTCGTCGCCGACACTGTCAAGCCGTCGAGTGCCGAAGCGATCGCCCAGATCGAGGATCTGGAGCTGCGGCCGGTGCTGCTGACCGGCGATAACGCGGCGACCGCCGAGGCGGTGGCCGCCGAGGTAGGGATCGCGGAGGCGATCTCCGAAGTGCTGCCGGCGGACAAGGCGGCCGTGATCGAGCGGCTGCAGGGGGAGGGTCGGATCGTGGCGATGGTCGGCGACGGCGTCAACGACGCGCCCGCGCTCGCCCAGGCTGACCTCGGCCTTGCGATCGGCACCGGCACCGACGTCGCGATCGAGGCATCCGACATCACCCTGATCTCCGGCGACCCGCGCGCGGTCGGCGACGCGATCCGCCTCTCCCGCCGCACTCTGGCGACGATCAAGGGCAACCTCTTCTGGGCCTTCGCCTACAACGTCGCCGCTCTGCCCCTGGCAGCGGCCGGGTTGCTCAACCCGCTGATCGCCGGCGCCGCGATGGCCCTCTCGAGTCTGTTCGTTCTCGCCAACTCGCTGCGGCTGCGCGGCTTCACTCCGCGCCGGGCGGGGTAGGGCAGGGCGTCCGATGGCTGCCGAGACCGAGCCCCGCTACATTCCCGCCGCGCGCTGGCGAGCCTTCACCCGGCTGTACGACCCGGTCCTGGCTTTGACGATGCGCGAAAAACGCTTCCGCACCGAGATGATGCGGCGGGTGAGCAGCGACCTGCCCGAGGGCGGCGCCCTGGTCGACGTCGGTTGCGGCACCGGCACTTTTTCCCTGGCCCTGAAGGAGGGGCGTTCCGACGCACGTGTCATCGGCGTCGACGGCGACGAGGAGATCCTGGCGGTGGCGCGGGGCAAGCCGGGAGCGGACCTGGTCGAGTGGCACGAAGGGCTGGCGCAGGAGCTGCCGGTCCCGAGTGGGAGCGCCGACGTCGTCACGATCTCCCTCGTCCTCCACCACCTGCTGCCGGAGGACAAGCGCCGCGCACTCGGGGAGATGAAGCGGATCCTCGAGCCGGGAGGCCACCTCCACGTCGCCGACTGGGGGCGGCCAACGGACCCGGTGATGAGCGGCGCCTTCTTTGTCGCCCAGGCGATCGACGGCTTCGACCGCACCGCCGACCATCGCGCCGGCCGCCTCCCTGCCTTCATCGAAGAGGCCGGCTTCGACCGGGTCGAGCGCTACGACCGCTTCCGCACGGCGTTCGGCGTCGTCGAGCTGCTCAGGGCGCGGCCGAGCTCCGAAGAGGGTCACTCGCCACGTAGCTGATGCTTCGAGCGCGCCCGCGCTGTTCAACTAGGCCGGCTTCGAGAAGACGACGGAAGTCGCTGCTGGCGGTGGCGGGGGAGACGTCGGCCTCTTCCGCGTACCTGCCGCGGTCGGTACCGCCGAGAAGGCTCTGCTCGAGGGCGATCACGAGCCGGTCTGGCCAGTTGCGAAGTTCGACGATCTCTTCCAGACGCTGCCAGCGAGTAGCCGCCTGCTCGATCTGGGTCAATCGCTGTCGCGCCTGTGCGAGATGGGCGTCGAGGCAGAACGCCACCCAACCGGTTGCGTCGCGCTCGGGTTGATAGCTGCCGCCCTGCGTTTCGCGGAGTGCCGCGTAGTACTCCCGGGTGTGGTCCCGCAGGTACTCCTCGACCGAGAAGAACTCCGGCGAGGAGAGGCCGCCGCGGGCGAGGACTAGCGACTGCACGATCCTGGAGATGCGGCCGTTGCCGTCGCGAAATGGGTGGACTGAGGTGACATGCAGATGCGCCATCGCGGCTCGGACGAACACGTCCGCATCCAGGTCCCCCTCGGCCAGCCAGGCCAAGACCTCATCCATCCGCGGCGCGACCTCATCCGCCTCGGGCCCTCGGTACTCGAGCGAGCCGTCGGCACCGGTGACGCCGATCGGGCCGGTCCGCCACAGCCCCGGGTCTTTATCGCGCTGGAAGTAGCAGGCGTCGAAGTGGAGATCGAGGATGACGCGGTCGCTCCAGCGGAAGGCGGGATCGACCGCCATAATTCCTACGCGGTCCATCGCCCGGGTGTAGCAAGCCACCGCCTGGCGGTCCTTGTCGTCTTGATCCGGGCTCTGGCGCCCGCTGGTCAGCGCCAGCGCTTCCTCCGGAGAGACGCTGAAGCCCTCGATCGAGGTGGAGCTCTCGATCGAGCGGGCGCGAATCTCGCGGCGCAACGAGCCCATCCAGCGGCTCCGGGTACCGACCTCCGAATTCAGCTTCTTCTTCAGCCCCGCCAGCTCTTCCAACTGTGCCTGGAGGTCTGGTGCGCTGGGAGGGGTCCGGAAGATCATCGATCCATACTAGACGATTAAACGACTAATCGTCTAAACGAATAATCGGCTAGCCATTATTTGGCATGCGCTGCCGCAGTGCTGAACCAGTGCTCCAGCCGCTCTTTCGTGAATACATCTTCGCGTGGGCGCAGTTGGCGGCTGAGGGCGTCGCGGAGGTTCTGGCCTGCATCGGGATCTGAGGTGACGCCGGAGAAGATGGGGCCGGCGGTCTCGGGTCGGGGGAAGCGGGCGAAGTCGAAGGACCACTCGTAGTGCTCGCGGGCGCGCTCGTCGCGCCAGGCTTCGTAGCCGTCGAGGCTCTCCGTCGGTCCAGTCAGTTCCTCGGCGGCGTGGAGGGACTGCTCGATCGCGTCGGAGATGCCCTGGGCGGTGGAGGGGTTCTTGAAGTGGCCGGCGTCGCCAATCAAGGCCCAGCCCGGGCCGGTTGCCTGGCGGAAGAAGCCGCGCAGCATCGTCTCCGGCGCCAGCCGGATCGGCGCCAGCTGCTCGCCCCGCTCGAGCCAGGCGGTGTCGAACCAGTCGTCGAATTGGCCGACACCCTCGACGAACTGCTGCTGTCGCCGCGCGGCGTCGCCGCGGGTCAGCTCCGGAGCGAGGCCGAGAATCACGATCGAGACGTCATCCTCACACGGCGTCCAGACCAGTGAGCCGGTCTCGATCACGTCGATGAAGAAGCGGTCGCTCTCGGGGAGCCCGCGCCAGTAGCCGAACATGAAGGCCATCTCGCCGGCCAGGGGTCGCTGCTTCTCGAGCCCGAGCCGGCGGGCGATAGTCGAGGCGCGGCCGTCGGCGCCGAGGACCCAGCGTGCCTCGATCTCCTCGCCGCCTTCCAGCACTACACCGCGCACCGGATCCGCCTCGGTGCCGGCTCCGAGCAGGCCGGTGACGCGCTCGCCGAAGCGGGTCTCGGCGCCCGCCTCGACCGCGACGTCGAGCAGCGCCGGGTCGAGGACCGGGCGGGTGATCGCAGCCATCCGGTCGAACCCGCCGATCGGCGTGAAGGTCCCGGTCGTTTCCTCGCCGAGCATACGGATGCCGTAGTCGACGAGGTTCAGCTTGTGCTCGGCCTCAATCCGCTCCAGCGCGCCGAGTTCCGCCAGCCGCGACAGGGTGTTGGGGAAGAGGCAGTGGGTCGAGAGGGTGTCGGCGGGCGGCGGCTCGCGGTCGACAAGCAGGACCCGCCAACCGCGCTCCGCCAACCGTGCCGCCGCCGGCGAACCGGCGCAGCGGGCGCCGACGATCACCGCGTCGTAGCTGGACCGGCTCACCGCGCTCACGCCCGCTTCCGCCCGACGGCCAGCAAATACTCCTTTTCGAAGCGGGCGCCGTCGGCGTCGCCGCGGTTCCAATCCTCGCAGAAGTCGCTGAGGGCCCGGTCGAAGTCCTCGGCTCGGCCCTCTTTCTCGGCGTTAGCCCGTGCGGCGATCGTCGGGCCGTAGCGCTGCTTGAAGTGCTCGCCGTAGTCGTCCGGCCGCTCGAAGGCGGTGATCTCGAGCAGCTCCCGCTCCAGCGTCTCCAGCTCGACCCGGTCCCCGAAGAGCTCGCGCAGGTGCTCCTCGCTGCCCCACAGCGGCGGCGGCTGCGCACCCGGGGGCGGCGTCGGCATAAACGGTCCCATCGTCCGGAAGAGGGCACCGAGCATCCCCTCCGGCGTCCAGCTCAGCAGGGCGATCGTCCCACCGGGCTTGCAGACCCGGACCAGCTCGTCAGCAGCCGCCTGGTGGTGGGGGGCGAACATGACGCCGATCGAGGAGATCACGACGTCAAAGCTGTCGTCCTCGAAGGGCAAGGTCTCGGCGTCGGCCTCGACCCACTCCAGCTCGACGCCCTCGGCCTCAGCGCGGGCGCGACCGGCGTCGAACAGCTCGGGGGTGAGGTCGCTGGCGACGACCTCAGCGCCGGCCTTGGCGGCTGGGATCGAGGCGTTGCCGGTGCCGGCGGCGACGTCGAGGACGCGCTGGCCAGGGCCGATCCCGGCCGCCTCGACCAGGCGCGGGCCGAGCGGGAGCAGAAAGGTCTCGACCATCGAGGGGTAGTCGCCGGACGCCCACATCGCCCGGTGTTTGCGCTTCAGCTCGGGATTGAGGTTCTGGGTGTCGGTGCTGGGGCTCACTGCTGAAATCTCCTTTGGTTGGGACGGTGATCCTTTTCTACGCTTGTGCCAAGGCCCGATCAACTTCAAGATCTGCAGTTAGGCGCGTCCCAGGCGTACACTCGCTAGGAGACTCGATGCCGGAGACCTACGGACAGTTCTGCCCGGTCGCCCAGGCGGCGGAGGTCCTGACCGAGCGCTGGACGCTGCTGGTACTGCGCGAGCTGCTGATGGGAAGCACCCGCTTCAACGACCTCCAGCGCGGCGTCCCCCGCATGTCCTCGTCGCTGCTCAGCAAGCGCCTGCGCGAGATGGAGCGCTCGGGCCTGATAACGAGGGAGCCGCTGCAGGGGGAGAGGGGTCACTCCTACCGCCTCACTCCAGCCGGCGAGGCGCTCGGCCCACTGGTTGTGGGCCTGGGGACCTGGAGCCGCGATTGGCTGAAGCGGGAAATCACGGCCGAGGAGGCCGACCCGGCCCTTCTGATGTGGGACCTGCGGCGGAGCCTGAGGCTCGACCGGCTGCCGGAGGAGCGGGTGGTGACGTTCTTCCGCTATCGCGACGCCGAGGAGGGCAAACGCGCCTGGTGGCTGGTCGCCGAAGCCGAGAATGCCGACCTCTGCTTCACCGATCCCGGTTTCTCGATCGACCTTCAGGTCGACGCCGAGGCGCGGGCGATGGCCCAGGTTTGGGTGGGCAAGCTCGACCTCGGGGCGGCGATGCGCTCGCGCCGGGTCAAGGTAGACGGCCCCGAGCACCTGGTCCGCAGCTTCCCCGACTGGCTCGGCTTCAGCTCCTTCGCCTACCCGGACCCGGCGGCGGAGCTGGCGGAGCGGCAGAGCGGCTGAGCGGCCGCAACCGAGCTTGCATCCCATTTCTCTCCTCGACCCGAGTCGAATGGTCTCCCTACGGTTTGTAGAGGCCGGCTGCCGGTTCCGCCGGTTTTTCTCCTGCTCCCATGCCGATTCCGACCGCAAAGACGTGCCGGGCCTGGCTCGCGCGACCGCTGACGATCGCGTTGGCCGTGCTTGCCCTGAGCCTGCTTGGCGCGGTCTCGGCTGGAGCGAAGTCGAACGAAGAAAAGCTCGACGCGGTCGAAGAGAAGATCGGCCACGCCGAGGAACGGGAGGGCGTCCTCACCTCCGAGATCGCGGCGATGGGCGACGAGATCTCGGCTCTGGAAGGGCAGGTCACGGCACTGCGCGGAGAGGAGGCCGCCGCCGAAGAGGAGCTTGCCGCCAAGCAGGCGGAACTCGACAAGGCCCAAGCCGAACTGCGAATGGCGCTTGACCGCCTGCGGACCCTGCGCGATCGGCTCAAACGGGCGCTGGTCAACCTTCGCCAGCGATTGGTCGCGATATACACCCACGGCTCCACCGACATCGCCTCGGTCGTCCTCACCTCCCAGGACTACGGCGACCTGATCGCCCGCACCGAATACCTCGACGCGATCAAGGAAAGCGACGAGGCCCTGGCCGAGCGGGTGCGGATGCTGCGCGACGAAGCGAAGGTGCTGGTCCGGATCCGCCGCAAGGCGAAGTTGACGATCGAGGCGGCGCGAGACGCGATCGCGGCCAGGGAGCGGCGCCTCGAGATCACCCGCTCGACGCTGGAGTCGCGGGAGAACGCCCTACACGCGGTGCGAGCGAAGCGCAAGCGCACCCTCGACAGCGTCCGCGGCGAGATCCACCAGCACGAGGAGATCGCCGAGGACCTGCGGGCGGAGATTCAGCAGGAAATCGCGGAAGCGACCGGCGGTTATCCGCTGCCGGCCGGGCCGCTGCCGACCCCCTCCGCGGCGGGCTTCATCTGGCCCGTCGAAGGCACCTTCACCTCGCCGTTCGGCTACCGCTGGGGTCGCATGCACGAGGGCATCGACATCGCCGCCCCGGAAGGGACGCCGATTCGCGCAGCCGCTTCGGGGTCAGTGTTCCTGATGCAGTCGGAGTACGAAAGCGGCGGCTACGGCAACTACAGCTGCATCGACCACGGCGGCGGGCTCGCCACCTGCTACGCCCACCAGTCGAGCTTCGCGACCTCCTCCGGGGCGAGCGTCAGCCAGGGCGACCTGATCGGCTACGTCGGCAACACCGGCCACAGCTTCGGCGCCCACCTCCACTTCGAGGTCCGGGTCAACGGCGTCGCCGTCGACCCGATGGGCTACCTCTAGGCCAAACTCAGCGGACGCTGAATTTCAGCCCCCATAGGGGCCAGAATTCAGCGGGCGCTGAGTTTTGGCCGGGACGTTAGATTGGCTGCGTGGCCGAACTGATCCTTTACGCGATTCCGGCGTTCGTGCTGCTGCTCGTGGTCGAGCTGCTGTCGTTCAAGTACGCGCGGGACGAGGAGCTCGTCGGCTACGAGTCGCGGGACACCCGCACCAGCCTCGCGATGGGCGGCGGCAACGTCGCCATCAACGCCGTCTGGAAGTTGGCGGTCGTCGCCGTCTACGCCGGCCTCTACGAGCTGACGCCGCTGCGGATGCCGCCGGAGCTGTGGTGGACCTACGTCCTCCTTTTCTTCGCCGACGACCTCGCCTACTACTGGTTCCACCGCGTCCACCACGAGGTGCGGGTCTTCTGGGCGAGCCACGTCGTCCACCACTCCTCGCAGCACTACAACCTCTCGACCGCGCTGCGCCAGACCTGGACGCCGATGACCTCCCTGCCGTTCTGGGCGCCGCTGGCGCTGCTCGGCTTCCCTCCCTGGATGATCCTCACTCAGCAGGCGATCAGCCTCGTCTACCAGTTCTGGATCCACACCGAGCGGGTGAGGAAACTGCCGGCGCCGCTCGAGTACGTGCTCAACACGCCCTCGCACCACCGTGTCCACCACGGCGCCAACGAGGTCTATCTCGACCGCAATTACGGCGGCATCCTGATCGTCTGGGACCGCATCTTCGGCAGCTTCCAGGGCGAGACCGAGCGCGTCCGCTACGGCCTGACGCAGAACATCCGCACCTTCCGCCCGACCAGGGTCGCCTTCCACGAGTTCGCCGCCCTCGCCCGCGACCTGCGCCGGGCCAAGAACTGGCGCGAGCGCCTCGGCTTCGTCTTCCGCGGTCCCGGCTGGTCGCCCGACGGCAGCGGTGGCGGCACCCGGGGCTAGCCTCGGAACCCGAGTCCCGGGGTTACCTCACCGGCTGAGCGCGACGTACGTGTTGCATCCCAGTCGCCGTCCCTCGCGGTGGTCTCTGCGCCCGAAAGGATTCCCCAGCAGTAGATGTCGAGGTGTTCGCGCGCCCACTGGTTCGTGACGAAGGTGTCGTCCCTGATGTCGCGCCGCATCTCCGCGAAGACGTCGGCCAGGTGATCCCGCAGCTTCGTCCTGGTCTCCGGGTCGGATCGGACCTGGATCAGCACCGCACTGGGTTGAAGGTTTCCCTCTCTCATCAGCGAGCAGCAAAGCTCGTCATATACGGCCACATAGCGGTAGGCGGCATCGAGCACCGGGTCGGATGCGAACAGCCAACTCGTCTCGATTTTGGTGATGAGACGTGATCGCTCCTCCGCCGTCGGGGCGCCGAGCAGCTCGACGAGGCTGCGGATCAGGCTTTCGTAGAGGCTCTGGCGATGTTCCAGCAGCTCCGCACGCCGTTTCCCCCTCTCCTGCAGCAAGTAGGTGATCAGGACCAGGAGCAGGGGAACTGAAAGTGCGAGGACGAGCGTCATCGGTAGCTCCTCAGGTCAGTTTCGCCAGCTTCTCGTCCAGCTGTTTCCGGATCTGGTCGCAGACGGCTTCGGTATCGGCGTTGTAGCGCTCGGCGGAGAGGACCCCGAGGAGAACCTCCGCGTCGGCTTTGGAGATGGTGAGGGTCACGGCGTCGTCGTTCATGTGGGCTCCCTTTTCGCGTTCAGGTGACAGCTTGGCTTGGGGCGGGGGGTACGGCATCGTGGAAGTGCCGAAAGCGGACATGTGGATGGCCCCGATGTCCGCGGCATGGGTCGCCGCATAAGTTGTCGCAGATGCCGCCCGACGCCCGCGAGGCCCTGGACGTGATCGTCGCCGAGCTCGGCGACCGCCTCGATGCGATCAGCCCCACGGATTACAGAGCGCTACGCGAGAGCTCCGCTGGGCGCCTGCCCTCGCCCGCCGCGATCTGGGAGATGTTCGGCGGCTTTCACCGCATGCGCGAGTGCGCCGCCTCGATCGACGCCGAAGCGCACTGAGACCCGACACCGGGTAGTGACACCCTGTCGGTTGTGAACGAGGGGAAATCAGCGATCCGCGCCACGGTGCGGGGGAGGGTGCAGGGGATCGGCTTCCGCGAGGCGACCTTGCGGCGGGCGCGGCGAATCGGCGTTTTCGGTTGGGTCCGCAACGCCGATGACGGCACGGTGGTCGTCCACGCGGAGGGGCCGGAGCCGGCGGTGGCGGACCTCGCCGCTTTCCTCGAAGAGGGGCCGCGCGCGGCGCAAGTCGAGGCGGTCGAGATCGAGGAGGCCAAGGTCGAGGGCCACGAGCAGTTCGCGATCCGCGGGGTCAGCGCCGGCGCCTTTGTCGTCCAGGAGCACGCAGCGACCGCCCACCACTTCGACCTGCGGCTCGAGGTCGACGGCGTGATGCGCTCCTGGGCAGTGCCGAAGGGGCCGTCGATGGACCCGGCGGTGAAGCGCCTCGCGATCGAGGTGGAGGACCACTCGCTCGCCTACAACGACTTCGAGGGCGAGGTCGACGGCGGCCGGGTGATCGTCTGGGACCGCGGCAGCTACGAGCAGGGCGGCCGCGTGCCCTGGCCGGAGGCGCTCGAGCGCGGTCACGCCGTCTTCGTCCTCCACGGCGAGAAGCTGGACGGCGGCTTCGCCCTGCAGCGCACCCGCAGCGGGGCCAAGCCGCAGTGGCTGCTGATCAAGCGCAAGGACGAGTTCGCGCGCCCCGGCTCGGACATCGTGGAGGAGCAGCCGCACTCTGTGATTAACGGCTCAAGCATTCGGTAAAGAAAGCCGATGTAACCGACAATGGACACCACGTCCAAGCGACCCCTGCGCTCACGGCATATCGCCTATGCCTGTCTTGGGCTCTTCTCGGCGCTCCTGGCTGCCTACGCCGCCGTCACTTGGTGGGCGCTCGGCGGCTATCCACTTCAGGACGCGTTTGGGCGCTGGGTCTATGACGCGATCGTCCTCGGCGCCGCGCTGATCGTCCTCTGGCGGGCGTCGACGGTCCCGGCGGAGCGCGGTCCCTGGCTCGCGCTTGGGATCGGGCTGCTGCTGTGGGCACTCGGCCAGACCTACTACTCGGTCGTCCTCTACTACGCCGAACCGGCCCCCTTCCCGTCGCCGTCGGACGCGCTCTTCCTCGCTTTCTATCCAGCCACCTTCGTCGCCCTCGTGCTGCTGCTGCGCGCCCGGGTGGCTCGCCACGAGCCCCTGGCCTGGGTCGACGGTCTGATCGGGGCGCTGGCGGTGGCCGGCGTCGCCGCGGCGCTGATCTTCCCCCCGGTCCTCGACGCACTTGGAGGCAGCCCCATCGGCGTCGCCGTCAGCCTCGCCTACCCATGCACGGACCTCGTCCTGCTCGGCCTCCTCAGCGGCGCCTTTGCCTCTTCGCGCTGGCGCGGCGAAGGGACCTGGCTGCTGATCGCCCTCGCCCTTCTGCTCTTCGCGGTTTGCGACGTCGTCTATCTATCTGTCGCCGGGCAGTCGACCACTGCCCTCAACCTCGCCAGCGCCGGGTGGCCTCTCGCTTTCCTGCTGCTGGCCGCGGCTTCGTGGCTTCCCTCGACCGCGCCCGCCGCGGCTGCCTCGGTGGAAGACGGCCGCCGCCGCATCGTCGCCCCGCTGCTGATGGCGGTCACCGGGATCGGGTTGCTCGCGATCGGCAGCTTCATCCACGTCGGCCCGGTGGCGGTGGCTCTCGGGGTCGCCTGCCTCGTCGCCGTGCTCGTCCGCCTCATCATCACCTTCGACCAGAACACGCGAATGCTGGCCGCGAGCCAGGAGGAGGCGGGCACCGATGCCCTCACCGGGCTCGCCAACCGGCGGGCCCTGATCGGCGATCTGGAGCGTGCGGTCTCGGCGACGCCGCCGGAGGCGAAGGTCCTCGCGCTCTTCGACCTCGACGGCTTCAAGGCCTACAACGACAGCTTCGGGCACCCTGCTGGCGACGACCTCCTGCGCCGCCTGGGACGGCGGCTGGCGGAGGCGATGGCGCCGTACGGGCGGGCCTACCGCCTCGGCGGCGACGAGTTCTGCATCCTCGCCTCGACCCGCAGCCGGTCGGCCCAGGAGATCTGCCTCTCCGCCGAAGAGGCCCTCTCCGAGCGCGGCCAGGGCTTCGAGGTCGGTGCCTCATGGGGGAAAGTGCTGATCCCGGTCGAGGTCGTGACCGCGACCGACACCCTGCGCCTCGCCGATCGCCGCATGTACGCCACCAAGGGTCGACGTGCGGACTCCACTCGCAGCCAGACCCGGGGGGTGCTGCTGCGGGTCCTGCACGAGCGCGAGCCGGAGCTCGAGCGCCACCTCGACGGTGTCGCCCGCCTCACCGCCGCCCTCGGCCGGCAGATGTCCCTCGACGCCGAGGAGCTCGACGTGCTCGTGCGGGCGGCGGAGCTGCATGACATCGGCAAGATCGCGATCCCCGACGAGATCCTTCACAAAGACGGCGAGCTCTCGCCTGACGAGTGGGCGCTGATGCGCAAGCACCCGCTGATCGGCCAGCGGGTGCTGGAGGGAGCGCCGGCCCTGGGACCGGTCGCCGAGCTGGTCCGCTCGACCCACGAGCGCTGGGACGGCAGTGGCTACCCGGACGGCCGCGAGGGACGCGCGATTCCGCTCGGCGCCCGGATCATCCTCGTCTGCGCCGCCTACAACGCGATGGTCGAAGGCCGCCCCTACCGGCCCCCGATCGATCCCGCGCATGCCTTGGAGGAGCTGCGCGCCGGGGCGGGGACGCAGTTCGACCCGCAGCTGGTCGCGACTTTCGCCGAAAAGGTCGTGCCCCACCTGGACCCGCGCGTCCCCGCAAGCGCCGCTCCCGAGCTAGCTTCAACCTGATCACCGGATCTAGGGTTCGGGGGTGGCCGCGACCCTCTACGAGCTGACGCTGGCGGACGATCCCCGGGCCTGGCGGGACTGCGGGTTCGAGGTCCGCGGCGACGCCTGCCTCGTCGGCGAGACCCGGATTCGCTTCATCCCGCGAGCGAAGGAGCGGGGGTTGGTTGGCTGGTCGCTTCAAGGCATCTCCTCGTCCGATCTGGACGGCCTGCCGACCGTTCTTTCCACGGGGAGGCCGCGACGGGAAGAAACGCCCGCCCACCCGAACGGCGTCACCTGGCTCGACCACATCGTCGCCGTTTCCTCTGATCTGGATAGGACCGTGGCCGCCCTCCTCGCCGCCGGCCTCGACTTCCGGCACGTGCGTGAGGAGCCGACGCCGGCGGGTGCGCCGCGGCAGGCGTTTTTCCGGCTTGGCCAGGTGATCCTCGAGATCGTCCAGGAGCCGCGCGAGGCGACCGAGCTGGCTGGTGGCGACCGGCCCGCCTTCTTCTGGGGACTCGCCTTCACCGCCCCCGACCTCGAGGCGACGGCCACCTTCCTCGGCGACCGGGTCGGCGAGGTTCGTCCCGCCGTGCAGCCGGGGCGGCGGATCGCGACCCTGCGCCGCGAGGCCGGGCTGTCGCTGCCGGTGGCCCTAATCACGCCGCCCGCATCCCCGGCAGCCGGCGGCTGAGCGAGCCGCCAAGCCATACCATTGCCCCCATGGGGGAGTTCCGCTACGAGGGTCACCGGATCGAGTACGACGTCTACGGCGAGGGCAAGCGGCTGCTGGTCCTCGTCCACGGACTGCTGATGAACCGCCGCATGTTCGACCGGCTGGGGCCGGAGCTGGCCAATCGGGGCAACCGCGTCGTCACCGTCGACATGCTGGGGCATGGGCGCTCGGACCGCCCCGAGGATCTGCGGCTCTACTCGATGCCGCTCTTCGCCCGCCAGGTGGTCGCCCTGCTGGACCATCTGGAAGAGGAGAGCGCGGTCGTCGGCGGCACCTCGCTTGGCGCCAACATCGCGCTCGAGCTGGCCACCCGCAGTCCGAAGCGGGCGCGCGCTCTCTTTATCGAGATGCCGGTGCTGGACAACGCCCTCTCCGCCGTAACCGCCTTGTTCGCGCCGCTGTTGCTCGGCTTGAAAGTCGGCCGCCCCCTCTTCGAGGGCCTCTCGCTGGTTACCTCGGCGATCCCGCGCACCAACTATCTGGTCGACATCGGCCTCGACTGGGTGCGGCAGCGTCCCGGTCCCTCGCAGGCGGTGCTGGAGGGACTGCTGCTGGGGGAGACCGCGCCCCACCGGGAGGAGCGGGTGCGGATCGAGCACCCGACCCTGATCGTCGGCCACCCCCGCGACCCGCTGCACCCCTTCAGCGACTCGGGGATGCTGCTCGAAGAGCTGCCGGACGCGCGGCTGGTCGAAGCCAACTCGATCCTCGAGTGGCGGCTCAGCCCGGACCGGCTGAACGACGAGCTGGCCGCCTTCCTAGAAGAGGTTTGGGCACCGAATCTGCGCGCCGTGGCGACGGGCTGATAGAGAGAGCGCATGAGCGTCGAAGCACTCAACCCCGCCTACGAGATCCCGCAGGAGGCACTCGACCTGCGCGACATGGTCCGCCGCCTGGCCCAGGAGAAGATCGCGCCACGGGCGGGGGAGATCGACCGCAGCGGCGAGTACCCCTGGGACGTGCGCGAGCTGCTCGCCTCCCACGACGTGCTCGGCCTGCCCTTCGCCTCGGAGTACGGCGGCACCGGCACGGGCACGCTGGTCCTGCAGATGGCGGTTGAGGAGATCGCCAAGGCCTGCGCCTCCTCCGCCCTGATCCTGATGGTGCAGGAGCTGGGGACGCTGCCGATCCAGCTGTTCGGCTCCGAGGAGCAGAAGCAAAGGTGGCTGCCGAGGTGCGCCAGCGGCGAGTGGTCGCCGGCCTTCGCGCTCTCCGAGCCTGAGGCCGGCTCGGACCCGGCCGGGATGCGGACCATTGCCGTCCGCGACGGGGACGAATGGGTGATCAACGGCCAGAAGAGCTGGATCACCAACGCCACGGTCGCCGACTTCTACGTCGTCTTCGCGACCACCGACCGCGAGAACCGCCGCATCAGTGCCTTCGTCGTCGAGAAGGACCGCGATGGGTTCGACCCCGGTCAGCTCGAGCACAAGCTCGGGATCAAGGGCTCGCCAACCGGCTCACCCAGCTTCACCGACGTCCGCGTCCCGCACGAGAACCTGATCGGAGAGGAGGGTCGCGGTCTCGCCGTCGCGCTCGGCACGCTCGAGCGCACCCGCCTCGGCGCCGCCGCCCAGGCGGTCGGCATCGCCCAGGGGGCGACCGACTACGCCAACCAGTACGCCAAGGAGCGGATCGCCTTCGGCAAGCCGATCAACAACCTGCAGGGCATCCAGTTCAAGCTCGCCGACATGGAGACCGGCACCGCCGCCGCCCGCGAGCTCCTCTACAAGGCCTGCGCGATGGCAGACCGGCCCGAGCGGCCGGCCGACCTCGGCAAGTGGACCTCGATGGCGAAGCTCTTCGCTTCCGACAACGCGATGAAGGTGACGGTGGAGGCGATCCAGGTTCTCGGCGGCTACGGCTACGTCAACGAGTACCCGGTCGAGCGGATGATGCGCGACGCCAAGATCACCCAGATCTACGAGGGCACCAACGAGATCCAGCGGGTAGTGATCGCGCGCGCGATGGCGTAGCGCGGAGCGCGTTGGCGGCCCGCTTCCTGATCGTCAACGCCGACGACCTCGGCCTGTCGAAGGCCGTCAACGAGGGGATCTTCCGGGCGCACGAGCACGGGATCGTGACCAGCGCGAGCCTGATGGTGGGCCGCCCCGCAGCCGAGACCGCCGCCGAGGCGCTGGCCGCGCATGCGAATCTTGCAGTCGGCCTGCACCTCGAGGCAAGTGAGGACCTTCGGGGGCAGCTGGAGCGTTTCCGGGAGCTTGTCGGTCGCGACCCGACGCACCTCGACTCGCACAAGCACGTCCACGAAGCCGAACCGGTGACCGCCGTCGCCGAGGCGATGGCGGCGGAACTGGGGGTGCCGCTGCGGAACCGGGCGATTCGCTACGAGGGCGGCTTCTACGGGAGCGAGGCGATCTCGGTGGACTACCTGTGTGAGCTGATCCAGAACCTGCCGCCGGGCTGGACGGAGATCAGCTGCCACCCCGCTGCCGGACCGGTTCCAACCTCGTCCTACGAGGCCGAGCGCCAGGTCGAGCTACGCACTCTTCTCGATCCGCGGGTTAAGAACCTGCTCAATGTGACGTCTGTACGACTGTGCTCGTTCGCACAGGTGATTCAGCGGTGACGGCGTACGTTGAAGGCATGATCCGTTCCGCCCCACCCGCGCCGTTCAAGACGGCCTTCATCACCGCTCTGGTGGCCGGCGTCGTAGCGCTCTTGGTCGCCACGAACGCCGGCGTCTGACACCTAGGACGAGTTCTTCCCGCCCCGCTTCGAGGAGCCGGGTGAATTGGCGATCTTGGCCGCGCGTTCCTTGCTCATGCCCTTCTTGCGCAGCCCCTCGTACTGCTTGTCGTTCTTGATGCTGGAGCCGTGATTTTTGGCCATCGTCGCCTCCTTCGAGAGAGGATTTGGAGGCTCTCTACCCGGGTCAGCCCGCTTTCAGCACCATCGTGCAGTAGCCCTCAGCTATCTCGGCAGGCGTCAGGCGGCCGTTGGACCGCACCCACTGAGGCGTGTAGTTGACCATCCCCAGTAGGGCGAGGAGGGAGAGGCGGCGGTCGGTGAAGGTCATCGAGCCGTCGGCCTCCCCGCGGGCGAGGACGTCGTCGAGGATCTTCTCAAAGGCCTTTCGCTGGGAGCGGACGCGGCGCCAGCGGCGCTCGTGCTCGATCGCCTGGCGCTCCTGGGTGAAGACGAGCATGTGGTGGCGGTGCTCGACGACGTGCGCGACCCAGGCCTCGACCAGCCGGCGCAGCTGCTCGACAGGCGGCGCCTCGTCGGCGACGATCTCCCGCGCCCGCTCCAGCAAGGGCTCCAGCAGCTCGTCGCAGATCGCGATCAGCAGGTCGTCCTTGCCCTCGATGTAGTGGTAGAGGCCGCCGGCGGCGAGTCCGGTCGCATCGGTCAGCTCGCTGATCGAGGTAGCGGCGTAGCCGCGCTCCGCGAAGAGCCGGGCCGCCGTGTCGATCACCTCGCGGCGGCGCGCGTCGTAGCGGGCGCGGAGCGCGGGGCGGGTCGGGGGAGAGGGGACCGGCATCATCGCAACGGTAGCGCAAAAACCGAACCAGTCCTCTAATTTCGAACGGCTCTTCGGTATCTTGTCAGAATGGACTTCGACCTCGGCGACGAGCATCGCCTGATCCAGCGCACCGTTCGCGACTTCGCTGTCCAGGAGGTGGCACCGGTCGCCGAGGAGCTCGACCGGGAGAAGCGCTTCCCCTACGAGATCGTCGCCAAGCTAGGCGAGCTGGGGCTGATGGGGATCCCGTTCCCGCAGGAGTACGGCGGCGGGGGCGGCGACTCGCTCGCCTACGCCCTCGCTGTCGAGGAGCTGACCCGGATCGATTCGTCCGTCGCGATCACCCTCTGCGCCCACACCTCGCTCGGCACCCAGCCGATTTACCTCTTCGGCAGCGAGGAACAGAAGGCGGAGTGGCTGCCGCGGCTCTGCTCGGGGGAGATCCTCGGTGCCTTCGGCCTGACCGAGCCCGAGGCGGGCTCCGACGCCGGCAACGTCCGCACCAAGGCGCGACTCGAAGACGGCGAATGGGTGATCGACGGCGCCAAGCAGTTCATCACCAATGCCGGCACCGAGATCTCCGGCGTCGTCTGCATCACCGCCCGCACCGGCGATGAAGAGATCTCCAATCTGATCGTCCCCAACGGAACCCCCGGCTACGAGCAGGGCGAGCTCTACCGCAAGATGGGCTGGAACGCCTCCGACACCCGCCCGCTCACCTTCACCGGGTGCCGGGTGCCGGAGGAGAACCTGCTCGGCCCGCGTGGGATGGGCTTCCGCCAGTTCCTGCAGGTGCTCGACATCGGCCGCATCGGCGTCGCCGCGATGGGGGTTGGGCTCGCCCAGGGCGCGCTCGACGAGGCGCTCGCCTACGCCAGGGAGCGCCAGGCCTTCGGCCAGCCGATCTCCCGCTTCCAGACGATCCAGGCCAAGCTCGCCGACATGGCGACGGAGATCGAGGCGACCCGCCTGCTCGTCTACAAAGCCGCCCGCCTCAAGGACCGCGGCGAGAACTTCAGCCTCACCGCCGCCCAGGCGAAGCTGAAGAGCGGCCGCCTGGCGGTTCGCTGCTGCGAGGAGGCGGTGCAGATCCACGGCGGCTACGGCTACATCGAGGAGTACCCGGTCTGCCGCTTCTACCGCGACGCCAAGATCCTCACGATCGGCGAGGGCACCGACGAGATCCAGCAGATGGTGATCGCGCGGGCCCTGGGGGCCTAGGCGATGGAGCGCGCCATCTCGTGATCCCGAGGACCGTCCGCATCCGTGAGGTCGGGCCGCGCGACGGCTTCCAGAACGAGCCGGAGACGATCGCCACCGATAACAAGGTGCGGCTGGTGGAGATGCTGGCCCGTACCGGCCTGCGGCGGCTGGAGGTCACTAGCTTCGTCCGCGCCGACGTGGTCCCGCAGCTGGCCGACGGGCGCGAGGTGCTGGAACGGGCGCGGATCCCGGAGGAGGTCTCGGTCTCGGTCCTGGTCCCGAACGAGCGCGGGCTCGAAGCGGCGCTCGAGGTGCGCGAGAAGATCGACGAGGTCAACGTTTTCCTCTCCGCCTCGGAGACCCACAACCGGCGCAACGTCAACCGCTCGGTCGAGGAGTCGCTGACGGGACTGGAGCACGTGCTGGCGCGGGCCAGCGAGGAGGGGCTGCGATGCGAGGGCGTGATCAGCACCAGCTTCGGCTGCCCGTACGAGGGCTACGTCCCCTTCGAGCGCGTCTTTGAGATCGCCCGGCGGCTCTCAGCCGCCGGTGCGGTCGAGATCGGCTTCGGCGACACGACGGGAATGGCCAACCCGGTCCAGGTCGGCGAGTTCTTCCGCCGCGCCCACGAGGAGGTACCGGCGGAGCTGACCGCGCACTTCCACAACACCCGCGGCCAGGGTCTGGCGAACGTGCTGGCGGCGCTGGAGACCGGGTGCGATTCCTTCGAGTCGAGCTTCGGCGAGCTCGGCGGTTGCCCAGTGCCGGCCGGGGCGACCGGGAACATCGCCACCGAGGACCTGGTCTCGATGCTGCACGAGATGTGGGTCGAGACCGGAATCGACCTCGATCGCCTGCTCGAGGCCTCCCGGGCTGCGCGGGAGGTCCTTGGCCGCCCCCTTGGCTCCCACACTCTCATCGCCGGCCCCGTCGAGTGGCACCCTGAGGCCGGCCGATGACGACCGCGGTGGAGGGCGCCCGCGAGAAGCACCTCGAGCTGATCGCCGAGCTGGAGGCGGAGCTGGAGCGGGTGCGCGCCGGCGGCGGCCCGAAGGCAGTCGAGCGCCACCGCGGTCGCGGCAAGCTGACCGCCCGCGAACGGATCGAGGGGCTCTGCGACCCGGGCACGCCGTTCCTCGAGCTCTCGCCGCTCGCCGCGCATGGGATGTACGAGGACGCCGCGCCGGGTGCCGGGATTGTCACCGGTGTCGGCACGGTGAGCGGCCGCCGCTGCGTGATCGTTGCCAACGACGCCACCGTCAAAGGCGGCACCTACTACCCGGTCACGCTGAAGAAGCACCTGCGGGCGCAGGAGGTCGCCCTGCAGAACCGTCTCCCCTGCATCTACCTGGTCGACTCCGGCGGCGCCTTCCTGCCGCTCCAGGACGAAGTCTTCCCCGACCGCGAGCACTTCGGCCGCATCTTCTTCAACCAGGCGAACATGTCGGCGCGGGAGATCCCGCAGATCGCCGCGGTGATGGGCTCGTGCACCGCCGGCGGCGCCTACGTGCCGGCGATGAGCGACGAGACGGTGATCGTCCGTCACCAGGGGACGATCTTCCTCGGCGGCCCGCCGCTGGTGAAGGCGGCGACTGGGGAGGAGGTGACGGCGGAGGAGCTTGGCGGCGGTGACGTCCACGCCCGCAAGTCAGGCGTCGCTGACCACCTCGCCGCCGACGACCGCGACGCGCTGAAGATCCTCCGCGAAATCGTCGCCACGCTGCCGGCGACCCCGGCCCCGCCTTGGGAGCGGATCGAGCCGCGGCCGCCAGCCGGCGACCCGGAGGAGATCCTCGACGTGGTCCCGATCGGGTCGCGGGCGCCGTGGGACATCCGGGAGGTCCTGCGCCGCATCGTCGACGCCGGCGAGCTGCGCGAGTTCAAGGAGAAATACGGGAAGACGCTGGTTTGCGCCTTCGCCCACATCGAAGGGCACCCGGTCGGGATCCTCGCCAACAACGGGATTCTCTTCTCCGAGAGCGCGCTAAAGGGCGCCCACTTCGTCGAGCTCTGCGACCGCCGCCGCATCCCGCTCGTCTTCGTCCAGAACATCAACGGCTTCATGGTCGGCTCCAAGTACGAGGCGGGCGGGATCGCCAAGGACGGCGCGAAGATGGTCGCCGCCGTTTCCACCGCGAGGGTGCCGAAGCTGACCGTAATCGCCGGCGGCTCTTTCGGCGCCGGCAACTACGGGATGTGCGGCCGCGCCTATTCGCCGCGCTTCCTCTTCATGTGGCCGAACGCCCGCATCTCGGTGATGGGGGGCGAGATGGCGGCGGCGGTGATGAAGGAGGTCGGCCAGCCCGAGACCGCGGCGGAACTACGCGAGCAGTATGAGCGCCAGGGCCGACCCTTCTACTCGACCGCCCGCCTCTGGGACGACGGCGTGATCGACCCCCGCGACACCCGCCACGTGCTGAGCCTTGCCCTCGCCGCCTGCGCCAACGCGCCCCTGGCCGAGGTGGCGGCGCCGGTCTACCGGATGTAGCCGTTCCTACGAGCCAGTTCTTTATTCAGGAAATATGCTCGCGTTCTGTGAGCAAGTCGAAGCTCAACTCTCTCTTCGCCTTGAGTTCTGTCGCGATTTTGCTCCTCGTCGGCTGCGGTGAGGATCAAGAGAATGTTGAAGGCGGAGGTGGGAAGGCCCAGCTGGAGCGAGTGGAACGCCATCGAGCCGCGGCGCGCGCTGCGAAGATGGGGCAACGCGCTCGAGCCGCGGCACGGCGCCACCATCGGCAGGTGATCGCCCGCCGCCAGCGCGCTCAGCTCCGTGCCGAAGAAGCGCAGCGGCGTACGGCCGAAGAAGTGGAAGCCGAAGAAGCGGTTGAAGAAGAAGAAGGCGAATGCGATCCCAACTACTCCGGCGCCTGCCTGGATCCCTATGCCTCCGACTACGACTGTGCCGGCGGCAGTGGCGACGGGCCGGAATACACCGGCTCGGTGACGGTGGTCGGCGAAGACCACTACGGCCTCGACGCCGACAGCGACGGGATCGGCTGCGAGGTCGAATAGGTCCCAGCACCGGCGCGGCCGCCATGACGGCCGCGCTGCTATTTGCGGGTTGCAGCACCGATGAGGGTGGTCGAGTTATGACCCGCATGGCGGGACAAAGCTCAACCACACGCCCGGTGGTGGCCTCCAGGTGCCCGCCGAGTGTGCCGGGATGCCGCGTCACCGAAGGCCGGATCGTCTACGTCGAGCGGGTCGACCCCGACGGCGACGGCGACGCGCACTTCGTGATTGCCGACCCGCAGGGGATCACGCTGCCAGGACTTACCGCGATCGACGTCCGCGCCGGCCTGCGCCCGCACCCGCTGCCGGGGCCGGGCGATCTGATCAGCGCCGCCGGGCAGGTCCAAACCGGCTCATACGGCCAGCGGCAGATCCACGCGCTCGAGCTGCACGTCGCCCCGTAGCGCCTGCGAGACTCGCGCCATGGCCCGCCGCTTCAGCCAGGTCGACGTCTTCGGCAGCGGGCCCTATTCCGGTAACCCGGTGGCGGTGGTCCTCGACGCGGAGGGGCTGGGGGAGGAGGAGATGCGGCGGTTCGCGCGCTGGACCAACCTCTCCGAGACCACCTTCCTGTTACCGCCGACCCGGCCGGAGGCGGACTACCGCGTCCGCATCTTCACGCCCGTCGTCGAGCTGCCGTTCGCCGGCCACCCGACGCTCGGCACCTGCCATGCCTGGTGGGACGCTGGGGGAGAGGCCGCGAATCCCCAGGAGGTCGTCCAGGAGTGCGAGGCGGGGCTGGTGCGGATCCGGCGCGGCAAGAGCGGGCTCGCCTTCGCGGCGCCGCCGCTCGTGCGCTCCGGTCCCGCATCCGAGGAGGAGGCTGCGAAGGTCGCGGCTGCCCTCCAGGTCGACCCGGCTGAGGTCCTGGCCGTCGAGTGGGTCGACAACGGCCCCGGCTGGATCGCCGCCCTGCTCGAGAGCGCCGAGCGAGTCCTGGAGCTCCGCCCCGACCGACTCGACTTCGACCTCGGCGTCGTCGGATTCCACCCGACAGGCTCGCCGGCGGCGATCGAGCTGCGCGCCTTCGCTCCGGTCAATGGCGTCGCGGTCGAGGACCCGGTCACCGGGAGCCTCAATGCTTCGGTAGCGCAGTGGCTGCTGGGCGGTGGCCGGTTGGCGGCGCCATACGTGGCTTCCCAGGGAAGTGCGATGGGCCGCGCTGGCCGCATTCACATCTCCCAAGACGACGGGGGAACGGTCTGGGTCGGCGGGCGGACCGAGACCGTGATTGCGGGAACCGCCGACCTCTAGATCGCCTCGGCGATCAGCACGACGCTGCCGAAGAGGAAGGCGAGCGCGGTGATCGCGCCGACCACTCGCACCGGCGGCCCGCCGTGGATGCCGGTCGCGTGGACGGCGGCATGGCCGCGGCCGCGAGCAAGCAGCCAGCGGTTGACGGGGAGCGCGATCATCCCGGCGACGGCGAGCGCGAAGGAGAGGCTGCCCCAGAAGAGGACGTTGTCGATTCCCGCCTCCATCGCCCCTGGGATCGCCAGCATGATCGCGTTGTCGACGATCTCCATCACGGCGATGCTGAGCGTGTCGGAGGCGAGGGCGATCGGGATGACTGCTCCGAGCGCGAGGCCGGCGCGAAGCAGCGGCAGGCTGGTCAGGGCGTAGCCGAAGAAGAAGGCGAGGACGACGGCCAGCGCCACGGTCGCCCAGTCCGAGAGTCCGACCGCGGTGCCGATCACCATCCCCGTTACCTCGCCGATCGCGCAGCCGGTCAGGCAGTGGAGGGTGGCCGAGAGGGCGAGAGCGGTGAGGGCGCTTCCCTCGCCTGGCATCTCGTGGTGGTGATTCGCGGTCATCCAGGCACCGTTAAAGCACAGTTAGCTGCAGGGCCGCACCGATCATGCCGCAGCCGAGCACCACGTAGAGGACGGTCAGCTTTCCGTGCCAGCGGTTGAGGGCGAGGAAGGCCCCGAGGGCGAGAATCGCGGTTGGCACGTCGACCACGCTCGTTTCGACGATCGACACGGCGACGGCGGCGATCAGGCCGACCACCGCCGCGGCGACGCCGAGCAGGAACGGCCTGATCCGCGGGTTCTCGGCCACGGCGACTAGGCCACGATGGAAGAAGATCGGGAAGACGAAGGCGGGCAGGAAGATGCCGAGCGTCATCGCGATCCCGCCGACAAGCCCGCCCGCCAGGTAGCCGACGAAGGTCGAGAAGATGATCAGCGGCGCTGGCAGGATGCCGCCGATCGCGAGGCCGTCGACGAACTGGCTTTCGGTGAGCCAATGGCGGCCTTCGACGGCGCTCTCCTGCAGAAAGGGGATCACCGTGTAGGCGCCACCAAAGGTGAGCAGCCCCGCCTTCAGGCCCTCCCAGAAGATCGCCGCGCTCAGCGAGACCGTGATGGTGCCGAGCGCGACGGCGACGACCGCGGCCGGCCCAATCGAGAAGGAGATGGTGCGGCCCCGCCAGCGACCTCCGTTCGTCCACAGCTCGTAGGCGATGCCGGCGCCGAGCAGCACCAGGACGAAACTCGCCGAGACGAAGAGGGTGAGGGCGAAGGCGCCGACGGCGATGATCGCCAGCGGCACGTCCGTAACGAAGGTTGGGCCGAGCCGGACCAGGGCGCGTGCGATCAGAGCGCCGACCGCGGCCGACAGGCCGTAGAAGAGCTCCTCGAGGTGCCCGGCCAGATTCGCCTCGACGTAGAGGATCGAGAGCCCGAGCATGAGCAGGAAGCCCGGCAGCATGAAGCCGAGCCCGGCGGCGAACCCGCCGAGCTTGCCACCGCGCAGCCGCCCGAAGTAGACGCAGAGCTCATGGGCCTCCGGACCGGGGAGCACCTGGTAGACGGCGAGCGTCTTCCTGAAGGTCTCCTCGGAGACCCACCCCTCCTCGTCGACGCACTCGCGCTTGATCATCGCGATCTGCGCCGCCGGCCCGCCCCAGGCGAGCAGGCCGAACTTCAAGAAGCGAACGAAGATCGACAGGGGCGCTTCGCGTGCCGGCGTCTCCACGCCGCAAGGAAATCAGGCTGCCGCGGTTGCTGACGAGCCGTCCCGCCCCGCTCCCGGTTAGCGGGAGCGGGGCGGACGGACTCAACCGAGTTCTCTAGCTCGGGTTGATGTAGAGGAGCGCGATCGCCATCGCGTCGTCGATTTCGTGGTGCCCTTCCGGCACGTTGTAGATCCCGTGCAGGCGGAGCGTGTTGCCTTTGGTGATCGTCGCGATCGGGTTGCCCGTGCAGACACCCATCGAGGAGACGTGTTTACGGCCGTCCGAGTGGGTTTCGTATCCGGCGCCGCCGTAGCCGGCGACCGAGTTGCACAGCAGCGCTTCACCGGCGCTTTTGTTGGTCACTTCGATGTTGACACCGTGGTCGTGGATGTGACCAGCGGCGGCGATCAGTTTCCCGCCGAAGGTCGTTTTCCAGTCTTTGTGCGTGTCGCTGAGGCCGATCGGGACGCTGATCAGGGAGTCCAGGCTGCAGCCGTCCGCGTCGAACCAAACCGGGCGCAACGAGGCTCTGCTGGTGTGGTCAGTGCCCGTTGCGTACTTCCAGGTCATCCGGATTTTCACCGTTTTGCTGGTCGTGGCCCAGTTCATCAGGTCGATGACCATGTTCCAGGTCTCGCTGCTGTTGACCTTGTAGCCGTAGGGCAGCGATTCGAGGTCGACTTTCGTCCGCTCGTCGCCGGAGGCGAAGAAGCGCTCGCCGAGCAGGCCCGGGCCGCTGTTGCCGCAGGTGGCGTCGGTCTTGCCGCTCGACTGGGCCATGAACGCCGCGTGGTGGAGCATCGGGCCTTCTGTGATCGTGGCTTTGCTGCCGCTTTCGTAGACCAGATCCGGCGTGACGCCGATGATCGAGCAGCCGGTGCACGGCTTTTTGATGTTGGTGACGATTTTGTTTTCGATATGACCCATTTCGTCGTGGTCGTGCGGATCGCCGTTGCCGGCCGGGATCGTGTACGGGCCGTAATCGATCGTGGTGGTCGTGATCGTCGCGTTCGCGGTCGCCGGGACGGCGAAGGCCGCGAGCGCGCAGACGAGTAGCGCCAAGCGCTTCATCGCTTGCATCTAATTCCTCCCCTTGAGGTCAAGACACCCTCCCTGCGAGGGTGTCTCTGAGTGCTCAGGCAACCTATAGCGCCCGAACGGTCTTTGTCAATCGGTACCAGACAATTCTTAGGTATTGGAGTAGCGCCTCAACAGTCCCCTTCGGACTTGACACGTGACTATTTAGTCACCTATCATCAGGCCATGGACGAGGTCTTCAAGGCGCTGGCCGATCCGACTCGCCGCGAGCTGCTGGACCGGCTCTTCAGGCGGGACGGCCAGAGCCTGAGCGCCCTGGAAGAGGGCGTGCCGATGTCCCGCTTCGGCGTGATGAAGCACCTGCGGGTGCTCGAGGAGGCGGGCCTGGTGACGACTCAGAAGCGCGGCCGCGAGAAGCTGCACTTCCTCAACCCCGTCCCGATCCGGCTCATCCACGATCGCTGGGTGGGCAAGTACGCGGAGCCCTGGGCCTCGGCGCTCAGCGAGCTGAAGCAGGAGATGGAGAGAAGCAAGGAGGACGCACAATGAACGACGAGCAGACCTACACCGTGGTCGGCGGGCGCGGCGCGATGACCGTGTTCGAGATCTACATCAAGACGACGCCGGAGCGCCTCTGGGAGGCGATCACCAGCGAGCAGATGCGCAAGCGCTACAGCTTCGGAGTCGGGACGGTTTCCGACTGGACCGAGGGGTCGGAGTACAAGTCCTCTGTCCCGGGCGTGATCGACATCGCCAGTGGCGAGAACCTAGAGGTCGACCCGCCGCGGCGGCTGGTGCAGAGCTTCACCGCCCTCTGGAGCGAGGACGTCGAGCACGAAGGAGAGTCGCGGGTGACCTGGGAGATCGAGCCGGTCGGCACCTCCTGCCGCCTGCGGGTGACCCACGACCAGCTTTCCGCCGACGCCAACAGCGAACTCTTCGGCGGCTGGCCAATGATCCTCTCCGGCCTGAAGACCCTGCTCGAGACCGGCGATGACCTCGACACGCCGGGTTCGCTGCGCTACTCCGGCGCCGCCGGCAACTAGCCGAAAGGAGGGGTGGTTGAGCTTTGCCTCGCCGGGGATTCTGCGTACCGAGCTACCTCCGGGCCCGATGAAGGCCTACCCTCGACGGCTGGGTCTCGCTGGCCATCCCTGCTACCGCAGCCTTGCCCAAGGGCTCGAGGAATTCCGCGCCAGGCGTCTGCGGGCGGCCTGCACGCGCTGAAGGATCCTCTCGCGTTTGAGCGTGGGGCCCAAGTCCGGCCCACGGACCTCTTGGCGGGCGCTCTCGACGTCTTTGCTGCTCAGGTTTGAGGGTGGGGCGTTCATCTCTCCTCCGGCTCTCTGGAATGGGCGGATGACCGGTACCTCTCCCATCTCCGTGCGGCACCGTGAGAAGTGAGGGGGTTCTTTCCTCCGACACGAAACGGCGCTAGGACCGCCGTGCCTGGAGTTTGATTACCCACCGTCGAATTTCACAAAACCCGTTTGAAGCAAAAATCGGCGGGGAGAAAATCGACAGGCCCAATGACCATGGAACAGATCGGTTTTCAACACGAGGCCCTCATCTACGAGGGCTCCGAGCAGTACCTCGAGGGGACCCTCCCATTTATTTCAGGCGCTCTGGATGCGGGAGAACCGGTGCTGGTCGCCGTCGGCGCGGCGCAGACCGAGCTCCTCGTAGACGCCCTGGCCGAAGACGCCAATCGGGTTCGATTCCTCGACATGGCGGAAGCGGGGCGAAATCCTGCCCAAATCATCTCCCTCTGGCGGGAGTTCGTCACCGGAGCCGGCGGCCGCTCGGCCCGCGGGATCGGCGAACCCGTCTGGGCCGACCGCAGCGCCGCGGCCCTCGACGAGTGCCAGCGCCACGAGTCGCTGCTGAACGTGGCGTTCGCTCCGGCTCTCTCGAGGCCGAGGGCTTGGCCGTGACCTAGAGCGGGAAGCGCATCTGCACCTCGGTGCCGGCGCCCTCCTGGACGATCTTCATCTCAGCACAAAGGCGGGCGATGATCGAGAGGCCGAGGCCGAGGCCGTCGACCGAGCCGCGGCCGAAGCCGGTGCCGCGATCCCGAACCCAAAGCTCGAGCCAGCCTTCTTTGACGGAGCCGGCCAGTTCGATCTGGCCGCTTCCGCCGTTTTCGTAGGCGTACTTGACGACGTTGGTGACCGCCTCGGAGACTGCCAGCGCCACGTCCGCCACCAACCGCTGGTCAGCTCCCTGGGCGGCGGCGAACTCACGCGCGCGGTGCCGCAGCGTGGGCACCGCGGCCGGTTCCGCCTCTTCGACCAGGCTCAGCGTGTCCTTCGAGCGCATCCGCTGCTCACGAGTCGCCGGCCCCGATCACGGCCGCATCCTTCCACCTCCCGAAGCGGAATTCCTGCCGGTCTGCGGCCTCTACGGCAGCGCCCGGCTGGTGGCGGCTAGGTGCAGGTCCTCGATCCGCTGTCTCTGCCGGTCCGCCCGCTCCGCGAGAGCCCGGAAGTCGAAGCCCTCGAGCGACTCCCCGAAGCACTCGGCGAGGGCGTTCCAGAGCTGCGTCTTGCCGCCGATCCCTGCCGCGAGAATTTCCAGCTCAAGCACCCGGCTGAGGGGCGAGTAGCCGCGGATCTGGCCATTCAGCTTCAGCCGTCCCAGCCGCTCGGCGAGCCGCGCAAGCAGGGGCTTGATCGGGTGACGGCCGATCTCGAGACGCTCCATTAGCTGCACCAGCGCCTCCCGGTCCTCTTCGATTTCGACGCAGATCTGCGCCAACGGCCCGGCCATCTCAGGGTCGCCGAGGTTGCTCGAGCGCAGCCGGCGGGCCAGCTCGACGCCGCCCGTGGCCCCGGCCAGGTGGTCGTTGAGGTAGATGGGGAGGTAGCGGCCGGGGGCCGGGCTCGGCGTCATTGTGCGGCTAGGCCTCCTCGTAGGGGTCCTTTACGCTGGCCAGCCGCAGCGCACACTCTTTGGTCTCGCTGAAGTGGCGTTCCTGGATCGGCAGCGCCCATTCGGTCAGCTCGGAGATCTGACCCTCGCCCGCCGCCTCGTTGAGCTTGTGCAGCACCGACCAGTGGCCGACCTCGCCCGCCTCGGCCATCGTCATGAACTCGAAGCCGTCGAGTCCGTCGGCGTCGTCGCCGAGGTAGGTATCCATCATCTCCCCGGCCTCGCCTTTGGTTTCCTGCGCCTTTTCCAGGATCGCGGTCTTCTTGCCGTCGAGCCCTTCGGCGACCTCGGTGCAGCGGCGCTCCGTCTCGGCTGCCTCCTCGCGCATCCGCCGCAGATCGGCGGCGATCTGCTCGTCGTCGACCAGTCCCTCGACTTTCTCAGTCGTTTTCTGTGCGGCCTGGGCGAACCCCAGCACCTCGGCCAGCTTCTCCTCCAAAGTCGTCAACTCGGCCATCGTCGTCCTCCTGTTCGGGGTTGGCGGATGCGATCCACCTACCCGAGCCAGAGGAGTTCAAGCGGAACAAGAGCCCGGCGGACCTTCGTCAGCCGGCCGCCGCGAGGGGCGGCTCGGCGGTGTAGCCAAACTCTTCCAGGGCCTCGCCCAGTTCTTCGTGCATCGCCTTTTGCTCGGCGGCGCTGAGGTTTTCGCGCCAGCCGCCGGGGCGGGCCCGCCGGATCACCCGGCGGCGGCCCCGCGCGGCACGGGGGACCTTCTCGAAGCGGTGCCCGCGGACGACCCCTGGGACATCTCCTGGATCGAGGTCGATCATCGTGCATATGCGGCTCAGGTAGGTCTCGGTCTCGCTGCGCAGATCCTCGTAGCGAATCAGGATCCGGTCGCCTTCCCGGCGCGACTCATAGGCCGTCCGCACTGCCCGGCTGCGGTAGGCCCAGACGGCGGAGAGCCACCTGATCAGCGGGATGCGTCCCTCCTCCGTAGCCGGGAAGGCACCGCCGGGGATCGCCCAGGAGCCCTCGCTGTAGGCGTCGAGCCAGGAGTCGACCACATCGCGGCCGTCGCGGAGGAGAAAGATCACCTTCGATTCAGGGAAGAGCTCGGCCAGCAGCGGCGCCACGTGGGACCCCGGCTCCTTGACCACGAACGCCGCCTCCTGAATCGCTCCGCGTCCGCCGTCAACCGCCTGCGCCTCGAACCGCGCCGTGATCAGCTGCCGCAGCGGCTCCCACCAGGCGTCGCGGTGGTGCTCAGAGAAGAAGTAGCCGGGCTCGTCGGCCTTGAGGTCGAGCAGCGTGTTGAGCTCGGGCCGTTCCTCGCAGGCGGCCCAGGCGAGGGGGATCGGTCGCCAGACGCCGAGGTGGTGGCCGAGGTGGGGGTCGTCGACTGGAACCACGCCCTCGAGGTCGGAAAGCATCTTCAGCAACCAGGTGCTGCCGCTGCGGGACGACCCAAAGATCCATGCCAGGCGGTTCTCCAGCATGTGAGGGCACGGTACCCGCTGCCCTCGCCTGGTGAAACCTCAACGATTCTTCAGCCGAGGCCCTTTTCCTCGGCTGCTTTGTAGGCGATCTGGAAGAAGTCCGAGATCGTCAGCGCCGAGAAGAGGGAGGCGACGAAGCGGGTGACGCGGGGGGCGAAGATCAGCCCCACCGAGAACGCCGTCACCACCCAGAGCCCGAGGCAGTAGGGGCAGACCAGCAGCTCCCCGATCGCCTTGCGCATCCCGGTCCCGCGCGGGCTCTCCTCCAGCTCGGCCGGCCCACCCTTGCCTTCGAGTTCGGTGAAGGGGGCCCGCAGCGGGCTCGTCACCTTGTCCTTGGAAAGGAGGCGGCTGAGCTTGTGGGAGGCGGTGCCGACCAGCAGCAGCTCGCCGGCGCTGACCTGCTCGGCCAGCTCCCGTCTCTCCCTCTTGGCGACCAGCAGCGCGGCTCCGACGAGGGACCCGAAGATCCCGATGAAGGCGAGATACGGCAGGAAGGGTGGCCGTTCCTGCGGCTCGGCGTAGCCCGCGAAGGCGCTCGACTCCTCGAGCGAGGTGGTCATCATTCCCAGCTACCCAGTGCGGTGGAGGTTGCAACCCGCCCCGCTTGCGAGTGGCCAAGACCGGGTAGGATCGCCACGATGCGCGGGTTCCGACGGCCGCCCGCATCCAACCTCTGATGCCCCCCTTGACGCGGCAATTCAAAGTCACCGAGCGCGACCTGCGGCCGGGTTGTAGGGACATCCAGGTCCAGGGCGAGCTCGACCTGGCGGTCGCTGCCCAGCTCGATGAGGTGCTGAGCGCCGCCTCTGGGGAGTGCGACTGCGTCCTCGTCGGGCTCGAGCGCTGCGACTTCATCGACTCATCTGGAATCGCGGTGATCCTGCGCGCCCACAATCGGATGGAGGAAGAGGGGAAGCGGCTGGTTGCATACGCACCCAGCGAACAGGTACTCCGCATCCTGACGATTACCGGCCTGACCGCGAACGACATGGTCTTCGACAGCGCCGAGAAAGCGCTCAGCGCGGTCGACGAGACGGACTAGCCGAAGCGCGGTTCGAGCCGCCGGAAGGTCCGCCACCAGCCGTAGTCAAGGGCGGCGTGCTCGACCGCCTGCAGGAGCGAGCCGTCATCGTCGTGCAGCTCGTAGCTGACTACCGGCGGCTCGGACTCGACGTCGACGTCGACGACCAGCGCGAGCATCAAGTACGGCGGGCAGCTGAGCCAGACCTCGCCTGGCTTGGGAAGGGTCTTGACGTTCGGGTTCGCCATGGTCTTCGGTACCCCTGGCTTC
>DASSVR010000072.1:0-2050 GCA_035705945.1 Solirubrobacterales bacterium
CGCTTCGCCGCGCGGGTAGGACCAGATCACCAGCGGCATCCCGAAGCGGTCGCATTCCTCGCGCACGCGGCGCAGCTGGGCGAGGTCCTCGTCCTGGCGCGGGGAGCCGACGTAGAGCGTGTAGCCGATCGCGTCGGCGCCGAGGCGGACGCCGTCCTCGACGCTGGCGTTGCAGGTCGAGAGCGCCTTCGAGGAGCCGGGGACGTCGGTCTTGCCGTTGACCTTGAGGATCAGCGGCACCCGGCCGGCGTAGTCGGGGTAGTACTTCTCGGCCATGCCGATCTGGCAGGCGAGGGCCGAGTAGCCGGCCTCCGCGGCGAGCCGGAACTGGTAGTCAGGGTCCTTTGAGGCGGGGTTGGGGAAGAAGTCGCGCGGGCCGTGCTCGATGCCCTGGTCAATCGGCAGCAGCATCAGCGTCCCGTTGCCGGGTCCGAACTCGAACAGCAGCCGGTGCAGGCGGGCCCGTTTGCCCGGCGGCAGGACCTCCAGCAGCGATTTCTGCTCGGTCAGGCTCTTCAGCTCCACGTGAATTTCCTCCTCGAAGACGGTTGTATCGGCAGTATGCCACCGCCCGGGTATCCTCGGACCATGAGCGAGACTGAGCTCAGCGTCATCTGCAAGAACTGCGGTTCCGAGGTCAGTCCCTACGTCACCGAGTGCCCCTACTGCGGGACCCGGCTGCGCAAGCGGGCGCCGAAGCTGGAGCGCCGCGGCGATGCGCTCGAGGCGAAGGCGCCGCGCAAGCGCCGCCGCTTCCGGCGCCCCGGGCGGGTGAGCTTCGGGGTCTCGACCGAGCGCCCCTACGCGACGATCGCGGTGATCCTCGCCTCCGCGGCGCTGCTGCTGATCGAGAAGGCGAGCGGCAGCGGGCTCGACGCCTACGGCGGCCTGATCGTGCCGCTCGAGGGGGACTGGTGGCGCTACCTGACCGCCCCCTTCGCCTACATCGACGTCGGCTACCTCTTCGCGGTCGCCCTGGGGCTGGCGATCTTCGGGACCGGCTTGGAGCGGCGCCTCGGCACGGCCCCTACCGCCTTCCTGCTGCTCGCCTGCGGCACCCTCAGCATGCTCGCCGCCGGCGCGGTGGCGAGCGCGCAGAACGACCTCACCGTGATCGCCGGCGGCAACGGCATCGCCCTCGGCGCCCTCGCTGCCTGGTTCGCGATCCGCCGCGCCGAGGCGCGCGGCGCGATCCACGACGACTACGACGCGATCGGCGTCGCCGTGGCGGCCGTTGTCCTGATTGCGCTGCCGTTGTTCGCGCCGACCGCCGATTTCTTCGCTGGGGTCGCCGGTGCCGCGGTCGGCGGGATCGCCGGGATGGTCGCCACCGCGTTCCATCGCGCTGATTGAGGAAGGCCACACATCCGGCGGCGTCGCCGGATTAGGCTCTGCCCGTGCCTGACGACAAAGAGCTGGAGGCGGCGATCGAGCGACTGCTCGACCCGGAGCGGTTCTCCGAGGCCGAGCGCATCGTCGCCAGGGCGGCCCCGCAACTGCAGAAGGTCCTCGCGGCCGCGCTCGCCGAGGGAGGCTGGTTCGGCGAGCCGCACGAAGCCGAGACCCTCAAAGCGGCGACCGTCCCCAATCCCGAGGAGCGGATCGCCGCCGTCCGCGCGCTGCTCGCCGAGGAGGCGCGGATGGGGATGATGGTTGGCGTCGCCGTCGGTTGGGCACTGAAGGAAGAGTTGAGCGAGAACAGCGAATCGGGAGGAGAGAGCTGAGATGGAGATCAAGTTCCACGGACAGTCGTGCTTCGAGCTGAGCGGTGAGGGGGTCAACGTCCTCGTTGACCCGTTCCTGGCGCCGAACAACCCGGCGGCGGTCCACACCGCCGAGGAAGTCGAGCCGACCCACATCGCGATCTCCCACGGCCACGCCGATCACATGGCCGACGCCGTCCCGGTCGCCAAGCGCACGGGCGCCCACTGCATCGGCATCGTCGAGCTCGCCGAATGGCTCAAGGGGCAGGGGATCGAAAACGTCAGCGACCCCAACTTCGGCGGCACGATCGAGTTCGACTGGGGCTACGTCAGCCTCGTCCCCGCCT
>DASSVR010000073.1:0-14027 GCA_035705945.1 Solirubrobacterales bacterium
TGGGCGTGCCGTCGAGGGCGCGGAGCGCCTCGTCGACCTCGCGCTGCGCAGTTGCGTCGAGCCCGGCGACCGCCGCGGCGATCTCGCCGTTCACGTTCGCGACCGCCCGGCCGACACCCTTGCCCGCCCAGGCATCGCCCCCGTCCCGCAGCTCGACCGCCTCGAACTCGCCGGTAGAGGCGCCGGACGGAACCGCCGCCAGGCCACGGGCACCGGACTCCAGAACCACTTCGACCTCGACAGTGGGATTGCCGCGCGAATCGAGGATCTGCCGCGCGTGGATCGAGGCGATGGCGCTCACGGGTGCGGCAGTCTATTCAGACCGATGCGGCGCGCGACTCGTCCTTCTCGACGGCTCTATTCGCCGGACTGGGGAGCTCCGCCACCAGCTTCTTCGGGTGGCGCTGCTCCTTCCGGTGGCGCTGCTCCTTCGGGCGGCGATGCGCCGCCTTCGGGTACGACCGTCCCCTGTTCTTCAGACGCTCCCGGAGTCGGCCGCTGCACGAACGGTTTGCCTTCCGGTTCCTGCTCGGTGATGCTCCCCGGCAGCGCGGGTTTCGTCTGCGTCACGGGGGCCGGGCATTCCTCCGCCGGGACCGTCGGATCCTCTTCGTAGCAGCCGGCGGGTGCGTTGGCGGGATGCCCCGAACCGACGTAGTTGTCGCAAAGTTCGACCACGAACCCATCCGCGCAAATGGTCCGCGCCCGCCACTTGCTCTGGAACTCTTTGACGAATTCGCCAAAGTATTCCTGCTGTTTTTCCTGGCTGAGAGTGCTGCTGATTTCGGCTTGGGCTTCCGGCAGCGATTTGGTTTTCGCCGACGTCAATTTGGCGACTTCGAGCAGAAGGTAGTTTTTTTCGAGCTTTAGCGGGCCGATCAGTTCCCCGGTCGCGGCGCCGAATATCGGCTCTTTCAGCTGCGGCGGCAGGAATTCTTCCTGGATGCCGGGCTGGAGGCCCCCGTTTTGACTGCTTCTCGGTTCGGAGGAGTATTTGGCCACCGCTTTTTTCCAACTCGCCGGCGAGTTGTCCCTTTCAAGATCCTTCTTCGCCGCTTCGACTTCCGCCTTGTCTTCGTTCGAGAGCACGCGGACGTCACGGCTCTCTTTGGTGGTGAACTGGGTCGCTTCTTCGGCCTCGTAGTACTCGGCGATTTCGGCTTCCGTCGGTTCCGGCGCATCTTCGTTGACTTTTTCCTGGATCCCGGTGCTGAGCACCTGCAGCCTCACGCGTTCGTTGACTTCCTCCGCGGTGAGCTTCGATTCCCGGAGGAATTTGTTGAAGGCTTTCGACGTCGGAAAGTTCTGTTTTTTGATTTTTTCGAGTTCTTTCTCGACCTGGCTGTCGGTCACCGCGACCCCGAGCTCTTCCGCCTCGGCCTCCAGCCAGACCGAGTTCAGCAGTTCTTCGAGGGCGGCTTTCTTCATTTCCTCGTATTTGGGCTCGCCCGGCTGCGGCGGCTCTTTCAGTTTGGCGGTGGCCGCCTGCTGGACGAGGGCGCGGTCGAACTCCTCCTGGCTGATCTCACCGAGCTCAGCGGGCAGATCCTCAACCACCGCGACGTTCCCGGAGGGCACGTTCGGCGCCCCGATGCCCTGGGCGACGGCGAAACCGATGAAGAGCCCGACGAGGAGCAGGCTGAAGACGATCAGCCCGAGGCGCTGCCTGCCGGCCGCCCTCTCGGACTGGCCCGATTTGCTCTGGCCCCTTTTCGCCTCCACGAAGCGGGCAGCATAGTCAAATTGCCTCGTCAGGGCAGCCGTCAGGCCGGCGCGGGCTCCGCCGAGCGACGTGCCTCACGCAGCCCCTCTGCCATCGCCAACACCGCCGACAGCCGCTCCTCGGGGTCGCCGGCGACGCGAACCGCCGCCGTCTGCTCCCGCCATTCGTACACCGCTCCCTCGACCCGCTCCGCCAGCAGCCCGGCGGCCTCGGAGTCGAGCACGACGCCGGTGACGCTGAGGCGGCCGCCGCGGAACTCGACGCTGCGAGCACCCGCCAGCCCGAGCTCGATCCGCGCCCGCTGCAGCTTCAGGAGGTTCTCCGCCGGTGGCGGCAGCGGCCCGAAGCGGTCCTCCAACTCGTCGCGGATCGCCCGCAGCTGCCCCGTCTCGCGGGCGGCGACGATGCGACGGTGGACGTCGATCTTGGCCGCCTCGAAGGGGACGAAGGAGGCGGGCAGGTAGGCGTCGACGGGAACGTCGAGGCGGACCGGCTCCGGCGCCTCCTCGCCCTCTTCCCCCGCGCCGGCCGCCTCGATCACCGCTTCGTCGATCATCTGGCAGTAGAGCTCGAAGCCGACCGCGGCGACATGCCCCGACTGCTCGTCGCCGAGCAGGTTGCCGGCGCCGCGGATGTCGAGGTCACGCATCGCGATCCGGAAGCCGGAGCCGAGCTCGGTGTGGTCCGCGAGGGTCGATAGGCGGGCTGCCGCCTCCTCGGTCAGGGCCTCCGCCGAGGGGTAGAGCAGGTAGGCGAAAGCACGCTCGCGGGAGCGCCCGACGCGGCCGCGGATCTGGTAGGCCTGCGAGAGCCCGAGCTGGTCGGCCCGCTCGACGATCAGCGTGTTCGCGGTCGGGATGTCGAGACCCGACTCGATGATCGTCGTCGTCACCAGGCAGTCCGCCTCGCCGCGGAGGAAGGCCAGCATCGTCTCCTCGAGCGCGCTCTCCTCCATCTGCCCGTGGGCTTCGAGGAAGCGGGCCCGCGGCACCAGCGCCCGCAGCCGCTCGGTGGTTTCCGGCAGCGAGTCGATCCGGTTGTGAAGCACGAATGCCTGGCCGCCGCGCTCGACCTCCCGCTGGACCGCCTTGCGGACCAGATCCTCGTCGTAGGGGCCGACGTAGGTGCGGACCGGGCGGCGGCCCTCGGGCGGCGTCTCGATTACCGAGATATCGCGCAGCCCGGCGAGGCTCATCTGCAGGGTGCGCGGGATCGGCGTCGCCGAGAGCGCCAGCACGTCGACCTTCAGCTTCAGCTGCCGCAGCAGCTCCTTCTGCTTGACGCCGAAGCGCTGCTCCTCGTCAACGACGACCAGCCCGAGCTCCTTGGCGCGGACGTCGCGGGAGAGCAGCCGGTGGGTGCCGATCAGGACGTCGACCTTGCCCGCCTCGAAGTCCTTCAGCACCGCTTTCACCTCGGCCTGGGGCCGCAGCCGAGAGACGCCCTCGACCCGGAACGGCAGGTCGGCGAGGCGCTCGCGGAAGGTGCCGAAGTGCTGCTGGGCGAGGATCGTGGTCGGAACCAGCACCATCACCTGCTTGCCGTCGGAGGCGGCCTTGGCCGCGGCCCGCAGCGCCACCTCGGTCTTGCCGAACCCGACGTCGCCGCAGACGAGGCGGTCCATCGGCCGCTCCGACTCCATGTCGGCCTTGACGGCGTCGATCGCTTCGATCTGGTCGGCGGTCTCCCGGTAGGGGAAGGCGGTCTCCAGCGCGATCAGCCATTCGTTGTCGGGGGGGAAGGAGTGGCCCCTGCGGGAGCGGCGCTCGGCGTAGAGGTTGAGCAGCTCGCCGGCGAGGGCGCCGGCCGCTTTCCGCGCCCGGGCCTTCAGGTTCTGCCAGCGTTTGCCACCGAGGGCGGAGAGCGCTGGTTCGCCGCCGGCGCCGACGTAGCGGCTCAGCTTCGCCAGCTGGTCGGTGGGGACGAAGACGCGGTCCTCGCCCTTGTATTCGAGGTAGAGGTAGTCGCGGGTTACGCCGCCGACCTCGCGCGTCTCGAAGCCGGCGAAACGGGCGACGCCGTGGTCCTCGTGGACGACGTGGTCGCCGACCCGCAGCTCGCTGAAAGCGAGGCGGCCGCGGCCGGCGCCGGGCGCCGGCTCCTCGACGCGACGGCGGTGGACGAGGCGGCGGAATGGGTAGACGGCGAGTTTCAGCTCCGGGCTGACGAAGCCCTCGCGCAGTCGCGCCTCGGCGAAGGCAAGTCCCGGATCGGGCGAGACGCGCCCCCCTTCGAGCAGCCGGACATCGAGGCGGTCGAGGCCGTAGCGGGCGCGCTCGGCCTCGCCGCGACTGTCGAAGGCGACGACGGTGCGGTAGCCAGAGCGGATCAGTTTCTCCAGCTCGCCCTCCGCCTCCTTGACGCTGCGGGCCGGGGACTCGGCGCGGGCGGCGCGGAAGGCGTCCGCGTCCTCGTCGCCGGCGGTGGTGAGAGAGAGCGCCGCCCGCCGGGCAAGCGGCTCGGCGACGTCGACGTAGAGATGCTGGGCGTCGTCGGCGTGCATCGCCGTCGTCGCGTCCTCCCAGTGGTCGCGCAGCGCCGGCTCGATCTCCTCGGCGCCAACGAGGACGATCGCGGCGGCGTCGGGCACCAGCTCCAGCGGCGCCTGGAAGCGCTCGAGCGGCAGCGCCTCGGCGAGGTTCGGCGATTCGGCGTTTTCCTCCGCGGCCGCCATCGCCGCCAGCTCGGCCAGCTCGCGGTGCTCGGCGTCGAGCTCGGCCGCGGGCGCCAGCTCGACCCGCTCGGCGTCGCCGAGCGAGCGCTGGGTGAAGGTCGAGAACCAACGCATCGACTCGACCTCATCGCCGAACAGCTCGATCCGCACCGCCCGCTCCTCGGTGGCGGGGAAGACGTCGAGGATGCCGCCGCGGACCGCGAACTGGCCGCGCTCCTCCACCTGCTCGACCCGCTCGTAGCCGGCGGCGACGAGGTCGCCGGCGACGATTTCGAGCTCGATCTCCTCCCCCCGCTCGATCGCGAAGCCCGCGGGCCGCAGCGAGGCGTCCGGCACCGCCTCCGCCAGGGCCGTCGCCGAGGCGACGACGACCGCGTCAGCTTCGGAGCCGAGGGCGTCGAGCGCGTCGATCCGCAGGCCGACCAGGTGCGGCGGGGGGGTGACGTGGGAGGCGTATCCCGTCCCCCGCGAGGGGTAGAGCCGCACCCGCCTCGGTGCCAGGTAGGCGCGCAGGTCGGCGGCGAGGTCGCGGGCGGAGCGGTCGTCGGCGGCGACGAGCAGCGCCGGGCGATCGGCAAGGCCGCGGTCGTCCTCGACCAGCGCCGCCAGCAGCAACGGCCGCAGCATCGTCGAGGCGCGGACGCTCGCCACCTCGCCTCCCCCCTCGGCGGCCGCGCGCACACGAGCCACGAGCGCGTGGACGCGCTCGTTCTCGGCAGCGATATCGATCAGTGGGCGCAGGCTCATGGCACGGAAAGAGCCCGGAACGGCCGTCCGGGCGAGGCGAACGATTCTAAGGCTCAGATGCCGCCGTGCTGGGCGGCGCAGAAGGAAATCAACCGGTTCGCGTCGCCGACCTTTTCGGAGCGGGAGAGGCCGGAGTTGTCGGCGCTCGGCAGGGCCCGGTGGGTGACCGCCCAGGGACAGCGGAAGCGGGCCTGCAGGCCAAGCGACCGCGGGCTGGCCTCGCCGTGGGCGACGTGCTCGCAGCGGCGGAAGCAGGTCCCTCCCCACATCCCCGGCCACCCGGCCCAGGCGGCAGCGAGCGGCAGCGCCTTCTGACCCGGCTTCCCCACCTCCGGCAGGGGCCGGACGCATGTGTGCTCCGCGCACTGGGTGTCGGAGTTGGCGCCCCAGGAGACAGCGCCGTCGTGGTGCGTCTCCGGCAGCCGCTCCCCGGCGACCTTGCGGTACTGACGGCAGTCGCCGGCGCACCAGAACGGGTAGGAAGCGTGCGTTCCCTTGGCGACAAAGACGAGAGGGTGGTTGCCGGCCCGCGGCAGCTCCGAGCCCCTGATCAAGACGCGCTGGGCGTGCGCGGCGTATATCGCGCCGACGATTTCCGCGGGGACGGTCGCGGTGGTGACCACGGTGATCCCCTCCCAATCCCCCTCGTGGTCGCCGCAGAAGATGGACTCGCAGGTGTCGCCGACCCCTTTGTAGTCGTTGTAGCGGTAGAACCACCAGTAGTCCCAGTACCAGCGTCCTTCGTGGCTCGTGCGCCGGTAGTACATGACGGCGCCGGGGCCGGCGTTGCAGTCCAGTACGTCGTCGTCCTCGGGCCCGTCTTCGATGCACTTCGGGTCCGCGGCTTCGTAGCCGCCGCCGTTCTTGCCTTCGCCGTGGATGTCGATGTAGCCGGCCTCGCCGGGTCCGCGCAGGAGCTGGTCGGAGGAGCGCAGGGGTTCGCAGGTCCCGGCGGAGCCTTTTTCGCACAGCTCGTGCCGTTTGCCGTCCGCGAACTCCTCGGCGAGGAAGGCGCTGACGGAGATCGGTCGCCAGGGCTCCTCTCCGTCGAATCGCAGGCGAGGGCGGAGGCGGGTCGCCAGTTCCTGCTCTAGCGGGCTGCCGTGGCCTTCGAGCTCCGGTTCCGGGGCCGCCTCCTCGGCGCCGGGGGGCGGCGGACAGGCGAAACGCGAGGAGAGGTCACCGTATTCGCTGAGAGAGACCTGGTCCGCGTGAAGGACGATCACCCCCGCCTCCTTGCCGAACTGTTCCTCGATCAGGATCCGGTTGCCGCCTTCTCCGATCAGCCTCCCTTCGATCGGCACCTGGTTTGCGCCGAGGCAGGCCTGCGCGCGCTCGAAGGGCAGGGCGCTGGTCAGCGCCAGCATCGGGATCAGCACGATCAGCGACCAGAGGCCGCCGGCCGCGAAGGCCTTCAGGGTCTGCGACCAGGGCGCGGCGACGATCCGCTCCTTCAGCTCCCTACAGAGGAGCAGGACGAGCAGGACGAGGCCAGCTCCGATGATCAGGCGCCAGCCCGGCGCCGGACCTTCGTGCGAGTAGGCGGCGTAGAAGCCGGGCATGGCGAGGAGCAGGGCCAGGGCGATGCGTCCGACCCAGCGCACGGCTGGCTTGCGGCTGAAATCCCGCAGCCGGTGCCGCCACCCCTTCCTGCCGTCGTCCCGGTTTTTCTCCGGCTGCTCCTCCGGAGCCTCCTCGCGGGCGCGCGGCCTGCCGAAGGCGCTGAAGAAGAGGGCGAAGACGAGGCCGACGATGGCGGCCGGGCCGAGGACGTCGATCAGCGCCGTCGCAATCACCGGCTCTCGGGGGAGCTGGCCGACGATCGAGACCACCGCGGTCAGGGTGTAGTGGTCGAAGAGCAGCCGCAGCGCGATCACCAGCCCCCCGAGCACGTAGAGGCCGGCCACCACCCCAGCCAGGAGCCCGACCACGGCCGTGGCCGTCTTCAGCGGTTCGTTCATCCGCGGCAGCCTCCCCTACGACCCCAAAAAGTCAAGAACACTCCGGTTCGGTTCAGAATTCAGCGCTCGCTGAATTCTGGTCCCTCTGGCGGCCGGTATTCAGCGACCGCTCCCTTTAGTCGGCGGTCGGCAGACCCGGCCCCGAGCGCTGCCACTCGACCTGGCCCCGCCCCTCGGCGGTGGAGCGGCCCTCGACGTCGTCCCACTCGTGGAGCATCCGCTTCAGCCGCGCGACCGCCTCGGGGGGGTGGGCCGCGACGCCGAGAGCCAGCTCCAGCGCCGCTTCCTCGGTCGCGGCCGCGGGGGCGATGCGGTTGACGAGGCCGAGCCGCAGCGCCTCGTCGGCGCCGATAGTGCGCGAGGTCAGCAGCAGGTACTTGGCGGCGGCGAGGCCGCAGAGGGTGACGAGGCGGGCCGGGCCGACTGGCACCCCGAGGGCGGCGCCGGGAAAGCGCATCCGCAGGTTCGAGCCGCCGACCCGCAGGTCGCAGGCGACGGCGATCTCGGCGCCGCCGCCGACCACGTCGCCGTGGCAGGCCGCGATCGTCGGCTTCGGAAAGGCGACGACAGCGTCATACAGGTCGGCGAAGAGCTGCATTCGTCGCACCTTGCTGTCGTCGTCGAGCTCCTCGCGCACGTCGGCGCCGGCGGAGAGACCGAGGTGGTCGGCGGAGCTGATCACCAGGACCCGGACCGCCTCGTCGGCGCGGGCGACGGCGAGGTGCTCGAGCAGCTCGACGAGCATCTGGGTGTCGATCGCGTTCCGGGCCTGGGGCCGGTTCAACCGGATCATGGCGACGCGGTGCTCGTCGACGGCGTAGCTGGTGACCTCGTTGCCGGAGGTGCTGCCGTCGGAGGTGCTGCCGTTCTCGGCGCTCATTCGCCGGAACCTAGTCGTTCGACCAGGTCCTCGGTCTCCTCAGCGGCGCGCTCGACCAGCGCCTCGACCTCATCCTGGGACTCGCGGAAGCGACCGAGCACGTGGGCGGAGACGATCTCAGGGTCGGTCGATCCGGGGCGCCCCACCCCAATCCGAACGCGCCAGAACTCACTGTCGCCCAGCCCGCGCTTGAGGCTCTTCAGCCCGTTGTGGCCGGCGAGGCCGCCGCCGATCCGCGTCTGGATCTCGCCAAAGGGGAGGTCGATCTCGTCGTGGAGGACGACGACGCGATCGAGCGGCAGCTTCAGCGAGCCGCGCGCCGGCCCGGCCGAGGTGCCGGATTCATTCATGTAGGTCAGCGGCTGCAGCAGCGCCACCCTGGGCCCCCCCGGTCGCATCCGGCCTTCGGAGATCAGGCCGTTGAACTTCTGCTTCGGCTTCGGCAGGTCCCAGCGCCGGGCCAGCTCGCTCGCCACCGCGAAGCCGACGTTGTGGCGGGTGCGCTCGTACTCGCGCCCCGGGTTGCCGAGGCCGACGATGAGGATGCGGTCGCCCTGCTCGCCGCGGTCGCGACGGCGGAAGAGCGACAGGGGCTACTCGCCCTCGCCCTCGCCCAACTCGCCGCCGCCCTCGCCCTCGGCGGCCTCGCCCTCGCCCTCAGCCTCGCCCTCGCCGACCAGCTCTGCCTCCTCCTCGACCTCCGGCGCGACTTCTTCGACGCGCGGCGGCGAGACGGTGACGATCGTGATCTCCTCGGGATCGTCGGCGACGAACTTGACGCCCTCGGGAGCGGCGACCGCCGAGAGCTGAAGCGTGTCGTTGACCTCCATGTGGGAGACGTCGACGACGATGTTGTCGGGGATCTCGGCCGGCAGCGCTTCCACCGTCACCTCGCGGGTGACGTGCTCGAGCACGCCGCCGCCCTTGACGCCGGGGGCGGTTTCGACGCCCTCCAGCTCGATCGCCACCTCGGCCTGGATCGCCTCTTTGAGGTTGACCTGCATCAGGTCGAGGTGCTGGAGGCCGCCCCGCACCGGGTGGTGCTGGGCTTCCTTGATCACGACGGGGACGGCTTTGCTGCCGTCGATTTCGAGGTCGAAGAGGGCGGCGCCCTCGCTGAGGACGTGGCGGACGTCGCGCTCGCTGACCTGGAAGGGCTTGGCCTCCGAGCCTCCTGAGTAGACGACGCCCGGGACGACGCCATCGCGCCGCATGCGGCGCGAGGCGCGCGAGCCGAAGTCGGCGCGGGGTGCAGCTTTGAGAGTGGAGCGAGAGCTCGCCATCGGACGGGAGAGGATAGAGAAACTGCCGGCAAGGGGCGCCTGTGGCAACCTTGCCCCGATGCCGGACGAATCGAAGATCCCCAAGGGGCGAATCCGCCGCTCCGCCAAGCTGGGTTCGATCGTCGGCGTGCAGGGGGCCCGCTACGCCGGCACCAAAGCGGCAAACGTCGGTCGCTCCGAGGAGGAGGGCAAGGAGGCGCTCGAGCAGCGCCACCTGGAGACGGCGATGAAGATGGTCGGCGCCCTCGGGCAGCTGAAGGGGGCGGCGATGAAGCTCGGCCAGTTCGCCTCCTTCATCGACACCGAGTTCCTCCCCGAGGAGTACCGCGAGATCTACCAGGAGCAGCTGGCGAAGCTGCGCACCGACGCGCCGGCAATGCCCTGGGAGAAGGTCGAGAAGGTGCTGGTCGAGGAGTACGACGAAGAGCCGCTGTCGGAGCTCTTCGCCGAGTTCGAGGAGGAGGCCTTCGCCGCCGCCTCGATCGGGCAGGTGCACCGCGCCGAGCTGCTCGACGGGAGGCAGGTGGCGGTGAAGATCCAGTACCCGGGGATCGCCGAGGCGCTGGAGGCGGACCTGCGCAACGCCGGCACGATCGTGCGGCTGGCGCGGGCGATCGCGCCGGGGCTGGACGCGAAGGCGATCGCCGAGGAGCTGCGCGAACGGGTGATGGAGGAGCTCGACTACGAGTACGAGGCGCAGAACCAGCGCTCCTTCGCCCGCGCCTACCGCGACCATCCCTTCATCTACGTGCCGGAAGTGGTGACGCGGCTCTCGCGGCGGCGCGTCCTCGTCACCGAGCTGGTCGAGGGGATGGGGTTCGAGGAGATCAAGGGGCTGCCGCACGAGGACCGCAGCCGCTTCGGCGAGATCGTCTACCGCGGCAGCTTCGGCTCGATCTACCACCTCCAGCACTTCAACGCCGACCCCCACCCCGGCAACTACATCCTGATGCCCGACGGGCGGGTCGCCTTCCTCGACTTCGGGATGACGAAGAAGCTCGACCGTGAGCAGATCCTGCTCGAGCAGCGCGCCTTCGACGCCGCCTCGCGGAACGACCCGGAGGCGTTCCGCCAGGCCCTGCACGACCTCGGCTTCGTCAAGAAGCCCTCGAAGCTCGACGCCGAGCGGCTGCTCGAACACATGCGGGCGGTCGGCGGTTGGTTCGTTATGGAGGACCGGGAGCTGGAGATCACCCCGCAGCGGGTGATGAAGATCATCGAGTCGACCAACGACCCCCGCTCGGAGTACTTCGACCTGATGCGGCGCGAGAGCCTGCCGGCCGACGAGCTGATGGGGCGGCGGATGGAAATCGGCGTCGTCGCCGTCCTCGGCCAGCTGCGGGCGAAGCGCAACTGGCACCGGATCGCCCGCGAGTGGGTCTACGCCGATCCTCCGGCGACCGAGCTGGGGACGCTGGAGTGGGACTACTTCGAGGAGCGCGGCGTCAAGCGGACGCCGGGCCTGGCCGAAGCTCTCTGAACAGACGCGGGTCGTTGGAGCAGATGCCGTGGACGCCGACGGCGATCAGGCGCTCCATGCGCGGCAGCTCGTCGACGGTCCAGGCGATCAGCTCGACCTCGGCGAGGTCACAGATCCGCGCCAGGCGCGGCGTGACAAGCGGGTGGTAGACCCACATCGCCTCCACCCCGAACTGGGGCAGCTTCTGCGCAGCCAGGCCGGGGAGGCGGTGGCGCATCGCCACCAGGGCCGCCAGCATCGGCCCCCGCGCCCAGCGCTTCGCCGTCCAGTCGCGGGTCACCTTGGGATAGGTCCAGCCGCGCCGCAGCTCCGGCGCCAGCTCGAGGATCCGGCGCAAGGTGTGCATCTCCATCGTCGAGACCATCGCCCGCTCGGTCAGTCCCCGCTCGCGCAGCGCCTCGACCACCTCCTCCTCCCTCCCCGGAAGCTTGATGTCGAGGTCTATCTCCACCTCGTCCAAGGGCGGCTCGAGGAAGGTGTCGAGAGCCTCGGTCAGCCGCAGCGGCGTCCGCCGCCCGGCGTCCTCCCAGTCGTGGGCGATCACCAGCGGCGCCCGCTGCTCCAGCGGCAGGTGGGCGTCCGGCAGCCAGAGCACGTCCATCTCGATCATGTGCACCCCGTGCTCGACCGCCGCCCGGAAGCTCTCGACCGTGTTCCCGGGCGCGATCAGGTCGGCCCCCTTGTGGCCGACCAGGCGAAGCTGGCGGTTCTCTTCGGGCAGGGCGCTCAGAACAGCTGGTTCTCGCCGGCGAAGATCTCGCTCACCGAGTCGTCGGTGAAGATGCGGCGGATCGAATCGGCGAAGGTGCTCGCGGTGGAGAGGACCGTGATGTTGTCCGGGGCGTTGGGGCGCAGCGGCAGCGTGTCGGTGACGACGATCCGCTCGATCCCGGAGGCTTCGAGCCGCTCGAAGGCGGGTCCGGAGAAGACCCCGTGGGTGGCGCAGGCGATCACTCTGGCGGCGCCCTCGTCCAGCACCGTCTGGGCGGCGGCGCAGAGGGTTCCGGCGGTGTCGATCATGTCGTCGACCAGGACCGCGGTCTTGCCCTTGACGTCGCCGACGACGTAGCCGATCTCGGCGACCTGCTGGGCGGGGCGCTCCTTCTCCATCACCGCCCAGTGGGTGCCGACCCGGCGGGCGAAGTTGCGGGCGGTCTTCACGCGGCCGGCGTCCGGCGAGACGATCACCAGCTCATCTTTCAGTTCCTGGTCGATGAACCACTGGGTCAGCATCGGCATCGCCGTCATGTGGTCGACGGGCACGTGGAAGAAGCCTTGCACCTGGCCGGCGTGCAGGTCCATGGTGAGGACGCGGTCGACCCCGACCCCCTCGAGGCACTTGGCGACGATGCGGGCGGAGATCGGCTCGCGGGGGGCCGACTTCTTGTCCTGGCGCGCGTACCCGTACCAGGGGAGGACGGCGATGATCCGGTGCGCGGAGGCGCCCTGGGCCGCGTCGATCATCGTCAGCAGCTCCAGCAGCGCGTCGTTGGGGGTCATCTCTTCCTGCTCGTAGGCGCAGGTCGACTGGACGAGAAAGACGTCGGCGCCGCGGATCGACTCCTCGTAGCGGCAGTAGACCTCGCCGTTGGCGAAGGTCTTCAGCGTCACCTGGCCGAGGTCGAGACCGAGCTTGCCGGCGACTTTGGCGGCCAGGTCCATCGAGCAGCGGCCGCCGAAGACCATCATCCGCTTCGAGTAGTCGTGGTCGATGGCGGTGCCCACCTCCGGGCGCTCCTCGATCATGCTCACGGGTTGTCGTCCTCTCGCGTCTCTGCCGCCTTGCGAGCGGCGTATCCGTCGATATTCCGTTGCGCGTTCTCACTGACGGCGAGGGCCCCGTCGGGCACGTCGTCCTTGATCACTGCGCCAGCGCCAGTGTAGGCGGAGTCCCCGACTTCTACCGGGGCGATCAGCATCGTGTCAACGCCGATGCGTACGTCACGGCCGATCACGGTGCGGTGCTTGCGGAATCCGTCGTAGTTGGCGGTGATCGTGCCGGCGCCGAGGTTGCTGCCGGGGCCGATCTCGGCGTCGCCGACGTAGGCGAGATGCGGGACCTTGGTGCCCTCGCCGACCCGCGAGTTCTTGATCTCGACGAAGGTGCCGGCCTTGGCGTTGTCCTCCAGGTGGGCGCCGGGCCGGAGGTAGGCGAAGGGGCCGACCGAGCAGCCCGACTGGACCTCGCACTCGACCAGGTAGGAGTGGAGGACCTGGGAGCCGGCGCCGACGGAGGAGTCGATCAGGGTGCTGAGGGGGCCGACGACGGCGCCCTCGGCGATTGCGGTCGCGCCGCGCAGGGTGGTGCCGGGCTCGATGCGGGCGTCGGCGGCGATCTCGACGCCGGCGTCGACCCAGGTGGAGGCGGGGTCGACGACGGTGACGCCGGCCAGCATGTGCCGCTCGAGCAGGCGGCGGCGCGCCTCGGCCTCGACCGCGGCGAGCTCGACGCGGTTGTTGACGCCCATGGTTACCGCGAGGTCGTCGGCGAGGTGGGCGGCGACGGCGTGCCCTTCCTCTCGCAGCAGCGCGAAGACTTCGGTGAGGTAGTACTCGCCCTGGGCGTTGTCGCTGGAGAGGTTCTGCAGAGCCGCCGCCAGCGGCGCCGCGTCGAAGGCGTAGGTCCCGGCATTGACCTCACGGATCGCCAGCTGCTCGGCGCTGGCGTCGCCGGCAGATTTCGCCTCCACCACTCGCTCGACGCCGCCAGACGAGTCGCGCACCACCCGCCCGTAGGAGCCGGGCTCGTCCAGCTCGATCGTCAGCATCGTCGCGGCGGCGTCGGAGGCCCGGTGCACGTCGAGAAGGCCGGCGATCGTCTCGGCCGAGATCAGCGGGTGGTCGCCGGAGAGGACCAGCACGACCTCGCTCTCCTCGATCAGCGGCAGCGCCGCCCGGATCGCCCCCCCGGTCCCGTCGGACTCCGGCTGCACGACGGTCTCGACGCCCTCAGGCAGGCCGGCGGAGAGATCCCGCCCCGGCGAGACGATCACCGCGATCCGCCCCGCCCCCGCCTCGCGCGCGGCATGGATCGGCCAGGCCACCATCGGCCGGCCGCAGACAGGGTGGAGCATCTTCGGCGTCGAGGAACGCATCCGCGTCCCCTCGCCCGCCGCCATCACGAGCACAAGGGGTGAACTCACTCGGGAATCGTATTCCGGAACAGAATCGGCGTCAGACGAAGGCGCTCGACGCACGGGTCCTGTCGTTGGGGGGCTCCGGCGCGCGGGTCCTGTCACGGGGGGCGGACACCCGTGCTCTACAAACTGACTGCGCGCG
>DASSVR010000074.1:0-2182 GCA_035705945.1 Solirubrobacterales bacterium
CGCTGCGCAGGGCGGGACGCCGCGGGCCCGCGCCCGGAGACTCCCCGGCCGGGGTGACCGGCCCGGTGCCGTGCTCGCCCGGCGGCGCCTGCTTGCCGGCCTGGGCATCGGGGCTGAGCCGCCGCCGAGGCGTCAACGAGCGGTTCAGGGGCCCGGTGAGGGCCGCCGCTGCGGCGTCGCCCTCCTCCTCGCTCGACGCCCGGCTCTTGAGCCAGCTGCGGTCGATCCGGGTCCGCTCCGCTATGACAAGGTCTTCGGGCGTGCCCAGCCTCGCGAGCACCTCGCTGACCCGGACAGGATCGGTACGCGTCCCAGACCGGCCGAGTTCGCGGTCGACGAGCGCTTTGGTGCGCCCGACGAAGGACATCCTCGCTCCCTTGGGGAGCTGACGCGATGCCTGTGCCACCCGAGACAGGTAATCGGTGACAAGCTGCTCGCCGGAGAGGTTCGGGCGGGACCTCATGCCCTGATCATCCCCCCTTATCCGCTAATTTACGAGACCTTGTGCGCCCTGAAGTTTGCGATGCGCACACGGCACGCGAGCGTAGCGTCAGCAAGCCCTTGTTGCGCAACGCCCGCGAGGAGTGCGCAGGCAGCCTCCCGGCTACCCCGGCGGCTGCGCCGGACGGCCACTGCCGGACGGCCACTGCGGGGATGGCGGCGTGCCAGGCTGGGAAGCATCCTGCCAGGCTGAGAAGCATACAGAAGGCGGAACGGCCGAAGGGTGGCCCCGCCAAAACGGGGCCACCCCTCACTCTGGGCGCCAAGCGCCCAAGGCACGGACTAGAAGTCCATGTCACCGCCGCCGGGGGCGGCCGGTGCCTTCTCCTTCTCCGGCTTCTCGGCGATCACTGCCTCAGTGGTGAGGAAGAGACCGGCGATGGAAGCGGCGTTCTGCAGCGCGGAACGGGTGACCTTGGCAGGGTCGATGATCCCCGCCTTGAACATGTCGACGTACTCGCCGTTCGCGGCGTTGAGGCCGTGCCCAGCGGGGAGCGTCTTCACCTTCTCGGCCACCACGCCGCCCTCGAGGCCGGCGTTGATCGCGATCTGCTTGACCGGCTCCTCGACCGACCGGCGCACGATGGTCGCACCGGTGGCCTCGTCGCCCGACAGGTCGAGCTTCTTGAAGGCGTTGATGCCGGCCTGGAGCAGCGCCACGCCACCACCGGGCACGACACCCTCCTCGACCGCGGCCTTGGCGTTGCGCACCGCATCCTCGATGCGGTGCTTGCGCTCCTTCAGCTCGACCTCGGTGGCCGCGCCGGCCTTGATCACTGCAACACCGCCGGCCAGCTTGGCCAGCCGCTCCTGCAGCTTCTCGCGGTCGTAGTCGGAGTCGGTGTTCTCGATCTCGACGCGGATCTGGTTGACCCGCCCGGCGATCTGGTCGGCGTCGCCCGCACCATCCACGATGGTGGTCTCATCCTTGGTGACGACCACCTTGCGCGCGCGGCCGAGCAGGTCGAGGTCGGCGGTCTCCAGCTTGAGCCCGACCTCCTCACTGATCACCTGGCCGCCCGTGAGCGTGGCGATGTCGCCGAGCATGGCCTTGCGGCGGTCACCGAACCCGGGCGCCTTCACCGCGACGGACTTGAACAGGCCGCGGATCTTGTTGACGACCAGGGTCGCCAGCGCTTCGCCATCGACGTCCTCGGCGATGATGACCAGGCCCTTGCCGGACTGGACGACCTTGTCCAGCAGCGGCAGCAGGTCCTTGTTGGCCGACACCTTGGAGTTGATGATGAGGATGTAGGGGTCCTCCATGACCGCTTCCATCCGCTCGGGGTCGGTGGCGAAGTAGGGCGAGATGTACCCCTTGTCGAAGCGCATGCCCTCGGTGAGCTCAAGCTCGAGGCCGAAGGTGTTGCTCTCCTCGACGGTGATGACGCCTTCCTTGCCGACCTTGTCCATTGCTTCGGCGATCATCTCGCCGATCGCGGTGTCGCCTGCGGAGATAGAGGCCGTCGAAGCGATCTGCTCCTTGGTCTCCACGTCCTTGGCGAGCTTGGACAGTTCCTCGCTGACCCGCTCCACCGCGGCCTCGATGCCGCGCTTGAGCGACATCGGGTTGGCGCCGGCGGCGACGTTGCGCAGGCCCTCGCGGACCAGCGCCTGAGCGAGCACCGTCGCCGTCGTGGTGCCATCACCAGCGACGTCGTCGGTCTTCTTTGCGACTTCC
>DASSVR010000075.1:0-13399 GCA_035705945.1 Solirubrobacterales bacterium
GACCCTCCCCCGGCTCCCCCATAGGGGCCATGGCAAGAGCTTCGACACGGGCCGTGGTGTCGGAGAGCCAGTCCTCGGTCTCCTCCGCACCTACCTCCTCGCCCTCCTCACTTGCCTTGTGGAGGGCGAGGAGGTAGGTGCAGCCAGCCTTGTGATCGAAGGCGATGACGCGGTCGGCGAAAAGAAAGGCTGCGTCGGGGTGGTCGGATTCGTGGCTTGCGGGGTGGCCGCACTCGGCCTTCATCTCGTAGCCGAGGTAGCCGACGAAGCCGCAGTCGAACTCGAACGGGAGGTGGGAGGGCTCCGCGGGGCGCAGCTCCGCCCGACGCCGTTCGAGGCGGTCGAAGAGTCCCTTCTCCGAGCATGCTTCATGGAAGACGACCTCCGCCAAGGGGCCGCTCGCGTCGCCCATGAAAGAGAAACGGCCCCTCTCCCCCGGGCGGCTGCTGTCGAGCCAGAAGGCATTCTCGCTTTCGCCGTAGAGGTCGACGAAGACGCGCTCGGGATCTGGGAGCAGATCGAGATTACGCACGGCGAGCCTCGTCCCAGCCGGTGATGTCGCGTTCCTCTCGCTATGCGAGAGGAACGCGACACTCGCCCGCTGAGATCGCTGTGGGGTGAGGTCGCGGAAGTTGTTTAGGAGGCGCTCGCCGTCCTCTGTGGCTACCGACTCGGGGTGGAACTGGACGCCCCATTGGGGGCGGGACCGGTGTTCGACTGCCATCGGGACGCCGTCACAAGAGGCGATCTCGCGGAGGCTTGGTGGAAGCGGCCGGGCGAGGGCGAGGGAGTGGTAGCGGACGGCAGCAAAGGGGCTGGGAATGCCGGCGAAGAGGGGCGAGCCGTCGTGCTCGACCTCGACGATCCGGCCGTGCATCGGCTCGGGCGCCCGCCTCACCTCTCCTCCCTCCGCCGCACCGATCCCCTGCAGACCCAGGCATACGCCCAGCAGCGGTTTCTCGCAGCGGCGGAGGGCCTCAGCGCAGACGCCGAAGTCCCTTGCCTCTTCGGGACGGCCCGGCCCGGGCGAGATGACGACGTTGTCGAAGCCGAGCTCCGCCAGCTCCGCCCAGCTCGCCTCGTCGTTGCGGACGACCAGGGGCTCGCGACCGTTCACCTCCGCCAGCAGCTGGAAGAGGTTGTAGGTGAAGGAGTCGTAGTTGTCGATCAGCAGCGTCAGCATCGAGCGGGCCGCGTCGCCAAGATACCTCCGTGATGACACGCGACTGGCAGCCCGATCTCAGCAGGGGCCTCTTCGAGACGCTGCTCGTCGCCGAGGGCGAGCCGGTCGAGGCAGAGGCCCACCTGCGGCGTCTGACGCGGAGCCTGCAGGCTCTCTACCTGCTCGCCCTCCCCGACGACGCAGGCGAGCGGCTGCGTGCGGCGGCGGCGGGCCTCGCGCTCGGGCGGCTGCGCCTCACCGCCGGCCCGCCGGACGAGATAACTGGATGGCCCGGCCCGATCATCGCGCGGTTTGGGATCGATGCCGCTGAAGCCGACCCCGCAAATGTCTTCCCTAGCCAGGGAGCCCGCCTCCGAACTCGCTCGCTCCCGGGTGGCCTCGGCGGTCACAAGTGGATCGACCGACCGGGACTCGACCGGCCGGCGCGGGACGACGCGGGACCGCTTCTGGTCGACGAGGGCGAGGTCCTTGAGGCGGGTTGGGCAAACGTTTTCGCAGTCCGCGGCGGGACCCTCTTCACACCCCCGCTCGACGGCAGGATCCTGCCCGGGACGACGCGGGCGGCGCTGCTGGCGGTGGCGCCGGATTTGGGCGTCGAGGCCCAGGAGCGGCGGCTGCGCGCAAGGGATCTGCTCGGCGCCGACGAGGTCTTCCTCAGCGGCTCGATCCGCGGCATAGAGCCCGCAATCGAGCTCGACGAGCAGCCGCTAGCAGGTAGCGGCCCCCTCAGCCATCGCCTCGCAGACGGGCTGCGCCGACGCTGGGGGCTCCCGGATGCCGTGGGTGCTCTTCCAACGCCCGCAACCGCGCCGCCACCCGATCCGCCCGCTCGGTAAAGCTGCGCAATCTGCTCTCGAAGCGAGGCTGAGGCGGCTGCTCATCCCGGTCCCGTCCGGCGGGTGGCGTCGTAGGGGGGACCCCCACCTGCTCTGCAGGTGGGGGTGGGTCCCCTGCGGCGACAAGACCCGCCGGCCGAGCGCTTTGGGCAGCCGCCCGTGCGCTCTGCTCCGCCGCCTCGGCCGCCCGCCGCGCCTGCCGCGCCGCGTCGAGCGCCATCTCCCCCACCTCGCGCACGCCCTCCTCGGAGGCGCGGGCGAGCACCAGCGCCTCGTCGATCCGCGCCTCCAGCTCACTCACCGTTGGCACAGTGCCGCGCGGCACCACCCAATCCTGCGTGCTGTCGCGTCCAGCTCCCTCCATACGCGCAATCTAGGCCCGCGGGAGGCGGCAAAGACGGATGGCTTAATAGATTTAGCCGCGCCCGACAGCGAAACGACCCGAGGAGTACGTTGAGACATCCCAGAGAGTTCTTCCTTCCGCAGGCGATCGGCGCCCCGGAGCCCCTCCGCGAGATCCCCGTCAAGCCGTCGCGGATGATCCACTTCCTCGACTTCTCGAACGAGAAGATGGTCGCCAAGGCCGGCGCGATCGCGGAAAAAACCGACATCCTGCTCGGCAACCTCGAGGACGCGGTCCCGGTCGACCGCAAGGAGGCCGCCCGTGCCGGCCTGATCCGCGCCGCCAAGGAGACCGACTTCGGTCAGACCTCGCTCTGGACCCGGGTCAACGCGCTCGAGAGCCCCTGGGTGCTCGACGACTTCACCCAGCTGGTCACCGAGATCGGCGAGCAGCTCGAGACGATCATGGTGCCGAAGGTCGAGGGCGCCCACGACATCCACTACGTCGACCGCCTGCTCGCCCAGCTGGAGGCGAAGGCCGGCCTTTCGCGCCCGATCCTCGTCCACGCGATCCTCGAGACCCCGCAGGGCGTGGTCAACCTGGAGGAGATCGCCAACGCCAGCCCGCGGATGCAGGGGATGAGCTTCGGCCCGGCTGACCTCGCGGCGGCGCGGCGGATGAAGACCACCCGGGTCGGCGGCGGCCATCCCGGCTACCGGGTGATGGAGGACCCGGTAGACCCGGAGAACCCCGAGGAGGACCGGGTCAGCGCCCAGCAGGACCTCTGGCACTACTCGATCGCCCGCATGGTCGACGCCTGCACCTCGGCCGGCATCCTCCCCTTCTACGGCCCCTTCGGCGACATCAAGGACACGGCAGGATGTGAGACCCAGTTCCGCGCCGCCTTCCTGATGGGCTGCGTCGGCGCCTGGTCCCTGCACCCGGTCCAGATCGGGATCGCGAAGAAGGTCTTCAGCCCACCGCCGGAGGAGGTCAAGTTCGCCAAGAAGGTGATCGAGGCGATTCCCGACGGGCGCGGGGTCCACATGATCGACGGCAAGATGCAGGACGACGCCACCTGGAAGCAGTGCAAGGTGATGGTCGAGCTTGCCGAGATGCTCGCGGAGAAGGATCCAGAGCTCGCGGAGGCCTACAAAGCCTAAAGCGGCGAACCGCTGGAAAAGCCTCGTGCAACGGGGCGGCCAAGCGCCCTGCAAGAGGCCCACCCATTATTGGAAAAAGCCTATTTTTCCTTTGGTGGATTCCGTAACCTGCTCGTAGAGGCGACGCCGTTTGCAGCGGCTCATGTGATCCGCGGCCCCTGCCGATACGGAGAAGGCGCTGATGACCGCAACCATCCCCCAAATTCCGCCTTACAAGTAAACCCAGTCAATCCCCTTGCCAATTTATGCACTCCTCCACCGACCTTCCCTTTGATCGCCGCTTCCAGCCCCAGCCGAGTACTCGCGAAGCCCTAGTTCAGGATCGCCCGACTCTCGGCGCCATGCCGATGGCCCGCCGCGGCCCCGGCATCTGGCTTCTCCCGCTCGTCGACTTCCTCTCTTCCTCGGTCGCCCTGGCCGCTGTCGTCGCCTTCGCCGGCGTCGCCTATCTCCCCGCCTTTCCGATCGCCCCCCTCGCTTTGGTCGGCGTCTACGCGGTGCTCAGCGTCTACGGAAGCGCCACTGTCCGCGAGGAGGGAGGCGCCGGCTGGCCTGTGATCCGCTTCATCGTCGCCGGCCTCTTCGTCTGGATCGCCTCGCTGCTGACGCCGCTGGGGAGCCTCGATCAGCTTGGGCTCTGGCTCGGCTTCGTCGTTCTCGACAGCATCTGCCGGGCGCTCGTCTCGCCCTACGTCGAGCGCTTCAACCCGCAGGAGCGTTGGGTTCTGGTCGGCGACGAGGTCACCGCTGAGCGTCTTCGCGCTTACGCGCCGCTGAAGAAATACGCCAGCGTCGTCGGCACCGTCCCGCCGGCTGAGAAAGACCCAGGAACGGCCGGCCGCGTCGCCGCACTCGAGGTGGTCGAGCGCTACCACGCCGACCGGGTGGTGATCTCCACCCAGCACGCCGACGACGAAGGGCTGCTGGAGCTGATGCGCGCCTTCAAATCGATCGGCGTCCCGGTCAGCCTGCTGCCGCGCCCGCTCGACCTGCTGGAGGCGCAGTCGGTAACTCCCAATCGGGTCGGTGGCGTGCCACTGATCGAGGTCGATGCCCTCGGGGCCCGCAGCTTTGTCCCCTACAAGGGTCCCGACCGCCGCCGCATCCGCCGCACGAAGGTCAGCGTCGTCGTCCCGGCGATGAACGAGGAGAAGAACATCGGACAGGTGCTCGGGGAACTGCCCGACGGCCTGCACGAGGTGATCCTCGTCGACGGCAACTCGAAAGACGACACGGTCGAGGCCGCGCGCCGGGCCTACCCGGGCATCCGCGTCACCACCCAGAGCGGCCGCGGCAAGGGCGACGCCTTCCGCACCGGCTTCGCTGCCGTGACCGGCAACCTCGTCGTCATGCTCGACGCCGACGGCTCCGCCAACCCGGCGGAGATCCCCAGCTTCGTCGCCGCCCTAGAGGCGGGCGCCGACTTCGCCAAGGGCTCCCGCTTCCTCGAGGGCGGCGGCAGCGCCGATATCACCCCGATGCGCAAGGCCGGCAACGCCTGCCTCAGCGGCACCGCCAACCTCCTCCACGGCACCGAATTCACCGACCTCTGCTACGGCTACAACGCCTTCTGGGCCCGCTGCCTGCCGTTCATCTCCCTGGACGTCCCCGGCTTCGAGGTGGAGACGCTGATCAACCTCCGCATGTCATCGGCCGGGATGAAGATCATCGAGGTGCCGAGCTACGAGAAGGAGCGGATCTCCGGCCAGAGCAACCTGAAGACCTTCCGCGACGGCTTCCGCGTGCTGGGGACGATCTTCAAAGAGGCCCGCCGCCGCCGCAGCCTGCGACCCGAGCGTGCGCAGACGAGCACCACCGAGCTGGCCAAACAGGGCGCCAGCGCCGCCGCCTGACGCCGAGACCAGGGCGAGTCCCCATAGGGAGGGGGAGGACACGGGTCACAGTCAGGCGTCAGCGAGGACCTATCGATGAAGCCGGCGATGCGCAACCTCGTACACGCTCGGCCGCCATGGACGTTCGGGGTGCCGCTCTCCCACCGCGATCAGGATCAGGACTGGTCTCCCGGCATCGACGTCAGCCGTCAAGACCGCGCCCCATTGGCCGGCGGGATGGGGGATGTAGAGCTTCACGCAACCACCGAGACGCGTCCCATCGTGGCCTTCTGCTTCGTAGCGCCGAAGCCACTCACGCGACACGCCCTCCTCGCGCAGCGCCGAGACAACCGCTTCTATCGCAGACCGACCTGCCGGCGTGCAGTGAGCGAGGTCCTCCGCGAGGACCTCATCGACTACCCGCACCTCGAAGCGCAGACCCGCGCCCCCGGGCACCGTTGCTGCCTATCCCTCACCGTCGGTGGGTAGCGAGCCGAAGTGCCGGTCGAACTCCTCGCCACTCATCGGCAAGGTCCCCACCCGTTTACGGATCTCCTCGATCGAGGTGACTTTCGAGGGCCAATCGGGCGCAAAGATCAGCTTCGCCTCCGCCGCTTCCTCCTCGGTCATCGCATCGATCTGCGCGTGCAGCTCAGCTTTGGTCATGGCGAGATCGTAGCTCCTGCATCCGCTGAATCTGGAAGGAGAGCTGATGCGCGAGCCCTGGGCTTGAATTGCCGTCTGCGGTTGGTCAGGGCGAGCTCCGGAGGTCTGCCTACGGCAAATCGTTCGCGGCACGGATCAACCTGATCAGACGTTTGACCTGGACCTCGGGGTCTAAAGGCCACGGTTTGACCTCGTCCCAGCGCGCGATGACGTACTCCGCAATAACAGGCTTGTCGACCTGACTGCTTCGGCCTTTGATCTGTTTGCTTACGAGCGGATCCTTATACCGATCACCCGCCCATTTGCAGTGCGCTCCCGGATGCACTTGACCGACAGCATCCCGGAGGAGGGCTGGAGGTACGTAATTCTCGATGGTGTAGCCGGCGGTGATCCACGGTTCATGCCCAGTCAGCGCTTGAACTTCCCGCTTTACACGCTGCTTCGTCGGCTTAATTCTTGCCCCGGCTCTCGGTCGATCGGAATCTATGACGAGGGTGAAGTGTCGGTTGATTCGGGGCAAGCTGATGAACTCTTCAACTGCCGGATCATCTGCGCTGAGGTGGGACAGCAGACGTCCCCCATAGAACAAGAGTGAGTAGTGGACCCCCTCTACCAGTTCAGGGGCGAGACATTCAATCCAGTGACGGATATAGGTTCGGTCGGAAGGGCCCTCAACCCAAATAACTGAATTTGCTTGCACTAGATCGGACGCCCGGGCACCAAGCTCAGCTCCAATCGCTGCGATCTCCTTCGGGCCGAGGGCTGCCGTCACGATGGTATTGCCCTCTTCGAGGCGTACCGCCGAGATCGACGCTAGCTCAGAATCGAGAAGATGCGCAGAATGCGTCGCGATCAGATATTGGTTATCGGTTTCTTTCGCTAGGTAACGGAGCAGCTTTCGCTGGAGCGTGGGATGAAGATGTATCTCAGGCTCCTCGATGCAAACAAGGTGCCCCGAGAGGACGGTCGCAGCAGCTGCGAGAACAATGACCTCATGCAGGCCGGTTCCATAGTTCTCTAGCGGCAGCCACTCCCCGGCATAGCGCACTAAAAGGGTGCTTCGGTCGTGAGGGACATCGATCTCTGCGCTGTCATCATCAAAGAGTCGACGCACGAATTTGTTAATCCTTGAAAAGCGCTCCCGATTCTCTGGTTCATCAAAACTGGGGTTTTGGAGACGCGCTAGGCGCAAGATCAAACCGGCGCCATCATGTTCTCCCTCAATTATCTCCTCAGCGTCCGTAATGCGCCTAAAAGCTCCAATCTTTGCTACCGGCGGCAGCTGCTCCATCAAGTTCGAGGCTCTTACGATTTGATTGAGGATTCGAGCTGCGTTTTGCTCATCGCTATTGCCCCACTCACCAACCATCAGCTCTGACACGCGTTGCAGGCGCCTAGATCTACGGCCCTGATCAATGGCCGACCCAACGTCCGCTACTTGATCCCCATTTACAAGCCAGGCTGGGTTTTGACCCTCATTTGGAGTCATTTCGAGCCAAATAGCCTCCTCAACATCACTGGCGAAAGTAGGCCCTTGAAATAGTTCTCGAACCGCCCGAGCAAATTGAGGGTCGCTTCTGCCAGACGCTTCTTCGATCTGCTCGTCGGTCAGCCGCAGCAGGATCCCCAATCGAAAGTGTCGCTCCTCCGCGGCCGCGCCGATAGGGATGTCACTGTTATCGAGATCGAAGCCCTGCTGGGCCCTCAGCTTTGGCAATGATCTTGCCGCAATCTGCAGCACGTTCGACTTTCCCGAATTATTCGGTCCAGCAAGTAGATGGACCTTCGTCAAAGGCGCCATGCGCTGTAGTTCGGGGGTTCCGAAGCTTCGGAAACCACCGATAGCAATACCTGTCAGCAGGGGTTGAGTCACAGCAAGAACTCTATGGGTACTTCGAGTTCTTGATTGCCGCCGTCAACCCAGCTGACGACGACGTCTGCGCGATACGGCTCTAGTCCATCGAATGCACGCTGGTCGACGCCTCAGCGAGGAGGCGGCGGGATCGGGCTCTGGGTGATCCCGCCGAACACGTTGGCCTTGAAGGCGCCGGGCCTGATCCCGCGGCGGAATGCCCGGCCGTCCTGCTTGCGGCGCTCGATCGGCCAGTTGGTGCCGCGGTCGTCGACGTCGTACCAGATCACCGCGCGGATTTTGCGGTACTTGTGGCGGACTTTCATGAGCATGTCCTTGATCCAGGCGGGCTTCGAGCCGCCGCGGTCGGTCGAGGCGACCTCGGCCAGCATCAGCGGCTTGCCACGGGCCACCTTGCGGACGATCCGCCGGTAGGTGCGGTGGAAGACCTGGTTGAAGCTCTGCCAGCCGGGCGAGCCGCGGCGCTTGCCCCAGTTGAAGCCGTCGAGGGCGGTCCAATCGACGTAGGCGTCGCCTGGGTAGAGGCGACCGAGCGGAGTCAGGCTGTTGAAGAGGTCGACGTTGGGACACCAGACCCAGGTCACGTTGTGCGCCCCAACCTGGGTGAAGATGTCGTGGACGTGGCGCCAGGCGGCGACGAACTGCCCCGGCGTGTTGCCGTTGACGCCCTCAGACCAGGGGAACCAGAAGCCGTTCATCTCCCAGTTGAAGCGGAGGAAGAAGGGGTGGCCCCAAGCCTTGGCTTTGGTCGCGAAGTCGCGGATGTAGCCGTCGTGGGCACCGCTCAGCAGGGTGCCGAGGCTGAACGCGGGCTGATCGACACTGGGCGGGCTCGCGGTCGAGTTCCAGCTGAAGACCGGGATCGCGCCATAGCGCCGCACGTTTTCCAGCGGCGTCGAGGGAAATTTGGTGAAGGTGCAGCTGCCGCCGCCGCATTCGGCGAAGGGGGAGGAGAACTCGACCAGGGAGAGCCCCTTGCCGGCGATCCGCTCGAAGCGGTGGACCGGCGCCATATCCCAGGGGGCCGCTTCGCCGGTCATCTGGTCGCCGATCTGGGCGCCCCAGTAGAGCGAGGCATGGGGACGTTTCTTCGCCCCGGCGGCGGTGGGTAGCAAGAGCAGCAACGCCGCCAGTGCGACGACCGCGGCCGTGCCGAGCAGCCGAGCACGGCTGCCGAGATCGCTCTTGGGTCCATTCATGGTCATCTCTTCTATGCGCTCAAACCCCGCCCGGGAAGGTTCGCTGCGGAGCCCTCTTCAACCTGCTTACGGAACCCCGGGTTGGGGGGATCAGCCCATTGGCAAGATCGGGCTCGCCGTGATCCCTCCGAAGAAGTTCGGTAGGTACCTGCGCTTGCGGATTCCCTGCGCGAAGGCCCTGGCGGCGGTCGCCGAGCTCTCCAGCGGCCAGTCGATTCCCCGATCGATCTCGTTGAAATAGATCAATGCCCGGACCCGCGGGTACCTGCGGGGGAGTTTCTCGAACATCTTGCGGATCCAGAGTGCCTTGTGCCCGCCGTAGGGGCTGGTCGCGAACTCGCCCAGCATCAGCGGCTTGCGGGGAGCGATTTTCTTCGTCACCAGTTTGTAGGCGGGGTCGAAGATCTCGCGGAAGCTGCGCCACGGGCGCGGGTTGATCGGGTTCTGGCCCCAGTTGTAGCCGTCGAGGCAGGTCCAGTCGACGTAGGAGTGGCCAGGATAGAGCCGCTTCAGCGGCACACGGCGCAGGCGCCGCGACGTATCGGCATAGGGGCACCAGACCCAGGTCGCGTTGTCCGCCCCGACGGCGCTGAAGATGTTGTGAACGTGCCTCCATGCCGGCACGAACTGGCCCAGCGAATTCCCGTTGGCGCCCTCCGACCAGGGGAACCAGTTGCCGTTCATCTCCCAGGCGAAACGGAGGAAGAAGGGGTGGCCCCACTCGCGCGCTTCGGTGGCGAACTGGGCGATGTAGGAGTCGTAGGCACCTCCAACAATGTCGGCGAGCTGGAAGGAGGGTTGCTCGGCGCTGCTGCGGGGACTCTGTTCCGCACCCCAACTGAAGACCGGAATCGAGCCGTGGGCGCGGATGTCGTCCATCCCTTCGAGGGGGAACTCGTAGAAGCGGCAGGGGCTGCTGTGGCAGTCGAGGAAGGGCGAGGAGAACTGGATCAGCGACAGACCCTTGCCGACGACCTGCTCGAAGCGGGCGACCGCGTTCATGTCCCACGGCGCGTCCTCTCCGGTCAGCTGGTCGCCGATCCAGGCGCCCCAGTAGACGGGTTTGGGCTTCGGGGGTGGGCGATGGTGCCGCTTGGCCGCGGGAGCGGCGGTTGCCAGCAGGCAGCACGAGATCAGCGCCAGCAGGAGCGAAACGAGAAAGGGCGCCCGGGGAAGGCGCTTCCAGTAGCCGGTGCAAGCCAGAGAGGCAAGTGTAGGGAACCGTGTTGTTCGCCATCCGCGGCTAGGCGGGCGGCGGGATCGTGGCGCCGGCCAGACCGCCGTAACCGGCCGTCCGATAGACCGACTGCTGGATGCCTTCCGCAAAGGCGGTGGTGGCGGGAGCCGACGTCTCGATTGGCCAATCCATGTTGTCGTCGAATTTGTCGAACCAGAGCAGGGCCCGGATCCGCGGGTATTCGGCCGGCACTCGCGCCAGCGCGTCGCGGATCCAGGCGCCCTTCGAGCCGCCGTGCTCGCTGGAGCCGACCTCGCCCAGCATCATCGGCTTCGAGGGCGCGATGTTCTCGACGATCTGGTCGTAGCTGCGGCGGAACAGCTGGTCGAAGCTCTTCCAGCCGCGGGGGGAGGTCGGGTTCGTCCCCCAGTTGTAGCCGTCGAGGCCGGTCCAGTCGACATAGGCGTCGCCGGGGTAGAGGGGAGCGAGGTCCTGCAGCGTGCCCGCCGGGTCGATGAAGGGGCACCAGACCCAGGAGACGTTGGTCGCGCCGACCGCGGTGAAGATGTCGTGGACGTGGCGCCAGGCGGCGACGTACTCCCCCGACGCGTTGCCGTTGACTCCCTCCGACCAGGAGAACCAGTCGCCGTTCATCTCCCAGTTGAAGCGGAGGAAGAAGGGGTGGCCCCAGGCCTTGGCTTTGGTCGCGAAGTCGCGGATGTAGGAGTCATAGCGGCCGGAGATCACATCGGAGAGCTGGAAGTCCGGCTGACTCAGGTTCGAGGGGATCGCCTGCGAGCTCCAGCTGAGGACCGGGATCGAGCCGTGGGCGCGGATGTCGTTCATCGGCGTCGTCGGGAACGAGTAGAAGGAGCAGCCGGAGCCGCCGCACTGGGCGAAGGGCTGGAAGAACTGGATCATCGAGGCGGACTTCGCGGCGCCGCCCTCGAAGGCGGCGACCGCGTTCATGTCCCAGGGAGCCTGATCGCCGGTCAGGTGGGAGCCGATCGTCGCTCCCCAGTAGAGCGGCTGCGGAGTGCCGCTGGCGCGGACCGGCCTGCGCGCGCAGCGCCGGCGGATCTGGTTCACCCGCTTGCGGTTGAGGCGCTGGCGGTTGATCCGGGCCATCCGGCGGGCGACGCAGCGGTTGGGGGCGGCCAGGGCCCGCGCATCACCGAGGCGAGCGTGCTTCCGGGCCGACTTACCTCCGCCGAACCTGCCGCTGTCGGAAGCGGCGAAGGCGATGCCGGCGCTGAGGAGGAGGACCGCCACGGCACCCCAGACGACGAGGAGAGCGGAACGACTTGGGAAGCCATTGGGCATACAAGCCCATCGGCGTCCTGGCCATCTGTTCCAGTTCCCCCACCCTCACCTGGACATATGTCCAGGGGGGTTGAAATCCACCGATCAGCCCTGCGGCAGAATCTTCGTCGGCGCCAGGTTCGCGAAGGTGTTCCCGAGGTATGCCGGGTCCTGGATTCCTTCAGCGAAAGCGTTGGTGGCGCTGCTCGAGGTCTCGATCGGCCAATCCATGTTGCTGTCGAATTTGTCGAACCAGAGAAGGCCGCGGACCTTGGTGTATTCGGCCGGGAGGCGGGCCAGCATGTCCTTGATCCAGGTCGCCTTCGAGCCGCCGTACTCGCTGGAGGCGATCTCGCCGATCATCATCGGCTTCGATGGCGCCAGGGTGCCGGCGATCTTGTCGTAGGTGGCCCGGTAGACCTCACCGAAGGTCTTCCATCTGTCCGGCTTGTTCGGGTTGGTGCCCCAGTTGTAGCCGTCGAGGCAGGTCCAGTCGACGTAGGAGTCGCCGGGGTACAGCCCCGCCAGCGGGGTGCTGCCGCTGTACTCCACGTTCGGGCACCAGACCCAGGTCACATTGCTGGCGCCGACCGAGCTGAAGATGTCGTGGACGTGGCGCCAGACGGCAGCGGATTCGCCGGTCTGGTTGCCGTTGACTCCCTCGTGCCAGGGGAACCACTTGCCGTTCATCTCCCAGTTGAAGCGGAGGAAGAAGGGGTGGCCCCAGCCCTTCGCTTTGGTCGCGAACTCGCGGATGTAGGCGTCGTAGCGGCCGGAGAGCACATCGGAGAGCTGGAAGTCCGGCTGGTTGTTGACCGAGGGAATCGACACCGAGCTCCAGCTGAGGACCGGGATCGAGCCGTGCAGGCGAATGTTTTCCATCGGCGTGTAGGGAAAGTTGTAGAAGGAGCAGCTTGGGTTGCAGTTGGCGAAGGGCTGGAAGAACTGGACCATCGAAGCTTTCTTTCGGGTCCCTTCCTCGAACTTCGCCACCGCGTTCATGTCCCACGGCGCCTGGCCGCCGGTGAGGTGGCTTCCAATCGTGGCGCCCCAGTAGATCGGGCCGCCGCCGGGCTGGGGGGTCGGTCCGGGGCTCGGTTCCGGCGCCGGTTCGGGGGCGTTGTTGGAGACGGTCACGGTCACCTTCGTCGTCCCCTTCACTCCGCGCGAGCCGTAGGCGGTGGCGCTCAGGGTGTGGGTGCCGTTGGAGAGCTTGGTGGTGTCGAGGCTGCCGCCGTCGCCGCCGTAGGTGTAGGGCGCGACGGACTCGGACCACTTGACCGAGCCGTCGACGGCGAACTCGATCCGGGTCGGCGCGCCGGCCAGAAGCGAGACCTCCCAGACGACGCTGCCGGAGAGGGTCGCGCCGGTGGCGGGGGATTTCGTCGCGATCGTCAGCTGTTCCTTGCTGGTGCCGCTGGTGTTGATGCGGGTGGCCGTGGGGGTAGTCGACGTCTTACCGCCGCCGTCAACGGCGCGGGCGGAGGAGATGCCTTCGGCGGCGAAGGCGCTCGGAACGGGCAGTGCCAGCAGGGCGCAGACGAGGAACAGGAGGACGGTGAGGTGGCGGGCGCGAGACATGTCCCGCACTCATCGGCGCTGCGCCCTCGCCTCCTTCAGCCCCCCGCCGTACGCTCGGACATCCGTCCAGCGCGAAGAATTGATCCATACAGATCGAGTAGTGCCGCGGCGCACTCGTCCCAGGAGGTGAGGACCGGCGAGCGCTGCGGCAGGGGACGATCGAGCTCCTCGACCGCGGCGGCGGCGATCTGCTCGTCGGTGGAATCGAGCGGGATCGCCCGACCGAAGCCGTCAGCGGCCAGCT
>DASSVR010000076.1:0-33918 GCA_035705945.1 Solirubrobacterales bacterium
GGCGGGGCCGAATCCGATCGGCACCGGCGCGGGCGACCATCAGGTCGGAGCGCTTGGTTCCGCGCAGCGTCTCGCCCCTGCGCGTCCCGACGACGCGGTGGGTGCAGATCCTTGCCGCCCCGATCGGCCTCGTACCCCGGCGCGGATCGTTGATCAGCAGCTCGACGTTGCGATCCCTGGGGCCGCCCTCGCCGCAGGGGTTCGGGCTGCAGGCGCGGCCGCCGGTCTGCACGTCGTTGTAGGCGAGGGTGCGGCCGATCGAGGCGAGGTCGCTGGGCGTCAGCCCCGCCGCGGCGGTGCCGGGCGCGGGTGCGGTCGGCTCGGCGGCGTGGTCGACGATCGTCCCGAACAGCGACAGGGTCCCGTCGCGGTTGTCGAAGAGCTGCAGCAGCCGTGCCTGCTGCGGCCAGTCTGCCTCGGCGGCGACGCGGACGCTCCAGAAGCCGGAGCCGTCGCTCGGATCCGGATAGGGGGTGACGTCGTTGACGTGGCTGTGACCGGCGACCCAGGCGATCACGTGAGGATGGCGGTGCAGCAACTCGACCATGTCCTCGCCGAGGTGGATCGGGGTCGAGCGGCGCGGGTCGAGGTCGCAGCCGGGGTTGGCGTCGTGCCCGTGCGCGTCGGGACCGATGCACGGCGGCGCCGCCTCGTCGGGCACGTCCGCGGTCAGGCTCGGAATCGCGTGGTGGCTGAAGATCACCACCAGCTGGTCGGCCGCGGTCGCCTCCCGCAGCTCCCCCTTCAACCACTGGAACTGCGGGTCGTCGACGTTGCCGTCGGCGCAGGGGCCGGTGACGCCGCCCTCGCAGACGGTGTCGAGGGCGATCATCCGCAGCCCCCGCACGGGGACGAACGAGTAGTAGCCGGCGGCGCCTTTCGAGGCCGCCTCCTCGGCGGGATCGACGCGGTCGAACCCATGTCCGTCGCGCTGCGCTCCCTGACGGAAGATCTGCTTGTACTCCGCCTTGGAGACGAAGCGGCGCCTCGGGTCCGGCGGCACCAGCGCCGCCCCCCCTTCGATCGTCTTCGTGCATCCGGTCGCCACCTGCTCGAAGTTGGCGTTGGCCGCCTGGTTGCCCTGCACGAGCGCGTCGTGGTTGCCGAAGGCGACGTAACTCGGCACGCCGAGCCCGGTTGCCGCGAACGGCTGCTGCGCCCGGTCCATCAGGCCGGGGTAAGCAGGCCACCCCGCCGAGGCTCCGCGCGGATCGTCGGGGTCGTAGAAGTACGGGCTAGGTCCCTCGGCGTAGTCGTCGTAGTCCTGGACGCCGGTGTAGGCGGCGGCCTCGGCCGCGCCGGGCACGCCGACGAGCGGGCAGAGGGGATGCGAGTAGCCGCTCGGGTCGATGCCGCTGTTCGGGTCCAGCGCCCCGCCCTCGAGCAGGGTCCGCACCCACTCGGTCTCGTTCAGCTGCTGACTGTCGGCGGAGTCGCCGGTATTGACGACGAAGTTCATCGCGGGACGGGAGCCGTCACCCGCGGCGACCGGCGCGGCGCTCGCGAAGGCGTTCACCTGCCGGATCATCGCCTCGTCGATAAACGCCTGCAGTGCCTCCCACGGGCGGAAGGCTGCTTCGACCGGCGCTCCGAGCGGGTCGAGGAACTCGACCCGCGCCGGGCTCTCCTCGTCGGCGAGCTGGAAGTCGGAGAGCTGGCCGAAGTAGGCAAGCGAGGTGCGCCGCCCGGCGCGGCCGCGCTGCGGCGCCCCCAAGCCTCCGTTGCGGACGACGTAGCCCTCGCCGGGGCCGACGCCGAGCTGGACGAAGCCTTCGCCGCCCTGGGGAACGATCCGCTGCTGGACCGTCGTCTGACCGAGCGGCTCGGCGGCGAGTGCCATCGCGCCGGCGAAGGCGAGAGCTATCGCCCCGCTCGAGGCGGCAACCCTCACCCGGACGACCCCGTGCTTCATCCGGCCAAGGAACTACCCGCCTGGCGGAAATCCGAATCAGCCCTGCAGGGTGACGAAGCGCTCCTCGGTCAGCTCGATCACCGCGTAGGCGGGGCCCTCGCGGGTGTTGCCGGAGTCCTTGACGCCGCCGTAGGGCTGCTGGTCAGCGCGGAAGGTCGGCACCTCGTTGATCAGCACGCCGCCGAACTCGAGCGCGCGGCCGGCGGCGAGCCCGCGGCCGATGTCGCGGGTGAAGACGCCGGCCTGGAGGCCGAACTTGGAGTCGTTGGCGAGCTCGAGGGCCTGCTCGAAGTCGGCGAAGGTGTCGATCGTCGCCACCGGACCGAAGATCTCCTCGCACCAGACCTTCGCCTCTTTGGGCGGCGACTTCAGCAGCGTCGGCGCCAGGCAACGGCCCTCGTCGACGAGCTCGCCGCCGATCAGCAGCTCGGCACCGCCCGCGACCGCCTCCTCTATCCACTGCTTGACGCGGTCGCGGTCCTCGGGGGTGATCAGCGGACCGACGTCGGTCGCCTCGTCGAGCGGATCGCCCACGGTCAGCTTCTCGACGTTGCCCCTGAGGCGCTCGGTGAAGACGTCGGCGACGTCGGTGTGGACGAGGATCCGCTGGATCGAGATGCAGCTCTGGCCGGCGTGGGAGAAGGCGTGCAATTGCGCTTTGTCGGCCGCGGCTTCCCAGTCGCCGTCCTCGGCGACGATCAGCGGCGCGTTCGAGCCGAGCTCGAGGTTGACCTTCTTGTGAGGGACCTTGGAGCGGATACCCCAGCCGACCGGAGCCGAGCCGGTGAAGGTGATCGCGCGGGTCAGCGGGTGCTCGACGATCGTGTTGCCGACCTTCGAGCCAGGGCCGGGGACGACCGATAGCCAGCTCTCGGGCAGGCCCGCCTCGACCAGGATCTCGGCCAGTTTCAGCGCCGAGATCGGCGTCTGGCCGGCCGGCTTCAGGACCACGGCGTTGCCGGCGGCGATCGCCGGGCCGAGCTTGTGGGCGACGAGGTTGAGCGGGAAATTGAAGGGGCTGATCGCGCCGACGACCCCGTAGGGAACGCGCATCATCACGCCGAGCTTGCCGACGCCGGCGGGGGCGGCGTCCATCGGCACGGTGCCGCCGGTCAGCTTGCGCGCCTCCACCGCCGAGAAGGTGAGGGTGGAGACGCACCGTTCGGCCTCCAGCCGCGCCGTCTTCAGCGGCTTACCGGCCTCGGCGGCGATCGTCGCGGCCAGCTCGTCACGGCGCTCGGCGACGAGGTGCGCGGCCCGGTCCAGCACCGCGGCGCGCGCGTGCTGGGGGAAGTCGGCCTCCTCGAAGGCCCCGTGGGCAGCCTCGATCGCCCGCTCGGCCAGCGCCTCGTCGGCCTGGGCGACGCGGCCGACGACGCTGCCGTCGTAGGGGCTCCTCACCTCGCCCCACTCGCCGGTTTCGATCCACTGGCCGGCAGCGAGGAGCTTGTGGTCGGTTGCCTCTACGGTCTGCGTCGCCATCGGGTCCTCCTCGGAATCGCGTCTACATGCAGAGTACGACTCCGCTCATGCAGGCCGCTACTCCTTTCCGTTGAATCTGTTGGCTGAGGGATGTCCAAGCGAGTGAGCAGGATCAGCGTCGCGGTCGTGGCGGCAGCGGTGGCGCTGCTGGCCTCCGTCTACCCGGCCGCCGCCCAGGGCAGCGTCAGCTGGATCGTCCACGGGCGCGGCTTCGGCCACGGTGTCGGGATGAGCGCCTACGGCGCCTACGGCTTCGCCAAGCACGGCAAGGGCTATCGCTTCATCCTCGGCCACTACTACCGCGGGACCAGCCTCGGCACGCTGACGAAGCCACGCATCGTCCGCGTCCTCCTCGACATCTCCCCCGGCGACGTCGAATTCAGCCGCGCCACCAGCGCCTGCGGCAAGGCCCTCGACCCAAGACGCAGCTACGAGGCGCACCGCGTCGCCCGCTCGGTGAAGCTGCGCACCTCCGGCGGCAAACCGCTTGCCGACTGCGGCCGCAGGCTGCGGGCGGCGGGAGCCGGGCGGATCACGATCGCCGGCCAGGGCACCTTCCGCGGCGCCCTCGAGACGGTGCCGACCGAAAGCCAGGCCGGCTCGCTCAACGTCGTCAACGCGCTCGCGATCGAGCAGTACGCGAAGGGCGTGATGTCGAACGAGGTGCCGCCCTCCTGGCCGATGGAGGAGCTGAAGGCGCATGCGGTCGCGGTGCGCTCGATCGCGATCACCGGCGACGTCGGCGGCAACGGCTTCGACCTCTACTCCGACACCCGCAGCCAGGTCTACGAGGGGCTGGAAAGCGAGTACGCCAGCACCAACGCCGCGGTCGCAGCGACGCGAGGGCAGGTCGTCATCTACGACGGCGAGGTCGCCCAGACCCTCTACTCGGCCTGCTCCGGCGGCCACACCGAGAGCGCCGTGAACGTTTTCGGCGGCTCGGTCCCCTACCTGGTCGGCGTCCCTGACCCCTACGACTACTACTGCCCGCTCCACAAGTGGAAATTGGAGTTCACGGGCCCGGAGATCAGCTCGCGCCTCGGCGCCTATCTGAAGGGACGACTGAAACGGGTGGTGATCACCGAGACCGGCGTCTCGCCGCGGATCATCACCGCGAAGCTGATCGGCACGGCGGGCGTCTCCACCGTCACCGGCTCGCAGCTCTCCGTCGCCCTGGATGGCTACGACACCTGGATGAAGTTCCAGAAGGTCGTCCGCTAGCCGTCGGGATACGGCTGGATCGGGATGCCGTGGTCGATCTCTCGCATCCCCAGCTCGTAGGCGCCGCCGGTCGGCAGCGTCAACCGGCGGGGCGGCAGGCCGGGGCGTTCGACCGTCAGCTCGAGGTCGGCGACCGAGCAGTTGACGGTGTTGTGCTCGGGCCCCTGCGGGTCGGCGTAGATCCAGCCGACGAAGTCCTTCTCGGGCGCGGAGACGCGGCCGTGGACGACGACGTCCTTGCCCGGCAGCATGAAGCTGCAGACCGATGGGTGCTCCTCGATCCGGGCGGAGCGGATCGCGCCGAGGCCGCCGAGCCGGTGCGGCTTTCCGTCGAGCACGAGCATCCCGGAGGGGATCCAGGGGGAGACGCGGGAGCCAAGGCGGACGCGGGCGGCGCCGGCGTCGAAGTAGGTGTCCTGCGCGTCGGGGAAGCCGGTGCCCTCGATCCAGACCCAGCGCTCGGCGTGCTCGGTCCCCCAGTTGTGGCCGATCATCCCCGGCCAGCCGCTCAGCTCGATCGTCTCGGTGTCGTCGATGTCGAGCCGGCCCTGGAAGCGGGCGTCCGGGTAGGGCGCGAGGAACTTGGTCCGCGGCAGCGGCGCCTTGTAGAGCCAGTCCGCCGGCAGGTACTTGCACGGCTCGGCGTCGCCGCTGAAGGTGAAGGACCAGCCCGCGCGAAGCGCCTCGGTGGCGACCGAGCCCTCGGCCCGTCCCGGACCAATCACGGCGTCGGCGACGCGGATCCAGTCATCGGCGGGGGCTGACAGCTCCGACGCCGGCACGGTCACCTTGGTCGCCCGCGGTCCATCCGCCGAGCGATCGAAGAAGCAGAACCAGATCGACCCCTTCGGCTCGGCCCCCGGCCGCTTGTGGACGGTGTGCCGGATCCAGATCCCCCGCCCCCCGCCGGGCTCGCAGGCCTTGACGTAGAAGCTCTCGTAGTGGCCGGCCTTGGCGGCGACCTCCGGGAACCGCGCCCGTTCCTCCATGCTCGAACCTTAAGGGTGTGCCGGTTTAGGCGCCCATATGGACGCTGAAGCGACGCGACCCGCGGTTCAGCTGTCGTCCCCCGGCAGCGGAGGCGGCGGGGGCGATTCGAACCCCAGCATCGCGACCGTCGCCGGGATCACCTCCTCGCCCGAGCCGGCGAGTCGGTCGCGAGCGTCGTGCCGGATCTGCGTCAGTTCCGCGAAGGCCGCGGCAAGGGTGGCGGTCATTTCCCTCCAACCGCGCTCGTCCAACTGCACCGGCATCCAGGTCAGGTGCCGGTCGGTGCGGGCGTCGAAGGTCTCCTCGCCGATCGCCCTGTCGGCCCTCGCGATCATGCCCTGCAGGGATATGCGGGACAGCCGGCAACGGGTCGAGCGCGGCATCCCTTCGAATTCGGCGTCGTTGAAGTAGACCCGGGCCAGTCCTCGATAGACGTGTTCGACCGCGCCCCGCCGGGGGATCGATTCGATCACCTCCAGGCAGCCGTCCTTCTCCAGCTCGCGGAAGTGGTAGGACGCGAGCGAGAGCGCCTGCTGGTAGCTCTCGAACAGATTTTTCGGGATCAGCCCTTCCTCGACGAACTGGCTGGGACTGCGGGGACCTTCGTTGAGGACTTCGAGGATGCGCACCCGCAGGGGGTGCTTCAGAACATTGCAGATCGTCTCGCCGCGCTGCTTTCCCTTCATCTCGCTCCTCTGCATCCCCACACCTTTCGATTGTTCGAGTTCACGGAAGTGGGAGGACGATAGGGCATAAATGCACGGACGTTGCGGGAATATGCCTAGGTGAAACCCTTTACTGAGACGGCTCGTACTAATAGGAACCGGTGTATCGCCGAGAGGGACGCCTCTGGCGAGGGAAGGGGGTGATGCCCTGTGAAGTTCACCGAGTGCAGTGAGGCCTACCCGGCCACCTCCATCCACAAGGGTGGCTGAGGCCTGACCCGACCACGCCCCGATGCATCACCGATCGGCGGGGCGGGAAGGGTCGGCCTCGGGCCGCCGGAGGTCAGACCTTGATCGTGATCACGTCGCCGTCCTGGACGACGTAATCGCGGCCCTCGATGCGGAGCAGGCCCTTGTCGCGCGCCGCCGAGTAGCCGCCGCACTCGACCAGCTGCTCCCAGCCGATCGCCTCGGCTTTAACGAACGCTTCCATGATCTCGGTGTGGATCGTGCCGGCGGCCTCGAGGGCGGTGGCGCCGCGGGCAAGAGGACGGGCGACCGCTTCCTTGCCCTCGCCCGCGGTGAAGAACGTGATCAGCTCGAGCAGGTCGTAAGCGGCGCGGACGAGGCGGGCGAGGCCGGAGCCCTCGACGCCGTAGGACTCGCGCATCTCCTCGGCTTCGGCGGGATCGAGCTCGGCCAGCTCGCCCTCGATCCGGGCGCTGACCGCGACCACGCCGGCGCCGACGGCGTTGGCGTGGGAGGCGACGGCTTCCGGCGGCTCGGCATCGCCCTCGTCGACGTTCGCCACATAGAGGATCGGCTTGGTGGTCAGCGCCTGGAGGTTCTGCGCCGCCTGTGGCGAGGCCTCTGGGATGGGAATCGAGCGGGCGGGACGGCCGGCGGCGAGTGCCTCGTGCACCGCGGTCAGCCAGCCGTGCTCGGCGATCGCCTCCTTGTCGCCCGTCTTAGTCTGCTTGCCGACGCGGCCTAGCCGCCGCTCGACCTGCTCGTAGTCGGCGAGGACGAGCTCGGTCTCAATCGTCTCGATGTCGGCAAGAGGGTCGACGCGGCCATCGGGGTGCGGCACGTCGGAGGAGGCGTGGCAGCGAACGACGTGGCAGATCGCGTCGGTCTCGCGGATCGAGGCGAGAAACTGGTTGCCGAGTCCCTCCCCTTCCGAGGCGCCCTTGACGAGGCCGGCGATGTCGTGGAAGTCGATTTTCGCCGGCACCAGCTCGGAGCTGCCGACCGTCTCCGCCACCTTCTCCAGCCGCTCGTCCGGCACCTGGGCGACGGCGACGTTCGGCTCGATCGTCGTGAACGGGTAGTCGCCCGTCTGCGCCCCGCCCTTGGTCAGCGCATTGAAGAGGGTCGACTTCCCCGCGTTCGGCAGGCCGACGATCCCGACCTTCATCGACTCACCTTCATAGGGAGAGCGGGACGATCAGGCCCAGGAGGACGCCGAGGATGGCGCCGCCGAGGACGTCGGACGGGTAGTGCATGCCGAGGTAGGGACGGCCGAGGGCTAGGGCGAAGGCGACGAGGAAGGCACCGGCCATGGCCGGATCGATGCGGACCATCGCGGTCGCCACGGCGAAGGACGAGGTGGCATGGGCCGAGGGAAAGCTGAGCGAACTGGGCGCGCCGGCGAGCGGCGGCAGGCCCTCCAGCACCGGCCGCGGCCGCCGCACCGCCAGCTTCACCAGATAGTTGAGCCCGATCGCGAAGGGCCCGAGCAGGGCGCAGATCAGCCACGACTCCCAGCGGGAGCTGTCGATCAGCGCCAACGTCGCCCCCAGCACGAGCCAGACGAGTCCGTTGTTGCCGGCCTTCCCGAGCGCGACGGCGGCGCGCTCGAGCCCGGGCGTGTGCCCGTGCGTGCGCATCCAGCGCATCAGCTTCAGGTCGAGGTCCCGCATCGGCGCGGGAGGATGTCACGAAGCGCGACCCGGCGCAGGCGGACCGCCGTCAGAATTGAGGCCATGCCCGAGGTACCCGGCTACGTCCACACCCCCGGCCACCACTGCGGCTCGACCGCGCTGCGCAACCTGCTCGCCTTCCACGGGGTCGAGATCAGCGAGGAGATGGCGTTCGGGCTCGGTGCGGGCGCCGGCTTCTACTACCTGGCGATGGACGGAACCTCGCCAAGCCGCTGGTTCAACGGCCGCACCGCGCGCCTGGAGGAGAGCTTCCGCGAGCTGACCGGGGCGGCCCTGGAGATGCGCACCTTTGGCGAGGAGGACGGCGAAGGGGCCTGGGAGGCGGCGCGGGCGGAGATCGATGCCGGCAAGCCGGCGCTGCTGCTCACCGACCTCTACTACCTCGACCACTACGGCAACTCGGCCCACTTCCCCGGCCACGCGGTGGTGCTGGCCGGCTACGACCAGGAGGTCGCGCGCCTCTCCGACACCGCCTTCGAGGAGCTGCAGATGACGCGTCTGGAGAGCCTCGCCCGGGCGCGCCACAGCAGCCACCCCGCCTACCCGCTGGAAGGCCATATGTTCACCGTCGGCGAGGAGATCGACCGCGACCGCCTGCGGGCGACGGTGCCGCGGGCGATCGAGCGGGCGGTGGCCGAGATGCTCGAGCCGCCCTTCGGCGAGTTCGCCGGCGTCCCGGCACTCGAACGCCTCGCCGCCGAGGCGGGATCATGGCCGGAGGTAGTCGAGGACTGGCAATGGTGCGCGCGCTTCGCCTACCAGGTGATCGAGCGCCGCGGCACCGGCGGCGGCTGCTTCCGGCTGATGTACGCGCGTTTCCTCGAGGAGGCGGGACGGGAAGAGGCGCCGCTGGCTGCTGTGGCAGCAGCACGCTGGACCGAGCTGGCGGAGGCGTTCAGGGCGGCGAGTGAGGATGATGAACCGCGGCCCGAGCCGTGGGCAACCGTTGGCGAGTGCGCCGAGCGCGTGCTCGAGGCCGAGCGCCGCCTCTGGACGACCCTCCAACATTCGTCCTAAGGGGACATCGTTTCCACCCTTTGTCCCGCTATAGCGAGGCCAATGGTGGAAACGACCCAGGCGTTTGCGCCGTTTCGCCGATCCAAAGCGGGGGTAACCAGCCCGCATGACTATCGGAGCAGGCATATTCCTCATCGCGGTTGGCGCGATCCTCAAGTTCGCGACCAACTTCCACATCCAGGGTGTCTACATCGACACGATCGGCGTCATCCTCATGATCGCCGGCGCCGTCGGCCTCCTGATCGGCCTCTTCCAGGAAATCGTCTGGTCCCGCCGCACCAGGCCGGTCCCACCGGGCGAAGCCCCTGTCGAAGAACGCCGCGAAGTCAGGGATCCGGCCTACCGGGAAGCGCCTCCGCGGTACTAGCTGCGGACACCGTTCGCCTGGCGAAGCCCCTCCCGTTGGGCTCTAGAACCAGGAGCCGCGGCGGCAGCTGAATCCGCGCCTGCCCCGCCGATTCGCGAGGGCTTCGACGCTATTACAGGTGGCCGATTTCGGGGGCGAGGCGGCCACCCACCTGGGCCCTGTTTCTAGAGATCTGCTTCTGGTGCTGTTTGGACCTTTTTGGGCCTTCTCTATACGTCAGCTACAAGCACATCTCGTGGTTGGCTCTGATGTACATAATGGGAGTAGGAACGTGCGATTATCAGGTCGATGGCTGATGCAGGAATCGCAGACCGGCAGTTCACGATCGAGCACTATCTCCAGCGGAGCAAGCGCCCCTTCCTCCCCTTGGCTCTCGGGTTCCTCCAACTCCACCCGGAGGACGGCGGACGAGCGCCAGGTCCACTGAGCAAGTTCGTCAAGCGCGGTCGTGGAACAGCTTTGGAGCAGTACCTGCTTCTGCACGCGATCGCCAGTGGCGAGGACGCGGGCTTCGACGTACGGCTAGGCGCCGCAACCTGGGCACGGGCGATCGGCGGGTATTTCGACCCGGAGACCGGGGTCGTCGAGCCCGCCGCTCTGCACGCCGTCTCCCGCAACTGGAAGTTCCTGCGGGATATCGGCTTGGTCCAAACCGAACGCGTCGGCCGCAAGGTGCGAGCCGTGCTTTTGGCCGACGACGGCTCCAAAGAGCCTTACCAGCATGTCGGGGCTGGGAAGAAGGGAAAGAAGCTGGATGGACCGGGGTACTTCAAGCTCCCCTACGACTACTGGCGGCAGCACTGGCATGAGCGACTCTCGCTGCCGGCGAAGGCGATACTGCTGATCTCCCTCTACCAAGGAGACGGGTTCTCCCTCCCTTACGAAAAGCTGCCGGCTTGGTATGGCATTTCTGCCGCAACTGGCGAGCGGGGGCTGCGCGAGCTCCGCGAGCGCGGGCTGATACATCGGGAGCGGCACCGGCGCCCGGATCCCGAGTCACCGGTCGGCTTCTCCTACGTCTACCACTATCAACTGCTCCCCCCGTTCGGCCCCCGCGGAGAAGACTCGCGGGCAAAGCCGATCTTCTGGCAGGGGCCGGCATCGAAACCCGCCCGAAAGCAGAAGAAAAAGAGTGCGAAGAAGCCCCGGCGCGCCAAGCAGAGGAGAAAAGCATGAGGCCGGGCCTGCTGGAGCTCTGCATCGGTGGCGCCACCGTTCTCCTCTCGACGCTCAGCTTCCTACTGGGATCGAACTCGCTCACCGTCCTCTCTCTGGTGGGCGGAGGCATCTCCTTTGGCATTTCGCTCGGGATCAGAACTGCCGCGCTGAGTCTCACTCACGGGCACGACTCGAAGCGGGAGCGACGGGACTCGAACCCGCGACCTCCGGCGTGACAGGCCGGCGCTCTAACCAGCTGAGCTACGCCCCCAGGGGACCTGCGGCGGGCCATGGGGTGCGGCCCGGAGGCCAACGCTAGCGCATTCGGGGTGGGTGGGTTGGCGACGAGACTGACGAGGCCGGCCTCACATCTCCGATGTCATGCCGGAAGGGGACGAGCCGTTTCCGCTGCCGGGGACAGTCGTCCGAACGACCTAACGAAGGCTCTCCGTTTCCGCCTATTCGTCGACTCCGAGCCCTGTGGGGCTTGTGATGGTGTAGGTGCCTTTCATCACCACCGAGAAGCCACAGTTGACCACTACGTTCACGTGCAGGGTCGCGTGACCAGAGGCGACCCCTGTGAGGATGCCCAGGTCAGTGCCTTCGCCGGTTTTGCAGATTGTGCCGCTTACTTTCCATTCTGCTCCCGAGGAGACGACTGTTCCGTCTGTCGTTCCTGGGATACGTTCGATCGTGAGCGTCCCGGGACTGAAGACTTCAGCTTTTCTGACGCAGTTTGAGATGGTGAGAGTCGAGACTTCGCCACCCACCGGTCCGGTGATTCCGCTATAGGGACTTTCGGTCGCGACTTTGATTTCCGAGCCGGTGCATGTGTCGAAGTGAGCGCCGGTTGTTAGTTGGAAGGTTGTGTCGGTTCCGGTTTTGAGTGACGCTTCTATTTCGACGGATTCGTTTTTTTTAAAGCCACCGACCTCGAGTGTCGTCGTCGTCGCCGAAGCGCTGTCGGCTCCCATCAACGCGGTCACGGCCAACGTCATCATCGCGGCCAGCCTAATCATCTTCAGGGTTCTCATCTCGCTCCTCCTTCACCGGCGAACTGTCGCCGCCGCTTGGGTACGCGGAAAGTCCTAACGCCTCCGCCACAATTGCACAAGAACAGTTGAGTTCCCATATCGCAGCTGTCCCCCGACGGCATTTCGTCCTCTAGGCTGCCGCGCGTGAAACTGCTTACCTTCGACGCTGGAGATGGCCCCCGGGCCGGGGTGCTTGAGGACGATCGGGTGGTCGATGCTTGGGCTCTGCTCGGGGAGCCGCACCGGGGGAGCCTGCGGGAGCTGATCGCGGCGGGGCGAGTCGAGGAGCTGCGGGGGCGGCTGGGCGACACGGGCGCTCCTTCCCATCCCGTCTCCGCGGTGAACCTGCTGCCGCCGATCCCCGACCCCGACAAGATCGTCTGCATCGGGCTGAACTACCGCAAGCACGCGGCAGAGGTTGGGGTCGAGCAGCTGCCTGAGAGCCCGACGATATTCGCCAAGTACCCCAACGCGCTGGTGCCCGACGGGGCGACGGTGCGGGTGCCCACCGCCAAGACCGATTACGAGGCCGAGGTCGCCTTCGTCGTCGGGCGGCGGGCCAAGGACGTCGACGAGGCCGAGGCGCTCGACCACATCGCCGGCTACACCCTCCTCAACGATCTCTCCGCCCGCGACCTGCAGGGCGCGACGCCGCAGTGGATGCCGGGCAAGGTCTTCGACGGCGCCGCGCCCTGCGGTCCCTGGCTGGTCACCCCAGACGAGGCGGGGCCGCCCGACGCGATCGAGGTCCGGCTCACCCTCAACGGCGAGGAGATGCAGAACGGCTCCACCGACGACCTGATCTTCAGCGTCCCGCAACTGCTGGCCCAGCTCTCTCGGCTGATGACGCTCGAGCCGGGTGACATCGTCTCCACCGGCACGCCGGAGGGAGTCGGCATGAGCCGCAACCCGCGGGTCTGGCTCGCCGACGGGGACGAGGTCGCGATCGAGTCGCCCACCCTCGGTCGGCTGGTGACCCGGATCAGCGCCTAACTAGGCGAAACACCTTTCCTTCCAGCCGCTGAGCGGGTAAATGTAGGTGTGGCCGCGGTTGGGAACATCGGCGACTCGCTTGCGCGCGCCGGCGTCGGGCAGGTGCTGAACCGCGTTCGCAGCGGCCGCATCGACGTGATCGAAGGCGGGCGGGAACGCAGCTTCGGCCCCGCCGACGCGGAGCTGCGGGCGACGGTGAGGATCAAGGACCCCTCCGCCTGGCGGGGACCGCTTCGGGGCAGCGTCGGCCTCGGCGAGGGCTACGTCGCGGGACTCTGGGAGACCGACGACCTCGTCTCCCTGATCCGGATCGCGGCGCGCGAACTGAGGGAGCTGGACGGCGTCCGCGGCGCGATCGCCCGTCCGCGCGGTCTCTGGCACCGGGTCCGGCACCTGGTCCCGGAGAACACGCGCACCGGCGCCCGCCGAAACATCTCCGCCCACTACGACCTCGGCAATGACCTATTCGCCGCCTTCCTCGACGAGCGGATGATGTACTCCTGCGCCTACTTCCCCGACGCCACAGCGAGCCTCGACGATGCGCAGCTGGCGAAGCTCGATCGCATCTGCGAACGCCTCCAGCTCGGTCCTGACAACCACCTGCTGGAGATCGGGACCGGCTGGGGCGGGATGGCGATCCACGCCGCGCGGCGTAGCGGCTGCCGCGTCACCACCACGACGATCTCCCGCGAGCAGTACGAGCTGGCGGGCCAGCGAGTCCGCGAAGCCGACCTTGAGGACCGGATCACCGTGCTGCTGCGCGACTACCGCGACCTCGAGGGCCGCTACGACCGGCTCGTCTCGGTGGAGATGATCGAGGCGGTCGGCTGGCAGTACTTCGACGACTACTTCCGCTGCTGCGACCGCCTTCTGACCGACGACGGGCTGATGCTCCTGCAGGCGATCACGATCGACGACCGCATCTACGAGGTCGAGAAGGGGGCCCGCAGCTTCGCCAACACCCACGTCTTCCCCGGCGGCTGCCTTCCCTCCGAGGGGCTGATCGCCGGCTGCCTGGAGCGCGTCACCAGCATGCGTCAGGTGTGGATCGACGACATCACCGCGCACTACCCGCCGACCCTCGCCGCCTGGCGCGAGCGCTTCTTCGCCGCCTGGGAGAGGCTGCGGGCCCGCGGCTACGACGAGCGGTTCCGGCGCCTCTGGGACTTCTACCTGAGCTCCTCCGAGGCCGGGTTCCGCGAGCGCCGGATCGGCGACGTGCAGGCGCTCTTTGCGAAGCCCCGCGCGGATAGGGTGCAGCCGTGATCGTCGAGCGGACCGAAAACCCGATGTGGCTGTCGAACGCCTATCTGGTCGCCGACCCCGAAGAGGGGACGGGCGTCCTGATCGACGGCAACGACGAGGTCGGGCCGCTGCTGAGGCGGGCGGAGCGCGACGGGATCGAGATCACCCACGTCCTCGTCACCCATCCGCACGGCGATCACGTCGCCGGCCTGGCCGAGGCGCGGGCGCAGCTCGGCGAACCGCCGCTGGTCGCCCACGAAGCGTGCGCGGCGGAGCTCGGCGACGAGGTTGCGATCACCCTGGGCGACCGCGAGGTGCTCGACGCCGGCGGCCTCAAGATCGAAGCCCTCTTCACCCCCGGCCACGCCGCCGGCCACCTCGCCTACCTCGTCGACGACACCGACGTCTTCACCGCCGACGTCCTCTTCAAGGGAACGGTCGGCGGCACGATGGCGCCGGGCGCCAGCGGCTTCGCCGACCTCAAGGCCTCGGTGATGCGGCTGATGGACCTCCCGCATCACACCACCGTGCATCCCGGCCACAAGGATCCGACGACGATCGCGGCCGAGTGGGAGCAGAACCCCTTCGTGCGGATCTGGCGCGGCCTCGACTCGACCGGCGAGGAGGAGGTGACCGTCTGGGGGCGCCCGGCAACCTTGAAGCTCTGGGCCCCCGACTACGACGGCGGCCACAAGGCCTGGATCGTCTTCGGCGACTCCGGCGAGGAGGCAATCGTCGGGGGCTCTCAGGTCGAGCGCGGCGGCTGAGACCGAGACCGCAAAAACCATCCCTCAAGGAGGTTTTTTGCGGTTCGCTGATCGAATGCGGCGCGGGTTCAGGCGAGACCTTTAGCCCTTCCAGGCAATTTGGACAAATGTGCGATGGGGGAATCGCACATTTGTCTCCACACTGCATGGATGGCCACCGACATACAGGAATTCTTCTTTAACTGGTATCCCGTCTTCGGCGTCGTCTTCATGGCGCTGCTGCTCTTCGTCTTCCTGAAGATGATGCGGGGGATGATGGGGACGACCAAGCCGGAGACGGTGAAGGCGTCCCGGACCGAGCCCGTCCTCTGGGAGCAGGTGCAGGGGGTCGACGCCGCCAAGGAAGAGCTGATGGACGTGGCCGCCTGGCTGCGCGAACCGGACCGCTTCGCCGCCCTCGGCGCCCAGGCGCCGCGCGGCGTCCTCCTCCATGGCCCGCCCGGCACCGGCAAGACGATGCTGGCGCGCGCGGTCGCCGCCCAGGCCGGCGTCGACTTCTACGCCGCCTCCGGCTCCAGCTTCGTCGAGATGTTCGTCGGCCGTGGCGCCGCCCGCATCCGCCGCCTCTTCAAGGAGGCGCGCAAGTCCGGCCGCGCGGTGATCTTCATCGACGAGCTCGACGCAATCGGCGGCTCCCGCAGCTCTGGCGGCGGCGACGGCGGCACGAGCGAGCGCGAGCAGGCGCTGAACCAGCTCCTGGTCGAGCTCGACGGCTTCGAGAAAGACCCGGGGATGGTGATCGTGATCGCCGCCTCCAACCACGTCGAAAAGCTCGACAAGGCGCTGCTGCGACCGGGCCGTTTCGACCGCCGCGTGCTGGTCGCCCCGCCCGACCGCAAGGGCCGCGAGGCGATCCTCCGCAGCCACGCCAAGAAGAAGCCGCTTGCCCCCGACCTCGACCTCGGCGACGTCGCCCGCAAGACCACCGGGATGACCGGCGCCCAGCTCGCCAACGCGCTCAACGAGGGGGCGATCATCGCCGGCCGCGCCGGCCGCTTCCAGATGACCCGCGAGGACCTCGACGAGGCGCTGCTGCGCCAGGCGGTCGGCTCCCAGCAGGCGCGCCGCCTCAACTCGAAGGAGCGGCGGATCGTCGCCTACCACGAGGCCGGCCACGCGCTCTGCCGCCGCCTGCTCGGGCTCGACCCGCCGGAGATCCTCAGCATCGTCCCCCGCGGCCCGGCCCTCGGCTTCGTCGGCCACTCGCCGCAGGAGGACAGCTACCTGAAGTCCCGCGATGAGCTGCTCGACGAGGTGGTCACGCTGCTGGGCGGCCGTGCCGCCGAGGAGCTGGTGCTGGGTGAGAGCTACTCGGGCGCCTCGGACGACCTCAACCGGGTTCACCTGGTCTGCAAACAGATGGTCGCCGAATTCGGGATGGGGGTCGCGCTCGACCACGACGGGCCGGCGCCGATCGCCCTCCCCACCGGCGACTATGCCGTCTCCGACCAGACCCGCAGGGAAGTCGACCAGGCGTCGGTGACGCTCGCCCGCGAGGCCTACCGCCGGGCGCGGGCGCTGATCTCCGCCAACCTCGAGGTGCTCGACCACCTCGCGGTGCTCGCTCTGGAGCGGGAGACGTTGACGCGCGAGGAACTCGACGAGATCTTCGACTCGCACGAGCTGCGCGGGCTGGTCGAGTCGCCGGGCTCGGGTGCGGCGCTGATCGCGATGAGCAGGGGAGAAACCGCCGAGTAACATTCTTGGCCAGACGGCCAATGAGTGACGAGTACTACTTCCCGCCCCGCCACTCGCTGGCGCGGCGCGTGCACGGCGAGCGCTCGGTCGGCCTCCTCTACGGCCAGCGGGCGCTCCTGATCGGCGCTTTGGAACCGCTCACCTACACCGGCACGATGCTCAGCACCAGCGCCGGCGAGCGCCCCTTCACCCGCCTCGCCCGCACCGCGAAGATCCAAGAGACGGTCTTCCTCGGCACCAAGGCCGAAGCCGACCGGGCGCTGGCGGCGGTCCACCGCCTGCACGTGCGGATCCAGGGCGAGCTTCCGGAGGCTGCCGGCGCCCACCCGGCCGGCGCCTCCTACTCGGCCTTCGACCCGGAGCTGATGCTGTGGACGCTGGCGGTGATCGCCGACTCCGGGCGGGCGATGTACGAGACGATGGTCGGCCCCCTCGGCGACGAGGAGCGCGAGGCGCTCTGGCAGGACTACGTCCGCTTCGGCGAGCTCTTCGGCCTGCCGCGCGCCGCCGTCCCCGCCAGCTACCGCGAGTTCAGCGCCTGGTGGGAGGAGAAGCTGACCTCGCCTGACCTCCACGCCACCCCCCACGCCCTCGAGATGGCGCCGCTGGTCGCCTTCCGCCAGCCGGTCCCGCTGCCGGCGCGGCTCAACCTCGAGGCGCAGAACCTGATCATCAAGGGGACCCTGCCTGAGCGGGTCCGGCGCATCTTCGGGATCCGCTGGACCGCCGCCCACGAAGCGGCTTTCCGCTCACTCACCGCCGCCCACCGCAGCGCCCACCGGGCGATGCCGCGGCCGATCCGCCGCGGGCGCAACGACCGCTTCTTCGACGTCGTCACCGAGGCCGAGCGCCGGCGCGGCGGCACCGCCACCCCGCGCATCCTCAGCGGCGCCTGAGCCCCTGCCGCCCCTTCCTCTTTTTCTTGCAGGAGGCCTTGATAACCGGTTCGGTCCGCTGGACCCTGCCGTTCTGGCCGAAGAACAAGACCCTGGCGCGACGGCTGCGGACGCTGGCGCAGATGTTCGTCGAGTTGACGAGCAGGCCCCTGGCGCCTCCCCGCATCTCCAGGGTGAACTTGGTCACCGGGGCGTCGGGGACGACTTCGAAGCTGTTGCGGATCCGCCCTTTGACGGAGTCGACGCGGCCGGCGAGGACTATGTCGATCTGTCCGCCGAGCGCCGCGACGAGATCGGGGAGTTCGTGCGAGGAAGACCGCAGGAAGACCGGGCCTTCGAGCGGCTGGTCGAGCAGCGGCGTCTCCGCCCGCGCGAAACCGTAGATCGAGGACGGCGGGCACTGCTCCCCGTTGCCGCCCCCGGCGTTGAACTGGACCCGGGTGCAGATTTCCTGCAGGTGGCCCTGGTCGAGGAACTGGGAGCGCGGCAGCGTCACCTGGGCGCCGGCGATGTTCGCTTCCCCCGGCCCGGCGGTCAGCACCGCTTTCAGCGCGGGATGGGCGCTGCGCCTGGTACCGCCTTTGAGGCTGAGCCGCAGCCGCGGCGCGAAGGACAGCGCCTCGCAGCCCCCGACCTGGAAGCGGGCGCTGAGGTTCGCGGGCTGCCCCAGGGTCGATAGCGCCGTCCCGGCGATCGCCATCGGTTCGCAGCTCGTCGGGTTGAGCGTGAACCCGGGACGGTCCAGCTGCAGCGCGATCGAGCGCACGTCGAGCGGGATCCCCTGGAGCATGCTCGGGATCGGCCCGGCGACGGCGTGGATCCGCGCCGTCTCTGGATCGACGTGGAGCAGCGCCCTGACGACGACGGTGCCGAGGTCGAAGGGACCCGCGACCGCCGGGGTGACGACCGCCAGCGAGAGCGGCGCGCCCTGGTGGGGGCCGGCGAGGTAGACGGAGCCGGAGACGTGGTGCGGGTTCGGGCCGGCGCCGGCGGCGACCGTCACCGTCCCCAGGCGCGATGCCGCCGGACAGGCCGGATCGGCCGCCTCGGCGCGGCCGTCGCGCGTCGCCGCCCTGGCGATGTCCCGCTCGGGGCAGTAGGGGATGCCGGCCAGCCGCCCGGTCAGCCCCGGCGGCAGCGTCGTGCTCACGCCCTCGACCTCCTGCGAGCCGGCGCCTCGGGTGAGGCGCATGACGAAGGGGCTGTAGGTGCCGGCTCGGGGCTCGAGCGTGCCCGCGGTGAAAGCGGGCGCGTAGGGTGCCTGCTCGGGGGTCGCGGCGCATGGCGACCCGCCCGGTCCGTTGCCGATCTCGAACGAGCTCGATCGCGTCGCCTCCTCCCCCTCCGGCGCGGTCCAGGGGGTGAAGACGGCATCGCTCGCGAACGTCCCGCAGGTCGCCGGCGTCTTCAGCGCCGCCCGCGGACCGCCGAAGAAGTCGACCGCCAGGTCTTCGAAGGGCAGCTGCGGGCTCTGGTCGAAGGTCGTCGTCAACTGCCCGGTCGCGGGATCGGCCTCGACCTCCCCGGCCAGTTTGACCACGATCCCCGTGTGGGGATCGTCGACGGCGATGTAGAGCGCGAGCAGCGAGCCAAAGGGGTTCTCGTAAGGCTCGGCCACGTAGGCGCCGCCGCGCAGCGCTCGCTCCAGCAGCGGGGTCGAGACCTCGACGGTGCCGATCTTCGAGGCGTCGGGACAGCGCGCCGGGCCCTCCCCCTCCAGGTCGATTTGAGCCGGCCCGCAGGCGGCCAGGCCGTCGGCGCTGGCGGGGTTGACCTCGAGGCCCTCGGGCAGCGCGATCACCGCCTTGCGCAGATCCGCCGTGCCCGTCTCCGTCGGGCTTTGCGGCTGGGGGAGGTGGAGGTTGACGCGCAGCCCGGTGGGCGAGTCGGCGCTCGTCGCCGTCGGCGCGAGCTCGAATACGGGTTCGAACGGGACCTCGTCGCAGCCTTCCATCGGCGGCATCTCGGAGCTGGCCTCGGCGAAGTCCCCGGGGCCCTGCCAGGCGTCGACCTTCAGCCGTGCCACCGGGGCGCTGGAGCAGGAGGTCGGGTTGCGCAGGAAGGGCTTCGGGTCGCCTTCGAGCGCCTCGCATTCGCCGCCGCGGCTCGCCGTCGTCTCGCGCCCGCCCGGCGCCGGGCAGAAGCGTTCGTCGTCATGGCTCGGGTCGTGGGGGACGCCCCAGATGGTCGCGTCGACCGAAATCAGCCCTTCGGCCGCGGTCGTGTTCAGGGCGGCGGCCTCGACCCCGTAGCTGGAGGCGGCGTCGAGGCCCGCGTTGACGTGCGCCGAGGCGTTGATCGGGCTCGGCAGCGGGGCGCCCAGCTGAGCCGCGACGCCCGGCGGCGGCACCAGGTTGTAGAGCGGCAGTTCGTGGAACGCTGCCGGCGCCTGCTGCCGGTTCCCTTCCACGCGGAGGATCCCGACCTGGGCGGCGCCGCCGCAGGTGGCGTGGGCCAGTTCGTGCTGCTCGCAGCGGGGGGTCGCCAGTGGGTTGCCGATCAGCCCCGGCGGCAGGGTGGTGACGATGCTCTTGGCGTTGACCACCGCGAAGCTCGGGAAGGCCGCCCCCCAGGGGTTTTCCGGGGCGGTGCTGAGGCGGAAGCGCTCGCTCAGCTGATCCGGGTGCCCGCCCGCCTGGAGGTCGCCGGGCACCACCTCGAAGGACTCGATCGCGAAGGTGAGCAGGGTCCTCCCCTCCCCCACGTCTTGCCCCACCTCGTTCTCGGCGAGGAAGCGGAAGCGATAGCGGGTGCCGGGCTCCAGACCGGACGCGGTCGCGGTCGCCTCCTCCGCGCCGAACCCGACCGGGAGCGTCTGCGGAGCGCAGCCCAGCTCGGTCGCTTCCGCGAAGCCGGATTCCTGGAACTCGGCCTCGGCGACGAGCTGCGCCGCGCAGGAGGTTTCGTAGCCATGCGGGTTGATGCGGGCGTTCAGGGTCGCGGTGAAGGTGCCGTCGGTCTGGCGCGCGACCTCGTAGGCCTCCCGCTCGATCGACGGCGGCCCGTGCGTCCCCAGGGTGGTGAAGGTCATGTCTGCCCCCGTCCCGGTTTCGCCGCCTTCGTTCCGCGCCACCAGCCGATAGTGGTACGTGGTGTTCGCCTCGAGTTCCGCGACCGCCGCGCCGACGAGTTTGATCTGTTCGGTCTCTTCGTAGGGAGGCGGCGGTTCGCAGGTCGCCTGCCGGCCGTAGGTTCCACCGTGGCTGTCGAAGTAGGCCGCCGAGGCGAATTCGAACGTGCATCCCGTGATCCGCGTCCCCGCCGAGTTGTGGCAGACGATCCCGAGCAGCAGGCATTCGGGGCTGTTGAAGAGGACCTCGTGGTAGACCTTGCCGCGCAGCTCCGCCGTGGTCTCCCCGACGTCCCTGGCCGGTTCGGTGACGGCGATCGGGGCGGTGCCCGCTTCCACGGTTTCTTCCCCGGCCGCGGATTGCGCCGCAACCGTTTCCTGACCGGGCAGCCGGCCCTCGGACTGACGCGACGACGACCAGGCCCGGCTGCTCTGCCCACCGCGTCGCTGTTTTCGGTGCCGGCCTTTGTGGTGCTTCCGTTTCTTGTGGCGTCGCGCCGCGGGCGCTTCACGCACGTTGCCGGGCCCGACGAAGCTGGCGCTGCCGGGGACTGGAACGGCAGGCGCCGGGGTCGCGGGGAGGCGGCACGCGGATTCACTGTCGCAGGGTGGAGGCGGCTCCGCCGCTTCCGGGAAGCCTCCCTCGACGCGCGCGTCGTAGACGTCGAAGGCGGTGTCCCGGTCGGCTCCCAGCAGCCGCTCGGCGGTCATGAAGAAGACGTCGGAGCCATCGGCGGACGCGTCGAGGAAGATCGATTCGACCTCGCTCGCCCCGCTCGAGATCAGCGCCAGCCCCCCGGACCCGGTGTCGTATTCGTAGACGCTGAGCGCGCCGCCGGTGTCCTCCGGCAGGAGCGCGTCGTAGCTCTCGAAGAACAGCCGGCCGTCTTCGGTGAGCTGGCGCTGCGGGTAGACGGCGTGCTGGTAGGAGTTGCCAGCGGGAGTCGCCGGGGCGCGGATCAGCGCCGGGGCGGTGGGCCGGACGGCGGGGTCGGGGTTGCAGGAGGCGCATTTCAGCTCCCCCGCCGCGGCGTCGTAGACGAAGACCTGCGGGTGGAGCGTTTCGCCCGGCAGTTCGCTGCCGGGGTCTTCGTTGTCATAGCCGGTCAGGGGCCGGATCGAGTTGAAGGCGAGGAAGCGGCCGTCCTCCGAGACGCGGGAGGTGAGGCCTCCGAAGGCGTTGATCAGCTCGCCTTTTTCGTAGATGAATTCGCATCCGCCCCGCGCGGTCCAGTCGCAGGAGTCCCCGTAGGTGATCTGGCAGGAGCCTTGCGAGATCGATTTCGTGCAGAAGGTCCCGCCGGCTTCCCCTTCTTCGGCGCCGGCGAGGGTGGCGATGAACTCCGTAACGCCCCCGTGGCGCAGGTAGAGGTTGGGCTGGCCGGGCAGCGGGCCCGGATCGCCCCCCAGCACTCCGGTGGCCACGAAGTAGACGTACGGGCTGCCGCTCTCTTCTTCCTCCGCCGTCCCCTCGTTGGTGCCGCTGACGCCCAGCACCCCCGCCTCCGGCGCCGGAGTCAGGTTGACGAGCTCGCACGGCCCGACCTCCTCCCGCGGCAGCTGACAGCGATAGAGGTTGGCCCCGCTGCCGGGGACCGTGTCGCTGGTCAGAAGGTGCGAAGCGTCGGCGGTGAAGTAGACGTTGGTCCCATCGGCGCTGGCGGCCATGAAGGCGCCGCCACCGTCGCTGGCGGTCGGCAGGCCCGACTGGGCGGTATCGATGCGGACGGTCCTCGTCCCGTCCTCCCGCACGTAGAGGCCGCCGGCCGCTTCGAAGAAGATCCGCGAGCCGTCGGCCGAGACGGCGTGCCTGAAGGCGGCGACGTTGGGCGCGAGCATGGTGGGATCGACTTTCTCGGTGCCGATCCCACCACGGCCGTTGTTCCGCGTCGCGCCCGCGAGCCTGCCTTCCACCGGGCTGCCGTCGGGAAGGATGGTTACGAGCCTGACGGCGCCGGGGCCGCCGAGGGCGTCGTCGGTCCACTCGTAGAGGTTGTCGTGGCCTTCCCAGCAGCCCGGCTCGTCGTTTTCGCAGGCCGCCGCGACCTCCGGGGAGATCTGTTCGGCCTCTGGGGTGAGCGGAAGTTCCTCTTCGAAAACGACGTGGCTGAGGTCGTCCGAGCCCGCCAGGTAGGAGGCGGGGAAGTATTCCTGCCCCGCTCGGGACGGTCGCGGGAGGGGCGCGCCCAGCGGGGTCAGGTTGAGAAGCCGGTGCGAGCCGTCGGGCTCGCGCAGGAAGATGTTCTGGAAGCCCTCCCGCTCTTCGAAGCCTTCGGGAAGACCGGTGCCGAGGCGCGGCTCGTCATGGCCGCATTCGAGACCTTCGCCGATGAAGGTGCCGCCGGGCGAGAGAGTCGATTCCTGGCCGATCCCGTCAGCGAGGACCCCCCGCCCGAGCTCAGTCGACCAGCCGGCGATCCCGACCGCCTGCTGGCAGGCGAGGCCGTACTCGACCGACTGCGGCGGGATCGCGTTCTCGCTCGACCAGCCGTCGGCCGATCGGGTGGAGAGGTAGTGGAGTCCCGGAGTCCCCGGCTCGTAGGGGCGAACGAGGACCTCCTCCGGGAGTGCGTATTCCGACCACCACGCGAAGCGCTCGCCGGCCAGGGAGCTGCGAGCGCCCGGGACGCCCACCGGTTCGCGCTCGTCTTGGTTGACGGTGAGGATTCCGAGTGGTTCGCCGGAGCCCTTGGTCGCCGGGGTCACCAGCTCGTAGGCCCGGCAATCGGGCAGGGCGGCGCTTCCCTGTTCAGCCCGCCGGGCCTCGTTGCCGCATTCCGCCGCTCGCGCGGCCGTCGCCGGAGGGAGGGCGAGACCCAGGGCGAGCGCGAGAAGGGCGAGCGCGCCGCGCGCGAATGCACCGGCACGGGGAGCGCCACCGGCGCCCCCCGTGCTTGCTATCGCTGAGCCGTAGCCGGCCATGGTCGCGATTGCTTGGCGCGATTCCCTACGGGACTACTTTGAGTTCCGATTCTCCGGCGGCCGTCGTCGTGGTTTCGCCCGCGACCGCTTCCCCGACGGCGGACTGTTCAGGCCCGAATTTGACCGCTCCTTCGCCCGCGGTTTCGAGGAAGTACTGGGTACCCGCCCCTTCGATCTGGGTCCATGCTTGGACTCCGCTCGCCTGGACGAATTCGAGGTTGAGCGTTTTGCGGAATTCATTCAGCTGGGTGGTTTTGAACTGACCGATGACCTCGCCGGTCACCGTCAGGTCCTCTTCCACCGGGATCTGGGGTATCGTCGATTTGCAGGTGAATTCGGCGAACACGCCCCCGCTCGCTTCGAGGAGGAGGCCGACCTGCACCCCGAGCGTGTCGAGGTTGACGGGTTTGCCCACGATCACATTCGTCGCGATTTCACCCGAGGCTTTGCCCGCGGTGGTGCAGGGAAACAGCGCGGTGCTGAGACGTTCCGCGAAGCAGCCTTTGAACACGACGGAGACATTCGCCACCGCGGTCGCGCCCGACACTTCGCCGGAGGCTTCGCCTGAGGCGCAGGTCACGGATTTGCCCGATTTCGTTTCGAGCAGGCCGATGCCACCTTTGCCGGTGAATTTGACCGGGAACCCCGGTTTCGCTTCGAATTTCGCCGCCGAAGCGACCCCCGCGCTGACGGCGCCCAGCAGCAACATCGCCGCGAGCGCCAGGCCGAGGCTTCCGATTTTGAGTGGGTACCTCATTCTGAGAGCGACCTCCCGTTGATGGTTTGACGGATCCACTTTTGGTTCATCTCCCTTGACGAACCACCGCGAACCTACCAAAAACTAATGAGTTTCGCTACCCGAAATTATGCAGAGGTCCTTGGGAACGCTTCCGGTGGCTCTCGTCAGCGACCTTGCGTCAGTCCCGCGGCGCTGACCGCCTCTTCCCAGCTCCCGTGCGCGCGGCCGCGCCGCAGCAGTCCTTCGTCGAGCTCGAAGCTCCATGGGACCTGCACCGCAAATGTTTGATCGCCGCGGGTGTCGAAGACGATGCCGAGGACGGCGCTGCGGTTGTCGCTCGACTCGACTTTCTGAACCCGGATGTCGAGGTACTTGAGGTCGTCGCCGAACTGCGACAGCCAACGCTGAACGCCCTCGTGCCCCCGGTACATCTGCTCCCCGCTCCAGACGGTGGGCGACCATTCCACTTCGGGATGCAGCAGCGCCAGCACCTCGCCGGCTCCACCCTGTGACACTGCCTTGAAGAGACGCTCGATGATCGTCATCGCGGTAACACTTTCAAAGCTATGGGCGGTACTGGGCTCGAACCAGTGACCCCTTCCTTGTAAGGGAAGTGCTCTCCCAACTGAGCTAACCGCCCATGCCCTCCATTATTGCGAGTGCTTCGTCTCGAGTGTCGAAGACGAGGCCGGCTTCGGTTAGCCCGGCGACGGTGAAGATCCGCAGCACCTGCTCAGAGCAGCCGTAGAGGGCGAGCTGCCCGCCTTCCTCCTCCAGTTGCCGGCGAACCTGGAGGAAGAGGGCGATGCCGGTGGAGTCGACGAACTCGCAGCTCTCGAGGCCGACAACGACGACCTCGTTCTCGCGCGCCACTCGCATCAGAACCGCCTGCAGGCGCTCGACGCTCCAGACGTCGAGCTCGCCCTCGAGCTGAAGCTCGCAGCAGCGCGGCGCGGCCGAGCTCTCGGCGATCTGCAGGATCTGCCCCCCACCCATCGGCGCATTGTCCCAGGCGGTCGTTACCGGCTGAATTCGCTTATCTCGAGGCGCCCGACTCCGCCCAGACCTCGAGCACCACCCGCAGCCACTCGGCTTCGACGCCCAAGGTCCAGCCGCGCTGAAGCTTCCTCGGATTCGCCCCACCGTTCTGAACCGGACGCAGGATGTCGCACTGGGCCAGGGCCTTGAGGTGATAGGCCACCTCCCCCACGCGCCGGTTCGTCACTTCCGCCAGCTGACTCGCGGAAGGGCAGTCGACCGAGCCGTCGAGGAAGGCACGCAGGATCCGCCGGCGCAGAGGGTGCCGGACAGCACTCATCAGCTGAGAGCTAGAGGGGGCCATTGAGCGAGCCGGAGAGGCCGACTGCTAAGCCCATTTCCGGCGCTCGAAATGTTAAGGCATAAATACCCTAACACCGGAGTTCTTTAATCGACAGGCTCCCGGGGAGGTGCCGCCCCCACGCCGCAGCAAACCCCGATCCCCCGAGCACGCCGCCCTCGGCGAGGCCGTCCGGCGCCTCCGCACCAAAGCCGGCTTCAGCCAGGAGCAACTGGCCGAGCGAGCCTCGACGGACCTGACCCAGGTCGGGGGCATCGAGCGCGGCGTGCGCAACCCGAGCTACACGACGTTGGTGCGGTTGGCGGCGGCGCTGGAGACGAGCGTCGGCGAGCTGACGACGCTTGCGGACCGGCTGCGGGGGTAAGGAGGGGGGGAGATGGACTTGCCCCCGGTCGTGTCAGCGGCGGAGTGGAAGGACGCTCGAGAGAACCTGCTGATCAAGGAGAAGGAGCTGACCCGCGCCCGCGATGCGCTGGCGGCCGAACGCCGCCGGATGCCGCGGATGGCCGTGACCAAGGAGTACCGCTTCGAGGGGCCCGACGGCCCTGCGAGCCTGCTCGACCTGTTCGAGGGACGCAGGCAGCTGATCATCTACCGCTTCTTCTTCGAGCCCGGCGTCAAGGGCTACCCGGAGAGCGGCTGTCCCGGCTGCTCGTTCCTCGCCGACCAAGTCGCCCACCTCGCCCACCTCAAAGCCCGCGAAACCACTCTCGCCTTCGTCTCCCGCGCACCCCAGCCCGACATCCAGCGCTGGAAGCAACGAATGGGCTGGGACATCCCCTGGTACACGATCACCGACGAGTTCGACACCGACTTCGACGTCCCCGAATGGCACGGCACCAACGCCTTCCTCCGCCTCGATGACCAGATCTTCCGCACCTACTTCATCGACGCCCGCGGCGACGAAGCGATGGGCAGCACCTGGGCCTACCTGGACATCACCGCCCTCGGCCGCCAAGAGAACTGGGAGGACTCGCCGGCGGGCTATCCGCAGACGGAGCCCTACACCTGGTGGCACCTCCACGACGAGTACGAGGAGTAGGGGTCACGGCGCCGCAGGCGCTGCGACGGAATGTGAGCTACCTGGGACCTCCACCTGCTCATCGGCGACCTTCGGCTTAAGAAGGACGAGGGGCGTCGGCAAACTTCTACGTAGCCGGGATGATCTGAAGCAATCGCTCTGAGATCCCATCCCAATACTCCTCCCCCGACGGGCCGCCAGCATCGAATGGTTCGCCAGCGAAGCGTAGTTCCGGAGCGATCTCTTCTGCGAGGGCGCGAGCTTCGCTCGCAAGCATGTAGCGCGAGAGCTGCGAGCGCTCCGCCCCAACCGCCCAACGCAACACCCGCCGATAGACAGCAAACAGCTGAGGCCAGTCGCGATGGGCTGGAAAGTCGGTGAGTTCGAGAAAGTGGGCCCAACTTTGCTTGGGCGCCTGATAGCGCTGCTCGTTACCGAACTCTGAGACGTCGAGGACTCCGGCTGAACGCAATGCGCCAAGCGCCTCGGCGACATTTCGCTTCGTGAAGCCGGTCGAGGCGGCCACCGCTGCCACGCTCATCCATGGTGCATCGACGGTGAGAATTACTCGCATCGCCTCGGCACGGGCACCGAAGCCGAGCAGGGCACGCAAGCGAAAGGCAAAGGCAATGGGGGCGCTTAGGTTCGGCGTGCGCGAGTGCAAGCGCGGCTCGACCGGCGGTTTTTGAAATCCCTGGGCGAGAAAGGCAGGATCGGGTTCGGTCATGATGTAGGTGAGGCGGCGGTAGAAGGGCTCGTGCCGAAGCGGGCCTTCCTTGGCGGCCGCCTTGGGCGTGAGACGGGCGCGCCGGCGCTGGCTGGAAAGCCAGCCGATCGTTGCCTCGACCAGTGCCCGATCCTCCTCCCCCGTACTCAGGTTGCGCAGCCGCTGGACGCTGATCAGTCGCTCGTTCACCACTAGCCAATCGAGTAGCTCGTCGATTAAACGTGGCTCTTCGCGACCCACCTCAAGGGTGAGGAGGATAAGAGCCTCGGGATCAGTGGCCCAGTGATCCTTCCGCGCAACCGGCGCCTGCACCCCAAGCTGCCCCCACTCGTCCCAACAAAAGGAGGCGAGGCGACCTTGCAGCTGCTCCCTAAGCTCCGAGATCTGCATCGGTCACCCCCAGGTACTCCAGCGCACGGACAAGGGTTTCTCGGTAGCCGGGAGAGGGGTCGTGACCCTGCGACCACCGCGCCGCCTCCAAGAGCTCTTCTTCGCTGGGTCTAAGAGCGCGCAGATCCTGCTCGTGCTTTCCCGGTCCGCCCGCATCGACCATCGCGTAGAGCTTGAAGTGGATTTGGTCGTAGCGGGAAGCCAGATAGATCGTCAGGGACTCGCCGTAGTCGCGGCGCTCAAGACGCTCGAGGAAGCCCTCGGGCAGACCGATGTCAAGTAGGTCGGTCGGGCCGCCGTTCAGCCAGCCCTCGTCGAGGTCGAAGTCGCGGGCTACCCGCTGGGCAGCGCGGCTGAGCGGCTCCGGTAGGGGCATCGCCCCATCGAGTTCCTCACCGTTCCGCAAAGCAACCAAGTCGACATCGCGGGTGGAGCGCTCGATTTGGCCCAATGCCAGGAGGCCCGACCCGCCGACCACAACCAGCTCATAGCGCTCATCGGCGGAGGCAAGCTGCTCGCCAAGAGCTGCGAGAACGGTGTCCGCATGCCGGGAATCTTTGATGTCCATCATCTTGAATCGAGATGTTAGACAACTTTCAATAAGGCGTCAACAACTTGACGACGCCGACTCCGTACGGAGCCGTGAGGTGAATCTGTGCTCCAAGCAATCCAGGCAAGCGTTGCCGGCACAAAGGGGCAATTCGGCGCTCGACCCAGCATCTGACTCTGCACCGGGCAAGACTAGGCAGGCGGAACACCAAGGATGCGCCCGACGAGAGTCGAACCCGCGACCTTCGGCTTGAAAGGACGGGGGACGGCGGCTCGGGGAGCGGGGTTGCGGCGCTGATGTGACCGAGATGAGACCCGCAGAGGCAGGTCGTTGAATCAGTGGGTCTGGAGCCCCGGCGTGAGGACCCGCGTACTGCCGTCAGCTGAGACCAGAACCACCGAGAGACCTTCGTCCGCGGCGCGCTCGATGTCATGGCCGGCCGAGGGAGCATCGGCGTCGACAAAGGCGGCACGCTCGGGATAGGGCGAACGGCCCTCGATCGCGAGATCGATCGCTTCGTCCATCACCTTGGCGGCGGGTGAGCGCTTACTGTCGGCGGTCATTGACTCTTCCATCCTTCAATCATCTCGCGGTATCCGCGCTCGACCTCGGAGATCGCAGCGCGCATTCCTTCCCCAAGGGTACCGCTGTGGAAGACCTCCCCCGGCTCCTTGCCCCCGCTGCGCGTGTATCGGTGCATCTCGTTGTGGCCGTGGGCTGCGTCGTAGACGCGCACCGTCTCCATCCCTTCCTCCGTCTCCAAGAGCAAGACCACTGCGAAGTCGAGAACTTCGTTGCCTTGCGTCGTGAACTCAACCCGGAGCAGCGCTCCTAAGGCGCTATCGAGGATGCGGCGATAGAGGGCTCCCATACGTGCAGACAATAGCTCTCGCAGCGGACAGGTTGCTCGAAGTCCGCTCACCAACTCCTCGCCATCTCAGATCACTCTGCGAACAGGCGTCGCGCGCAACAATTGGAGCGACCATGGCTACCCAAGGCCAAGACCATTCAACTTCGGAGCACCTCGCGAAGATGATCGCCAAAGGCGAGGTCCGCCCCGGCAAGGGCCCCCGGTTCCTTCCTCTGCCGATCAAGGTGCAACCCAGCGACAAGACAGCGGCTGACTGGGTCGCTGAGGGACGGCGCTAAGTCAGAGGATCTATCCGCGTGCCGCTCTAGAAGCGGTCTCCGGAGACCCGATTCGCTCACTCACCTGATTCGCTTACTCACTAGCGAGTTGGGTCGGACTGAGCGATGATCAGACACCCATCGCCCCCAGCGCTTCCTCAAACTGGTGTCGGGTGATGCTGCAGTAGCCGCCCTGCACGCTCTGGCCGCTCAACCCAAACTCCTTGAGTTGGGCGCCGGACTCGATCGGCACTTCACCCACCACTTCGATCATCGTCCGATAGGGCCATTGCTGTGCTGCCTCCGGATCGCCGTGCTCTGCGATCCAGTCGCCAGCAAGTTGGGACTGCTCAGTGACCCTAACCACTGCCGGACAAATTGCGGGGCCGCCGTCTTTGGCGCTGAGATAGAGGACGATCAGGTCGCCGATCGCATAGGACGCTTGCCGCCAGTCGCTGATCCAGCCGCGGTTCCACCAGGCCGGGTCGTCGTGACGCTGGTAGTTGGACTTGACCCAGTAGCCGCGGCCGAGGGCCGTCAGCTCATCCTCCGCGAGGATCTCCTCGAGGCTCTGTGGCAGACCAACCCCTACCGGTGCGCCGTAGGCAGCAGGTTGTTCGAGCGGCTGTTTCAGACGCGGCAATGCCGCGTATTCGGCGAGCACGCCGGCGCCGACTGGACTCGCGGCTTCCCACCAGCGCGCAAAGAGCTCAGCCGCGCCCGCGATCTGCCCGGCGTCAAGCATGACTCCAAGCTCGACGTTGGCGCGACCCTCGCTACCGAGCCCGCTGTTGGTCAGATTGCCGGAGCCAACCAGCCCCCAGGTCGTGTCGATCAGGCTGACCTTTGCGTGCAGGTTGGGCACGCTGCAGATCTCGAAACCGGAATCGAGCAATGTCTCGAGCGCGCTCGGGTCGAGGACGCGCGTCTGCACGCTGCCCGCAACCAACGCGGTCAGGAGGCGTCGCTGATCCGCCGAGGATTCCTCAACCGCCGTCACGATCTCCTCGGCCACCGGCTTGCTGAGAAAGGGGCTCGCGAGCCAAACTCGCTGCTGGGCACCGCGGATCCGCGCCAGCAGCTCAGTGCGGGCGTAGGTGACCAGCTCGCCAGCGTCTCCCGTCGACATCTCACTCTGACGCTATTCGACCGTGACAGCAACGGCAACAACTGGTCGGCTCGTGCCCCGGGTGCGGTTAAGTTTGGTGCGATGAACACTCAGGCGGACAGATGACCCGCACGCTGCGGCTCGGCCATCGAGGAATCTCTGATCTCCTCGGCATCTACGGTCAAGTACTCCACGAGCTCAACCAGCGGAAAGTGATCCGAAGCGCCAACGCGCCCACTGGCGACTACGCCGAGTGGCTGGTGCAGCGGGCGCTCGGAGGTGAGCTACAGCCGAACTCCAACAAGAGTGCCGATTTGATCGTGCGCAGGAAGAAGATTCAGATCAAGGCAAGGGTGCTCAGCGATCCCGAGAAGTCAGGTCAGCGGCAGCTCTCTCCATTCCGTTCATGGGACTTCGATGACGCCGTGATCGTCTTGTTCAATCACCGCTACACCGTCCGGCGGGCAACGCGGATCAAGGTCGATGAGCTCAAAGCCGCAGCCAGAGAAGACAGATGGGTCTCTGGACACCGGGTGATTGCACGCGATGCGCTGCTAGATCGCGGCCGCGATATCACCGAGAATCTGCAGGATGCAGCTGCAATGCAAGACGATTGAACAGGGGCGTGGGATCAACCGCGAGCACCTTTGATGACCGCCCCTTCTAGGCCAACCTCCGTCAGATTGAAAGGAGGAGGGGAGGTGGCTTGGAGGAGCCGTTTGCGGCGGTGATGTGACCAGGATGCGACCACTCTGGCGAGCGGCACTAGGAGGGCCAGTTAAGCCTCCGCAAGAAACCCACACCGGCGGCAACGCTCGGCGCTATCACGCCCTGCGCTTTGACCGCAACGGGGGCAGATATCGAGAAGGATCGCCCTACCTTCCAGCAGCGGTCGATCCACCACTATCGCGTTCAGGTAGCTAGTGATCTCCGGGATGCTCCAGCGCTCGCTCGGGTTGCGACGCATGGTGTGTTCGATTAGCTCTAGCCAGATCTCATCCTGGGACGACCTCGGCGGCTTGCCAGGAAGAAGTCCCGTATACCAACTCGCAAGGGCGCCTATGGACCAGGCGTCTGCGGCAGACGTTGCGTTCGAGGGGTCTGCATAAACCTCTGGGGCCGAGAAATCTGGAGTCCCAAAATGCTCGTTGCTGCGAGTGGCCATAGGGGCCCGACCAAAGATCTTTGCGATGCCGAAATCTGAAAGAGCCCAGTGACTATTTTGTAGACGCAGCACGTTGGCTGGCGAAGCGTCGCGATGAATGCAGTCATTCGCGTGAGCGTGCATCATCCCCCCAGTCACAGAGCAAAGTGCCCGGTGCAGTCCTGGCCAATCCAGCGGATCGCGCCGATGCATATCGGCCAGGCTGTACTCAGCCCAGGGCATCGCATACCAGCGTCGCTCCGGATCGGCCTCCAGCAGCGGCATCACGTGGGGGTGATCTAGCTTGTCCATCACGTCGACCTCGCGCCGAAAGCGATCAACTGCCCAAGGGCCCCCCTTCGGAACCTTGATGGCCGCCGGCCGGCCGCTGCGGCGGTGGGTGCCGAAGTAGACCCTTGCCATCGATCCCTCTCCAATCTTTGCGCCAGGGTGGTACGGGCAGCCAAAGCTTTCGAGGAGCTGGGCAACAGCCGGATCGGCCCCGCCTCGATATTGCGCGCGGCCAAACAGACTGCCTTGGCCGGTGTCGCCCAGATCGGCGGGGCGCATCCTAGCTTCGTTAGATCGATTGCTCATGAATCAGTCGGGGAGGTGGCGTATTGTGTTGAGGAGTCTACTCAACTTGATGTTGAGGAGACTACTACAACCTATCGGTCGTAACCAGAGAGAAGGAGGAAATGGCCGCAAAAGATGCACCGCAGGCGACGTTTGGGCAGACGATCCAACGGCTGCGCCGCGAGAACGGTTTGACGCAACGCCAGCTCGCTGGAGAGCTGGGCGTCGACTTCACCTACCTGTCCAAGCTTGAGAATGATCGCGGCGAGCGACCCAGCGAGAAGCTCGTCCGCCAACTCGCCGCACGTTGTGGCGTCGACCCAGAGGATCTACTCGCGCTTGCTGGTCGCTTACCTGAGGAGTTGGGCGCTCGCGCTAAGGACGATCTGACCTTTGCTCGGCTACTACGCCGTCTGCCGGAGATGACCGAGAAAGAACTCGAAAAGATCTACCACCAGGCGAAAGTCGGCAAGCCGAGGAAATGACGTTCATCCCGGAGGCCCGACTCGAAGCTCGCGCAGTCGAGCTTTGGCACCGACACTCGCTAAATCCTGGTTTCGATGTTGAACGTCTCTTGGACGAGCTTGAACTCGGGCTTAGCTGGGAGCGAATCGATAATCAAGATGAGGGCGATGTCCTAGGCCAGTTGCTTCCGAACAAGCGGCTGGTACTACTGAACGAGGCCCACTACGAGCGCCTGGAGGCAAAAGACGGCGCGCAGCGGCGGTTCACCATCGGTCACGAGATCGGTCATTGGCTCTTACATGTCCCCGGTGGCGGCCTCGGATCTTCTCCGCTTTTTGATGGCGAGCGGGTCCTTTGCCGAGACGGCTCACGACAGGCCATTGAGAGGCAAGCAGAGATGTTTTCTGCGGCGCTCATGATGCCGCGCGAAGTCCTCCACGCCCAGTTGCCCTCCTCTCCTTGGCATGGCTGGGGTCCTCTTTACCGACTCGCGGAGCTCTTCGGCGTCAGCCCCACCGCGATGCAGATCCGGCTAGAACGACTCGGCTGGATGCATCTAGAGGAGGACGAGAGGCCCCGATCAGGTCCGGCGCCCACCCCTGGTCAAGGCTCGCTGTTCGCTGACTAGCTCCTCACGGCAGCAAAACTGGAGGGATCCTCGGAGCCGGCGGCAGGAACCGCACGACCAACCGAGCGTCAGACGCCAACCGGCTTTTGACAGGCTTCGGCGACGCCCTGTGCAGAAGTGAGTTTCCTAGATCGACTGCCAGAGACTGCTGAAAGCTGCCGCTTCCGCTTTCACAAGAGCGTCTAGGCCAGGGCGTGCAACCGTGGGGGTATAGAGCTTGGAACGGCGAACGTCGAGAACACCTGGCGTAGCTTTTGCTGATCCGCTCCCCAGAAGATGCAGAATCACATCGACTCGAGACTTGGACAGCGCTTCACCTTTGAAGTAGAGCTTGATCCTGTGCCGCGTTCCATTGATTGACAGGTCAAGCTCCGGATTGACCTTGACGGTAAGTTCGCCACTTTTCCAGGAAGCGCGCTGTTTCGGGTGGAAGACAAAAGCTTGTCTCCCCGCCCATTTGGTGAGGCCTTTTCGGCAAGCCTCGTAGTTTTTTTTCTTCTTTGGGTCGGGTACTTTCGAGAGCTTTTTCTTGAGCTCTGCCGCACTCCACCCCTCTTCAAACGACTCTTCGATGGCCTCCCGGAGTGCTTTGTAGAAGTCCTTCTGCGGCGAGTAGTCCTCCCCATAGTCTGCTTTAGCGCGTCTCACCTTAGTCAAGCGCGTCGAGCCAGCCGAGGCGGTGAAATCGACAAAGGTCGTCAGGCTGATTTTTGGCATGTACGC
>DASSVR010000077.1:0-19911 GCA_035705945.1 Solirubrobacterales bacterium
GGTGGCAGAGGCTCTGCGCGCCCACGGCTACTCCGGCTGGGCGACCTTCGAGCAGGACCGCGAGCCGACCTCCACTGACGAGGCGCTGCCCGACGCCCGTCGGAGCCTGAAGCACGCCAGGTCGATCGGGTTCTGAGGACCCGCGGAAGCTTCCGATGACCAACAGCCGAAACCGAAGGAGAACGAGATGAATTCCGACCGACAAGCCGACCGACCCAGGCTGCGCCTCTCCGCCGGCCAGGCGCTGGTCCGCTACCTCGCCGCCCAGCAGAGCGAGCGCGATGGGGTGCGGCGCCGGGTGATCCCGGCGATGTTCGGCATCTTCGGGCACGGCAACGTCTGCGGGGTCGGACAGGCGCTGGAGCAGGAGCGGGCGCTGATGCCCTACCACCAGCCGAAGAACGAGCAGGCGATGGTGCACACGGCGATCGGCTTCGCCAAGGCCAACGAGCGCCTCTCGACGCTCGCCTGCAGCGCTTCGATCGGGCCCGGCGCGACTAACATGCTCACCGGCGCCGCGACGGCCACCGTGAACCGCATCCCCGTCCTGCTGCTCCCCTCTGACACCTTCGCGACGCGGCTGCAGGGCCCGCCGATGCAGTCGCTCGACCTGCCCTACGACCCGGAGCTGACGGTCAACGACTGCTTCCGCCCGGTCAGCCGCTTCTTCGACCGCATCGACCGGCCGGAGCAGCTGCTCGCCTCGCTTCCCCAGGCGATCCGCACCCTGCTCGATCCGGAGCGCGCCGGCGCCGTGACGATCTCGCTGCCCCAGGACGTCCAGGCGGAGGACTGGGAGTTCCCGGCGGACTTCTTCGAGGAGCGGGTCTGGACGGTCGCCCGCCGGCAGCCCGCGCCGGAGCAGGTCGAGGCGGCGGCGCGGATCCTCGCCGCGGCGGAGCGACCCCTGATAATCGCCGGCGGCGGCGTGCGGTATTCCGCGGCGGCGGCGCAGCTGGTCGAGCTCGCCGAGGCGCTGGACGCGCCGGTCGCCGAGACCTCGGCGGGCAAGGGCACGATGCCGCCGCACGAGCTGGCCGTCGGCGCGATCGGCCACAGCGGCACGCGAGCCGCGAACTCGCTCGCCCGCGAGGCCGACGTCGTCCTCTGCCTCGGCACCCGGCTGATCGACCTCACCACCGGCTCGAACTCGCTGTTCCAGGACCCCTCGGTCCGGTTCGTCGGCGTCAACGTCAGCGAGGCCGACGCGCGGAAGCTGGGCGGCGCACCGATCGTCGCGGATGCTCGTGAGGGCGTCGTCGCGCTTCTGCGGGCGGTCCGCGGCGAGGTCGGCCGCAAGCCCGAGTGGCGGAAGCAGGCGGTGGAGGCATGGGCACGTTGGCACGCCGACCTCGATTCCGACCTCGCTCCGCGGGAGGGAGAGCGGCTCTCGCAGGGCCAGGCGCTGCGCATCCTCAACCAGCAGGCCGACGAGGACGACGCGGTGATCGTCGCCTCCGGCACCCCGCACGTCGACGTGCACAAGCTCTGGGACACCAGCGCGGGAAGCACCGTCTTTATGGAGGTGGGCTTCTCCTGCATGGGACACGAGATCCCAGCGGCGATGGGCGTGCGGATGGCCCGGTCGGACGGCGAGGTGTACGCGATCATCGGCGACGGCACCTACCTGATGGGCGCCAGCGAGCTGGTGACTGCGGTCCAGGAGGGTCTGAAGCTGACCGTCGTGCTCTTCCGCAACCACGGCTTCCAGTCGATCCACGCGCTGCAGCGCGGTCGGATCGGCCGCAGCTTCGGGCTCGAGTTCCGGCGCCGCCTGCCGAGCGAGGAAGCGTTGGCAGGCGACCCGGTCGAGGTCGACTACGCCGCCAACGCCGCCAGCTTCGGCTGCCAAACCTTCCTCGCCACCACCGCCGAGGAGGTCGAGGAGGCGCTCGTTGCGGCGCGCGCGGAGGCCGGCCCCTGCGTACTCGTCGTCGATGTCGAGCCGCACCGGCTGCTCCTCGACTCCGAATGCTGGTGGGACGTCGGCGTCCCCCATGTCTCCTCCCGCGCCGACACCGACCAGGCCGTCGAGCTGGCCGACCGCGGCCGCGAGCTGCAGCGGTACCTCGGCTGATGCCCGGCTCGACCCGGATACTGGCGACGGCGCCGATTCCCCCGATCGGGAGGGAGATGCTCGGCGCCGTCGGCGAGGTGATCGTCGCCGAGGCGGGTGACGAGGCCGAGCTGGCGTGCGCCGAGGTGCTGATCGTCCGCTCCCAGTCGGTTGATTCGTCCCTGCTCGAGCGGGCACCGCGGCTGCGGGCTTTGGCACGGACCGGAACCGGGCTCGACAAAATCGACCTGGTCGCGGCGACGCGCCGCTCCGTGCCGGTCCTCTACGCGCCCGACGCCGGCACTCGCCCGGTCGCCGAGGGGACCCTGGCGCTGATCTTCGCGACGATGAAGCGCCTCTACGAGCTGCGCCTGCTCGTCAGCGAAAACCGCTGGGCGGAGCGGTACGACTACGAGGTCCGCGACCTGGACGGGGCGACCCTCGGAATCGTCGGCCTCGGCCGGATCGGCTCGGAAGTCGCCAGGCTAGCGGCGGGTATAGGAATGAAGGTGATCTACCACGACGCCCGGAACCACATCGAGGACCCCGCCTTCGGCGCCGGCAGGGCCGCCGGCCTCGCGCCGCTCTTCCGCGAGTCCGACGTGATCTCCCTGCACTGCAACCTGAGCGAGACCACTCGCGGCATGATCGATCGGGAGCTGCTCTCGCAGGCGAAGCCGGGCGCGATCCTGATCAACGCCTCGCGGGGCGAGCTGATCGACGGGACCGCGCTCCTCGCCGAAGCGCTCGACCGCGGCTGGCTCGCCGGCGTCGGCCTCGACGTCTTCCCCACCGAGCCGCCGCGTGGGTGTCAGCCGCTGGTCGACGATCCGCGCGTGGTCTGCACCCCCCACTCGATCGGCTTGACCCGCGCCTGGAACAGGCGGGTCTTCGGCTCGCTGGCCTCCGACATCGGCCTCCTGCTCGCCGGCGGGGCGCCGGTCAACATCGCCAATCCCGAGGTGCTGAACGCCGATGCGACGGGACGGTCCTGAGATGGGCGACGAGAGGAAGCCGATGGCCGGTCGCCGGGCACTCGTCACCGGCGCCGCGGTCGGGATCGGCCAGGCGATCGCGATCGAGCTCGGTAGGCAGGGCGCCGCGGTGGCGGTCCATCACAGTCGGACCGACCCCACCGAGACGCTGGACGCGCTGCGGGCGGCCGAGACTGCCTGCGTCGCGGTGGGCGCAGATCTGGGGGAGGCCGATGCTCCCGGCCGTGTCGTCGAACAGACCGTGGAGGCCCTTGGCGGGCTGGACATCCTCGTCAACAACGCGGGGCTGACGCGTGAGGTGGCGTTCGCGGAGAGCGACGACAGCGTCCTGGACGAGCTCTACGCGGTCAACTGGCGCGCCTACCTGGCCTCCGCAAGAGCTGCCCTCCCCCACCTGGGCGAGGGGAGCGCGATCGTCAACATCGGCTCGATCCACGGCCACGGCGGCCTCCCCGGCCACGTCGCCTACGCGGGGACGAAGGGGGCGGTGGAGGCCTCCACGCGGGCGCTGGCGATCGACCTCGCTCCGGCCGGGGTCCGGGTCAACTGCGTCGCCCCCGGCGTGATCGAGGTTCCCCGCTACCACGAGCGGCCCGGCTACGACCCGAGGGAGCTGGCCAGGACCATCCCGCTCGGACGGGTGGGCCTCCCGGCCGACGTCGCGCCGCTGGTCGCCTTCCTCTGCTCGGACCACGCCGCGTTCGTCACCGGGCAGACGATCTACGTCGACGGCGGAACGACCGCGCGGATGAGCTTCTTCCGCGATCCGCTTTGATCGGCCCGGCGACCGTCAGCGGGTGCTCAGGCCACCGACTCCGACGGCGCCGGCTCGTTGAGGTAGCTGAGCACGGTGTCGAGGTGGTCTCGCATCGCCGCCCGAGCCTCCTCGACGTCGCCGGCGGCGACGGCTTCGAGAATCCGGCGGTGCTCCGGCAGCGCCCGCTCGAGCCGGTATTCCGGGCGAGCGAGGGGATAGCGAGCGAGCAGCAGCGCAGAGTGGATCCGTTCGACCAGGCCCCCCAGGGCGCGGTTGCCGGTGCCCGCGATCAGCGCCTGGTGGAAGTCGATGTCGGCATGGTGGAAGAGCGCTTCCGCGGCGTCGCTCGGCACGCGTTTCGCCGACTCCTCCATCCGCGACAGCGCCTCCGCCGCCCGCTCGACGTCCTCCGCGCTGGCCCGTGCCGCGGCAAGCCCCGCCGCCTCCACCTCGAGGATGCGACGGCACTCGAGGTATTCGCTCAGAACCTCCGTCTTGCGTTCGGTCTCGAGCAGGACCCCGAGGACGTCGGGGTCGAAGACGTTCCAGCTCTCGGCCTCGTTGACGGTCGCGCCGCGCCCGTGGCGGACGGTGATCAGCCCCCTCTCCTCGAGGGCGCGTATCGTCTCGCGGGCGACGCCGCGACTGACGCCGAACCGCTCCGCGAGGTCCACCTCACGCATGAGCTGATCCCCCGGCTCGAGCCTGCCCGTAACGATCTCCCCGATCAGGACGCGCATCGCGTCGCGATGAAGCCGTGCCATAAAGTCATTATATCTTACGCTCAGGATTAACTGCCCCAATGGACGAAAGGACCGGGGTCGAGGTCGCTCTGGCGGCGGCGGACGAGCTGGGAGAGGCGCCGCACTGGCTGGCGGAGACCGGCGAGCTGGTGAGAGTCGACGTGAAGCGCGGTCTCGTGCTCGGCTGGCGCCCGGGTGGAGGCGAGTGGTCGATGGGGGTGGACGGGGAGATCGGCGCGGCGATACCCCGGCGGCGCGGCGGCTGGGTGCTGGCGGTCGAGCGGGAGCTCATCCTCGTCGACGAGGGCGGGGCCCGGCGGAGCCTTCTCTCGGTCGAGCCCGGGCTCGCGGCCAACCGGTTCAACGACTGCCAGGTCGATCCGAGCGGCACCCTCTGGGCGGGGACGATGTCACGGACCAGGACCCGCGGCGCGGCGGCGCTCTACCGGGTGGCGCCTGATGGCGGGGTCGAGCGCGCGGTCAGCGGCCTGACGATCTCCAACGGCCTCGGCTGGAGCCCCGACGGGGAGCTGCTGTATCACGTCGACAGCACCTCCCATCGCATCGACCTCTTCGACTTCGATCCCGCCGGCAGCTCGCTCTCGGGCAGGCGGCCGTTCGTTTCCGTCGATCCCGCGAATGGGATGCCCGACGGCCTGGCGATCGACGCCGAGGGCGGCGTCTGGGTCTGCCTGTTCGGTGGCGGCGAGCTACGGCGCTACGCCCCCGATGGCGAGCTCGACGCCGCGATCCGCCTCCCCGTGGCGAAGCCGACCTGCCCCGCCTTCGGCGGGCCGGGACTCGAAACGCTGTTCGTCACCACCGCCCGCCATGGACGGACTCCCAGCCAGCTGCGCGGCGAACCCGCCGCCGGGGCCGTGCTCGCGCTGCGGCCGGGAGTCGCGGGCCAGCCGGAGCGCTCGTTCGCGGGCTGAGCCGCGCCCCGCCCGTCGAACCTCTACCAGGCGGTCCAGCCGGCGTCGACGGCGAGGACATGACCGGTCACCGCACGCGCCCGATCGCCGGCGAGGTAGGCGACGGCGGCCGCGACGTCCTCGGTGCTCGCGATCTCGCCGCCCGGGATGCGGCGGGCGACCTCGGCGGCGAACTCGGGGTCGGCGAGCATCGGCCTCGTCAGCGGAGTCTCGACGAAGGTGGGAGCGACCGCGTTGACCGTGACGCCGTGAGGCGCCCACTCGACCGCGAGCGCCTTGGTCAGGCCGTTGACGGCGTGCTTGGTCGCGCAGTAGGCGGCGCGTCCCGGGTAACCGACAATGCCCATCTGCGAGGAGACCGTGACGATCCGGCCCGCGCTGCGCTCGAGCATGCGCCTGCCGGCGGCGCGGCAGGCGATGAAGGTGCCGCGGACGTTGACGTCCATCAGCAGGTCGAAGTCGGCCAGTCGATAGTCGGCGCTGGGGCCGGTCCGGTTGAGTCCGGCGGCAGTGACGAGAATCATGAGAGGACCGTCGGCCTCGGCTGCCTCGACCGCGGCCTCGACCGCCTCCTCGTCGGTCACGTCGGCGGGCCGGACGTGCGCGCTGCCGCCGACGGCGTGGATCTCCTCCGCCAGGGCGATCAGCTCCTCCTCGGAGCGCGCGACCAGCGTCACCTCGGCTCCCAGCTCGGCGAGCGCCAGCGCCGCCGCGCGGCCGAGCCCGCGGCCGGCGCCCGTGACCATCGCGTGACGGCCGTCGAGACGCTCGCTGGGCAAAGCCAGGGCCGGCCTCCTCTCTTAGGCCTCGGCGCCGAGCTTGGCGACCCGAACGTCACAGCTGCGGGCATGGCCCTCGAAGCCCTCGACCCGGCACTGCCTGGCGCAGATCTCTCCGATTCGCACGCTCGACCCGGGGTTCCGGACCTCCTGGTGGGTGACGGTCTTGAGGAATTTGCCGACCCAGAGCCCGCCGGAATAGCGAGCGCCGCCGGCGGTCGGCAGGACGTGGTTGGTGCCGATCGTCTTGTCGCCGAAGGCGACGGTCGTCCCCTCGCCGAGGAACATCGCGCCGTAGTTGCCGATCCGCTCGAGGTACCAGCGCGGGTCCTCGGTGAGGATCTCGACGTGCTCGTAGGCGAGCTCGTCGGCGGCGGCCACGGCCTCCTCCGGAGAGCCGACGACGCGAATCGACCCGTGCTCCCTCCAGGCGGTCCGGGCCGTCTCCGCCGTGACGAGGTCGGCGTCGAGCTGGCGCTCCACCTCCCCCTCAACCTTTTTCGCGAGCTCGGCAGACGTGGTGATCAGAACAGCCGGGGTGGTGGGGCCGTGCTCGGCCTGGCCTATCAGGTCAGCGGCGACGATCTCGGGGTCGGCCTGCTCGTCGGCGATCACCAGGATCTCCGTCGGCCCCGCGAGCAGGTCGATCCCGACCTCGCCGAACAGCCGGCGCTTCGCCTCGGCGACGAAGGCGTTGCCGGGACCGACCAGCATGTCGACCCGGGGGATCGACTCGGTGCCGAGGGCGAGGGCAGCCAGTGCCTGGACGCCCCCGAGCACGTAGATCTCATCCGCCCCGCCGAGGTGCATCGCGGCGATCGTGGCCGCCGTCGGCGCCCCGTCGAACGGCGGCGTACAGGAGGCGACCCGGGGAACGCCGGCGACCTTGGCGGTAACCACGCTCATGTGGGCCGAGGCAACCATCGGGTAGCGGCCACCCGGGACGTAGGCGCCGACCGCGGAGATCGGCAGGTGCCGGTGGCCGAGGAACACGCCGGGCAGGGTCTCCACCTCGACGTCGGCGAGCGAGGCCCGCTGGGCTTCCGCGAAGCGCCGCACCTGTGCCTGCGCGAAGCGGATGTCCTCGAGCGTCTGCTCGTCGACCTCAGCGACGCAGCGCTCGATCTGCTCGGCGGAGAGCAGGAAGCCCTTCGGCTCCCAATTGTCGAAGCGGGCGGAGTACTCGCGAACGGCCAGGTCACCCCGCGCCCGCACGTCATCGATGATGCGCTCGACCGCCTCGGTGACTCCCGCAGCGGCCTTGGCAGGTGATTCGCTCATATAATCTCTTTTATCACACTGGCCTCCCATCCGCCTAGGCCGGATCAGGTCTGCCGCCGCCGCTCAGTCGGTGACCTTGAAGTCGGTCACCTGGCCGGATTCCAGGTGGCCTGGGATGTTGCAGAACAGCTGGTAGTCGCCGGCGTCGAGGGTGACCGTCTTTTCGATGGTTTCGCCGGGCTGGATGATCTTGGCGATTCCGGTTGCCTCGTCGTCCGGGGATTCCACCGGGGCCAGGCCCGCCAGCAGGGCATGGGGGGCGGCTCCCTCGTTGGTGATCGAGAAGGTGATCTCGCCGGCGCTGATCTCCGGGACGTTGGTCTCGACGTACATCTCGCCCATCGTCACGCCCACGTCGGCATCGACGGCGGGCACCTGATCCGTGCCGTGGTCGTATTTCCCGTGGTCCATCTCCGGCGCGGCGGGGGCGTTCCTGGTTTCGAAGACGCCGATCGCTCCCTTCACCGTGTCTCCGAAGGCGTGGGTCACGAACGGGTAGGCGCCCTCTCGGTCGAGCGTGAATTCAACGATCCCGCCCTGGGAAGGCGCGACGTTGACGGTCTGGGCGTGAAAGCCCTCGACGCCCTCGATTTCGGTTCGGTCGAAGACAGTGCCGATCACGTGGAACGCCGACCAGATCGAGGGACCGGAGTTCAGGAAGTACACCCTGACCCGCTCGCCCCGCCCGACCCTGATCGGGGCCCCTTGGTACTGCGCGGCGTAGCCGTTGAAAGCAATGACGTCCGGCTCTTTGGCCTCCATCTTTTCCAGATCGCCGTCGCCGCCGGGCTCCCCGATGTAGTACTCCTGCTGGTTGATCCAGAACTCGTGGTCGGCCGGCGGGAGGTTCCGCGGCTTGACGATCATCATCCCCACCATGCCCGAGCCGGTGTGCTGCAGGACGGGCTGCGTGGCGCAGTGGTACATGAACACGCCTGGATGCTTGGCGGTGAATTTCAAGGTCGTCCTCTCGCCCGGGGCGATGGTCCTGAACGCCGTCTCGGGGTTGAGCTCGGAGGAGTGGAAGTCGATGGAATGCGGAACCCTCACCTGCATCGCCTTGCTGCTCCCGTTGAACAGCGTCATCTCCACCCGGTCACCCTGTTCGACGACCATCGGGGCAGAGACGCCGTTGCCGCGATTGAACTTGCCGTTGACCGCGTAGGACCAGACACGGGTCGGCGGGAAATCGTCGGAGACCTTGGTGACGTGCTCGTAGACGTCGATTTTGAATTCCTTCACCGCCCCCGGCGGGACGGAAGGCAGCGTCGGGTCGGCCCGCTTGAACTGCTCCGAGCCGGGCACTTTCACGTCGGCGAGACGGGTGAGGTCCTCTTCAGGCTTGTAGGAGGCCGAGCCCGCGGGAGCTGCAGGTGCGGCGCCGACCGTGGCCGTGGAGGAGTCCTCGCCGTGCTTGGCGGCGTAGTACGCCACGACCGCCACCAGGCCGAGCAGGATGGCGACACCGAGAATCCGCATGATCAACCCGTCGATTCGGTGACTCATGTCGTTGCGGTCCAAGCCGCTCGGCACGCCAGGCTCCTGATCATGGCCTCCTTCGGTCGGGTTGCTCGACGACATTCGTCCTCCTTCGGTTTCCGGATCCCAAGCGCTTTCGGCGATGCTCGATTCTCCCAACGGGCAGCGAACAACCATCCGGATAGATCCCCGGTTCCAGGTTCGGCTTTGCCCTGATGGCCCTTGGCCTGGTCACGCCCTCGACGTCAGCGACGCTGCGGGTGACAAGAGTCGGGGCGTTCGACTCCGAGAATCCGATCTAAGCCCGGAACGAGACTTGAACTCGTGACCCCTTCCTTACCATGGAAGTGCTCTACCAACTGAGCTATCCGGGCGGGTTCGGCCTCCTGCGAAGCCGCACGCTCAGGATGATTCTAGACGGTGCGCTCGCACGGGGCTGGGGAGCGGCCGGGCGGCTCAGACGAACTTCGAGGGTTGGAAGCGGCAGTAGCGGAATTCGAATTCGAGGACCAGGTTGTTGGTCTGGCGGGCGTTGCTGATCAGTCGGACCACCATCCTCTGGGCCGCGTTCTTTTCGTCGTTGGAGAGCTTCCGAGCGGCGGCTTCGAAGAGTTCGACCTCGCGCTTCACGTAGCGGAGCCATTTCGTCAGGCGGGCGACGTCGGCTTCCGGTTTCGGGACCTGGAGGAGCTGGGTTCGGGTCCGCTTCAGCGCTCTCGCCGCGGCGAAGAACTGCCTCGCCGCTGCGTCCAGCTTCCCTTCCTTCACTTTCTGCCGCACGCCCGCGAGGATCTTTTCGTTCGCTTCCGTGTTCGCCTTGCAGATCGGTTCCACCGCTTCCTTGTAGGTCTCACGGGTGACTTCCGCGGCGAGCGCCGGGACCGCGACGAGACCGGCGGCGAGGACGAGTACGGCGGCGAGCTTTTTCATAAACGCCATTTTTGCTGGTTGCCGAGGGTCGCCTGCTTAAGGCGAGGTTACGGGCGTCGACGGTGGCGCTCCGTCCCGCAGCAGCGTCGCCAGGTAGATGACGACGGGGGCCGATCCGCGGTTTGCGGCTTGATGGATGTCGGAGGGCTGCTCGACGATCCACTCCCCCGCCCGGATTCGGATGGTGTCGCCGGCTTCGAGCTTGCGAACGAGCGGCGGGTCCTGGTCGGACTCCCCTTTGCGGATCGTCGCGGCGCCGCTGCGAACGGTGTAGGTGAGGGTCCCGGAAACGATTCGCGCGATCTGCGTGCCGAGGTGGCGGTGCAGCGCCAGCCGTGCTCCCGGCTCGACGACGACGCGGCTCAGCACCAGCGTGCGGCCGGGAGCTCCCTGGACGCGATCCGTCTGGGCGAGAGCGCTTCGGACCGCGGTCGGAGCCGGCTCGGACTGCCCGAACGCTCCCGGCAGGACCACCCCCAGCGCGAAGGCGGCGACGAGGGCGAGGAGGATCGTGAGGCGCGACTTAAGGACCCCGGCGACGATGGCGTGCAGCCTAGGCAGCCGCTCGGATGATCAACCGCCCTCAGCCGATGTGTAGCTTGCCGGTAATGCGCGGCCGGAAACTCCTCTCGCTGGCGATCATCTGCATCGCTCTCGGGCTTGCCGCCACCGGTTGCGGCGATAGCTCGGACGACTCCTCCCGGCCCGCGCCCGCGGCCGGCGAGTTCCCCTCCGCCAGGGGGAAGACGATCGCGGACCTGCTGCACGAGTCCGGGACCAAACCGACCGACCTGGTCATCGCGCCGGCGGCGCAGACCTTCGTCGTCGGCGAGAACCGGTACCCGTTCGGGGTCTTCACCACCGGCAACGAACAGGTGAACGACGCGGACGTGGCGCTGTACTTCGCCAAGGACGGGAAGGGTCCCGTGGTTGGGCCGCTGCCGGCGCAGGTGACCTCGCTGGAGGCGAAGCCCGCCTACCGCGCCCGCGGCGGCGGGCCGGAAGAGGCCCAAACCGTCTACGTCGTCCCCAAGGTCGACTTCGACCACCCGGGCTCCTACCTCGCGATCGCGATGCTGAAGGGCGCCGAGGGTTTGGAGGTCTCGCGGGTGCCGAGCCCGGTGGTGGGGCGGTTCCCGGGGGTGCCGGGGGTCGGCGAGAAAGCTCCCATCATGCACACCCCGACCGCCTCCGACGTCGGCGGGAACATGGCGGAGATCGACACGCGGGTGCCGCCCGACCAGATGCACCAGGTCGACTACGCCGACGTCCTCGGGAAGGAGCCGATCGTGCTCGTCTTCGCGACCCCCGCGCTCTGCCAGAGCCGGGTCTGCGGGCCGGTCGTAGACGTCGCCCAGCAGGTCGCCGACGCCCACCAGGGCGAGGCCGAGTTCATCCACATGGAGGTCTACGAGGAAAACGACCCGGCCAAGGGGATCCGTCCCCAGATGCGGGCTTTCCGCCTCCCGACCGAGCCCTGGGCCTTCCTGATCGACCGCAAGGGTTTCGTCCGCGAGAGCTTCGAGGGGGCCTTCGGCGCCTCTGAATTGGAAGAGGCGCTGGGGTCGATCGCCGCTGGCTGAACGCCCAGGCTCGCTACGCTCTGCAAGGAGCGATATGAAGCACAGGCTGGCAGTTCCCGCCGTTCTCGTCGGAGTTTGCCTGACGCTCGGCGCGCTCGCGGCGCCGGCGCCTGCCGCCAAGGGCGGAGCGCAGGGGAAGCAGGCGAAGACCCGCGTCTTCGAAGCGTGCAAGCACGGCTGCCGGTACCGCACCATCCAGAGGGCAGTCGACGCCGCCGGGTCCTTCAAGGCGAAGAAGGGCAACGCGAAGGTGAAGGTCAAGGTGGCGGTTCGGCCCGGGAAGTACCGGGAGGCGGTGGTCCTCGACGGCACCGCGAGGCGCAAGCGCTTCGACGGACTGGTCATCGAAGGCACGAAGAAGAACCGGCGCAAGGTGGTCCTCGAAGGGAAGAATGCCAAAGGCGAGCTGGGCGCCGCTCAGAACGGGATCGAGGCGATCAGCGTCGACGGCTTGGTGATCAGGAACATGTGGGCCCGGAACTACCAAGCGAATGGATTCTTCATCCACGCCTCCGGCGGAGGGGGCCGCTACGGCGGCGGAGGCGGCCAGCACTGCGACGGCTACACGATGGCCAACCTGCTGGCTTCCGGTAACCGCTATTACGGCCTCTTCGCGAAGAATTGCCTCGGCGGCAAGATGGTCAACTCCACCGCCTTCCGCCACGGCGATGCCGGTTTCTACGTCGGCGAAACGCCCTGCGACAAGCGGAGCTGGACCAACCACGGCATCGCGCCGCCGCCGGCACCCTGCCAGCGCAAACCGCGGTGGACGCTGTTGAAGAACCTGCGCAGCTACGAAAATGTGCTCGGGTACTCGGGTACCAACTCGAAGTACGTGAAGATCGTCGAGTCGGCCTTCTTCAACAACGGGGCCGGCATCGTTCCCAACACGCTCGACAGCGAGGGGTTCGAGCCCAACGGCTGGAACCTGATCGCTCGCAACGACGTGTTCTGGAACAACTACAACTACTTCCTCGCCAACTCGGCGTTCCGCACGGTCTCACCCGGGCTCGGTCAGCTGGGGGGCGCGACGGTCAACTACCCCACCGGCGTCGGGATCGTCATCTACGGCGGCGCCGGCAACGTGGTCAAACGCAACAACGTGTTCGGCAACTACAAGTGGGGAGTCGCCTCGTTCTCGGGCCCGGGCGAAGTCTTCGTCGCCAACCAAGGCGACGACGCCAAGAACATCAACAACCAGTACATCGAAAACACGATAGGCCGGGAAGGCGCCGACCCGAACGGCGAATACGACTTCTGGAACGACAACACCGGCGGTGGCAACTGCTGGAGCGGCAACAGCGCCGGTGCGACGTTCGCTCCCGGCAACGGCAAAGTGCCGCTGAGCCGGATCTACCCGATCTGTCCCCAGCCGGATGTGCTGGCCGACCAGGTTAAGAGCCTCGACCTGGAAGCGGGGCTGCAGGTCGACTTCGCCGAACAGAGCAACCCGAGCACGATCCTCGGCTACGCGACCTCGAATCCGCCGCAGAACCAGCAGTGCAGCTGGGTCAGGCGGGTAGCCACGCATCCTCCCTTCCAGAAATTCCAGCCGGTCGAGGTGGCGCCGCTGCCCGGGGAGCTGAGTTGCTGATGCGGCCGGGTGCGTCAGCGCTGCGGGGGCTCGCTCTCTCGGCGCTCGCGGTCGGGCTGATCGGCGCGGCCGCGTCGCCGACCGGGGCGGCCCAGCGGCCGCCGGTGAAGGTGACTGTCAACGACTTCTTCTTTGCGCCCACCTCGGTGACCATCCGCAAGGGGCGCGCGGTGCGGTGGGTCTGGTCCGCGCGCAACACGAAGCCCCACGACGTGCATCTGAAGCAGGGACCGGGGAACCTGGAGCGGAACTCGCGCTATTCGACCACGACCACGGCCGTGACCGAAGCGCGCTTCCAGCGTGTCTTCGAGGTCCCCGGCACCTACAGGTACATCTGCACGGTCCACCCGCGGAAGATGCGGATGACCCTCACCGTCAATCGTTGACGATTAGCGGGAGCGCCGCGCCGAGCGTTTCGAGGAGCGGCGACGTTTGCCGGTGGGTTCGCCGGCCTCTCGCAGGGTGCGTTCGCCGGCCTTCTCGGTCGACTCGCCCATCGTGATCTGGAACATTGCCAGGAGCGCGTCGGAGGCGAGGGGGCGCATGCGGTCAAGGGCTTCGCGCACCTTCGGCCAGTCCTCTTCGGGGCGACCCGCCTTGTCGAACGGCTCCCAGATCTCCCGCACGAAGAGTTCGACGAAGGTGCGGGCAACGCCCTCCGAGCAACGGCGAAGCTCCTCGCCGGTCTCGACCACGGCCTGGGGGGATACGCCCAGCTCGACCAGGGCGGTGCCGGCCTGCTGCAGGCGGGGACTGATCACCTCGATCTTGCCCTCGGGGAGCCGGCGCATGATGCCCAGCTTTTCGCCCCGAGCCAGGAGCTTGGGGTCGAAGCTGTCAACCTGCCAGGTGGCCGCCAGCTCGTCTTCGTCGAAGATCTCCGGCGTCTCATCCTCGAACGGCGCCCGGATGGCGCGGGCGAAGTCGACCATCTCCCGAGAGGAGCCTTCGCTGCTCTCCAGCACGCGGCGGATTGCCTCGAGGTTTAGGCCCTCGGCCTGCATTTCGCGGGTCAGCTCGATCCGCGCGACGTGCTCCTCGTTGTAGTAGCCGGTGCGGCCGTGGACCTCCGGCGGGGGCAGGATGCCGCGGGTCTGGTGGGCGCGGATGTTGCGGATCGTCATCCCGGTCCGCCGCGCCAGCTCCCCGATCGTCATCTTGCCGTCGGGCTTCGCGTTTGGGCCCTTCGGGCTCATTGGCCCATGGTAAGCGGCAGGCGCTGCCCGTTCATCTTCGCGGCGGTGTCCGAACAGAGGAATGCGATCGCCTCGGCGATGTGCTCAGCGGGAGTGAAGGTCGGGAAGTCCTTCCCGGGGTTCTCCTCGCGCATCCGCGGCGTCAGGATCGCCTCGACGACGATGATGTTGGCGGTGGCGCCGCCCGGCTCGAAGCCGTCGGCGAGGGCGAGGGTCCACGCCTCGGCGGCGGCCTTCGCGGCCGCGTAGGCGGCGTTGGTATTGCTCGGCCGCTGCGCCTGCTTGGCGGAGACGAGGACGAAGCGCCCGTGGCCGCTGGCGGCGATCTGGTCGTGGAAGGCGCGGGTCGTCTGCTGGACCGTGCGGACGAGGAGGTCGTGGAGGAGGTCCCAGTCGGAGAGGGGCGCCTCGTGCAGCGGCTGCCCGCCGCGCCAGCCGCCGACCAGTTGGACGAGGCCGTCGACCCGGCCGAAGCGCCCGACGAGAGCGTCGCACCAGCCGCGGGTGGCCTCCTCGTCGAGGAGGTCGACCGGGCGCCCGTCCCAGCGATCGGGCGGGAGGTCGAGATCCGCGGCGAGGGCGTCGAGAACGGCCTGGTCGCGATCGGTGCCGGCGACCGTGGCGCCGGCCGCAACGAGGCGCTGCGCGACCAGCGGGCCGAGCCCACCGCCTACGCCGGCGATCGCGATGACCCTGTTTACGAGCGGTAGCACGACTTCATCCTTTCACGTGTCCGTAGAAGCTGCGCATTTTTCTGTCTGCATGTTCAGCGACAATAGATTTCATGGAGATACAGGAAGGGCAAAGCCCTCACCTTCGAGAGCGAGCCGTCAACCGGCGGGTGAGGGCGACATCGGAGAGCTGTCGGCGATGGAGTGGCTGGCAAGCAAGGGTGCCGTCGTATGGGTGCCGTTCACGCACAGCCCTGACGTTGACCTGGTGGCGGAGTTTGACGGCCAGCTGATCAAGATCCAGGTGAAGACTTCGACCTATCGAGGGTCGAAACAGAAAAAGGATCGGTGGCAGATCTCGATTGCCACCAATGGCGGCAATCGGAGCTGGACCGGATTGACGAAGAGGTTTGACCCTCGCCACGTCGATTACCTCTTCGTCCTAGTCGGGGACGGCAGGCGCTGGTTCATTCCGGCGCCGCATGTCGAGGGATCACGCGGACTGACGCTGGGGGGAGCGAAGTATTCTGAGTACGAGGTCGAGCCAGGCACTGCCTTGGACGGACTCGTCCACCCGAAGGTCAATAGAATCGTCTCCCCACCGCTGGGGGAGTGCCAGAGCGGTCAAATGGAGCAGACTGTAAATCTGCCGGCAATGCCTACGCAGGTTCGAATCCTGCCTCCCCCATCCACTGTTCGGCAAGTGCTGCTCCGCCCCAAACGTCAGGTGACCTTCCCGAAGGCGCCATGCGCCGAGGCGGGGATCGCCGCCGGCGACCGTCTCCGGGTCCGGTCCGATGGTCCGGGCCGAATTCTCTTCGAGAAGATCGACAACGAGCCGGCCGGAGATGCGGCAGCTTGCCTGAATGAAGTGCCGCCCGTCTAGCCTTCCGACGCTCCGAGGCGGGTGATCATCCGCTCGTTGAAGGTGGTTAGAGCCGAAAAGGGCCGCATGAAGACGGTCAGCTCGCGGACGCGGCCCTCCTCGTCGAGCTCGAGGAAGTCGATCCCCTCCAGCTCCCGCTCGCCTACCTTCGCCTTGAAGCGGAGGACTACCGTGTCGCCCTCGGCCATCTCGTGGGTGTAGGAGAGGTCTTCGAGGGTCGCCGCGACGTGGGTGAGCACGGTGACGACGGTCTCGCGGCCTTCGAAGCCGCGGAAGAGGACGGGGCTGTGGAGGACGACGTCCTCGCGCAGCGTCTCCGCGAGCAGGTCGAGGTCCTTGCTCTCAGCGGCCCGGCGGAACGGATGCAGCACGGCCATCGCCCCCACTGTAGCTCGATGGGATACTCGCGCCCGTGCCAAGCGACCATTTCTACTCGCGCCTCTCCCATTCCCTCGGCGCTACCGGCCTGCGCCTGGTCGGCAAGCTGAACGTGCCCCTTTACCGCCTGAGCCGCGGGCGGATCGGCGGCAGGGTGGGACGAGGCCCGGTTCTCCTCCTGACGACGACCGGCCGCAGGTCCGGGCAGCAGCGCACCGCGCCGGTCCTCTACCTCGCCGACGGCGACCGCTACGTCGTCATCAACACCAACGCCGGCAACGCGAAGACCCCGGCCTGGTCGCTCAACCTGCTGGCTAACCCGGAGGCCGAGGTGGAGGTGGGCCGAAGGCGGCTGAAGGTGCGTGCCCGGCTCGCCGAGGGCGAGGAACGGGAAGACCTCTGGCGCAGGCACATGGAGCAGTACTCCGGCTGGGACTACTACGAGTCGAAGCTCGACCGCGAAGTCGGCGTCTTCGTGCTCGAGCCGGTGGGCTAGCTAGCTTCCCGAAGCATCTGGGCCTCTGGCAGGCGCTTCAGTTTCTTCAGCGTGTTGTTCTCGATCTGGCGGATCCGCTCGCGGGTGACGCCGAAGGTGCGGCCGACTTCCTCGAGGGTCAGCGGCTCGGTGCCGGAGAGGCCGTAGCGGAGTTCGATCACCTGCCGCTCGCGCTCGGGCAGCGCTTCGAGCGCCTTGCGCACGCCCTCCTTCTGGAGGTGCTCGCTCGCTTCCTCGAAGGGCTCCAGCACGGCGTCGTCGGCGACGAAGTCGCCGAGCTCCGATTCGTCCTCGTCCCCCACCGGTTTCTCCAGGGAGACCGGCAGCTGGGCGACGCGGAGGATGTCGCGCACGTCGGAGACCGGCCAGCGAAGCTCCTCGGCGATCTCAGCCGGCTCCGGCTCGCGCCCCAGTTTCTGCACCAGCTGCCGTTCGACGTGAGCGACCCGGTTCAGCTTCTCGACCATGTGGACCGGGATCCGGATCGTCCGCGCCTTGTCGGCGATCGCCCGCGTCACCGCCTGGCGGATCCACCAGGTCGCGTAGGTGGAGAACTTGTAGCCGCGACGGTAGTCGAACTTCTCAACCGCCCGGATCAACCCCAGCGAACCCTCCTGGATCAGGTCGAGGAAGCTGAGACCACGGCCCAGATAGCCTTTCGCGATCGAGACGACGAGCCGCAGGTTGGCCTCGACCATCTGCCGCTTCGCCAGCATGTCGCCGCGCTCGATTCTTTTCGCCAGTTCGACCTCCTGCTGCGCGGTCAGCAGGTCGACCTGCCCGATCGACCGCAGGTAAAGCCGCAGCGAGTCGAGGCTCGGCTCGACGGTCAGGTCCAGCTCTTCCTTTTTCGAGGCGCCGACGGTCTCCCCGCCGCGCTGCGCCTTGTAAGCGCTGACCCCGTCCTCGGCGATCACGTCGACTCCGTGCTCGACAAGGTGGGCGTGGAGCTGGGAAACCTGCTCCTTGGTGATCTCGACCTCCTCGAGTGTCGAGGAGATCTGCTCGAAGGTCAGGTAGCCGCGTTCTCGTCCAAGCGTGATCAGCCCGCGGAGCTCCTCGATCTCGGCGATCGGGCTCTCTTCCACTTCGCGCTCGACGACGTCCGCCGCAGTCTCCAGACCTTCGATGCTCACTGCTTCGCGCGTCCCCTCTCCCTAGTCGGGGTGGCCGGCCCCAAAGCTCCGACCGAAGGGCGGAGTATAGGCGGAAAATCCTCTCCAACGCCCGAGGAGGCGAGTTGCTTACCATTCGTTAGCCGATGGCCAGTCAGCCGACCGCCGCCCCCACCGCTCCCGACGTCCAGGCATCCCTGCCGGCGACGCAGGTGAGCCTCTCGCGGGTGGGCGTAACCGGGGTCGAGAAGGTGATCCGGGTCAAGACGGACGGCGTCGAGAACCTCTTCTACGCCGGCTTCGAGTGCTTCGTCGACCTCAACCCGAAGCAGGCCGGCGTCCACATGTCCCGCTTCGAGGAGATCGTCGGAGAGGCGATCGACGAGGTGGTGCTAGGCGAGGCCTTCAAGGCGGAGGTCCTGGCCGCGCACGTTGCTGAGCGCGTGCGGGAGCGGCAGGGCGGGCTGCGCGCGGAGGTCTCGATCACCGCCCGCTATCCGGAGACGATGGAGACGCCGGAGACCGGCAAGCCGACCCAGGAGATCTACGTCCTCCATGGCACCGCGGTCGCCTCCGAGCGCGGCACTCGTACGCTGACCGGCGTCGAGGCCCAGGGCATGACCGCCTGCCCCTGCGCTCAGGAGATGGTCGCCGGCCTCGCCCGCGACCGGCTGGCCGGCGAGGGCTTCAGCTCCGGGGACGTCGAGCGGATCCTCGAGCTGGTGCCGATCGCGACCCACAACCAGCGCGGCATCGGCACCCTCTACGTCGGCTGCCCCGAGGGCGGCCCCGCCTGGATCGAGGCGCCGGAGCTGCTGCGGATCGTCGAGAGCTCGATGAGCTCGGAGATCTACGAGCTGATGAAGCGCTCCGACGAGATGTCGGTCGTCGTCAAGGCCCATGAAAACCCCCGCTTCGTCGAGGACTGCGTCCGCGAGATGGTCCGCCAGGTCGTCGAGGGCTACCCCGACCTGCCCGAGCAGACCTTCGTCATGGCCCGCCAGGAGAACCTCGAGACGATCCACCGTCACAACGTCGTCGCCGAGCGCTACGGCACCCTCGGCGACCTGCGCACCGAGCTGAGCAGCGGCGAGCACCAAGAGCGCCACATGACGATGCGCGAGTGGCTCGAGGCCCCCGCAGCCTGATCTTCCGGCAATGAGGTGCTCCGACCGGCGGGTCCTGTCACGGGGGGAAGACCCCCGTGCTCTACAAACTGACTGCGCGCGGGGGTCTTCCCCCCGCGCCACCCGCCGGAGCAACCATCTGCGTTAGACCGGCGGGCGTCAGCCGCAGCTCGCTCCTCCGGCGGGTGGCGGGCGGAGAGAGGTCGAGCACGTAAACCTCGCGCGCAGGCCTCTCGCAGCCCGACAGGACCCGCCGGCCGGAGCTCGTCTGGGCTAAGCGGTCGAGTTCGCTGCGGACCGCTCTCTCTGCTGTGCCTCGATTCGCTTCCGCAATCCGAAGAAGTAGTCGACGCCGCTGAGCACGGTTACTGCGAGGGCTATGTAGACGAGGATGTCGACACCTAGCGGGGCGGGGTTGGTGGCGATGAGAGCGATTACGGCGGCGATCTGGAGCACGGTCTTCACCTTGCCGAGCCAGCTGGCGGCGATGACGATGCCGCGCTCGGCGGCGATCACCCGTAGGCCGGTGACGGCGATCTCGCGGGTGATGATCACCATCGCCACCCACGCTTCCAGCCGGTCGAGCGAGACCAGGGAGAGGAGAGCGCCGGTGATCAGCAGCTTGTCGGCGAGCGGGTCCATCAGCTTGCCGAAGGTGGTGACGGCGTCGCGGGAGCGGGCGAAGTAGCCGTCGAGGCCGTCAGTCAGCGCCGCCAGGGCGAAGACGGCGGCGGCGAGTGCGTCGCCGTTGGGGGTCTCGCCGAGCAGCGCGACGACCACCACAGGCACGGCGAGGATGCGGAGCAGGGTGAGCGCGTTGGGCAGATTGAGCGGGAACATCCCCGCTCACTCGCCCCCGGCGGCCACCGGCGCAGGCCGGGCAGGCCCTTTGGCGTCGCGCTTGGCGAAG